>CAVRBV010000001.1:0-198912 GCA_963719295.1 Ilumatobacteraceae bacterium
TGGCGACGAGCTCGGACCGGTCGAGTTCGCCCACGGTGACACGACCCTGCGACACGAGCTCGCCGGCGTGTTCCGCCAACGGACGCAGGCCGAGTGGGTGGCGCTCGGGCACGCATCGACGTCCCCCTCGGGCCCGCCCATCAGGGCGTCGCCGAGCTCCACGACGACCCCCACCTCGCCGCCCGCCAGATCGTGGTCGACGGCAGGTGCCCGACGTCGGGCCCTTCGCCTACGTCGGCACGCCGGTGATCGTCGACGGCGAGCCGTTCACGGTTCGCCGCCCGGCGCCCCGCCTCGGTGAGCACACCGACGAGGTGCTCGTCGCCGTCGGTTACGACGACGCCGAGATCGCCGCCCTCCGGGCACGCGGCGTGGTGTCGTGAGCTGCGCTGGACGACCTCGGACCACACCACCCGGCGCACTGGATGAGGAGGAGGCCGGGCGGGCACTGCGTAACGTGAGCAGCGACGGCACCGGCGGAGGGGCGATGGAGCACGCCAAGCAGTTCTACATCAACGGTGCGTGGGTGAAGCCGCTCAGCAGCGACACGCTCGACGTCATCAACCCCGCCACCGAGCAGCCGATCGAGACGATCGCGATGGGCGGTGCCGACGACGTCGATGCGGCCGTCGCGGCTGCCAAGGCAGCGTTCGAGACGTTCTCGCAGACCAGCGTCGAAGAACGCATCGCCCTGCTCAACCGCATCGTCGAGGGCTACAAGACGCGGATGGGCGAGATGGGCGAGATCATCAGCCAGGAGATGGGTGCCCCGCTGAAGATGGCCCAGCGCGCCCAGGCCGGCGCCGGCAACGGCCACTTCGCGACGGCCGCGAGGTGCTCGCCTCGTTCGAGTTCGAGAGGAGATGGGCTCGACGCTGATCCGCCGCGAGCCGATCGGCGTGTGCGCGCTGATCACGCCGTGGAACTGGCCGATCAACCAGATCGCCTGCAAGGTCGCCCCGGCCCTCGCCGCCGGCTGCACGATGGTGCTCAAGCCGTCGGAGGTCGCGCCGCTCAACGCGATCGTGTTCACCGAGATCCTCACGAGGCCGGCGTGCCGGCCGGCGTGTTCAACCTCGTCAACGGCGACGGCGTCAACGTCGGCGTCGGCGATGGCCGCCCACCGGGACGTCGACATGGTCTCGTTCACCGGTTCGACCCGCGCCGGCATCGAGGTGGCCCGTGCCGCAGCGCCGACGGTGAAGCGCGTGTCGCAGGAGCTCGGTGGCAAGTCGGCGAACATCATCCTCGACGACGCCGACTTCGAGAAGCCGTCGTCGCGCAGACATGGCGGCATGTGCACCAACTCCGGCCAGTCGTGCAACGCCCCGACGCGGATGCTCGTGCCTGCGGCGCGCATGGACGAGGCGGCCGGCGTCGCGGCCGCGGCCGCAGCGAAGATCGTCGTGTCGGCGACCCGCACGGAGCGAGACGACAGATCGGCCCGGTGGTGTCCGAGTGCAGTACAACCGCATCCAGCAACTGATCGAGAAGCGGCATCGGCGAGGGCGCCCGGCTCGTAGACCGGCGGGCCGGGGAAGCCGGAGGGGCTGGAGACGGGGTACTTCGTGCAGCCCGACGGTGTTCGCCGACGTCTCCAACGACATGACGATCGCCCGCGAGGAGATCTTCGGGCCGGTGCTGGTGATGATCCCCTACGAGGACGACGACGACGCGGTGCGCATCGCCAACGACACGGCGTACGGACTGTCCGGCTACATGTCGGGCAGCGGGTGAGCGGGCCCGGCGCATGGCCCGCCGGATCCGCACCGGCAAGGTGCACCTCAACGGCGCGCCCGCCGACCTCAACGCTCCGTTCGGCGGCTACAAGCAGTCCGGCAACGGCCGCGAATGGGGCGCGTTCGGGATCGAGGAGTACCTCGAGACCAAGGCGATCCTCGGTTACGCGACGGCCTGACCCCGAGGATTCAGCTCGCCAGCACCGCCGCGCCGGCGGCGGCGATCTCCGAGTCGTGCTCGTGGCACGCCGTGGCGACGCCGATCGCACCGACCGAGCGACCGTCGACCTTCAGTGGGGCGCCACCCGGCGTGACGAAGGCGTCGCCTCGTCCACTGATCGCCCGCCAGAGTACATCATCCTGGGTGAGGCGCTTGTCGAGGAACTCGTCGGTCGTGCGGCCCATGCCCGACGCCGACGAGGCCTTGCCGAGCGCATGGCGGATGGTGATCGACGGGGCCCCGTCCAACCGGGCCAGGCGCACGATGCCGCCGGCGGCATCGGTGACGACGATGACCGCGGCGACGCCCAACGACTCGGCCCGCTCGACCGCCGCCCGCAGCACGGCGTCGGCGACCGCCAGCGTGACGTGGCGCTGCTCGCGCACCAGCGGCGGTGTTGCCTCGTTGCTCACGATTCCAGCTGCACGATGGCGTCGAGCTCGACGCTCGCTCCACCGGGCAGGGCCGAGACGCCGATCGCGGTGCGGGCGCACGGGGCGCCGAAGATGTCGATCATCAACTGCGAGGCGCCGTCGATCACCTTGGGCATCTGGGTATACGTCGGCGCAGCCCGGACGTAACCGGTGAGCCGCAGGAAGCGCTCGACGCGGTCGAGCGTGCCGATGGCACCACGCAAATTGCCGAGCAGGCTGATGAACGCCTGGCGCGCCGACGCCTGTCCGTCCTCGAGCTCGAGGTCCTCGCCGAGGCACCCGGCGTAGGCGAGGCGCAGTGGCGGACCCTCGACGGCGACGGTGCCGGACAGATAGGCCGTGTTGCCGTTGACCACCACGGCGGTGTACAGGCCACCGGCCGGCAGTGGATCCATCAACTCGACGCCCAGCTCGGTGATCCGTTGCTCCCAGTCGGCCATGGCCCCCGTCCTTTCGTGGTCGGTCGTGTTCGGTGTCGGCGTGTCCGGCCTACGGCTCGGACGACGCCGCCAGTTCGGCGAAGCGCGCCATCGCGGCGTGGGCCACCTTGGCGTCGTCGGCGTGGAGCCCGCCGCTGACCCCGACCCCGCCGACCACCGTCCCGCCGGCCTGCAGCGGGAAGCCGCCGGGCACGAGGAACAGCTCGGGGTCGGCGCTGAGGGCCCGGTACAGGACCTCGTCGTGCAGCAGCCGTTGCTCCAGGTAGTCGGCGGTCGACGTCGCCAGCACGGCGGCCGTCTTCGCCTTGCCGAGGGCGCCGCGGTAGGTGTTCGCCGACGCTCCGTCGGTGCGCGCCACGGCGACCATGTCGCCGGCGGCATCCGTCACGACGATGGCGCAGTTCATCCCGATGGTGCGGGACTCGGCCAGGCCGGCCTCGATCGCCGCCGCGGCGGCGTGGTAGCTCACCTGTGGCGGCCGGTGCACCGGATCGGGGGCGGCGGGGCTCACGGTGCCGAGAATACAGCACACTGAAATTTGCGACCGCGTCGCTCAGGCGCGGCAGCGCCACGACGGCGTCGAGCACGACGCTCGCCCGCTCGGGAAGGGTCGCCACACCGACGGCGGTGCGGCCGGCGCGGCGATCGTCGCCGAACAGGTCGGCCACCAGATCGTTGGCGGCGCCGACCACGTGGTGCACCTTGTCGAACCCCGCTCCGGCGTTGACGTAGCCGGTGAGGTGCACGAACGCCTCGACGCGGTCGAGGTCGCCGAGCACCTCGTCGAGGTTGGCGAGGGTGGCGAGCAGGGCGAGGCGCGCCGCCTCCTTGGCGTCGTCGAGCGACACGTCGACGCCGACCTGTCCCGGGTGGGCGACGCGCAACGGCTCGTCGAACGTTCCGAGGGCACCGGACGTGAACGCCAGGTCGCCGTGCACGACCACGGCGCTGAACCGGCCGCGTCGCGGCAGCGGCGCCGGAAGCCTCAGACCGAGATCACCGAGTCGTTCCGCAATGGTCATCGTGTCTCCCTCCGGCCCACCCCGAACGAATAGAGTATGCTCAATTCTGGCATCCCGCCACGCACGGCGCCCCGGAGGAGCAGATGAAGAACGGCTATCGGGTGATCGACACCGACACCCACGTCGGGCCGAACCTCGAGACGCTGGAGCAGTACGCCGGGCCCGTGCTGCGCGAGCGGTGGGGCGAGTTGGCCGGGTACTTCTCGCCGATCACCGACGGCGGGCACCAGCTCAGCATCTCGCCGTATTCCGTACCGCCGCAAGATGCGCGAGAGCACGGTGCTCGACGAAGGTGCGCCGCGGGCCGGGCAGGCGTCGCCGCTGAAGGGTGCCGTCACGGCGGTGCTCGACACGCCGCCGAGCGCCGGGCATCAACAACCTCAACGCCACCGGTCGCCTGCACGACATGGACGTCGAAGGCGTCGACGTGCACCTGATCATCCCGGCAACGTTCGCCACCGCGGTGGCGGCCCTCGACGTCGAGATGGCCAACGAGATCCACGACGCCTACCGGCGCTACATCGGCGAGTACTGCGGTGCCGATCCGCAGCGGCTGAAGGCCACCGTCCCGGTGCTGGCGGCCGATCCGGAGCGGGCGGCCGACGTCGTGCGCGAGGCGGCGAAGGAGGAGTGGGTGGCGGCGATCACCCCGGTGCTCCCCGAGGGCCTGCCGATCGACGACCCGGTGCTCGATCCGGTGTGGGCGGCGATGAACGACGCCGACCTGCCGATCATGCACCACTCGTTCTTCTACGAGCCGCCGTACTTCCCGGGGTATCGCGACATGTGGGGCAACGTGGTGGTGGCGCGGGCCGCCGCCCACCCGTGGGGCGCCCAGCGGCTGCTCGGCTACCTCATCTTCAGCGGGCTGTTCGACCAGTACCCCAACCTGCGCATCGGCTTCGCCGAGTGCAGCGCCGGCTGGCTGCCGGCGTGGCTCGTGCGCCTGCGCGGCCAGGCGGACTACATGAAGCGGGCGCTGCCGCCCGACGTGCGCGACCCGCTCGAGCTCGCCCGTGAGGGCCACATCTACTGCGGCATCGAGCTGTACGAGGGCGAGGAGATCGCCCGCTCGATCAACGAGCATCCTCGGCGACGGCGTGATCATGTACCAGTCGGACTTCCCGCACAACGGCTGCCTCTTCCCGACGCTCGCCCGACGTCGCCCTCTCGTGGACCGGCCTCGGCGAGGCGTCGATGCGCAAGCTGATGTCCGAGAACGCCGAGCGCTACCTGCGCATGTAGCCCGCCCCACCGAGGGGGCGGTCATTTGGACCGACGACGAGCGCCGGGCGGCAGCGAACCATGCGCTCCGTGAAGTTGAGGACGCGCCACCCGGCGATCTCGGGCCGTTGCGGCGCTGACGATCGGCCTCGAAGGCGTCGCGCGGGCCAAGCGCACGCCGTAGCCGTCGAGCTCGAGGGCCAGGTCGGTGCTCCGGGAGCTCCACCAGACTCGTACACGATGTCGCTCGGGAGCGTGACGAGGTGGTGGAGCACGGGAGGCCGGTAGCCCGTGGCGCACCACGAGCCGGCCGAGCCAGCTCTCGGCCGGCGAGTCGGGCTATCGCCGCGATGACCGAGCGTGTCTCGAGGACGCCCATCGACGTGCGCGGACTCGATGCCTCCGATGGCTGGCGACGATGCAGCTCGAATCGTCGACCGTCGCGAGTTCCGTCGACAGCCACGTCTCCGCGAACGCTGCCACGTCGCCGCTCCGAGGACGGTGGCAACGTCGAGGAGCGTGCGGGCGGGCGTGGTCACGGGCATGGTGCCGGTCGGTGTGCTCGAACGTCAGATCGGACTGATGCACGATCGTCCCGGCCGGACCACACGGCGGGGCACGGCGATCCCTCGAACTGGTCGAGCGGTAGTTGCGCATTCCCCACAAGCCGACCGCCTGCGGTCGGGAGGACTGCACCGGGCCCACCCGCCCCAACCGCCGCAGCTGCCCGTGTCGGTGTCGATGTCGAAGGCGGCGACCGGGTCGCGGTAGACCCGGCGAACACCGAAGACAAGGTGCCCGTTGGTAGCAGGCGGTCGACTTGACGCCGGTGAGCGTACGCCTGCGAGGCGACTCCTCGGCGCGAGACGACGCCGTTGTGGACGTATCAGCAGGCGTCGCAACACGTCGTGCACACCACCCCGGCAGTCGTGGCTCAGGTCGCCCGAGCGCCCCGATGCGGAAACAGCAGTCGGATCTGCCACCGAATCGGTGGCAGATCCACTGCGTTAGGTCGAGCTCATCGGCAGCACGCGTCGTGGTCGTCGACCCGAGGGTCGGTCGGGAACGTCGGGTGGACGAAGCGGTATCCCTCGTCGAGCAGTCGTCGTTCGACCCACAGCGGCCGCACCATCGCCGGTCGCGGTGTGGGCACCGCGTGGTCGGCGTGGTAGCGCAGCTCGACGGCGACGCCGTTGCGGTACACGGCGGCGACCGATGCGATGTTGGCGATGTCGGCGAGCGGATCGGCGTCGAGCACCACGAGGTCGGCCCGCTTGCCGGGTTCCACCGAACCGAGCTCGGCGTCGAGGCCGATGAAGGCGGCGTTGTCGAGGGTGGCGATGCGGATCGCCTCGAGCGGCGGGATGCCCATGTCGACGAAGAACACCAGCTCGCGTTGCAGGCTGAGGCCGGGGACCGACAGGAACGTGTCGGACCCGGCGAGCACTGCTCCGCCGGCGGCGCGGTGGTGCATCAGCACGTCCTGGATCTTCCGGTAGCCGAGGCGCAGCTCGGCGAGATCGCGCTCGTCGTCGATCCGGTACAGGCGCGAGGTCTGCCAGATCGACCGGGCCTCGTCGGGGACGTAGGCGAGATCGGGGTCGTCGGCGTAGCGGGCGTCCTCGACGGCGAAGGCGTCACGTCGCGGGGTCGCCATCCGCCACCATCCCGACATCGTCGGGATCAGGGCCACGCCGGCGGCGGCGAGGTCGTCCACCAACGCGTCGGCCGCGGCCCTCGTCGATCAGCGAGTAGGAACTGCGTTCGGCCACGTACTTGGCGTAGATGTCGACCGCCTCGAGCCGGTCGAGGTCGAGCGAGGTGCCGGGCGGCATCGTCGCCTGCACGATGCCGCTGGCGTGCTCGAGCCCGTCGATGCCGGCGGCGAGCGCATCGCGGGCCGTCATCGTCCGCAGATGTCCGGTCACCTTCATGCCGAGGCGGTGGGCCTCGTCGACGATGGGCGGCAGCAGCGCCGCCGGCAGCATCTCGCGGACCTTGATCGCGATCGCCCCGCGCTCGTGGAGCAGGCCCACGACGCGTCGGGCCATGTCGTCGCTCTCGATACCGATGAAGTGGTCACGGCGAGGCGGCGGCACGTCGAGACCGTTGCCCGTGAACACGATGCGCGGGCCAACGGCCGCGCCGTCGGCGATCTCGCGGCTGGCCGTGGCGATCCAGTCGACGTCGTTGCCGACATCCTTCACCGTGGTGACGCCGTGGGCGAGGAACAACTCACCCATCCACTCGAAGTAGTGGACGTGCACGTCGATCAGCCCGGGCAGTACGAACTTGCCGCGGCAGTCGATCACCGACGCACCGGCGGGGCGCTCGATCGTGCCGACGGGACCGATCGCCGCGATCCGCTCGCCGGTGATCACGACATCGGCGCCGGTCGTCGGCGGCCCGCCACGCCCGTCGATCACGGTGGCGCCGCTGAGCACGGTGCACGGCGCGTCGACCCCGCGCCGTACTGGCTCGTGCATGCGAGAGGAGTATACTGAATTGCTGGTGTCGTGGCGGGCGCGACGCCAGCAAGGAGGCGTGCATGGGGGACGAGGCGTTGATCGACACGCACGTCCACTTCTTCGACCACGCCGAGCCCGGTCTCGAGTGGTCGTGGCTGCGAGCGGGCTACTCGTTCAGGAAGTGGACGGCGACGGAGTCGGTCGACCGGCCGCGCTACAGCGTTCCCGAGTTCACGGTCGACGCCGCCGGGGGCCATGTCGCCGGGGTCGTGCACGGGCACTCCGCCGACCCGATCGACGACCCGGCGGTGGAGACGGCATGGCTGGAGCGTCTCGCCGACGAGCAGGGAACCATCGTCGGCATCGTCGGGCGCTGCGCGCTCGGCGCGCCCGATGCCCCGGCGCTGATCGCTCGCCACGCCGCCCACCCGCGCTTCCGCGGCGTGCGCGACCCCGGAGCCAGCCGGCACCTCGACCCGGACGCGGTCGACCCGGCGATGCAGGCGTGCGTCGATGCGGGCGCGTCGGTGGAGCTCCGCCGCGACCACCGCCAGTTCGAGGCGCTGTGCGCCGTGGCCGGTCGGTGGCCCGAGATCACCGTCGCCCTCAGCCACGCCTGCCTCCCGCTCGAGCGCACGCCCGAGCAGCTGCGCGACTGGTGGAAGGCGATGCGCCGACTCGCCATCGACCACCCGAACGTGGTGTGCAAGATCTCGGCGGTGGCGGGAGCGTCCGATCCCGAGTGGACGGTCGACAGCATCCGCCCGTGGATCCTCGGGTGCGTCGAGGCCTTCGGCGCGGACCGGTGCATGCTGGGGTCGAACTGGCCGGTCGACGCCCAGTTCGGCACCTACCACCGGTTGATCGACGCCTACCGCGAGGTGGCGAGTGGGCTCGACTCCAGCGGAGCGGGCCGACCTGTTCCACGGCACTGCGAGTCCGCGTCTACCGCCTCGCCGCCGTCGTGTGATCGTCGCGCCGGCGCGACGGTCAGGTGGCCTGCGGTCCGAGCACCGTCATCCGGTGCAGGAGGCGAACGGCGTCGTCGCCGTAGTCGTGGATCGCGTAGTGGAGCAGGCAGCGGTTGTCCCACATCACGACGTCGCCGGCGCCCCAGCGATGGCGGTAGACGAACTCGGGTCGCGCCGCGTGGTGGTAGAGGAACTCGGCGAGGGGACGGCTCTCCTCCTCGGTCATCCCCTCGAAGTGCGGCATCGACTCGATCCGTCCGACACCGAGGGCGCGCCGGCCGGTGACGGGGTGCGTGCGCACCACGGGGTGGTAGGCGACCACGTCGTGGCGGACGCCGTCGTCGACGCGCGAGCCGGTGAACGCCGCTCGCAGCGGCGTGAGCAGTGCCTGCATCGCCGGCGACAGCGCCTCGAACGCGGCGTACTGGTTCGACCACATCGTGTCGCCGCCGACTTCGGGCAGGTCCTGGGCGGCGAGGATGGCGATCGGCGGCGGCTCGTCGAAGTACGCCGAGTCGTAGTGCCAGTTCTCGGTCAGCGTGCCGGCCTTGCCCATGTTGGTGACGCGCAGGATCGCCGGGAACCCGTCGACGGCGTGGGCGGCGAGGTAGGGCACGACGTACGGCGCGCCCCAGCGCCGCCCGAACGCATCCTGCCCCGCCGGGCTCAGCTGTTGACCGGGGAACACGAGCATGCAGTGCTGGTAGAACGCCCGCTCGATGGTGGCGAACGCCTCGTCGTCGATCGGGTCGTCGAGACGCACGCCGGTGATGGCGGCGCCGACGGCCGGCGACAGCGGGGTGATCCGCAGCTCGCTGCTCACCGTCGGGCGCTCTCGTCCGGCGCCGTCGCCGCGTCGCACCACGCCGCCAGCCACTGCTCGAGCGTGGGTCGGTCGGGGTGCAGGTACTGCCAGGCGGCGAACATCGTGGTGCCCGGACCCACGCCGCCTACGACGCGCAGGCGGCTGGCCGCCGCCGACGACAGGCGGTACGCCGCGGTGACCGAACGCATCCCCGACCCGTCCTCCTTGGCCACCAGGCCGCAGACCGCCGGGCGACGTCGCCCGATCGCGTCGAGCGTGTCGGGACCCAGCCGGGCCGAGATCAGCACCAGGGCGCAGACGCGCTCGTCGGCGACGGCGGCGGCCACGGCGGCGTCAGCGGTGTCCTGCTCGGCGAACACGACCAATCGTGCCGGATCGACCGCGGGTTCGCCGGCGACCAGGTCGAGAGCGGCGCCGACGTCGCCGCGCACGTTGGCCAGCTGGCCGGGCGGGAAGGCGTCGAACGAACGCGGCGTGCGGCTCTCACCGCGACCGCGGATGTCGGTGGCGGCGACCGTGAATCCGCGCCCGGTCAGCAGGCCGACCAACTGGACACCGAAGGCGTCGCGCTCGTGGGCCGACGCCGGCACGAGCAGCGCGGCGGGACCCGGCTCGGAGCGCGGCGGGTCGGCGGGCGCCACGTCGACGCGCACGCGCCAGCCGTCGGCGCCGCGCACCTCGCCGGCGTCGCCAGTCGGGCATCGTCGCCGTCACGCGACCACCTCGGTGGTCGCTCCCAGTCCGGCGGCGGTCCACGACGCGATCGCCTCCTCGAGCGTCGGGTCGATGGCGAAGAGCTGGTAGCCGATCGCACCGCCCGGGTAGACGCGCAGCGTCGCCTTCCCCGGCGGCGTGCGCGCCGCGAGGTCACGCATCGCCACGGTCGTCGGCCCGTGACCGCGGCAGGTGACGTAGAGCACGTCGACGGCACCACTGACGAGGTGCGCCGCCTCGCGCTCGTTGCGCGGCGCGTACCCGGTGAGCAGGCCGAGCAGTTTGACCCGGTCGTCGTCGAGCGATGCGGCCACCGCGTGCTCGGCGCCGTGCACCACCCCGATCATCGCGCACGCGCGAGCGCGTCGACGCCGGGGTGCTCCTCGAGCGCCGACAGCGCCGCCCGGGCGTCGCGCCATCCCTCGGCGCGCTGCTCGGCCGACAACGTGAAGTAGGTGCCGAGGTTCTGGCTCTGACCACGTCCACGCCAGTCGATGCTCAGGGCGGCGACGCCGTGGCGGGCGAGCAGGCCCTGCAGGCGGCTGAACACGGCGCGGTCGGAGCGACCGGAGTGGAGCAGCACTGCCGCGGGCACGGCGCCGTCGCCGGCCGGAACCGTGAGCGTGCCGTGGATCTCCCACCCGTCGTCGCTGTGCACGATCACCTCGCGTCGCTCGGCGACGGCCGCCAGGCGACGGTCGAGCCACGACGCGGCGGCCGACGACGCGTCGGTCCAGGCCTGAGCCAGCGATCCGAACGCCGGGCCGGTACCGATGTCGAGGTCGCTGACCACCTCGATGTCGCTGTCGGGGTGCGTCGAGGCGAAGCGGAGCTCGACTGCGGCCCCGAGCGCGTCGCGGTCGCTCGCCTCGACGACGGCGAGCACCGGCACGTCCTTCCACAGCTCGAAGACGCGGGCGGCGGTGGGCGGCACCGGTCCGCCGACCGCGCACACGGCGACCACCCGTGGGTCGTACGACGCCGCGTCGATCGCCGGACCGGCCGCGGCCCCGGACGCCACCACGGCGATCGCCGTGCCGGCGACGTCGTCGAGGGCGGCGCGGCAGGGCGTCGGGTCCCGCCGGCGGGGACGCCCACCTCCCTCCACCGATGGCTGGCGCGAGCGGCGATCCCGGCGAGTCGCTCGCCGGGATCGTCACCGTCGGCGCGGACGGCGACGACACATGGGTCGCCCCGGTCGCTCACGCCGGAGCGGTTGCTCGGTCGAACCCGTAGTACCGAGCGGCGTTGCCGCCGAGCAGCTTGGGCACCGCGCCGTCGGGGAGGTCGTCGCGCTCGCGGATGGTCTTCACGGTGTAGGGGAACTTGCTGTCGGTGTGCGGGTAGTCGGACGCGTAGAAGACGCAGTCCGTGCCGAGCTGGTCCATCACCACCGGGATCAGCCGCTCGTCGGGCTCGGACGAGAAGAACAGGTTGCCTTCGGCGACGTACTCGGTCGCCGTCCTCGTCATCTTCGGCATCTCCCGCGACCGCCGCTCGAAGTGCTCGTCGAGCCGTTCCACCCAGTACGCCGCCCAGCCGCACCCGGCCTCGAGGAAGCCGACGCGCAGTCGCGGGAAGTCGTCGAGCACGCCCCCGCACACGATGGCGGCGAAGGCGATCATCTGCTCGAACGGGTGCCCGACGGCGTGCACCATGAAGTGGGTGTCGAAGCGCTCGGTGCCGGCTCCCGGCAGGTGCGACCCGTTGCCCCAGTGCACCGAGATCGGCACGTCGAGCTCCTCGGCGAGGGCGTACAGGGGGTGGTAGTACGGGTCGTCGAGGTTCCGGCCGGCGAAGGTGGGCGCCATCGTCAAGGCGACGTGGCCGAGCTCGGTGACCGCCCGCCTCGCCTCCTCGACCGCGGCCGGCATGTCCTGCACCGGCAGCGTGGCGGCGCACTTGAGGCGGGCCGGGTCCGGCGCGCAGAAGCTGGCGTAGTAGCTGTTGCACGCCCGGGCCATGGCGACCGCGAAGTCGGCGTCGGCGATGGTCGAGGTGGCGAGGCCGAGGCTGCCGTACATCACCTGCACGTCGATGCCGTCGGTGTCGAGGTCGTCGAGTCGGGCGATCGGATCGCGGGCGCCGGCCTGGACGCCGCCGAGCTGGGTGCCCTGGACCTTCTTGGTGTGGTTCTGGCGCAGGCGAGGATCGGGGTAGAGCTTGCCGTCCATCAGGATCCGCGTGAGACCCCGCGTGTCGGTGATCAACTTCGGCCGGAGGTCGCGGTGGTCGTCGTCGAGGAACTGCTCGAACACCTCCATCGGCTCGTTGATGTGGGCGTCCCCGTCGATGACCACCTCGGCGTCGGACATGGCTTCCCCCTCCGGTCGGAACTCCGTCACTGGTCGGGTGTGCAAAGATGAGTATACCGAAATGGCGCCGGGACGAGGGAGACGACGTGGCCGACCGCTTCACCACCCTGGTCGAGGGATTGCTGTTCCCGGAGAGCCCACGCTGGCACGACGGGCGGTTGTGGCTGTCGGAGAAGCGCGCCGGCCGGGTGCTGGCGGTGTCCCCGCACGCGCCGGCCGACGTCGAGACGATCGCCCACGTCGACGGCGAGCCGGGCGGGCTGGGGTGGCGGCCCGACGGCACGCTCCTGGTGGTGTCGATGCGCACGCGCAGCGTGGTCGCGGTCGACGCCGCCGGCGCCATCTCGACCGTCGCCGACCTCGCCGTCGCTCACGACCGGTCGCTGCAACGACATGGTCGTCGACGGCACCGGGGCCGCCTACGTCGGCGATTTCGGGTACGACCTGGCGGCCGGCGCGGCGCCGCAGCCGGGAGTGCTCGTGCTCGTGCCGGTCGACGGTGCGCCGCGCGTGGTGGCCGACGACCTCCACTTCCCCAACGGCTGCGTGGTCACACCGGATGGAACGACGCTCGTCGTCGCCGAGTCGGCGGCCAACCGGCTCACCGCGTTCGACGTGGCGGCCGACGCGCAGCCTGACCGGGCGGCGGGTGTTCGCCGATCTCGGCGCGGTCGTGCCCGACGGCATCGCCCTCGATGCCGAGGGGGCCGTGTGGGTGGCCGATCCACTCGGCAACGCCGTCGTGCGAGTCGCCGACGGGGGCGAGGTGCTCGAACGGATCGCCACCTCGCAGGGCGCCTTCGCCTGCGAGCTCGGCGGCCCCGACGGGCGCACGCTGTACGTGTGCACCTACGACGCCGCGGCGTCGGCCTCGCCCACCCCCACCGCGGTCGGCCGCGTGGAGGCCACCACCGTCGACGTCCCGGCCCCCGCCTGACGCACGACCGATGGGTGCCAGCATGACCGTACGGTCATGCTGGCACCCATCGGTCGTGCGGGCTCAGGTCATGCGGAGGTAGCGGGCGGCGTTGTCCCACATCAGCTTGCGCATGGCGTCGGCGCCGATCTCGGGCTCCCAGGCGAGGATCGCCTCCGGGGTCACCGGGAACATGCACTGGCCATGCGGGTAGTCGGACTGGAACATCAGCACGCCGTCGCCGCAGATGTCGATGACCGCCTTGGCGATGCCCGCTCCCTCGTAGGGCTCGATGCCGACGAACACCCGTCCCTGCTGGGCGTACTCGAGCGGCGTGTGCTTCACCTCGGGCAGGATCGTGCGCATGTACGTCGCCTGGCCGTGGAGCCGCGTCAGCCAGGCCGGGAGCCAGCCGGCGCTGCACTCGGCGAAGCCGATGCGCAGGTTCGGGTAGCGGTCGCACAGGCCGCTCAGGAGGAAGTAGCCGAGCAGGCGCTGGGCGCCCCACGGGTGGGCGGCGGCGCGGGCGACCACCACGTTGCCCCAGATGTCGTTGTACCCCGGGAAGTACGGCGGCTCGTAGAAGAACGAGTGGTGCAGGATGCCGAGGTCGACCTCGTCCATCGCCTCCCAGATCGGCGCGAGCGATCGGGTCGTCGAGCGGCAGCCCGGGCGGCAGCACCGGCGTGACGGCGGCCGCCCACGGCCGGTCGGCGTAGGCGCGGATCTCCGCCGCCGCCCACTCCGGGTCCATCGCCGGCGCCATGATCGCCGCCTTCAGCCGGCTCGGGTCGGGCGCGCAGTAGTCGTCGAGGTAGCGGTGGTAGGCGGCGTAGAGCTCCTTGGCCAGGCTCCAGTCGAGGACCGCGGCCGCCGTCGACCACGTGGCCGGGATGATCAGGTGCACGTCGACGCCCTCGGCCTCCATGTCCTGCAGCCGGCCCGCGACGTTGAGGTTGTTCACCTCCGGCTGCGGGCGAACGCTCCACAGCGGTGTCGTCTTGCCGGTGAGGGCTCCCTGCTGGCCGGCGCCGGCGGCCCGCTCGGGGTCGGAGCTCTCGTTCATCGACCGCTTGTAGGGGATCGGGTCGATGCTCAGGTGGTGGCCTTCGGTCACCTTCATGTAGTACGGCGTCAGCTCCGACCAGCGGTCGAGGAGCGCCTGGCTGGCGTACTTCTCGAACGTCTCGATGTTCGGGCCGACATGGGTGTCGGTGTCGATGATGCGGTAGCCGTTCTTCATCGTGGTCCTCCTACCGGTCGGGAATTGAGCATACTGAATAGGCACGTCGGGGTGACAGCGAGGCGTGGGGAGGTGATCGCGTGATCGAGACGCCGGTCGTCGAGCGAGAGTCGTCCGCGGCCCCGGTGAGCGGCGGCGGGCCGCCGCGCTTCTTCGCCTTGCACGAGACGTCGAGCGGGGCGCTGCTCGCCGGGACGTGCGGCCGCGGCATCGCCCGTGCCGGCGCCGGCGCCGCGTGGGGGGTGGTACCGATCGATCTCGCGGGGGCGAACGTCAACGCGTTCGCGCCGGGTGCCGACGGCGCGCTGCTCGCCGCGGCGGGCCGTGCCGGTGTGCTGCGATCGCAGGACGACGGCGTGACGTGGGACCGGCTCGGTCCCGACGGCGCGGATGTCGTCGCCGTGCTCGAGTGGGGAGGCGCCATCGTCGCCGGCACCGACGCGGGCATCGCCGTGCGCGGCGTCGCGAGTGGATCCCGAGCGTCGACGGACCAGCGCGGCACGGTGTTCCGTCTGGTCGCGGCCGGCGACGGCGACGTCGTGCTCGCCGCCACCGAGCACGAGGGCATCTGGTCGGGGTCGGTCGACAGCGGCTGGTCCCAGGTCGCGTCGATCGACTGGCCGGTCTACGCCCTCACCGTGACGGCCGGGGGCCGCCTGCTCGCCGGCACCAAAGGTGGCGGGGTGCTGCGCTCCGACGACGCCGGCCGGTCGTGGCGTCCGTCGTCGGAGGGCTTCGAGCGACGCGGTGGTGCACACGATCGTCGCCGACGGCGACGCCCTGCTGGCCGGCACCGGCCGCGGTGTCGCCCGCTCGGCTGACGGCGGGGCGAGCTGGGCGCCGACCGCCGGCGCCCTGGCCGACCACCGCATCTTCTCGCTGCTGGTCACCCACGACCGCCGGGTGCTGGCGGGGAGCTACGAGGGTGTGTGGGCGTCGGTCGGGCGGCGGAGCGTGGACGCCGCTCGACACCGGGATGAGCGTGGGTGAGTCGTTCGCCGTCGCCTGGCGCGACGACTCGATGGCGGTCGCCGGCGGGCGTGGCGGTCCGTTCCGGTCGATCGACGACGGAACGACGTGGCAGCCGCTCGGCGACGACGACGTCGGGGGAGCGACGTTCGACATCTGCTTCACCCGCTCCGGTGAGGTGATCGGTGGGCACCGACGACGGGGTGCGCGGCGACGACGGGCCCGGGCGAGCCGTGGCGCGCCGGCGGGCTCGACGGTCAGCGGGTGTTCCGGGTGGTCGAGCCCGAGCCCGGCGTGCTGCTCGCCGGCACCCTCGGCCACGGCGTCGCCCGCCGCGATGGTGTCGGCGCGACGTGGCGGTCGTCCGACGAGGGACTGCCGTTCCGGATGGTGTACGACCTGCTCTCCTCGCCCCGAACCGGGGCGATCTTCGCGGCGTGCGGCGACGTGGTCGGGGGCGAAAAGAGCGGCGGCGTCTTCCGGTCGCTCGACGGCGGCCGCTCGTGGTCGCCGACCGACCACGAGCCGATCACGGTGTACCGGTGCGCGAGACGAGCGGCGGCACGATGATCGCCGGCGCCCAGCGCTCGTGCATCCTGCGCTCGTCGGACGGTGGGCAGACGTGGCGCGCCAGCCGGCCGCGTGGCCTCGACGACTCGAAGCTGTACTGCCTCGCCGTCGACGCCGCCGATCGTGTCTACCTCGGCACCGGGGCGCGGCTGTTGCGCAGCGACGACGCCGGCGACAGCTGGGAGGTCGTCGGCGACGGGCTCGACGGGGTGACCGTGTACGAGTTGGCCGCCCACGCCGGCGGCACGCTCCTCGCCAGCACCAGCTCGGGCATGTACCGCAGCACCGACGCCGGTCGCACCTTCCACCACACGCCGTGGCCGGCCCGCCGCGGCGCCGGCGGCTGAGCCCGTCGACGCCGGCACGCTCGGGCTCCGGCCGGGGAGCGCCGCGACCGTCATCCCGGTGCCACCGGCGCCGCCGCCCCACCGGCAGCGAGCTGTCCGAGAGCTCGTCGTTCGGGAGCCCGAACGACACGACGAGCCCGATGGCGGCGACGACGAACGCCGCCAGGAACGTCACCGTGGCGCCGTCGGCGACCGCCTGGCGCACGGCGTCACCGACCGCGGCCGGGAGCTCGGCGATCTGCGCCGGGGACTGCAGCAGCGAGTCGGCGTCGGCGCCGGGCGGCAGGGCGCCGGCCGCCTCGAGGGCGTCGGCGACGCGCATCGTTGAACAGGCCGCCGAGCAGGGCGACACCGAGCGTCGAGCCGATCTTGCGGGTGAACTGCGTGACCGCGGTGGCGGCACCGAGACGTGTGCGATCGACGGCGTTCTGGACCGCCACCATCGTCACCGGCATCACCAGGCCGATCCCGAGGCCGGCGATGCCGACGTACACCGCCGGCCGCCACGGCGCGGTAGTGGTGCTCATCGTGACGAGCAGGCCGGCTACCCACCAGCAGCGCCGCCGAGCCGATGATGGCGAGACTGCGGTAGCGACCGGTGCGCGACATCACCCGGCCGCCGGCGGTGCTGCCGACGAGGATGCAGCCCATCAGCGGAACCAGCAGGAGCCCCGACCGCGTCGGCGCCACGCCGAGGGCGATCTGCAGGAACGTCGGCGCGTACACGATCACGCCGAACATCGCCATGCCCGACAGGAAGCTGAGCAGGGCGCACACGCGGCACCACGGGCCGGGTGAACAGGTCGAGCGGCACGATCGGGTCGGTGGCGCGCCGTTCACAGACGACGAACAGCACGAACGAGCCGATGGCGATGAGCACCAGGGAGATGATCACGGCGGACGTCCAGGCGTGGCGCTGGCCGCCCCACATCATCACGAGCATGGTCGAGACGAGGGCCACCACGAGCAGCGCCGAGCCGGGCAGGTCGAGGCGGCCGCCGGGGCCGGTGACGTCGACCAGCCGCCGACGCCGGAAGACGACCAGCGCCACCCCGCTGAGCACGACGTTGGTGACGAACGCGAGACGCCAGGTGAGATGGTCGACGAAGAACCCGCCGACGAGGGGTCCGAGCACGCTGGTGACCGCGAACAGCGAGGCGATGTAGCCCTGGTAGCGGCCGCGTTCCCGAGGGGCCACGATGTGGCCGACGAGCGTGAAGGCGAGGGTCATGATCGCGCCGCCGCCCAACCCCTGGATGCTGCGGGCGGCGATCAGGAGGCCCATCGACGTGCTGACGGCGGCGAGGGCCGAGCCGGCGGCGAACACGACGATCGCCAGCTGGAAGAGCCGGCTCGTGCCGTAGCGGTCGGCGAGCGCGCCGGCGAACGGCACGACGACGGCCGAGGTGAGCAGGTAGGCGCTCACCACCCAGGAGAGCTGGTCGTAGCCGCCGAGGTCGCCGACGATCGTGGGCAGCGCCGTCGACACGAGCGTCTGGCTGATCGCGGCGAGCGCCATGCCGATCATGATCCCGGTGAACGCCGAGCGGGTCGACAGGCGCCGCTGGCGCCGGTCGTCGACCACTCAGGCGTCATCGTCGTCGTCGGTCGTGATCGTGCTCGACTGCTTCGTCAAGTCTGGTCGAGGGCGCCCACGAGTCTCGACAACGGCGGGTCGACCCAGATCCCACCGATGAGGCTCGAGCGCGGCGATTCACGGGTCGGCAGCCTGAGCGGCGGAGGTCGAGGTCGGGGACGAAGGTCGAGCGCCGGTGACCGTCGGGCGACGGCGAGCCGCTGGCGTCTCAGCGGTGATGGCTCGGTCACCGTGGTTCAGTCGATGTCGACGAACCACGAGTGACCAGATTGGCGTCGACGGCTCGGAGTCGGCGGTGGGCGGATACCCGGCGCGCGATGGGCGGTGCGCGTCGACGACTTCGAGGAGCCGGGCAGACCATGCCCACCGACGCGGCCCGACCCGATCCGAGCACGCCATCGAGGTGCATCAGGAGACCTCGATATCGAGAATCGTTCGGCAGTGACCACAGATTCGGTACCTCGCAACGTCGGATGCAGCTAGTCGTCGTCGATGATCAGGGCGTTCTCGGGGCAGTTGGCGACCGCCCGCCGCACGGCCTCGTGCTGGTCGGCCGGCACGACGGGGTCGTCGACGACCGCCCGTCCGTCGTCATCGGCCAGGCGGATGACGGCCGGCGCCGCCCAGGCACACAACGTGTGGCCCTGACACCGGTCGTAGTCGACGCGCAACCGCACCTCAGCCTCCTTCGTTCGCTATTGAGTATGCTATATTCCGCGGGGGTGAACGAGCAGGCCGGGCCAGCGACCACCGGGCCAGCCGTCGCCGGGTCGGTCACGTCGGTGCACTTCGACCATCACTCGCCGGAGTTCGCCGCCGATCCATGGCCCACCCTCGCCGACCTTCGGGCGCGGTGCCCGGTCGCCCGCAGCGACGCCTACGGCGGGTTCTGGGTGGCGACCGGATACGAGGAGATCAAGCAGGTCGCCCTCGACGACGACACCTTCTCGTCGGCCGAGACCATCCTCGTGCCGCCGAAGAAGAACGTGCACCAGAAGTCCATCCCCATCGAGATGGATCCGCCGGAGTTCATCGAGTACCGCCGGATCATGCAGCCGTTGTTCGCCCCCGTGGCGATCGAGCGGCTGGCGCCGGCGATCGAGTACTACGCCAACCGCTGCGTCGACGACTTCATCGAGCGCGGTGAGGTCGACATCGTGCACGAGTTCGCCGACCCGGTGCCGGTGATGGTGACGCTGCACAAGCTCGGGCTGCCGATCGACGAGTGGCGCCGCTACGCCGAGCCGATGCACAAGACCGTGTTCCTCCGTCAGGGCAACCCGGCCCGCGATGGCGTGCTCGAACAGCTCGGTTGGATCGTCGGCACCATCCAGGAGGCGATCCGGCAGCGCCGGAGCTCACCGCGCGACGACATGATCAGCTACCTGCTGGCGTCGCGGCCGTTCGGAGAACCGGTCACCGATCACGCCGTGCAGGAGATGGTGATGCTCACGATGCAGGGTGGCTTCGACACCACCGGCTCGGCGATCAGCAGCGCCCTGATCTACCTCGACCGCAACCCGGACGCCCGCCAGCGCCTCCGCGAGGAACCGGACCTGATGACGACGGCCGTCGAGGAGTTCCTCCGCTTCGAGTCCCCACAGTTCGCGCTGGCCCGGACCGCCACGCGTGACGTGGAGGTCGGCGGCTGCCCGATCGCCGAAGGCGAACGCATCCTCCTCGTGTGGGGCTCGGGCAATCGCGACGAGGCCGTGTTCGAGCGCGCCGACGAGGTGGTGCTCGACCGCTTCCCGAACCGGCACATGGCGTTCGGCCTCGGCGCCCACCGCTGTCTCGGGTCGACGCTGGCCCGCCGTCAGATCCAGATCGCGCTGCGCACGCTGTTGCGTCGCCTGCCGGACTACGCCATCGACCACGAGCAACTGGTGCGCGCCGAGACGATCGGCGTCACCTACGGCACGTTCGCCATGCCGATCACGTTCACGCCCGGCCCGCGAGTCCTGTCCTGAGGGTCGAGCGCCGCGCCATGGCAGACCCGCCCACCGAACCGTTCACCGACGCCCACGTCCACTTCTGGGACCACGCCGCAGCAGGGCTGCGCTGGCGGTTCCTGGAACCGGGCTTCGACCACCCGCGCCTGAAGGGCATGTCCCGCCTCGATGCGCCGAGGTACACCGGCGCCGAGCTGCTGGTCGAGGCGGGGCCGGCTGCGCCGACGCGGGTGGTGCACGTGCAGTGCGCGCAGGGCGACGACGCCACCGCCGAGACCCGGTGGCTCGATCATGTGGCGCGCCAGCAGGGTTGGCCCGATGCCCTGGTCTGCCGGCGCACGCATCGGCGCCCCCGACGTGGCCGCGACGATCGCCGCCAACGCCGCCTACCCGCGGGTTCGTGGCGTCCGTGATCTGTCGGTGCAGACGATCCCGGATCCCGGCGACGTGGCCGCCGCGTTCGACGCGGCGAGCGCCCACCGGCTGTCGGTGGAGCTGATGGTGCGACCGGACCAGTACCCGGCGCTGGCGGTCATCGCCGCCCGCTGGCCCGACATCACGCTGGTGCTCGGCCACGGCGGTCAGCCACTCGGCCGGGCGCCCCGACGACCTCGAGGCGTGGTCGTCGGCGCTCGGCGAGCTCGCCGTGGTCGCGCCGAACGTCGTCGTGAAGGTGTCGGCGATCGCGTCGAGTGCCGAGCCGTCCTGGACGGTCGACAGCATCCGCCCGTGGGTGCTCGCGCCCGTCGCCGCGTTCGGCGCCGACCGCTGCATGCTGGCGACCAACTGGCCGATCGACCGGCTGTACGGCACCTACGACGGTCTGGTCGCCGCGTATCGAACGATCGTCGGCGATCTCGGCGAGGCCGACCGACGTGCGCTCTGGCACGGCACCGCCGATCGCGTCTACCGCCTCGAGGAGGGAGCCCCATCATGATCCTGCTCGTGTACCGCATCGTGCTGCGTGACGAGGCGGCCCGCGCCGCCCACGACGCCATGGATGCCCGCGTCGACGCGGTCGCCGAGGCGACGCCGGGCTATCTCGGGCGAGAGCTGTTCCAGGTCGGCCCGCTCGAGACCGTCGGCCTGCTGCGGTTCGAGTCGGAGGACGCGGTCACGGCGTGGAAGACCCACGCCGACCACCAGACGGCCCACGTCCGCGGTGTCGAGGAGCTGTACCGCTCGTACCGCGTCGAGGTCTTCGAGCTGGTGCGCTCCAACGGCTTCGACCTCGAGGACTGAGGTTTCGACCTCAGCGCACGACGGTCGCCGCGCCGTGACGACGTGGATCGGCGCCGGCGGTGCGCCTGCCGGTGCCGTCGATGCCCGCCACCTGCACCGCTCCGTAGCCCTCCGGTCCCGCCGGACGGGCGGCGGCGTCGGGCATCGCCTCGGCGAGCGGGTGACCGGGCTCGAGCGACAGCACGCCGCCGAAGCCGATGCGGAAGCGCGGTTGGTCGATCGCCGCCTGCGGGTCGCGCCCGCGCTCGAGCAGGTGCACGAGCACTTGGACCTGGGCCTGCGGTTGCATGAACCCGCCGGCCACGCCCAGCACGTACTGCAGCGCGCCGTCGCGGGTGACCGCCGCCGGGATCGTGGTGTGCGGCGGCTTGGTCCCCGGCGCCATCGGCCGCCCGAGGGCGCGCAGCATCGTCGCCCGGTTGCCGATCGGCCCGCCCAGTTCGGGGATGCCGAAGTGGGCGCCGAAGTCGCCGAACACGCTGGTGATGAGCGACGCGCCGCGGCCCGTGGCGATCGATGGCGGCGATGTAGGTGGTGTCCCCACGCGCCGGCGAGGGACGGGCGCCGATGCGGTCGAGGTCGAAACCGGCCTCGGCCATCGCCCGGCGCATCATCTCGACGACCGGGCGCCAGTCCTCGACCGCCGTGGTGGAGGCCTCGACGGCGGCCAGCGCACCGAGCACAGCCGGGCCCTGCGTCGGCGCGGGCAGCTCCCACACGGTGCTCCCGCGGAACGTCCCGGCGGTCGGCCGCACGCGGTCGCAGCGATGCTCGGCGAGGTCCGTCGGCGTCGAGCACCCCGCCGCCGTCACGGATCCGGCGCACGACCGCCGCGCCGATCTCGCCGTGGTACATCGCGTCGGTGCCCTCGGCGCCGACGCGAGTCAACAGATCGCCGAGCACCGGGTTGCGCACAGTGTCGCCCTCAGCCACCGCCCGGCCGGCCGGGGCGTACAACGGCCCGAGCACCGGGTCGCCGGCGATCTCGGCGGCGGCCCGCCCGGCGGCGGCGGCGAGCGTCGGGCGGACCTCGAACCCGTCGTGGGCGAGGCGCACCGCCGGCGCGACGAGGTCGCCCAGCGACCGGGTGCCGAAGAAGCCCAGCCCTTCCTCGAGCAGCCCGAGCGCACCGGGCACGGTGCACGACAGTGGGCCGCGGGCCGGCACCGTGTCGAGACCGGCGGCGGCGAGGGCGTCGTCGGTGAGGCCCCGAGGGAGCTCGCCGGCGCCGTCGAGCGCCACCGGGTCGCCGCCCGGTTCGACGTGGATCAGGAAGCCGTCGCCGCCCGGTCCGCATTGCGACGGCTCGACGACGAACAGCACCAGTGCGGCCGCCGCGGCGGCGTCCATCGCGCTCGCCCCCTCGGCGAGCAGGGCGGCACCGACGGCCGTGGCCCGCGGATCGGAGGTCGCGATCGCCGCCTGCTCGCTCTCCATGGAGATGAGTATGCTCTATTCCGTCCGTCCGGCCGACGTCCAGGAGTGGGAGCGATGCACTACGACCTCGTCAGCGTCGACGATCACATCATCGAGCCACCCACCGTGTGGGCCGACCGGCTGCCGGCCCGCTATCAGGAGGCCGGCCCACACGTCGTCGAGGACGACGACCGCGAGTACTGGGTGTACGAGGGTCGACGCGGTCAGACGATGGGGCTCAACGCCGTCGCTGGCAAGGAGCGCAAGGAGTTCTCGATGGACCCCGTTCGCTACGCCGACATGATCCCCGGCTGCTACGACCCGGTGCAGCGGGCGCGCGACCTGCTCGCACGACGGCGTCCGCGGCAGCGTGTGCTTTCCCGACGTTCCCCCGTTTCGCCGGCGTCACCTTCCTCAAGTCCGACGACAAGGACCTCGCCCACCTCTGCGTACAGGCGTACAACGACTGGCTGATCGAGGAGTGGTGCGCGTCGGTGCCCGGCATGTACATCCCGATGATCATCGGCCAGCTGTGGGATCCCGTGCTGATGGCCGCCGAGGTCCGGCGCTGCGCCGCCCTCGGCGCCCGGGCGATCACGTTCCCCGAGAACCCGGTGCCGCTCGGGTTGCCGTCGTTCTCTACCGACCACTGGGACCCGCTGTGGGAGGCGGCGTGCGAGACCGACATCGCCGTGTGCATGCACATCGGCACGAGCGGCGTGGTGCCGATGGCGTCGAGCGACTCGCCGTTCATCCAGGGCATCGCCCTGTCCCCGACCGCGGCGTGGATGACGTGCACCGACCTGATCATGGGTGAGATCCCGCGCCGCTTCCCGACGATCAAGTTCGCCATGTCGGAGGGCGGCATCGGCTGGGTGCCGTTCGCCCTCGAGCGGGCCGACCGCACCTGGGAGCGTCACCGCTACTGGTCGGGTGTCGACGACGTGCGTCCGTCCGACGTCTTCCGTCGCAACATCTGGGTCTGCTTCATCGGCGAGGGCGTGGGCGTCGAGACCCGCCATCACATCGGCGTCGACCGGATCATGTGGGAGTGCGACTACCCCCACGCCGACACCCCGTGGCCGCACTCGCAGAAGGAGGTCGCCGACTCGTTGCAGGGCGTTCCCGACGACGAGGTGGCGATGATGACCCACGGCAACGCCGAGCGCCTCTTCCGTTGGGATGCCAAGCCCGACGCCGCCGCCCGCGCTCTGATCGGACTCTCCGGTACGCTGACCGTGAACGCCCGCCCGCAGCGAGTCGCTGCGGGAATCGCTGCGGGCCGAGGGCGACACCCGCAAGCTCGGCGAGGTGCTCGCCGAACGGATCGAGGACGAGATCATCGCCGCCGGCTGGCCGGTCGGATCGGCGATCGGCTCGGAGTCGGAACTGCTCGAGCGCTACGGCGTCAGCCGTGCCGTGTTCCGCGAGGCCATCCGCATCGTCAATCACCACGGGGTCGCCGCCATGCGCCGCGGGCCGGGTGGGGGACTGGTGGTCGCCACGCCCGACCTCGACGCCATGGTCCGCGCCGTCACGCTCCAGCTCCGCTACGCGACGATCACCCCCGATCAGGTGAACGAGGCGCGTCGTGCCCTCGAGGTCGAGTGCGCCCGGCTGGCGACGAAGCGCCTCGACGTCGCCGGACGCCAGCGCCTCGAGGACTTCCTCGAGGCCGAGGAGGTGCGCATCACGCGGCACGCGCAAGGCGGGCCGCCCGAAGGGTGATCTGCCCTCGCACGACTTCCACCTGCTGATCGCCGAGCTCACCGGCAACCCGGCGATGGTGCTGTTCGTGCGCATGATCAACCGCGTGCTCGGCGAGCAGGCACCCAAGCAGCGCTCGCTCTCCGCGACGGCGGCCGAGGTGCACCGCGCCCACGTCCGCATCGCCGAGGCGGTGCTCGCCGGTGACGCCGAGACCGCCGTGCGGCGGATGAACCGTCACCTGAGCGCGGTCATGGAGTACTTCCCCGAGGAGGAGCTGGCGTCGCCCGCCGCCCGCTGATCAGTATCCTCAATTCGCGTGCGCGTGCACGCGATCCTCTCCGGATCGGCTGGCGATCTGGCCGGCGTCGGACCGGCGGCGGCACTCGCCGAGGCGATCGGGTTCGACGGCGTGTGGACCACCGAGACGGCCCACGACCCGTTCCTGCCGCTCGCCGTCGCCGCCCTCGGCACGTCGCGCATCGCGCTCGGCACCGCCGTCGCCGTCGCCCCGCCGCGCTCGCCGACGCACCTCGCGATGATCGCCGACGACCTTCAGCGGGCGAGCGGCGGACGGTTCGTGCTCGGGCTCGGCAGTCAGGTGCGGGCCCACGTCGAGCGGCGCTTCGGCGCCGCCTTCGACCGCCCGCTCACCCGGATGCGCGAGATGGTCGGCGCGATCCACGCCCTCTGGGACTGCTGGCGCGACGGCACGCCGCTGGCGTTCGACGGCTCGATCTACCGGCTCGACCTGATGCCGCCGCTCTTCTCGCCGGGCCCCAACCCGCACGGCGCTCCGCCGGTGTTCCTCGCCGCCGTCGGCCCGGCGATGGCGCGGCTCGCCGGGGAGGTGGCCGACGGCGTGTTCGTGCACGGCTTCTCGACCGTCGGCTATCTGCGTGATGTCACCGTGCCGGCGGTGGAGGCGGGCCGCCTCGTCGCCGGTCGACCGGCGGGGAGCGTCGAGATCTGCCGGCCGGTGTTCCTGGTGACCGGGCGCGACCCCGAGGCGATGGCCGCGAGCGCGGCGATCGTGCGCCAACGCCTCGGCTTCTACGCCAGCACGCCGACATACGCCCCGGTGCTCGAGCACGAGGGCTGGGACGACCTCGGCACCGAGCTCCGCCGGCTCGTGCGGGCCGGACGGTGGGACGAGCTCGGCGGCCCGATCACCGACGAGCAGCTCGACGCGCTGGCGATCGTCGCGCCGATCGACGAGCTCGGTCGGGCGATCGCCGCCCGCTTCGCCGGCGTGGTCGACCGGCTGAGCTTCACCGTGCCGTTCGTCGACGACCCGGACACGTGGGCCGGCGTGCTCGACGACATCGCGGCCGCCAGCGTCCCGTCCGCGTGACCGGGCGACGTTTCACCGTGTCTGATCGTTCGCTTGCTCGAAGATTCGCTCGCTCACTCTGGGAACAGGTCGCCGAGCGTCGCGAAGCGCAGGGCGGCGAGCGGATCCAGCGACGCTTTCAGCCGCGTCGAACGTCCACACGTCGTCGCTGGCGATCACGTCGAGCGGTGTCCACGGGGCGAGCGCCCTGACGCGTGCGGCCGTGGGCGAGCAGCACCAGACCGCGGAGCGGGCAGCCGGCCGTGGCGAGGTAGGCGACCACGCGAGCGACGTTGCCCGGGTGGCCGTCGTCGATCGCGTCGGTCGAGCCGAGCTCCGGCTCGGGCGCGCCGTCGCTCGCGCCGGTGGTCAACCGGGTGCGGGCGGCGGGGGCGATGGCGTTGGCGCGCACCCCGTAGGAGCCCAGCTCGATCTGGGCGATCACGGTCAGGGCGGCGATGCCGGCCTTGGCCGCACCATATGCGCCCTGGCCGAAGTTGCCGATGAGCCCGGACGTGGAGCTGGTGTTGATCAGCGCCCGGTCGTGCTCGGCGCCGCCCTTCGCCTGCTCCCGCCAATAGGTCGCCGCCCACTTCGTCGGTGCCATGTGGCCGCGGAGGTGCACGCGCATGGTGGCGTCCCAGTCGCTCTCCGTCATGTTCACGAGCGAGCGGTCGCGCAGGATCCCGGCGTTGTTGACGAGGATGTGCAGATCGCCGAAACGTTCGACGGCGGTGTCGACGAGGTGGCGCGCCCCGTCCCAGTCGGCGACGTCGTCGTGGTTGGCGACGGCCACGCCGCCTGCGCCGGTGATCTCGGCGACCACCTCGTCGGCGGGCGCCTGGTCGCGCCCGGTGCCGTCGGCCGCGCCGCCGAGGTCGTTGACGACGACGCTCGCCCCTTCACGGGCGAACAAGCGGGCGTATTCCCGGCCGAGGCCGCGTCCCGCGCCCGTGATGATCGCCACTCGCCCGTCGAGCACGCCCATCGGCGGGGTCAGGCCGCCGCCTCGAGGATGTGCACCCCGCACGCCGAGCCGAGCCCGATCACGTGGGCCAGGCCCACCTTGGCGCCCTCGATCTGGCGGTCCCCGGCCTCGCCGCGCAGGTGGTGGCAGATCTCCCAGATGTTGGCGATGCCGGTGGCCGAGATCGGGTGGCCCTTCGACTGCAGGCCGCCGGACACGTTCACCGGGGTGGCGCCGTCGCGCCACGGCGCACCGGAGTTGAAGAAGTCGGCGGCGCCGCCGGGTTCGCACAGCCCGAGGTTGTCGTAGTGCACCAGTTCGGCGGTGGCGAAGCAGTCGTGCAGCTCGACGAGATCGAGGTCCTCGGGTCCGACGCCCGCCTGCTCGTAGGCCGTGCGGGCGGCGTTGCGGGTGAGCGTGTTGACGTTCGGCAGCACCTGGCAGCCGAGCTCGTAGGGATCGGTGGTGAGCACCGAGGCCGACACCTTCACGGCGCGGCGGCGCTGCTGCGCCGACATCGACCGCAGGCGCTCGCCGCTCGTCACCACGGCGGCGGCGGCGCCGTCGCAGTTGGCCGAGCACATCGGCCGGGTGTTCGGGTAGGCGATCATCACGTCGCTCTTGATCTCGTCGAGCGTGAAGCGCTTGGAGTAGGCGGCCAGCGGGTTGAGCACGGAGTGGGCGTGGTTCTTCTCGCTGATGCGGGCGAACAGGTCGAAGTCGACGCCGCCGTAGGCGTGGGCGTACTCCATGCCGATCTGGGCGAAGACTCCGGGCATGGTGTCGGTGCCGATGCGCCCGTCGACCGGCGCCACGGCACCGAAGCGGCCCGACGGCTCCCACGTGCCGCTGTCGGACTTGGCCCGCCCCCCGGAGCCGAGCAGACCGGCTCCGGCCAGCTTCTCCACGCCGAAGGCGAGCCCGATCTCGGCCTCGCCCGCCTTGACGGCCATGATCGCCGTGCGCAGCGCGGTGGCGCCGGTGGCGCAGGCGTTGGCCACGTTGTAGACCGGCACCCCGGTCTGGCCGACCTGCTTCTGCACGAGCTGGCCCACGCCACCCCCGCCGAGCAGGTTGCCGGCACCGATCACGCCGATGTCGCCCATCGTCACCCCGGCGTCGTCGAGGGCGCCGGTCACCGCCTCGGCGGCGAGGTCGACGACGTCACGATCGGCGTGCTTGCCGAACTTCGTCATCGTGATCCCGAGGATCCAGATGTCGTCGGGGTTGGCGGCCATGTCGTTCTCCTTCGGATCTTCAGCGGGGCTCGAAGCCGAAGCCGACGGCCTCGACGCCATGGTCGTCGCGCCCGACCGGCACGAGGGCGAGGCGCACCGGCATGCCCAGCGTGACGTGCTCGGGGTCGGGATCGACGTTCACGAGGTTGGCGCGCACCGGCGTGCCGTCGCACTCGACGATCGCCGACACGTACGGCACAGAGATGCCCGGCGCGGCGAAGGCGACGATCGTGTACGTGACGACCGTGCCCTCGGGAACGATGTCGACCTTGGTGAACTCGCGACCGAAGCACTTGGCGCAGGCGTTGCGACGGTCGAAGTAGCGGGCACCGCACGCGGCGCACTCGTTGGCCACCAGATGGGGGTGCTCGTCGAGCACGAGGTAGTCGACGAGCGGCACCTGCGGCGGGGCGACCTCTGTGTCGGCACTCGCGTTGGTCACGCGCTGGACGGTACCGAGAGCCGCCGCACCGGTTCGAGTCGGACGCAAATCGGTTGACGCCCGCACGCACCGTGTGCTCGCATGCGCCGCATGCCGCGCTCGTACAAGATCTGCTCCCCGTTCGTGCCCGGCGTCGGCGGCCACGACACCGTCGCCGGGGCGGTGAGCGACCAGCTGGCGGCGAACGAGCGCGTCGACAACACGCGAGTCGTCCCGTTGCGCCGCGGCGCCGACATGCGGCTGCGTGCAGCGGTGGAGAAGTTCAAGCTGTGGGACAACGGTCGCCGCCTGCGCGTGAAGTTCATCGACGGCGTGCCCGAGGTGCAGGACAAGGTCGCCAAGATCGCCAAGGAGTGGGAGGCGGTCGCCAACATCCGCCTCGACTTCGTCACCGGCACGACGAGTGAGCTGCGGGTCAGCTTCGCCGAGAAGGGCTTCTCGTGGTCGACCGTCGGCACCGACGCGCTGACCGTCGGGCGCACCAAGGCGACCGTCAACCTCGGGTGGCTCGATCCGTCGACGGCGCTTGCGCGAGTACCAGCGGGTGGTGCGCCACGAGTTCGGTCACGCCCTCGGCATGATCCACGAGCACCAGAACCCGGCCGCCCAGGGCGTGATCCCGTGGGACAAGCCGAAGGTGTACGCCTACTACGCCCTGCAGGGCTGGTCGAAGGACGACGTCGACACGAACATCTTCGAGGTGTACTCGGAGGACAGCACGAACCACACCGAGTTCGACCCGACGTCGATCATGGAGTACGCCATCCCCGACTCGCTGACGAAGGGGTCGTACTCGATCGGTTGGAACACCGAGCTGTCGGCGCTCGACGTCGAGTTCATGCGCCAGCAGTATCCGCGAGGCGGCGCCGGCACGCTCGAGCTGGACGTCGGCGGGTCGCGGGTGGCCGCCGACCTGGCGGCGAGCGGCGAGGTCGACACCTACCACTTCGCGGTGGTGAAGGCGGCGACGTACATCATGTCGACCGAGGGTCCGAGCGACACGGTGCTCACCCTGCACGGACCCAGCGATCCCGGTGCGGTGCTCGCCTGGGACGACGACCGCGGCCAGGGGCGCAACGCCCGCATCGTGCGCAAGCTGGCGCCCGGCGACTACTGGCTGAGCGTGCGCCACAAGGACACCAGCGCACTCGGCACCTACACGGTCGGCGTCAAGTCCCGCCGGTAGCCCGCCGCCATCTCATCGGAGGGTTGGAGCGCGCCGGAGTGTCGAGCGCCCGGACGGGGCGCGTGCGGCACTCGGATCGTCCCGTCGGGTCAGCTGGTCACGTGGACGGGGGCGACGCCGATGTCGGCGACCGCCTCGGGGGTGAACCGCAGCGGGCGCCAGGTGCCGGTGCTGAAGGCCCGGATGCCGGCCGAGTAGTTGGGGTCGCTCGGATCGTCGGGGTTGCCGTAGGTGAGGATCGCCTCGGCCTGCGGCCCGTCGGCCGTGAACTGCAGGGCCATGATGAAGCTGCCCCCGTAGCTCACGGGATAGGCCGCCGTGTGATCGGGCAGGGCGCGCAGCTCGCTGGTGTCGTTGATCGGATGCCCGTCGTCGGGCAGCGGTCCGAGCGTCGTGACGTCGGCGCAGCAGTTCACCACGTCGGCGACCCCGTCGGGGTAGTCGAGTCCACCGTGGAGCGGGATCTCGTCGCCCGAACGGACGTCGAACTGCCAGTGGCCGAGCGGGGCGTCGACCGGGATGCCCACCAGGCCGAGCAGCTGGACGGCGCTGCCGAGCTGGACCAGCCAGTCGCTGCGGTCGGTGACCGGCACGTGGGGCGTGCCCGCCGGGTCGGCGGGATCGAACGGGTCGGAGAACAGCCTCCCGGCGTCGGTGAGGTCCTGCCACGTGTACCGCGACAGCCACTCGCGGAACACGATGGCGCCCATTGCATCGCTCGTGAACCGCCCGTCCCACCCGGCCAGCGCGGCGCACGCCGCACCGAGGTCGACGGTGGCGCCGCCCAGCTCGACCGACGGTGTGGCCGTGCACGCGTCGACCAGCGGCTGGCGCAGCAGCTCCGAAAGCACCGAGCGGTCGGAGAACAACGCCGTCTCGACATCGTGGAGGTCCCAGGGCCGCGGATCCTCCGACAGCAGCATCACGTTGGTGCGCGTGCGCGCCGACTGGGGCACCTGCTCGGCGCCCTGCAGGACCGTGTACCCGGTGAGCAGCTCGTCGGGGTTGGTGAGCCACTGGCTGTCGTTGGCGTTGAACACGTAGTCGGACCGAGACAGCTGCGCCTGGTCACGGAACGGCACCAGCCCCGGCGCCGGCGAGTCGGGATCGGTGACCCAGTCGTAGAGCGAGTTCGACCCGTCGAGCAGCACCACCCCGGCCTGGTCGTACACCAGCCCGATCAGGCCGCCGGTCGTGCGCTCGTGGTCCCACGCGGCGAGCGCCTCGGCGGAAAGGTTCGGCGTCGCCGACACGTCGGCGTACCACGCCCGCCCGTCGGCGCTGGTGGAGATCGTGTTCACCCACGGCACGCCCTGGTACCGCTCGTGGACGGCCTGGAACTCGTCCATCGACGTCGCCGTGTCCATGCCGAGGTACTGCTCGAGCACGGTGGTGATCTGCAGGTTGGCGTCGCCGATGGCGAACGCCTGGTCGGTGGTCCACAGCAGCGGGTCAAAGGTGATCACCGGGCCGTGCTTGGTGGAGTACAGCGTGCGCGTCAGTTCGCTGGTGCTGCCGTCGTCGTTGCGCACTTCGATCGTGAGGTCGTCGGGCACCATCGCCTCGGGCCGGCCGTCGACGAGGTACGTCGTCGGGTCCCCCGGGGCGAGGTCGTAGCGGTACAGCGTGAAACGGTGCCCGGCCGACACCGTGTGCGTCCAGGCGACGCGTCGTTGAAGCCGATCTGGACCCGGCAGCCCCGACAGCGCCACGCCGTAGACGTTGACCTGACCGGGGATCGTCAGGTGGGCCTCCCAGAAGCGCAGCTCGCCTTCCCACGGGAAGTGCGGGTTGGCGAGGAGCAGGCCGCCACCGGTGGTGGAGCGCTCGGCGCCGAGCGCCCACCCGTTGCTCGCTCCGGAGGGCTGGCCGAGGCCGCTCGCAGCCACCTCGGTCGCGGTGACCGGGGCGCTCGCTCGACGCCGGTGCGCTCGCCGCGGGCGCGGGCGGCACGGCGTCGCCGATGTCGGGGATGAAGTTGCGGCTCGATGCGAGCAGCAGGACGTCGGAGACGTAGGCGTACAGGTCCTGCGTCGTCACGCGTGGTGTCGGCCCACTCTTCGCCGGCGCACCAGCCGTCGATGCCCTCGGCGGCGATCGATGCGTTGAGACCGGCGACGTAGCCGTCGACGGTCTGCTGCACCCGCTCGGGCTGGTCGGCCCACCGTTCGGTGCACCGTCCCACAGGTGGAGGTGTCGGTAGGCGAAGTCGGAGTCGATGTTGGCGTCGTCGTCGCCGGGCCCGAACCACTTCGCCCGTTCGCCGCGGACCTTGACGATCTGGTCGAGCAGGGTGCAGGCACGGTCCTCGGCCAGCGCCCAGCCCTGCCCGAAGCCGAGCGATCCCCAGTCGGCGGCGGTGATGTGGGGCACGCCGGCGTCGTCGCGGACGATGTCGGCGGCGTACCCGCCGGGGCAGCCGCCGGCGGTGCGGCGGCGGGTGTCGATCCGGCGACGGCAACGCCGCCGAAGGCAGCCGTGAGCAGCAGCACGGCGCTGCCGGCGAGGTGACGGGTGCGGGGCATCGGTGCCTCCTGTCGGGTGCGTGGTGGGCGAGCGTGAGTCACGCGGCGGTGACGCGGTCGAGCCACGCCAGCAGGTCGGCGGTGACCTCGTCGCGATTGGTCTCGTTGAGGATCTCGTGGCGTGCCTGCGGGTAGAGCACCACCGTCACGTCGCGCACGCCCGCCTCGCGGTAGCGGTCGGCGACCAGGTCGACGAGCGGGCCACCACCGGCGAGCGGGTCGGCGTCGCCCGACATCAGGTAGATCGGCAGGTCGGCGCGCACGGCGGACACGTCGGCCGTGTCGCCGGCGCGCTGCAGCATGCCGGCGGTCGCCGCCGGGTCGAGCCCGAAGCCGCAGTCGGGGTCGTCGACGTACGCGTCGACCTCGGCCTCGTCGCGGCTCAACCAGTCGAAGTCGGTGCGCGCCGGTGCGAACGCCAGGTTGAACGCGCTCAGGTCGACCTCCTTGGTCGGGTCGATCGCCGGCGCCACCACGTCGAGCGCGGTCGTGCCCGACAGGACGGCGGCCTCCACGTCGTTGCTGTGATCGAGCAGGTACTGCTGGAGGGCGAACGAGCCCATGCTGTGACCGAAGGCCACCAGCGGGATGCCGGGATGCTCGGCGCGAGCCAGGGCCGCAAGCGTGCCGAGATCGCCGACGAGGGCGTCCCAGCCCGACTCCCCGAGGTCGCCGTGGCCGTCGGCCGACCCGGCGGTGCGCCCGTGACCGCGGTGATCGGGGGCATACACCACGTAGCCGGCGCCGACGAGCGCCTCGGCGAGGCGGCGGTACCGCCCGGCGTGCTCGCCCATGCCGTGGGCGACCACCACGATCGCTCTCGGATCGCCGTCGCCGCTCCAACGGTAGGCGGTGATCTCGGCGCCGTCCCCGGCCTCCGACGTGAAGCGCAACGTCGTCTCGTCCATGAGCCCTAACTGTGTCATAGGACGTTCCCCGGCCTCGCCATGAACGCCTGCGCAGTGGGCGGGCACGGCATGATGACGTGATGCCGACGCGGCCCAACGTGCTGTTGATCACCCTCGACCAGTTCCGGGCCGACTCGATGTCGTGCGCCGTGCACCCGCTCGTGCGCACCCCGCACCTCGACGAGCTCGCCGCCGCGGGGGTGCGTCTGGCCCGCCACTACGCCCAGGCCGCACCGTGCGCGCCGGGCCGCGCCGCCCTCTACACGGGCACCTACCAGATGAACAACCGGGTGGTCGCCAACGGCACGCCGCTCGACGACCGCTTCGACAACGTCGCCCGCATGGCCCGCCGCGCCGGGTACGCGCCGGCGCTGTTCGGCTACACCGATCAGGGTGAGCGACCCGCGCCTCGCCAGCGGGCCGGACGACCCGCGGTTGTCGGTGTGGGAGGGGGTGCTGCCCGGGTTCGACGCGGTGCTCGAGCTCACCGAGGATCACCGCCCGTGGGTGACGTGGTTGGGCGAGCTGGGCTACACGATCCCGTCGGCGCCCGACCCGGACAGCGTGGCGCTGGCGCTGCTGGCGAGCGAGAGCGCGCGGCCGGCGGAGCACTCGGTGTCGACGTTCCTCACCGACGCGCTGCTGGCGTGGATCGACCGCCAGGACGGGCCGTGGTTCGCCCACGCCTCGTACCTGCGCCCGCACCCGCCGTACGACGCCGCCGGGCCGGTTCGCCACGATGTACGACCCCGCCGACTGCCCGCCGCCGGCGCCGATCCCGGCGCGGCGCCACCCGCTGCACGACATGGTGCTCGGCGTCCCCGAGGTCGCCGCCCCGACCGACCCGGCGGCGATGGCCCGCCTGCAGGCGCAGTACTTCGGGATGATCAGCGAGGTCGACGCTCAGCTCGGCCGTGTGTGGGAGCACCTGCGCGAACGGGGCATGTGGGACGACACCGTCGTGGTGGTGACCGCCGACCACGGCGAGCAGCTCGGCGACCAGGGGCTGATGCAGAAGCTGGCGTTCTTCGAGTCGAGCTACGCCATCCTCGGCATCGTCCGCGATCCGCGCCGACCCGGCGGCCACGGCACGGTCGTCGAGCGCTTCACCGAGAACGTCGACATCGTGCCGACGCTGTGCGAGGCGATGGGCCTCGAGGTGCCGGCGCAGTGCGACGGCTACCCGCTCACGCCGTTCCTCGACGGCGTCGAGCCCGACGGGTGGCGCGACGCGGCCCACTACGAGTGGGACTGGCGTGACGTGTTCATCGGACGCGGCGAGCACCCGTGGCCGTGGGACCGTCGCCTCGAGCGCCAGCACCTCGCCGTGCTGCGGTCGGACGGCCGCGCCTACGTGCAGTTCGGCGACGGCTCGTGGCGGTGCTACGACCTCGCCGCCGACCCGACGTGGCAGACCGAGGTCGACGACCCGGCCGTCGTGCTCGCCGACGCCCAGGCGATGCTGGTGTGGCGCTCGCAGCACGCCGAGCGCACCTTCACCGACATGCTGCTGCGCGACGGCGGCATCGGCCGCGTCCCCGCCGGCGTCCCGCGCCGCTGACCCTTCCCCAACCCGAGGCCCGGAGCGCAACGGAGGCCCGGCGGCCGACCCGGGTCGGCCGTCAGGCCTCGGGCGCGTTCCAGGCCTCGGATCAGGAGGCGGCGATCTGCTAGGAGTGGCCCCATGGGATTCCGACTGGGCAACGTGGACGGGCGGGCGGTGCTCGTCGAGGGTGACGGGGTGTTCGACCTCGAGCGGGTGAGCGAGGGTCGGCTCGGCCCCGGTGCCCGGGCGGCGATCGCCGGGCACGCCGTGCTGCACGAGGTCGCCGCCGGCCTCGCCGGCCGGCAGCCCGACCGCACGCTCGCCGACGTGACGCTCGGTCCGCCCCAGCCCGACCCCTGGCAGGTGTTCGCCATCGGGCTCAACTACCGCGGTCACGCCGCCGAGACCGGCAAGGCGCTCCCCGAGGCGCCGCTGGTGTTCACCAAGTTCCCGGGGTGCCTCACCGGCCCCGTGGCGACCGTGGAGATGGCGTCCGACACCACCGACTACGAAGCCGAGCTGGTGGTGGTGATCGGCGACACCGTGCGCAACGTCGCCGCCGCCGACGCGTGGAACGTCGTCGCCGGGCTGATGATCGGCCAGGACCTCTCCGACCGCGAGCTGCAGAACGCCGGCGAGCGGCCGCAGTTCTCGCTCGCCAAGTCTCACGACGGCTACGGCCCGACCGGGCCGCTGATCGTGTCCCCCGATCTGCTCGACGATCCCGACGCCCTCGACGTGAGGTGCTTCGTCAACGGCGAGCAGCGCCAGTCCGACACCACCCACAACCTGATCTTCTCGGTGCCGGTGCTCGTCGAGTACCTCTCGCGCATGATGACGCTGCACGCCGGCGACCTCATCTTCACGGGCACGCCCGAGGGTGTGGGCCTGGCGACGGGCAACTACCTGCGCTCGGGCGACGTCGTGCGCACCACGATCGCCGGCCTCGGCGAGCTGACGACCACGCTGCGCTGAGCGCACCGTCGCCCGGCGTCGCCGCCGGCGGGGCCTAACGTGGCGCCGATGCAGGTGACCGTGCTGGGGGCGGGCTCGTGGGGCACGACCATGGCGTCGATGTTGTCGTCGCGCCATCCGACGATGCTCTGGGCGCGCAACCCGGCGGTGGCCGAGGAGATCAACCGCGACTACACCAACTCGGCGTACCTGCCGGGGCTCACGCTCGGGCGCAAGCTCGTCGCCACCGCCGATCTCGAAGAGGCGTCGCGCCACGCCGAACTGCTCGTGCTCGGCGTTCCCAGCTCGGCGATGCGGGCGACGCTCAGCGACGCCGTGGCGTGGATCCACCCGTGGATCCCGATCGTCAGCCTGGCCAAGGGCCTCGAGCAGGGGTCGCTGTTGCGGATGACGCAGGTGATCGCCGAGGTGGCGCCGGGCCGGCCGGTCGCCGCCCTCACCGGACCGAACATCGCCCGCGAGATCATGGCCGGTCAGGCGGCGGCGGCCGTGGTGGCCACCGAGGACCTGGCGGTGGCGGCGGCGATCCAGCAGGTGCTCACCCGCGGCGTGTTCCGCGTCTACATCAACCACGACGTCATCGGCTGCGAGCTCGGCGGGGCGCTGAAGAACGTGGTCGCCATCGCCGCCGGCATCGCCCAGGGACTCGGCGTCGGCGACAACACCCGCGCCGCGGTGATGACGCGGGGGCTCGCCGAGCTGACCCGCCTCGGGGTGGCGATGGGTGGCCAGGCGATCACGTTCGCCGGCCTGGCCGGGATGGGCGACCTGATCACCACGTGCATCAGCCCGCACAGCCGCAACCGCCACGTCGGCGAGCAGCTCGGCGCCGGGCGCAAGCTGGCCGACATCCTCGCGGAGATGAACATGGTGGCCGAGGGCGTGAAGACGGCCACCACCGCCCGCCAGCTGGCCCGCAAGCACGGCGTGCCGATGCCGGTGTGCGACGAGATCTACAAGGTGGTGTCGGGCCGATCCAGCGCCAGCCGCGCCTACCGCGGCCTCGCCGTCGCTCCCGGGCACGAGCGCGACCCCGGCTGAGCGCCGCGTTGCCCGTGACCGCCGTCGGGCGCGTCTGCCAGACTCCTCGTCCGTGAGCGACATCGACATCACCACGCTGACGTCCGTCGGGTGGCTGTCGCCCGAGGACCTCGAGCTGGTGCGGGCGCACGTGCCGCTCGTCTACGTCGACGCCGTGCCGGTGCGCGTCGACGGGCGCGGCGTCGTCACCGAGATCGGTCTGCTCCTGCGCGTCGCCGCCGACGGCTCGATCAGCCGGATGGCCGTATCGGGTCGGGTGCTGTTCGGCGAGCGGATCCGCGACGCCCTGCTGCGTCACCTGGAGAAGGACCTCGGTCCCGCACGCTCTCCCCGAGCTGCCCCTCGATCCGGCGCCGTTCACCGTCGTCGAGTACTTCCCCGACCCCAGCGCTCGGGGTTCCACGATCCGCGCCACCACGCGGTCAGCCTGGCGTACGTCGTTCCGGTCGACGGCGACTGCACGCCGACCCAGGAGGCGCTCGACCTGGCCTGGTTCTCGCCCGAGGAGGCGGTGAGCCGGGAGGTGCGCGAGCAGATGACCGCCGGTCACGACCGCCTGATCCGCCTCGCCCTCGCCCACGTCGGCTGCCTCCCGTAGCGCCGCGACCGTCGGGCGGAACCGGCGGCATCACCCACGGCGGCCCGCCGGGCGCGTACGCTCGGAGCCGATGCCCGAGGGCGACACGATCCACCGCACGGCGAGTGCCTTGCGGACGGCGCTCGTCGACCACAAGATGATCCGCTTCGAGGCGCCGCGGCTGGTGGGCGTCGTGCCCCGGGCGGGGCGGACGATCGAGCGCGTCGAGAGCCACGGCAAGCACCTCGAGATCGAGTGGGACGACGGCGTCATCCTGCACACGCACATGCGCATGAGCGGGTCGTGGCACGTCTATCGCCTCGGGGGAGCCGTGGCAGCGCCCGCACCGCGAGATGCGCGTCGTCATCGAGACCGACACGTGGGTGGCGGTGTGCTTCAACGCGCCGACCGTCGAGACGTACCGCAGCCCGGGGCTGTCCCGCCACCCGGGACTCGGGCGTCTCGGGCCCGACCTGTGCCGCGTCGATGCCGACCTCGACCGCTGCGCCGAGCTGATGCTCTCCTACGACGATCCGCGCGCCTCGATCAGCGAGGTGCTCCTCGACCAGCGTGTGTTCTGCGGGGTCGGCAACGTCTACCGCTGCGAGGTGCTGTGGGCCTGCGAGCTGAGCCCCCGTGCGCCGGTAGGCGAGCTCTCCGAGTCGCTGGCGATGCGGCTCGTCAACGTCGCCGCCCGGCTGCTGCGCGCCAACCTGCACACCGCCGAGCGCGTCGCCCTGCCCGGCGTCCCCGGCGGGCTCGCCGTCTACGGGCGCAGCGGTCAGCGGTGCTTCCGCTGCAGCGACACCGTGCGCGCCCGGCGTGCCGGGGAGCTCAACCGCCTCCTCTACTGGTGCCCCGGCTGTCAGACCCGGCTGGCCCCCCAGCGGCCCGGCCACGACACGCCGACCGACCAGCACCCCGCCGCCAAGCTGTTCGCCGAGGAGCGCACCTGGCAGACCGCGTGACGATCGCCGACCGATGGGTGCCAACATGACCGAACGGTCACTGTTGGCACCCATCGGTTCGTCACTCGGAGGCGATGGCCTCGAGGACGTTCATCCGGCTCGCCTTGCTGCTCGGGTAGAGCGCAGCCAGGAACCCGGCGAGCACGGCGCCGACGAGGATGATCACGATCGTCGACCAGTTGAACGTGATCCCGTCGATCACGCTGTTGGGCACCGACAGCGACAGGGCCACGCCGATCAGCGTGCCGAGCACGATGCCGAGGATCGCCCCGAAGATCGACACGATGACCGCCTCCCAGCGCACCATCTTGCGGGTCTGACGCTTGGTCATGCCGACGGCGCGCATCAAGCCGATCTCGCGGGTCCGTTCGAACACGGCCAGGCCGAGCGTGATCGAGATGCCGAGCACGGCGATGACGATGGCGAACGCCAGCAGCACGGTGATGATCACGAGCAGCTGGTCGATCTGGGCGGCCGAGTCCTTCTTGTACTCCTCGGCCGTCCTCAGCTCGGCCTGCGGGAACTTCGACACCACGCCGTCGATGGCGGTGCGCGCCTGCTCGTCGGACACGCCGTCGGCGACGCGGATCACGACGAGGAAGTCGGCCTGCTCGGCCTGCACCGCCTGCTCGACCGTCTCGCGCCCGATCACCCAGTTGCCGGCGAGCGCCGCGTCGCGGTAGATGCCGGTCACCGGCAGCTGCTCGCTGGCGCCGTTCTTGAACGTGACGGTGACCGTGTCGCCGACGTGGAGGCCGAGATCGTTCGCCGGGTCCTTGTTGACGAAGATGCCGTTGGCGAGGTCGGCCTCGTCACCTTCGATCATGCCCAGGTCGACGAGCTGCGGGAACGCAGCCGCGTCGACGACGCTGAAGTCCTTCTGGTCGGCGGCCGAGTCGGCGGTGGCGACCTCGGCCTGGATGAAGCGCACGCCGCTCACCGCCGACAGCTCCGGCAGCGCGCTCAGCTGGGTGGCGATGTCGGTGGTGAGGGTGCCGAACCCCTTCGGCTGCACCACGTAGTCGGCGGTGATGCCGCGGTCGATGGCGCTGACGAACGTGTCGCGCAGCGACGCGGCGAAGACCGATGCTGCGCTGACGAGCGCCACCCCGATCATCAGCGCCGCAGCGGTGGCCGAGGTGCGCCTCGGTGCTCGCCCGGCGTTGTCGCGGGCCAGCTGGCCCGGCGCGCCGTACACCTTGCCGACCGGCCAGCCGATCAGGCGGGTGACGGGTTTGGCGATGGTCGACGCCACGCTCGCCGTGCCGAGGAACAGCAGCAGCGCCCCGCCTCCGGCGAGCAGGATCAGCCCGGGCGTGCCCCCCGGCCGGGCGAACAGCCCGAAGAGGAAGAGCACCGCGCCGACGATCACGGTGACGGTGCCGACGACGAGACGTTTCGAGCTGAGCGAGGCGAAGCCGAGCTCGGGTCGCATCGCCGCGACCGGCGGGATCTTGGCGGCGCGGCGGGCCGGGATGATGACGGCGCACAGCGTGATCCCCACGCCCACCAGGAACGCCATCAGCACCGAGCGCGGCTTCAGCACGAGCGAGAAGTCGGGGAAGCCCGCACCGGCGGCGTTGAAGATGCCGATGATCAGCTTGGCGACGAGCATCCCGCCGGCGATGCCGATGATCGTGGCGATCACCGACACGATCAGCGCTTCGACGATGATCAGCCGGCGCACCTGGCGTCCGTTGCCGCCGACGGCGCGCAGCAGCGCCAGCTCGCGCAGGCGTTGGCCGATCGTGATGGCGAAGACGTTGTTGATGAGGAACGCGCTGACGAAGGCGGTGATGAAGGCGAAGATCAACAGGCCGGTCCCGAACGGGCCGATGAACGAGTTGACCGAGTCCATCGCCTCCTTGTTGAGGGTGTCGCGCGTGACCACCTCGACGTTGTCGGGCAGCGCCTGTTCGAGCGCCTGCTGCACGGTGTCGATGTCGGCGCCGTCGGCGACGCGCAGATCGATCGTGTCGTAGACGCCTTCGGCGCCGAGCACCTTGGCGGCGGTGTCGAGGTCGAACATGGCGACGCTCGCCCCGCCGAAGCCGTCGGTGGACCCGAGGCCGATCAGGCCGACGACGGTGAACGGGTGCAGGCCGGTGGTCGTGATGATCGAGATCGAGTCACCGACGGCGATGTCCTCCTTGTCGGCGGTGGCCTTGTCGATGACGGTCTCGGTGTCGCCGCTCGGGGCCTTGCCGTCGCGGATGACGATCGGGCTGTCGGACGTGTCGCCGTCCCACGAGATGCCGAACGAGGGCGCCCCGCCGCTGCCGACGGCGTCGCCGTCCGGTCCGATGATGACCGCCTGGCGCTGGATGCCCGGATTGACCGTGCCCACGCCCGGCACCGACTGCACCGTGTCGACGAGACTGGCCGGCATCGGGTCGCGGGTGCTGCCGTCGTTGGTGTCGCCGAAGGCGAGCTTGGTGCGCACCTCGAGGTCGGTGTGCGAGTTGATGTCGGTGAACAGCGAGTCGAACCCGCCGCGCAGCGAGTCGGCGAGCACGAACGACCCGACGACGAACGACACGCCGATGACGATCGCCACGGCGATGGCGATGAGCCGGCCGATGCGCGCGCGGATGCTGCGACGGGCCAACAGAACGGTGACGTTGCCACTCATCAGACTGCCGTCACTGCCCGTCGCCGAGGCTGCGCATGCGGTCGAGCACGGCGTCGGCCGTCGGGTCGAGCAGCTCGCCGTCGATCCGGCCGTCGTTGAGGAACACGACCCGGTCGGCGTACGACGCCGCGTTCGGGTCGTGGGTGACCATCACGATGGTCTGGCCGTACTGGCGCACGGCGCGCTGCATGAAGTCGAGGATCTCGGCGCTCGAGCGCGAGTCGAGGTTGCCGGTGGGTTCGTCGGCGAAGATGATGTCGGGCCGGGCGTTGAGCGCACGGGCCACGGCCACGCGCTGCTGCTGACCGCCGGAGAGCTCGCTCGGGCGGTGCTTGAGCCGGCTGGACAGCCCGACCGTGTCGACGACCTCGGTGAACCAGGCGCCGTCGCCGTCGTCGCCGCCGAGCATCAGCGGCAGCTTGATGTTCTCCTCGGCGGTGAGCGTCGGGATCAGGTTGTAGGCCTGGAAGACGAACCCGACGCTCTTGCGGCGCAGCTCGGTCAGCTCCTTGTCGTTGAGCTTGGACAGGTAGGTGTCACCGATGTACACGGCCCCCGACGTGAGCGTGTCGAGCCCGGCCAGGCAGTGCATCAGGGTGCTCTTGCCCGAGCCCGATGGCCCCATGATCGCCGTGTACTTGCTCTGTTCGAAGGCAACGGTGACGTTGTCGAGGGCGACCACCTCGCTCTCGCCGCGGCCGTAGCGCTTGGTGGCGTCGATCGCCCCGGCCGCGGCTCGCGCCGTGGCCGGCGCGTCCGACGGAGGGGGCGGGAGAGGGCTGATCATCTCGGTCACGAGGTCTGTTCTATCGAACGGGCGCCCCTCTGTCGTCCCACGTTCCCGCAACCAGCCCGAGCCGTCCCACCGACCAAACTGTCGTCGTGCCACTCGCCCTCACCCGGGCCGAAGATTTCCACAAGCAAAATCGTGCAGAAACGCACGATTTCGCGCCCCAGAATCGCGGGTTCGGCTATCAGCCGGCGCTCGACGGGGTGCGGGCGATCGCCGTGGCGATGGTGCTGGTGTTCCACGCCGGGTACGGATGGATGTCGGGCGGCTACGTCGGCGTGTCGGTGTTCTTCACGCTGTCGGGGTTCCTGATCACGAGCCTGGCGCTGGTGGAGCACGATCGCTCCGGTCGCCTCGACGCCGGTGCGTTCTACGCCCGTCGGGTGCGCCGGCTCCTGCCGGCGAGCCTCGTGTGCCTGGTCGGGGTGATGGTGGCGGCGTGGGCCGGGCAGTTCCACGGCGTCACCAACCTGCGCCGGGACCTCTGGGGCGCGCTGGCCCAGGTCTACAACTGGGTCGCCCTCGCCGGGCGAGGCAGCTACGCCCAGCAGATGGCCCGGGCGGCCGGCCAGCGCGCGCCGCTCGACCACTACTGGAGCCTCTCGATCGAAGAGCAGTTCTACTGGGTGTGGCCGCTGGTGTTGATCGTCGTGCTGCGCTGGTCGGCGCTGCGGCGCGTCGCCGCCGTGGCCGGGCTGACCGCCGCCTGCACCGTCGCCGCGGTGGTGATCGCGGTGGCCGCCGGGCCCGACGCGGCGTACTACGCGACGCCGGCGCGGCTGCCCGAGATCCTCCTCGGGGCCTTGCTCGCCGTCGGCGTGCACGCGGCGCCACGGTGGAGCGTCCGCGTGTCGTCGGTGCTGGCCGGATTTGTGGCCGCGGCGGCGCTGATCGCGATCGTCGCGGTGGGGGTCGTGTGGCCCGCCGACGGCGGCCCGGCCACCTCGGGCTGGATGCCGGCGTTCGCCGTTGCCTCCGTCGTGCTCATCGGCGCCCTCCAGGTGCCCTCACCGGTGCGCCGTCTGCTGTCGGTGGGGTCGCTCGTGGCGCTCGGTCGCATCAGTTACGGCGTGTACCTCTTCCACTGGCCGATCTACACGCTCGTCGACGAGCGCCGCGTGCCTGTGGGGCGCACCGCGCTGTTCGTGCTGCGCGTGGCGCTCACCCTCGCGGCGGCGATCGTCTCCTACCACCTCCTGGAACGACCCGCTGCGCCGCGGGTCGCTTCCGGGGCGGGCCGTGCTGGCGTGCGCCGCCGGGGCCTGTCTCGCGGTGGCGGCGCTCGTGCCGCTGGTGCCCGACCGCCCGGGAACCTACGCCTACCTCGCCGAGAGCACGCGAGCGGCGGTGGCGATCCCGCCGGCGGCCCCGCTGATCCCGCTGGCGCCGCTGGCGCAACGCCCGTTGCGCGTGCTCGTGCTCGGCGACTCCACTGCCTACGCCGCCGGCGAGGGACTCATCCAATGGGCCGCTGAACATCCCGACGTTGCCCAGGTGAGCTCGTTGGCGGTGGTCGGCTGCGGGCTCGACCCCTCCGGCGTGCTCGCCGACGACGGCTTCGCGGCGGAGTGCGCCCGCTCCCGCGAGACGACGCCGCGCCAGGTGGCCCGGCTGCGCCCCGACGTGGTGATCGCGATGGTGACGTTCCGCGACATGGAGGACCGCACGTGGTCCGACGTCGACGGCGTGCTGACGCCCACCGATCCGCGCTACCGCCAGCACCTGCTCGACGGCTACCGCCTCGACGTCCAGACGTGGCTCGACGCCGGCGCCGGTCACGTGCTGTGGGTGGTCCCGCCGGTGCCCGACCTCCCGGCCATCGGCGACCTCGCCCCGATGCTCGACCCGGCGCGCATCGAGGCCTACGACCGGGTGGTGCGGGCGTTGCCGCTCCGCTTCCCCAGACAGGTCGGCGTCGTCGACATGGCGGCGTGGATGCTCGGCCAGCACGACGCGCCCGACCGCCCCGACGGGCTGCACTTCTCGCTCGACGGGGCGGTCGACGTGGCGGATCGCCTGTTGATGCCGGCCGCCCTGGCGGCCGCGTCCGGCACGTGACGCCGGCGGCGCCGACTACTTGTTCGGCTGCGGCGTGACCCGGAGGTAGGGCCGGATCGTGTCGAAGCCCTTCGGGAAGAGCTCCTTGGCCTCGTCGTCGGACACCGCCGGCACGATGATGACGTCCTCGCCGTCCTTCCAGTTCGCCGGCGTGGCGACCTTGTGGTAGGCGGTGAGCTGGAGCGAGTCGATGACGCGGAGGATCTCGTCGAAGTTGCGTCCGGTCGAGGCCGGGTAGGTGAGCGTGAGCTTGACCTTCTTGTCCGGGCCGATCACGAACACCGACCGCACGGTCGTGGTGTCGCTGGCGGCCGGGTGGATCATGTCGTAGAGGTCGGCGACCGCCTTGTCGGTGTCGCCGATCAGCGGGAAGTTGAGCGCCGTGCCCTGGGTCTCCTCGATGTCCTGCAGCCACTTCTCGTGGTTGTCGAGCGGGTCGACCGACAGGCCGATCACCTTGACGTTGCGCTTGTCGAACTCGGGCTTGATCTTGGCCACGTAGCCGAGCTCGGTGGTGCACACCGGGGTGAAGTCCTTGGGGTGGCTGAACAGCACGCCCCATGAGTCGCCGAGCCACTCGTAGAAGTTCAACGTTCCCTGGGTGGTCTCGGCGGTGAAGTCGGGTGCGGTGTCGCCGATGCGAATGGCCATTGCAGGACGCTCCTTGTCGAAGTCGTGTGGAGTCCGGAGTCGCCGGAGTCGGGTCAGCGTACCGGAATCCCGACTAGTACGATCAAGAATCCAGCTTGACATGTGACTAGATGGTCACCTAAAGTGGCGCGATCGATGATGGTCTCGACGACGTGTTCAAGGCGCTCGCCGACGGCGGGCGGCGACGCCTGCTCGACGCCCTGCGCGCCGAGGACGGCCAGACGCTGGCCGCCCTCTGCACGGTGCTGCCGGCGATGACCCGCTTCGGAGTGATGAAGCACCTCGCCCAGCTCGAAGCGGCCGGGCTGGTGGTGACCCACCGCCAGGGCCGCACCAAGCTGCACTACCTCAACCCGGTACCGATCCGGGAGATCCAGCAGCGTTGGATCTCCCAGTACGCCGAGTCGACGCTCGCCGCAATGGTCGGCCTGCGCCGTGCCGTCGAGTCACCCACCCCGTCCCGAATCGCCTGAAGGAGCATCCGTGGCCAAACCGCTGCACAAGTACCAGACGTTCATCAAGGCTCCGGCCGAGCGGGTGTGGGAGGCACTGGTGAACCCCGAGTTCACGAAGGAGTACTTCCACGCCCAGCGCTTCGAATCGTCGCTCGAGGGCGGCGCGCCGTACCGCATGGTGGGCCCGTCCGGCGCAGAGTCGGTCGAGGGCACGATCGAGGAGATCGATCCGCCGCGGCGGCTCGTCGTCACCTGGCGGGTGCTCTACGACACGGCGATGAGCGAGGAGCCGCCGAGCCGGGTCGAGTGGGAGCTGACCGACCACGGCGACGGCGTCACCAAGGTGGTCACGATCCACCGCGACCTCGGCTTCAGCCCGCTGACGTCGGCCGGTGTCGGCGACGGGTGGAACTGGGTGCTCGGCTCGCTCAAGTCGTTCGTCGAGACCGGCGCCGGCCTGCCGGGATGGGAGGACGACGATGACGCCTCGGCGGCCGACGCCTCGGTCGAGCAGGCCGCGGCTGGCGACCACCGCCGCCACGGCGTCGACGCCAACAACAGCACGTGGGAGCTGCTCGACGGTCGCGAGCTCACGCCCGACGAGGTCGACGACGTGCTCGGGCGGGCGTACGCCGCGGCGTACCACTGGCGGCGGGCGTCGGGGCGCGGGCCGGCGAACGCGGCCCGCGCGTCGTGGCTGATCTCGCACGTGCACGGCGTGCTCGGGCACGGCGAGCTGGCGCTGCACCACGCCGACCGGTGCGCCGCTGTGGTGACCGAGGCGGGGCTGGACGACTTCGACCTCGCCTACGCCCACGAGGCGCGGGCACGGGCGCTGGCGTGCCTCGGCCGTCGCGACGAGGCCGCCACCGAGCTGGCAGCCGCGTGGGCGGTCCCCATCGCCGACGAGGAGGACGCCAAGATCCTGCGCGGCGACCTCACCTCCGATCCCTGGTACGGCCTCCCCACCCCGACCCCCACCCCTGCCCGGGACTGATTCGCCCTCGAGGGTCGCGCGGGGCGGGTCAGATGCGTTCGAAGTAGCGGCGGCGCTCCCAGTCGGTGACCGTGGCGCCGAACGCGGCGACTCGGTCTCGGCGAAGTGCAGCACGTGGTGGTGGACGTCGTCGCCGAAGCACTCGCGGGCGATCGTCGCTGGCGCGCCACCGCTCGATGGCCTCGGCGAACGTCGACGGGATGCGGGCCAGGTCGGTCGGCGGCGTAGCCGTTGCCGTCGTACGGCGCCGGGCGGCTCGATGCGGTTGGCGATGCCGTACAACCCGCCGGCGAGGGTGGCGGCGAAGGCGTGGTACGGGTTGGCGTCGGCACCCGGGATGCGGTTCTCGACGCGCATCGCCCGACCGTGGCCGACGACGCGGAAGCCGAGCGTGCGGTTGTCGACGGCCCAGCCGATGGCGGTCGGCGCCCAGCTGCCCGGCTGGAAGCGGCTGGTAGCTGTTGACCGTCGGCGCAACAGCAGGGCGAACTCGGCGGCGGTCGCCATCTGCCCGCCGAGGTACCAGCGGAACACGTCGCTCATGTGGTGCGTCGCCGTCGCCCGCCATCAGGCTGGTCGCGCGCCGTCGGCGTCCCACAGGCTGGAGTGGATGTGGCAGCTCGAGCCGGCGTCGTCGAAGTGCGGCTTGGCCATGAACGTCGCCGACTTGCCCGTACGCGTGCGGCGATCTCCTTCACCGCCGTCTTGAACATCAGCGTCGATGTCGGCCATCTCGACCGCTGGTCTGATACGTGAGGTTGAGCTCGTGCTGGCCGCGTCCGGCCTCGCCCTTGGAGAACTCGACCGGCAGCCCGGCGCCGGCGAGGCCGCGGCGGATCGCGCCGAGCACGTCCTCCTCCTTGGTCGTCTGCAGGATGTTGTAGTCCTCGAGGTACGGCGAGTTCGGCGTCAGCGTCGCGGTAGCCGTCGGCGTTGGCGGCGTCGTAGCTCTCCTTGAACAGGAAGAACTCGATCTCGCTGCCGAACATCGCCACGTAGCCGGCGTCGGCCGCCGCGTCCACCTGGCGCTGCAGCATCCGCCGCGGCGACACCTCGACCGGCGCGCCGGAGTCGACGTCGACGAGATCGACGAGCACCAGCGCCGTCGTTCTCCAGCCACGGCAGGTAGCGGATGGTCGACGGGTCGACCACGCCCCGCATGTCGCCGTAGCCCTGGTCGTAGCTCGCCCAGCGGAACCCGGGGATCGGCGTGTTGTCGAGGTCGCAGGCGAGGAGGTAGTCGCAGTTCTCGGTGCCGTCGGCGAGCACGACGTCGAAGAAGAACTCGGCCGTCGGTCGCGCTTGCCGACGAGCCGGCCGTGGTGATCGGCGAACACGGCGAGCACGGTGTCGATCGCGCCGGTGCTCGATGTCGGCGCGAGCTGGTCGAGGGGGACGTGCGAGTTGGTCGCCACGGGTCACTCCGGGGTCGTGTACGCGGCGGTGATGCCGCCGTCGATGAGCAGCGACTGCCCGGTCATGAACGACGACTCGTCGGACTGGCGAGGAACAGCGCGCCGTTGGCGATCTCGATCGGCTCACCGAAGCGGCCCATCGGGACGTGCACGAGGCGGCGCTGGCGCTTGGCGTCGTCGGACAGGAACTTGGCGAGCAGCGGCGTGAGCACCGGCCCGGGGCACAGCGCGTTGGCACGGATGCCCTGGCGGGCGTAGATCGACGGCGATCTCGCGGGTCATCGACAGCACCGCGCCCTTCGACGCGGTGTAGGCGATCTGCGGCGTCGCCGCGCCGAGGTGGGCGACGAACGAGGCGACGTTGACGATGCTGCCGCCGCCCGAGTCGAGCATCGCCGGGATGCCGTGGCGGCAGCACCGGGCGACGCCGGTGACGTTGATGTCGAGGACGGTCGCCCACGTCTCGTCGGAGGTGTTGGTCGGGCCGTCGTCGTCGGCCGGGGAGATGCCGGCGTTGTTGTAGAGCACGTGCAGCCCGCCGAACGTGCTCGACGGCGAACGCCACCGCGGCGGCCACGCTGGCGTCGTCGCGCACGTCGGTGGCGACGTAGGCGGCCTCGCCGCCGGCGGCCGCGATCGCGTCGACGGCGTCGGCGCCATCGGTGACGTCGGCGATCACCACCCGCCCGCCCTCGGCGGCGAACAGCTCGGCCGCCACCCGTCCCAGTCCTGCCGCGGCGCCCGTGATCAGGGTCACCTTCCCGTCGAGCCGTCCGCTCATGGGCGACAGCATGGCATGGCGCTACCGTGCGAACCATGAGCGTCAAGGTCGAGCTCGACGAGTTGGCGGCCCGCATCGACGAGTACGGGTTCGCCTACCTGGTGACGGTGGGCGATGCCGGCGCGGCCCACGTGATCGCCGTGACGCCGCGGCTCACCGGCGACGGCGTGGTGGTCGACGCGCTCGGCCGGCACTCGATCGCCAACGCCACGGCGCACCCATCGGTCACCATGGTGTGGCCACCGACGCCGGCCGGCGGCTACAGCCTGATCGTCGACGGCACCGCCACCGTCGGCGACGAATCGGTGACGGTGTCACCGACGAGGGCGGTGCTCCACCGCCCGGCGCCCGGGGCCGACGGCACACGCGTCGGCAACGACTGCCAACCGGTCGCGCTCGGATCGTCCGAGGGTTGAGCGCCGGCACGGGGGTGCGCCCGACACTCGGGTGCGCTTCGACGTTCGGATCGGGGATGTCAGCGGCCGGCTATTTGGCCCACGGCACCGGGGTTGCCCGGGCGACGGACACGGCGGCGAGTTGTTGCAGCAGGGTCGTGTCGTCCCCGGCCCCGGTCTCCTCGAGCGTGATCACGGTGTCGTCGACGGAGAACGTCACGAACAGCACGATGAAGTTGGCGAACTGCCAGGTCCCTTTGTAAGCCGCCGTCGCATCGCCGAGGGCAGGAAACGCGATCGGCGTGTACGTCGTGGTCAGCCCGTCGGGCCCGGTGACGGTCGGGCACGCCGTCAGGTCGGCGGAGTAGGCCGTGACCAGACCGGACGCTGCCGTGCGGTCGGGCAGGCGGAACACGATGTCGGTGATCAGGTTGAGCCCGCCGGACGAGAAGCCGGTCGCAGCGTGCGGACCCGCGTACGCGGTATCGAACACGTGGGCGAGCGTGGTGCAGGGGTCGTCCGGGGCACCCTCGGTCGATGACTCGGCCAGCGCCGCCGGCACCGCCATTTCCTGCCACCCGCTCGGCAGGTCGGCGACCGTGAGAAGCAGCGGTACGAGCGACGGATCGTTCCCTGGGGTCGACGCGGTGACACTCGCGCCGCTCCCGATGGCGATCACGATCGCGAGGACGCCAACGGCGGCTCTCACCGCACCGACAGTACCAAGCCCGTCAGACGGCGGCGGCGGTGCGGGCGCGCTTGGCGAGGCGACCACGCTCGGTCTGGTCGATGATCACCTTGCGCAGGCGCACCGAATGCGGCGTCACCTCCACGCACTCGTCCTCGGCGATGAACTCGAGCGCCTGCTCCAGTGACATCGGCCGCGGCGGGATCAACTTCTCGAAGTTGTCCGACGACGACGAACGCATGTTGGTGAGCTTCTTCTCCTTGGTCGGGTTGACGTCCATGTCGTCGGCGCGGGCGTTCTCGCCGACGATCATGCCCTCGTACACCTCGACGCCCGGTCCGACGAACAGCTGGCCGCGGTCCTGCAGCGACAGCAGCGAGTACCCGGTCGTCGGACCGTGCCGGTCGGCAACCAGCGACCCCCGGGTGCGGGCGCGGATCGCCCCCGCCCACGGCTCGTAGCACTCGAAGACGTGGTGCAGCAGCGCGGTGCCACGCGTCTCGGTCATCAACTCGGTGCGGAACCCGATCAGGCCACGTGCCGGCACCAGGTAGTCGAGGCGTACCCAGCCGGTGCCGTGGTTGACGATCTGCTCCATCCGTCCCTTGCGCAGGGCGAGCAGCTGGGTGACGACGCCCATGAACTCGTCGGGCACGTCGACGGTGAGCCGGTCGACCGGCTCGTGCACCGCGCCGTCGACCACGCGCGTGAGCACCTGCGGCTTGCCGACGGTGAGCTCGAAGCCCTCGCGACGCATCATCTCCACGAGCACGGCGAGCTGCAGTTCGCCGCGACCCTGCACCTCCCAGGTGTCGGGGCGTTCGGTCGTCAGCACGCGGATGCTCACGTTGCCCACCAGCTCGGTGTCGAGGCGGTTCTTCACCAGGCGGGCCGTCATCTGCGTGCCCTCGCGCCCGGCGAGCATCGAGGTGTTGATGCCGACCGTCATCGACAGGCTGGGCTCGTCGATGGTGATCACCGGGAGCGGTCGGGGGTCGTCCGGGTCGGCGAGCGTCTCGCCGATCGTGATTTCGGGGATGCCGGCGACGGCGACGATCTCGCCCGGCCCGGCCTCGTCGGTCGGCACCCGGTCGAGCGCGTCGGTGGTGTACAGCTCGGCGACGCGGGCCCGCTCGATCGTGCCGTCGGTGCGGCACCACGCGACGGGCCGGCCCTTGCGGATCGTGCCCGAGCGCACCCGGCACAGCGCCAGGCGCCCGACGTAGGGCGACGCGTCGAGGTTCGTCACCAGCGCCTGCAGCGGCATGGCCGGGTCGTACTCGGGCGGCGGGATGCGTTCGAGCAGCACGTCGAACAGCGGGTCGAGCGTGGCGTCGGCGGGCAGGCCGGCACCATCCGCCGGCCGGTCCATCGACGCCTTGCCCTCACGCGACACGCAGTAGATGATCGGGAAGTCGAGCTGGTCGACCTCGGCGTCGAGGTCGAGGAACAGCTCCTCGACGTCGTGCACCACCTCGGCGATGCGGGCGTCGGGACGGTCGACCTTGTTGATCACGAGGATCACCGGCAGCCGGGCCTCGAGCGTCTTGCGCAGCACGAATCGGGTCTGCGGGAGCGGCCCCTCGGAGGCGTCGACCAGCAGCAGCACGCCGTCGACCATCGACAGCGCCCGCTCCACCTCGCCGCCGAAGTCGGCGTGGCCCGGCGTGTCGACGATGTTGATCGTCACGTTCTCCTCGCCGCGGCGGTGGCGCACCGCGGTGTTCTTGGCGAGGATCGTGATGCCCTTCTCCCGCTCGAGGTCCATCGAGTCCATCACCCGCTCGCCGACGTCCTGGTTGGCGCGGAAGGCGCCGGACTGCCACAGCATCTTGTCCACGAGCGTCGTCTTGCCGTGGTCGACGTGGGCGACGATGGCGACGTTGCGCAGATCGGTGCGCTGGAGCATGAGGGGGACGAGCTTTCCGGAGGGGGCGAAACAGGCCGGTCCAGCGTACGGCCGCCCCGGCGCTGTTCACCGAGCGTTCATTGGCAGACGACGGCATCGTCGTGCGATCGCGCCACGATGGTGGTTGCGGACACGACCACAGGAGGCTTTCCATGAGCATGCCCGCCCACGAGGTGTCGTCGTGGCTCATCGATATGGACGGTGTCCTCGTTCGCGAGGAGCATCCCATCGACGGCGCCGCCCGGTTCCTCACCCTGCTGCACGACCGCCAGACTCCGTTTCTCGTGCTGACCAACAACTCGATCTACACGCCGCGCGACCTGCGCGCCCGGCTGCGCGCGCAGCGGCATCGACGTGCCCGAGGAGTCGATCTGGACGTCGGCGCTGGCCACCGCCCAGTTCCTCGACGACCAGCGGCCGGGCGGCACGGCGTACGTGATCGGTGAGGCGGGCCTGACGACCGCGCTGCACGACGGTCGGGTACGTGCTGACCGAGCAGCGACCCCGACTACGTCGTCCTCGGCGAGACCCGCACCTACAGCTTCGAGCGCGATCACCAAGGCGATCCGGCTGATCGCCGACGGGCGCGCGTTTCATCGCCACCAACCCCGACCCGACCGGCCCCTCGCCGGAGGGCCCGCTGCCCGCGACCGGCTCGGTGGCCGCGCTGATCACCCGGGCGACCGGGCGTCGAGCCGTACTTCGTCGGCAAGCCGAACCCGCTGATGATGCGCACCGCGCTGAACGCGCATCGAGGCCCACTCCGAGACGCACGGTGATGATCGGCGACCGGATGGACACCGACATCATCGCCGGCCTCGAGGCCGGGCTGCGAGACCGTGCTCGTGCTGATCGGGCGTGACCGACGAGGAGGAGGTCGAGCGCTATCCCGTACCGCCCGACCCGCATCGTCGAATCGATCGCCGATCTCGCCGACGAGCTCACCTGACACTCGTCACACATGCCGACGGCTGGCCGTTGTCGCCGACGAGCGCGAGCGCCGCGCCGGGTGCCTGGTTGTCGCACGCGACGGCGTTGCCCAAGCGCGGGGTAGAGGCCGATGCCGAACCCGGCGATGGCGCCGTCGACGACGTTGCCGCGGAACACGTTGGCCGTGCCGTAGCCGTCGTACACCTGATGGGTCTGGAAGCCGTCGGCGAACTCGCTCGGTCGCGCCTCGCCGTCGTCGTCCCACGGCGCGTCGGTCTCGCTCACGACGTTGCCCTCGACGATCCAGCCGTTGCCCTTCACGTCGACCGCCGAGTCGGCGCTGTTCATCCCCGATGCACCGACCCGCCGGAACGTGTTGGCGCGCAGGACGCCCGAGTCGGTGCCCTCCTTGAGGTCGGCGCCCTCGGCAGTGATGTCCTCGAAGACGTTGCCTTCGATCACGGTGCGCTCGGTGTTGTCGCCCTCTCGACCCCCTCGACGTCGTCGGTGCACGCGAACGTGCCAGTTCGAGTTGGCCGACCCGACGTACACCCCCTCGCCGTACTGCGGGCTGTTGCGGCCGGTGTCGAGGATGAACGAGTTGCGTCAGGAAGCCGACGCTCGAGCACAGAACCGGAAGTGCACGCCCTCGTCGCCGATGTCGAACACCTCGACGCCGTCGATGACCGTGCGGACCGACCCGTCGAGCACGATGCCCTTGGTGGCGTGGGCGACCGTGATGCCCTCGATCCGCCAGTGGTCGCCGGTGATGTGCAGGGCGTAGTCGCCCGAGGCGTTCTTGGTTCGGATGACGGCCGCTCGTGACCCGACGAGCGTGATCGGTGCGGCCGCGTGCCGGACGCCGACGCTTCGAGGCGTTGGTCGAAGCGGTACTCGCCGTTGGCGAGTCGGATCACCTCGCCCGCCGGAGCGGTGGCGAGGGCATCACGGAGTTGATCGGGGGTGGTGACGAAGAGCTCGCCGTGCAGCCGTTGAGTGGTAGCCGGGGTCACATAGCGGCGCTGACAGAGACGCGATCAGGAGGAGGGCGGCGATCAGCCCGAAGCCCAGACGCATGGGCCAGTGCGCGCAGGTCAGGCGTCGGCGACGGCGACCGCCACCTGGGCGGCGACGCGGGCGTTGTTCTCGGCCAGCGCCAGGTTGGCCGGGACGGCTGTCGCCGGCGGTCTCGGCTTCCAGCCGGCCGAGCACGAACGGCGTCACCGCCGGTCCGGCGACGCCCTCGCGCGCGCAGGCGGCGAGCGCGGCCTCGATGCACGCGTCGATCCGCGCCGGGTCGAGCTCGGCGTCCTCGGGGATCGGCGCCGTGAGCAGCACGCCGGTATCGGGTCGCACCCGGAACCGCAGCACGTCGGCCACCTCGCCGGCGGTCTCGACGCGGTGCGGCACGGGCAGTCCGCTGGAGCGGGTGTAGAACGCCGGGAACCAGCCGTGGCGCCACCCGAGCACCGGTACGCCGGCGGCTTCGAGGTGCTCGAGCGTCTTGGCGAGATCGAGGAACGCCTTGGCCCCGGCGCACACCGTCACCACCGGGTGCGTGGCCAGGGCGTCGAGGTCGGCCGACACGTCGCCGGTGAGCTCGCTGCCGCGGTGCACGCCGCCGATGCCGCCGGTGGCGAACACCGACACTCCGGCGAGGTGGGCGAGCGCCACGCTCGCCGAGACCGTGGTGACGCCGACGTCGGCACCCTGCGCGGCGGCCACCGCCAGGTCGCGCTCGGCCACCTTGCGCGAGCCGGCCAGCACGCGTGCCTCCTCGTCCGCGTCGATGCCGACGCGCCACATGCCGTCGATCACGGCCGTCACCGCCGGCGTCGCGCCCTCGGCGCGGATCGCCGCGGTGCACCGGGCAAGGGCATCGGCGTTGTGGGGCGACGGCAGCCCGAGGTTGGAGTAGATCGTCGACTCCATCGCCACCACCGGGCGACCGGCGGCGACGGCATCGGCCACCTCGGGCGAGATCACGAGACGGTCGTGCACGATCGCTCCTCGGTCGGGCCGGCGCCGGGCCGGGCGAGCACGGACGCGGCGAGGGCGTGGCCGGCGGCGGCCCCGGCCCGCGACGTCGTGGTGATCGATCCACTCGACGAGGAAGCCGGCGGCGAACGCGTCGCCGGCCCCGGTGGTGTCGCGCACGACCGCAACGGGCGGCACCGCGACCGACACCGCGGTCGCGCCCCACGGCGGTGATGGTCGTCGGGCCGGCGCCGTCCTTCACGACGCACCAGGCCGATCCGACCGGGCGGGCGCGCAGGTCGAGGGCGTCCGCCTCGTGACGGTTGGCGAAGACGATCGTCGGCTCCATGAGCTCGAGGAGGCGGCGTAGCCCACGGGGCCCCAGGGCCTCGACGAGCGACACGGCCGCCACGTCCACGGTCACGACCCCACCGGTCGCCCGCACGAACGTGGCCGCGTCGACCAGCGCCTGGCGCATGTGCGGTCCGGCGAGCCCATAGGCCGGCACGTGCAGCACCGCGGTGCGCTCCAGCCACGACCTGTCGATGTGGACGAGCGCGGCCGACGCCCCGCGATCGGGGAACATCGTGCGTTCGCCGTCGGGCGTCACGAGCACGACGATCGTGCCGGTCGCGCCGCCCCGCTGCACGCGCACGTCGACCCCGGCGGCGGCGAGCTCGGCCGTGAGGAGTCGACCGGCCTCGTCGTCGCCGACCCGACCGACGAACCGCGTCGGCGTGCGGCGCGGCGGCGAAGGCGGCCACGTTCGCCGCGCTGCCGCCGCGGCAGCGGTGGACGGTCGCCGGATTGTCGGTGCCGACGGCGAGACCGTCGGTCCACACGACGACATCCTCGACGAGGTCCCCGACCACGGTCAGCACCACCGGCACGGTAGCGGGAACCCCGAGCGTGGCGAAGGGGTCGCCCCGGTACCGTGGACCTACGTGCGCTCCCGTTCGCTCGTCGTCATGTTCGGGTTCGTGGGCGCCCTCCTCGCCGCCGGCTACGGCGTGCTGTTCACCCTGCTCGACGACTTCCGCGACACCTACGGCATCAGCGAGTCGGCGCTCGGTGCGGTCATCGGCGTCGGCTTCCTCGCCGGCTTCGTCGCCCAGATCGCCCTCGCCCCGCTGGCCGACCGTGGGCACGCCCGGATGCTGGTGCTGTCGGGGATGGTGCTCAACATCGTCGGCGTGGTGCTGCTCGCGGCGTCCTCGACGGTGGTGCCGATGCTCGCCGGGCGCTTCGTCATGGGGCTGGGTGCGGGCATGGCCGTGCCGGCGATCCGACGCATCGTCATCGTTGCCGACCCGGCGCACCTCGGCCAGAACCTCGGTCGGATCCTCGCCGCCGACGTGGCCGGGTTCGCCACCGGCCCGGCGGTCGCCGCGATCTTCTCGCCGATCGGCTTGCGTGCCCCGTTCATCTTCATCGCCGCGGTGACCGCGCTGACGATCCCGTTCGTGGCCCGCACCTCCGTCGTCGAGACCGCGGCGCCGGCGAGCCAGCGCCTCGCCTTCGATCTGCTGCGCCAGCGCCGCTTCGCCGGCGCCGTCGCGCTCGGGTGCGCGCTGTGGCTGATGATCGGTGCCTTCGACGCCCTGTGGTCGGTCGTGCTCGACGACCTCGACACCGCCGAGTGGATCGCCACCCTCGGCATCAGCCTGTTCGCCCTGCCGATCGTGATGTTCGGCGGGATCGGCGGCCGGCTGGCCCAGCGCGTCGGGCCGTTCCGCGTCGGCACCGTCGGGTCTGCTGCTGGCGGCCGTGTTCATGGCCAGCTACGGGTTGGTGCCGAGCGGGGCGGCGATGTTCGCCGTCGCCATGGTGCACGCGGTGAGCGACGGGCTGACGGCGTCGAGCACCGGCGTGGCGGTGGGGATGGTCGTGCCGCCCGAGCGTCAGGCCGGAGCGCAGGGTGTGCTCGGCGGCATCGAGACGCTGGTGGCCGGGGTGACGGCGATCGGGGTGGGCGTGCTGTACGACCACGCCGGGCGTACCACGGCGTACCTCGTGATCGCCGCGGCGATGGTGGTGGTGGTGGCGCTCGGCGCGTTCCTAGCCGGCGCCGACGTCGTGCTGCGCTCGCCGACCGGCGACGTCCCACAGGTGGTGGACGGGGTCGTGCACGAGGTAGCGGGCGAAGGTGTCGACGGTGAACTCGGCGCCGTCGCTCCGCGTCCCGCGGCGTTCCCACTGGTGCCCGGTGACGCCACGGAACGACTCGGTCAGCGTGCGGCCGGCGGCTACTAGCTCGTCGGCCACCACGGCCGGGTCCTGCTCGCCGTAGCGATCGGCGACGGCGGTCTCGTCCTGGTCCCAGTTGGCGAAGCGCGGGTCGTCCTCGTCGAGCATCAGGTGCAGGCGCGTGTCGAACAGGCGGAAGACGTCGCGGACGTGGCAGGCGTACTCGAGCGCCGACCAGCGGTCCGGGCGCGGACGCTCGCCCACGCTGGCGCCGGCGAGCACGGCCGGCCAGGCGACGGCGTTGGCGTCGAGGAGGCCGGCGACGTCGTCGTGGTCGAAGGCGGTTGCGTCGAACCCGCACTGCGGGCACGGCCGCTCGAGCACCCAGGTCCAGTCCTTGTCGTCGGGCACGATGACGTCGTCGTCGCTCATCGCGCGATGGTAGGTGTCGTCGTCGCGACCGCACCGATGAGTTCGGCGCCACGTGGTCGTCTCACGTGCAGTTCCTGATCACCACCCAACCGAGGAGGATCCCATGGGCAAGATCGTGTCCAACCTGTTCATCTCGCTCGACGGCGTCGTCGAGTCGCCTGACCAGATGGCACTTCCCGTACTTCAACGACGAGATGGGTGCGATCATCGGTGCGGGCATGGAGTCGACGGGCGCGTTCCTGATGGGGCGTCAGCTCTACAGCGAGTGGTCGGAGTACTGGCCGCCGCAGCCGGATGACGTGCCGTTCTCGACCTACATCAACGGGGTCAAGAAGTACGTGCTGTCGAACAGCCTGTCGGAGGTCGGGTGGAACAACAGTGAGCTGGTCACCGGCGACGACGTGGCCGCCCAGGTGCGCGCCATCAAGGAGCAGGTCGACGGCGACCTCACGATGTCGGGCAGTGCGACGACGGCATTGTGGCTTCTCGGCGAGGGCCTGCTCGACGAGTTCCACCTCCTGCTGCACCCGATCGCCGTCGGTCACGGCCGTCGCCTGTTCGAGGACGGCGTGACCCACCCGCTGCGCCTCGTCCACCAGGCCGCCCTGACCACCGGGGTGCTCGACCTCGTCTACGCCCCCGCCGACTGACGCCCGGCCGCATCCCGGCACTCGGCACGACCGATGGGTGCCAACATGACCGTACGGTCCTGCTGGCACCCACCGGTTGCGTGTCTAGGACCGTTTGCCGGGCGAGTAGTAGAGCGGGGCGCCGTAGGAGGCGCCCTGGAACGGCTTGCCGGTGCGACGGGCGAAGCGCCACTGCAGCGAGATGCGCACGCCGACCGGAGTGCGCAGGTACGGCACCGAGTGCTCCCAGTCGGCCTGACAGCGCCCGCCCATCACGAGCAGGTCGCCACCGCCGGGTTGCAGGTCGAACGTGGCGCCGTGCCCGGCGTCGTGGCTCGTAGCGGTTGCCACGCGGGCGCAATTGCCACGGGCGACGGGCGCCGAGGCTGAGCACGGCGATGATCGTGTCGTCGAGCCAGCGCATGTCGGTGTCGCGGTGGAACGCCTGACCGTCGGCGGCATTGCGGTACTGGATCATGCTGAAGCCGTCGAAGCTGGCTCGATAGCGCCGCTGGATGCGTCCGCTGGGCCTCGGCGAGCGCCGGGTGGGGGAGCGGACGACCGGAGCGCCAGAACGATCCCAGCCGTCGTTCCTCGACGAAGTGGTCGTAGCGGAACAGCCGGTTGGGTCTCCCACCGCACGCCGTTCAGCAGCGCGTCGAACAGCTCGTCGGCGCCCGCCATCCAGCCGCGAGCGACGTCGACCCACGAGGTGTCGTCGAGGGCGAGGCGCTCGAAGCGGGCGTCGGGATCGACGTGGGCGGCAACCACCTCCATCGCCGCCGACACTACGGCAGGGGTGCGCGCCAACCGCCGTCGGTGGTACGGTCGCAGGAGCGCGGTCATCGACGCTGTCCCTCGGTGGAACTGGTCGACGGTGGAAGGTCGGCGTGATTGCCGCGATGGTTGCCGGGGGCATCGGCGGTGAGGAGGCGGAGTGGAGCAGCCCGACGGCAGCGACGTCGCGCTCGGTGACCGGGACGTGACGGTCGTGCTGTTCCTGACCGTGCTCGTGCTCGGCGCGCTCTTCCTGCTGGTGCTCTCGACCGTGGTGATACCGCGGGGTTCGTCCGGCGCCGGAGCCGGTGGAGCCGTGTCGACCACGACCACGACGACGGTCCCCGCCGCCTCGAGCCTGCCGACGGACCCGACCACGCCGCTCGTCGCGGTTTCGACGTCGACGTCGACGTCGACCGCCACGACCGCGCCCGTCGTGGTGCCGTCGACCACGACGACGACACCGCCGACGACGACCACGCAGCCACAGACGACGACCACCACACCCCCGACGACGACGTCGTCCACCACGACCACGACCACCACCACAATGCCGCCGCCTACGACCGAGCCGGCGACGACGGAGCCGGCGACGACGGAGCCGCCGCCTACGACGGAGCCGGCGACGACGGAGCCGCCGCCTACGACTGAGCCGGCGACGACCGAGCCGGCGACGACGCAGCCGCCGCCGACGACCGAACCGGCGACGACCGAGCCGCCGCCTACGACTGAGCCGGCCACGACCGAGCCGCCCACGACGGTCCCGCCGCCCATGACAGAGCCGCCCACGACAGAGCCGGCGACGACTGAGCCGGCCGCGACAGAGCCGCCGCCTGCGACTGAGCCGCCGACGACCGAGCCGCCGACGACTGAGCCGCCGACGACTGAGCCGGCGACCACGGTGCCGCCGCCCACGACCGAGCCGGCAACGACCGAGCCGGCAACAACCGAGCCGGCGACGACTGAGCCGGCGACGACGCAACCGCCGACCACCGAGCGGGCGACCACTGAGCCGCCGACGACCGGGCCGCCGCCCACCACGGTGCCGCCCACGACCGAGCCGGCGACCACGGTCCCGCCGCCCACCACTGAGCCGGCTACGACCGAGCCTCCCACCACCACCACCACCACCACCACCACCACCACGGTGCCGCCGACGACGACCTCGACCTCGACGACGACCACAACGGTGCCGCCGATGACCGCGTCGACCTCGACAACGACCGAGCCGCCGACGACGACGTCGTCCACGACGACGCCGCCCACCACGACCGAGCCGGCGACGACGCAGCCGCCGCCCACAACCGAGCCGGCAACAACCGAGCCGGCAATGACTGAGCCGGCGACGACTGAGCCGGCGACGACGCAACCGCCGACCACCGAGGCGGCGACCACTGAGCCGCCGACGACCGGGCCGCCGCCCACCACGGTGCCGCCCACGACCGAGCCGGCGACCACGGTCCCGCCGCCCACCACTGAGCCGCCCACGACCGAGCCGGCGACGACTGAGCCGGCGACGACGCAACCGCCGCCGACGACCGAACCGCCGCCGACGACCGAACCGGCGACGACGACCGAGCCAGCAACGACCGAGCCTGCAACGGCCGAGCCGCCGGCGACGACCGAGCCGTCCACCACCACCACGGTGCCGCCGACGACGACAACGACCACCACGACCACCACCTCGACGTCAACGACGACCACGTCAACGACGACGACCACGGTGCCGCCGACGACCACATCGACGTCGACGACGACGACCGAGCCGCCGACGACCACATCGACCTCGACGACCACCACCACGACGGTGCCGCCCGACACCGTGCCGGTGAGCACGTTGCCCGACGGTCGTCCGGTCGTCGCCGAGATCCGCTTCGCCCCCGACCAGATCACGCTCACCGGCGCGGTGCCGTCCGCCGAGGACAAGACGCGCCTCGAGGCCTTCGCCGCCGGCTACACGCTCGCCGAGGCGCCGGTCATCGACGACCTGAGCGTCGTCCCGAGCACCCCGGCCGACGGAGGGGTACGTGTCGTCGAGCTCGACGCAGCCAACTTCGTCGACGACTCCAGCGACCTGACCACCGAGCAGACCCAACAGCTCGGCCGGGTGGTGACGGCGATGACCGGCGATCCCGCGCTCACCGTGCACGTCGTCGGCAACACCGGCCTGGGCGGCAACCCGACCCTGAGCTTCGCGCTGTCGCAGCGCCGGGCCGACTCGGTCATCAACTACCTGGTAGCTCAGGGAGGGATCGACGCGAGCCGGCTGACGTCGGAGCCGGGCGGCCAGACCAACCCGCTCAGCACGGCGCCGACCGCGGAGGCCGACGCCTTGAACAGCCGGACCGACCTGGTGTTCTTCGGTCTGTTGGGAGGCTGAGCCGGGCGTCGACGCTGCCCGGCTCAGCCGGAAGCGCTCAGAGGGTCGGCACGAGCTGCGTGCCCGGGGGCAGGAGCACCATGTCGATCACGTGCACGACGGCGTTCGCCGTCTGGATGTCGGCGCACGTGATCGTCGCCGCCCCCTCGTTGAGCGACACGAGCCCGTCGGGGCGCTGCGAGAACACGATCTCGCCGCCCTCGGCAGTGGTGACCGAGCCGGCGGCGAGGAGCTCGGCCGAGCTCCACGCCTTCCCGACGACGACGTGGTACGTGAGGATGTCGGTGAGCAGCGCGTTGTCGGCGAGGATCGCCTCGAGATCGGAGCTCGGGATCGCCGCGAACGCCTGGTTGCTCGGCGCGAACACGGTGAACGGTCCGGCTCCGTTGAGCGTGTCGGTCAACCCCGCCGCCTGGACCGCCGACGCCACGGTGGTGAGGTACGGGTTGTTGCCGGCGGCGATCGCCACCGGATCGTTGGCCATGCCGACGAAGGAGCCCTCGCCCTCGGGCGGGATCGCCGCGCACGACGGGCCCTGAGCCCCGCCGCCGTCGGCCGGGGCGACCGTCGTGGTCGGCCCGGCAGTGGTGGTGGGTCCCGCCGCCGTGGTCGTCGGTGGCGCGGTGCTCGCGCCCACGGGTCCGGCCGCGCCCAGCCACGGCGCCATCGCCATGCCGAGCAGCAACACGGCCGCGCTCGTGTGAATGGGGATCCGTCGTGACGTCATCGTTCCGCTCCTTCGAGGGGTGGACGAGCGCGTCCATCACGCGCTGCGAAGATCCACCATCCGCCAATCGGAACAGTACTACTCATGCCGGGTGCCATCGTCACGTGGCGATCAGCTCGAACGACGCCGCCAGCCGCCCGCCGAAGCGATCGCCCGTCGCCTGGGCGCCCATGAGCAGGAACGCCTCGGGCTCCGCCATGGGGTGGTCGCCGAGCGACTGGAGGTACCGCCCGTGCGCTCGCAGCGAGGCGACGCCGCGGTCGAACGACGTCGTGATGTCGACGGCGTGAGTGGCATGCGGCGATCCAGCGAGAGCGACCCACCGCACGCCCGACCACGGCTCGAGGCCCTCGTCGGCGAGGTCGGTGAACACCCACCGGTTCCCGGCGTCGCGGGCGCCGTCGACGACGGCCAGCCCGGCCGCCCGATGGTCGGCCATGTTCCAACCGCCGCCCGGGTACGTCTCGCGGTAGTTGCAGGTGACGACGAGCTCGGGACGATGGCGGCGGATGACCGCAGCAACGTCGCGGCGCAACGACAGCCCGTACTCGAGCATGCCGTCCGGGTGCGTCAGGATCTCGAGGTTGCGGACACCGACGGCGTCGCACGCTGCCCATTGCTCGTCGGCGCGCACGGCCGCCGCCTCCTCGGGATCCATGTCGTCGATCCCCGCCTCCCCGCGGGTGAGCAGCACGTAGGCCACGTCCTTGCCGGCGTCGGTCCACGTCGCCACCGCGGCCGACGCGCCGTACTCCATGTCGTCGGGATGCGGCACGATCGCCAGTGCGCGCTGCCAGTCGGTGGGCATCTCGAGCAGGTCGTCCATGCGGCCCATCATGCCGCCCACGCCGTCTGTGTCAGGAAGATCGACGTCTCACGTCGTGTTTCCTGACACAGAACGGTGGTCGGGATGCAGGACGTGTGCCGTCGCTAGCGTGACCGCGATGACCGGGGAGTCCGTGCCGGGCGTGCCGGTCTCGGTGGTCGACCGCGTCGCTCGCATCCTCGACACCGTCGCCGCGTCGCCACGGCGCATCGGGCTGTCGGCCCTGGCGCGCGAGAGCGGCGTGCCCAAGTCCAGCGTCCATCGCATCTGCAACGAGCTGCTGGAGCACGGCTTGCTCGAGCGGGCGGGCGACGGGTGGGCGCTCGGCGCCAAGCTGTTCGAGCTCGGCCAACGCGTGCCGGCGCGACGGCGCTTGCGCGACGTCACGCTGCCCTCGCTGGAGGATCTCTACATCTCGACGCGCCGGACCGTCCATCTGGCCGCGCTCGAAGGCGACCATGTCGTGTACGTCGAGAAGCTGTCGGGTCGAGACGCCGTCGTGACCCCGTCCGAGGTCGCCGGTCACATGCCGCTGCACTGCACGGCGACGGGCAAGTGCCTCCTCGCGTTCTCGCCCGAGGACACGATCGACCGGGTGCTCGCCGCGCCGCTGGCGCCGTTCACGCCGCGCACGATCACGAGCCCGGCGGTGCTGCGCGACGAGCTGCGCACGGTGCGCGCCTGCGGCGTGGCGCTCGAGCGCGACGAGTTCGCCGACGGGTTCTCGTCGGTCGCCGCGCCGATCTTCGGGCTGCTCGGCACGGCGCTCGGCGCCTTGTCGGTCACCGGGGCCAGCGCTCGCTTCAACGCCGCCGCCCTCACCCCGCTCGTCGCCGATGCGGCGGCGCGGGCGACGGGACGGTTCGGCGGCCGCCCGCCGAGCTGACGCGGTGCGGTCCATCCAGCGGACCGCGCCCCCGTGACGGCGCGGCGCCGATTCGTCACACTCGCGTGATGGGCACCGCCCCGTCCGAGCTGCCGCAGCGCCTGCAGCAGCGACGAGCCGCGGCCACCGGCGACCCCAAGCGGTCGAGCGGACGGACCGACTGGGGCGCGTGGCCGGTCTACGACGCCGCGTCCGCCGGTTTGCGCGACTACTGGTACCCCGTCGCCTGGTCGGCCCAGGTCGTGCGCCGCCCCTTCGCCGTCCAGGTGGCCGGCGAACGCCTGATGCTCCAGCGCGACGCAGACGGCGCCGTGCACGCCCTCCACGATCGCTGCCCGCACCGAGGGGTGCCGCTCTCGCTCGGCAAGGAGGAGTTCCCCGGCACGGTGACGTGCGCCGTACCACGCGTGGACCTACCGGCTGTCCGACGGGCAGTTGTGCGCGGTGATCACCGACGGGCCGGACTCGCCGATGTGCGGCAAGGTCAGCGTGCGCACCTATCCCACCGCCGAAGCCATCGGGCTCGTCTGGGTGTTCGTCGGCGACGGCGAGCCGCACCCGCTGACCGACCAGCTCCCCGAGGAGCTGGTCGACGCGCCCGACATGGCGATCGGCGGGCGGATCGAGGACCGCGACGGGAACTGGCGGTACTACGCCGAGAACGGCTTCGACGAAGGGCACGCCAAGTACCTCCACCGCACGTCGTACTGGCGCATCTTCAAGACCATGCCGACGTGGAACAAGATCCACGTCGAGCGTCACGGCCGCTGGATCTACCGGGTCGAGGACGAGCGCCACTGGGACGCCGAGTTCCCCGGGCTCGGCCACTGGACCAACCAGCGCTGGTGGAAGACGAAGCCCAAGGTGACGTCGGGCAAGTCGCTCGGCAACACCGGCGCCAACCAGCAGCCCGACCCGTACATCGCCGCCCAGCAGTTCCCCGGCTTCGCCTCGCTCTCGCTCCCCGGCGTGCTGCGCATCGCCTACCCCCGGTTCATCCACTACGAGTTCTACGTGCCGATCGACGCCGAGCGCACGAAGTACGTCGGCGTGATGGTCACGTTCGGCTCGCCCCGCAGTCGGGCGGCGTTCTACGCCCGCTACCTCGGCGGGATCCGCTGGCTGTTCCACGGCAACTTCTCGGCGCAGGATCACTGGATGGTCTCGATGACCGACGCGCCGCCCGAGCGCCTGTACCGCCCCGACGTGTCGTTGCTCGAGTGGCGCCGGCTGGTGGAGGACGGCAGCCCCTTCGGTGCCGCCGATCCGGCCGGCGCCGCGGATCCTCGCCACGAGGAACACGGGCGCCGATGACCACCGAGCCGCCGACGACCGCGGTGCGATCGCCGTACCCGTTGCCGATCGCCCCCGAGCCCTCCGGCCGGATCGTGACCGCAGGGCGGCACGGGTACCACGTGATCACGATGGGCCGCGCCGGCGAGGGCACCGCCCCGGCGGTGTTCCTCCACGGTGGAGGACCCGGCTGCTCGGCCTGGACCGACTTCGGGCCGACCGCCGAGCTGTTCGCCCGCCACCGGCAGTGCCACTTCGTCGACCTGCTGCAGTACGGCAAGTCCGACAAGTCGCCGATCGAGGGCCCGCGCTGGACCTACCTCGCCGCGTCCCTCGTCGAGCTGCTCGACGCCCTCGGCGTCGACCGCGCCGACGTCGTCTGCAACTCGTGGGGCGGCACGATCGGCATCGCCCTGGCCGCCGACCACCCGGGCCGCGTGCGTTCGCTGGTCGTCACCGGCTCGATGCCGGTCTTCTACGGGCCGCTCGCGCCGCTCCCCGAGGGCGGCCGGCGCGGCCGCAACGTCCGCGACCGCTACTTCGGCGGGGAGGGGCCGACCCTCGACAAGATGCGCGAGCTGATGGCGTCGCTCGAGTGGTACGACGCCACGCTCATCCCGGACGAGACGGTGCAGCGGCGCTACGAACAGAGCCTCGATGCCGGGGAGATGCACCTCGCGGCGTCGTCGGACTCGCTGCGCGGTGAGTGGCAGGATCTCGAGTCGACACCTGCGGGCGATCCGCTGCCGCACGCTGTTCGCCTGGGGCATGCACGACGCCTTCCTCACGCCCGACTACCCGCTGATGCTCGCCCGCATGGTGCCCCACGGCCAGCTGTTCGTGATGGATGCGACGTCGCACCACCTGCAGGAGGAGCGGCCGTGGGACTACGTGGCGATGGTCGAGGGCTTCCTCGACCAGTCGGAGCCGCACGGCAGTGAACGTGCCCCGGGCCACCGTGGCCGTGCTGGCCGTGATCGGCCTGGCGGCGCTGCAGCGGGAGCGCCTCGTCGCCCTGCTCACCAGCACGACCGGCACGTGGGTCGGCTCGCCGGCGGGCGTCCGTGGCCGATCGCCGGGGCGGGCCGCCGTGACCGACAGCGATCTGCTCGCTCGGGCCCTCGACGCCGTCGACCGCGACCGTGTCGCCCGGCGGTGCGCCGCGCTGCGTCGACATCCCGTCACCGACCGGTGACGAGCGACCGCTCGCCGAGTGGATCGCCGGTGAGCTCGCCGCCAGCGGGATCGCGACCTTCGTGCAACCGATCGACGACCACCAGGCGAACGCCGTGGCCGAGCTCGGCGCGGCAGGCGACGGACCCGACCTGATGCTGTACGCCCCGATCGACACGCTCACGACGGGCATCGACGCCGAGGACGTGCCGTGGCTCGCCGCCGAGCTGCCCGACCACGCCCGTCCGATCGCCCGCTGCCACGCCGGGCGGGTCGTCGGCCTCGGCGCCCACAACCCGAAGGGCCACGCCGCGTGCGTCATGGCCGCCATCGAGGCGCTCGCCGCCGCCGAGGTCACGCTGCGCGGTCGGCTGATCGCCGCCTTCGGGGCCGGCGGCATGCCCACCAACGCCCGGGCGGCGAGCGCGCCGCGCTGCCACACCGGCCACGGTGTGGGTGCGTCGTTCCTGCTCGAGCGGGGCGTCTGGGCCGATGCCGCGGTGATCGCCAAGTCGGGATGGGCGGTCGCGTGGGAGGAGGTGGGCCTGGCGTGGATCGACGTCGAGATCGGCGGCATCCACACCTACGTCGGCGCCCGCCACCGGCTCCCGTACCGCAACCCGATCGTCGACGCCGGTCGGGTGGCGGCGCACCTGGAGGCGTGGTTCCCCGACTACAGCGCTCGCCACGCGTGCGGGCTCAACGAGCCGCAGGGCATCGTCGCCGCCGCCGAGGCCGGCTGGTGGCGGATGGCGGCCGTCGTGCCGGCGAGCGCCCGCCTGCGCGTCGACCTCCGTGTCGTTCCCGGCCAGTCGCCCCTCGACGCGTGGCGCGAGCTCGACTCAGCGCTCGACGACCTGCGTCACGGCGCCGACCCGATCGACGTGCACACCCGCCTCGCCGTCGCCGTTCCCGGCAGCCGCACCCCGCCCGAGCACTGGATCACCACGACGACGATCGCCGCGTGGGAGCGCGTCACAGGGACCGAGCACCGCCCGATCACCGCGACGAGCGGAGCCACCGACGCCAACATCCTGCGCAACCGCGGCATCCCGACCGTGCGGGTGGGGCTCCCGAAGGCCACGGACGACGGGCGCGAGCTGCCGTTCGCGGAGGGGATGAACACCGTCGACGTCGATGCCCTCGAGCAGCTCACCCGGCTGCTGGTGACCACCGCGGTCCTGGCCGGCTCGCGGTCGCGCGAGGAGCTCGCCGGTGGCTGAGGTGGTGGTCGGTGTCGGCGCGTCGCACACGACGCTGATGAACACCAAGTGGGCCGAGGTCGACCACCTGGCGCGGGCGCACGACTACCGCAACGCGCTGCACACGGCGCGAGCGGTCGTGGCGGCGGCGGACGCCGACGTGGCGGTGGTGGTGGGATCGAACCACTTCCGCGGGTTCTGGCTCGACCTGATGCCGACGTTCACCGTCGGTGTCGGCGAGGTGCTCGCCGCCGGCGAGCACGGCACGCCCGAGGGACCGCAAGCGATCGATCCGGAGCTGGCCCAGGCCGTGCTCGCCGGGCTGACCGCCGCCGAGTTCGACGTCGCCTTCTCCGCCCGGCTCCAGGTCGACCACGGGGTCACCCACGCCATCCAGCACGTGCTTCCCGCCGGTCTGCCGGTCGTGCCGCTCGTGGTCAACTGCTTCGCCCCGCCGTTGCCGTCGTTGCGGCGCTGCGCCGCCCTCGGTGAGGCGCTCGCCGCGGTGTTGGCGGCGACCCCGCTCGCCCGACGGGTCGCCGTGGTCGGCTCCGGCGGGCTCTCGCACCAGCTGCCGTTCCCCGACTGGCGCCGGCCCGAGTCCGACGACGACGAGTACCTCGTGCGGTCATGGCTGGACGGCCGCGGCGACTGGGCGCGCTACGAGGAGCGGCGACGCCAGATCGTCGTCTCGGCGCCCCCCCGCCTCGCCGAAGAGTTCGACGCGGACGTGCTCGACCACCTCGCCGCCGGCACGCTCGCCGGCCGGATCGACGAGCTGGCCGACGAGCTCGTCGCCGTCGCCGGCAACGGCGCCAACGAGCTGCGCACGTGGATCGTCATGGCCGCCGCGTGCGGGTGGGCGCCCGGGCGCACGCTGTGCTACTCGCCGATGCCCGAGTGGCTGACCGGCATGGCCGTCGCCGTCATCGAGAGATCAGGAGACTTGCCGTGACCGCGTGGACCGATCTCACCCCTATCGCCTTCAGCGTGGACTACGTCGACGCCGCCGGCATCCCGACGCGCACCCTGCGGGCCGGTGAGGGTCCCGACGTGGTGTTCCTGCACGGCACGAGCGGTCACCTCGAGGCGTTCACCCGCAACATCGTGGCCCACGTCGACGCCGGCTTCCGGTGCCACGCCATCGACATGCTCGGCCACGGCTACACCGGAGGCCTCGACCGTCCCTACGAGATCCCCGACTACGTCGCCCACCTCCTCGCCTACCTCGACGCCGCGGGCGTCGAGCGCGCCAACCTGGCCGGCGAGTCGCTCGGCGGCTGGGTCGCGGCGTGGCTGGCCTCCGAGCACCCCGAGCGGGTGATCACCCTGCAGCTGATCGCCGCCGGCGGCACCAAGGCCAACCCCGAGGTGATGGATCGCATCCGCACCTCCACCAAGCAGGCCGTGAGCACCGACGACCGCGAGCTCACGCGCAAGCGACTCGAGCTGCTGATGCACGACCCGGCCATCGTGTCCGACGAGCTGGTCGACGTCCGCCACCGCATCTACCACCGACCCGAGTTCGTGGCGAACGTCGACAATCTCCTGTGCCTGCAGGACATGCAGACGCGCCAGCGCAACCTCCTGCGGGCCGACCGGCTGGCCACCCTCGCCGACATCCCGACGCTGATCATCTGGGGCCACCAGAACCCCTTCGGCGACGTGCCCGAGGCCCAGCTGATGCACGAGCACATCCCCAACAGCCGGCTCGAGCTGTACCCCGAATGCGGCCACTGGCCGCAGTTCGAGCGGGTCGACCTGTACGACCCGATGGCGATCGACTTCCTCCGGAGAAACCAGTGACTGCGTTCCCCGGCCACGCAGGCCGAGGCTGGCCGCTCCTCGGCTGGCGCCCGTCGCTCGCACGCCACAGATGGTGCACCCGTGAATATGGCCGCGTCGGAGCGCGCCGCCGCCGACCGGCTGTGGGAGGCCGCCGCGACCGGCGTGCCGTGTGCCCCCGTCCGCGACCTGATCGGCGCCGACGCGGAGGCCGCATATCGCGTGCAGCAGCACAACGTCGAGCGCGTGATCGACGAGCGTGGCTGGCGGGTCTGCGGCCGCAAGATCGGGCTCACCTCGCCCGCCGTGCAGGCCCAGCTCGGCGTCGACCGGCCCGACTTCGGCGCCCTCTTCGCCGAGTGCGGCTACGGCGACAACGAGGAGGTCCCGTTCGCCGGGCTGCTGCAGCCGCGGATCGAGGCCGAGGTCGGGCTGGTGCTCGGCGACGATCTCGACGCCGGCACGCACACCGTCGCCGACGTGATCTCGGCCACCGCCTACGCCCTGGCGGTGCTCGAGATCGTCGACAGCCGCGTCGCCGGGTGGGACATCTCCTTCGCCGACACCGTCGCCGACAACGCCAGCGGCTCGCGGTTCGTCCTCGGGACCGTGCCGGTGAACCTCGCTCGCGACCTCGCCGAGGTCACGATGACGCTGTCGCTCAACGGCGAGGTGCGTTCCACCGGCTCGGGCGTGGCGTGCCTCGGCAACCCGCTGTTCGCCGCGCGATGGCTGGCCGACACGATGTCGCGACTCGGCACGCCGCTGCGCGCCGGCGACGTCGTGCTCACCGGCGCCCTCGGCAAGATGGTCGACGTCGTGCCGGGCGACGTCGTCGACGCGACGATCGACGGGATCGGCCGCGTCGGCGTGCGCTTCGGCGGAGGGTCGGCGACGTGACGATGCGACGCCGGTACGTCGAGGTGGGCGACCGCCAGGTGCACGTCGGCATCGTCGGTCGCGAACCAGCCGGGACCGGCGGGCGACCAGTGGTCATGTTGCACCAGACACCGCGTTCGATCGACGAGTTCGCCGAGGTCGCCCCGCTCCTCGCCGCCGAGCGCACCGTCGTCGCGGTCGACCTACCGGGCATGGGGGCGTCGGATCCGCCCGATGGTGCCGTGTCGATCGAGGCGATGGCGGCCGGCGTGATCGGCGCGATCGAGGGGCTGGGCATCGAGCGCTGCGACCTCGTCGGTCACCACACCGGCGGGGTCGTCGCCCTCGAGGTCGCCGCGGCGCGTCGCGACCTGGTCGACCGCTTGGTGCTGTCGTCGACGCCGTTCGTCGATGCTGCGGCGCGCGAGCGGCGGCGGGGGCGGCCGGCGATCGATGCCGTGAGCGTCGACGACGACGGTCGCTTCCTCGTCGAGCTGTGGGAGCGGCGGCGCTCGTTCTACCCGGCCGGTCGTCCCGACCTGCTCGTGCGCTTCGTCCGCGACGCCCTGCGGGTCGGCGACGCCGAGGCCGGGCACCGCGCCGTGTCCGGCCTACGAGATGGAGCGGCGCATCGGACAGGTCGCCGCGCCGACCCTGCTCGTCGGCCACGCCGGCGACGTTCACGCCTTCGGGGATCTCATACCGCTGCACGACGCCCTGCGGGCGGCGGGCGTGGCGGTGACCACCGTGACGATCGACGAGGGTATGGTGCCGCTCGAGTTCACCGCCGAGCGCTTCGCCGGCGCCGTGGCGGCGTACCTCGAACACTCGGAGGCGGTGCGACAATGAGCGAGCGAGAACTGCGACTGAGCGTCCGTCCGGGCAAAGCCGGCGGCATCCACGCCACGGTGGCGCGTGCCCGTGAGGCCGAGGCGGCGGGCTTCGACCAGATCTGGCTCGGCAACGACATCTTCGACGCGTCGGGTGTCGTGGCCCTGTCCGCGATCGCGGCGGCGACGTCGAGCATCCATCTCGGCACGAGCGTCCTCGACACCGTGTCGTTGCATCCGGCGCAGATCGCCATGATCGCCGCCGGCCTGCAGGAGCTCTCCGGCGGACGCTTCCTCCTCGGCCTCGGCGCCGGGTCCGACGTGTTCTTCGGCTTCGCCGGCCTGACCCCGCCGTCGCCGGTGCAGCGCACGCGCGAGGCGCTCGTCGCCGTGCAGCACCTGCTCGCCGGGCGCAGCCCGGCCGGCGATCCCGACGCCGGCGACGGGTGGACCGACAAGGCGGTGCTGCGCGACCCGCCCGAGGTCGCCCCACCGATCTACGTCGGTGCGATGGGCCCCAAGATGCTGCAGATGACCGGCCGCTTCGCCGACGGCGCGCTGCCGCTGTGCCTGCCACCGGAGCGGTTCGTGCGGGCGCGGGCCGAGATCGACAAGGGCGCCGCCGTGGCCGGGCGCGACCTCGGCCGGTTCGACCTCGCGGCGTGCATCTGGTGCTCGATCGACGACGACGCCGAGCGCGGTCGGCGACGCCTCGCCGAGTTCATCGCCCGCTACAGCGGTTCGCTGTCGGTCGACGCGCTCGTCGAGGAAGGCTTCGACCCCGACGAGTTCGCCCGCGTCCAGCGACTCGTGCTCGACGAGGGGACCGCGGCGGGCGCCGACGCGGTCTCCGCCGACATGATGCGCCTCGGGATCGCCGGCGGTCCCGGCGACGTGCTCGAGCACTGCGCGGCGTTGCTCGCGGCCGGGGCGCGCCACATCTCGTTCGGTCCGCCGTTCGGTCCCGACGTCAGCGCGGCGATGCACGTGCTCGGCGCCAAGGTCCTCCCCGAGCTCCGCGCCGCGGACTGACCCGACACCAGGAAGGAGATCCATGGAACGCAACGATGTCCTCGACGCCGATCTCGAGGTCGAGCTGCACGACGTCTTCCACGTGATGCAACTGACGCGCGACACGGCGCTGGCGTCGGTCGTCGCCGCCGACCTCGTCGACGTCGATCCCCACCAGCAGTCCTCGATGCACCGCCACAACCACGCCGAGACCGTCCTCTACTTCCTCGACGGATCCGGCGAGGTGCTGCTCACCGCCGACTACCAGGCGATCGCCGTCACCGCGGGCGACCGCCTGCACATCGGCCGCGGCGTGTTCCACGCCGTCCGCACCGGTGCGTCGAGCCTGCGGTTCCTGTCGGTGCAGTCCCCGCCGATCCTCGACGTGGCGGCGGGCACCCGCGACCTCGAACCGATCGAACCCCCGCCGTGAGCAGCCGCGCCGTGGACGCCGCCGACCTGGGGGTCGTGCTCGCCGAGCGCTTCCGCCCGGCGGGTCGGCGGCTGGGGATCGCGGTGACGATCGATCTCCCCGCGCCCGACATCGACGCGGCGGCGGCTGCCCTGCGCGCCGCCGGGCTCACGCCCGAGCGCCGGCTCTCGCGTCTGCGGGCTCGCGTGGGGGAGGACTCGATCCGCGCCGCCGATGTCGCCGACTACGTCGAGCGCTACGGCCACGAGTACGGGATCGTGGTCCTGCCCGAGCAGGCAGCCTGGCCGGCGGACGATCGGGCCGCGATCACCGAGTCCTGCGCGCGGCAGGGATGCGAACTGATATGGGTGGGGGGTGATGCGTCGAACTGAGGGGAGTGCTGTCACACGTTCCAACGCCTAGTCGCAGTGTTCGATGTCGTCCTGGGGGCGACCAATCCAATCGAGAGGTACCGCATGTCACGTTCCACCACCCGACACGGCGCCCGGCGCCGCCGCCTCGGCGCGGCCGCCGTCGCCACCGCCGGTGTCCTCGTCGCCGGCCTGTCCGCCGGCGCATCGGCACCGCCCGACTCCGGCCCGGCCGCGACCGATGCCGGCCGGGTCGATCCCCGCCGCGGCGTTCGACCAGACCCTGTTCGACCTGCTCCCGGCGTCGATCCAGGACAGCAAGACCTTGCACTTCGGCGCCCTGTGGGAGACCCCACCGGTCATCGGCGTCGACCCCAACGACACCTCGACGCCGGTCGGGCTGTCGCCCGACCTCGCCGACGCGATGGAGCCGATCCTCGGCGTGACGGCCGACTGGCAGAACATGCAGTGGCCGGCGCAGCTCCCCGGTGTCCAGTCCGGCACCGTCGACGCGCTGTTCGGTCAGGTGAGCATCACCCCCGAGCGCGAGCAGAGCATCGTCGACCTCGTGCCCTACGACCGGGTCGGCCAGGGCGTCCTCGTGCCGGCCGGCAATCCCGACGGGCTCACCAGGCTCGGCGACGCGTGCGGTCTGACGATCGGCGTGCCCGTCGCGTCGATCCAGAGCGAGCTGGTGGCGCGCGTGAGCGCCGATGCGTGCGAGAGCGCCGGCAAGGACGCGATCCACGCGGCCGAGTACCAGGGCGCCCAGGCCGCGGTCAGCGCCCTGCGCGCCGGCACGGTCGACGGCTGGATCGACAGCACGCCCAGCCTCGAGGCGATCGTCGCGGCCGCACCCGACTCGTTCGCCTACGTGGCGATCCCCGAGGACGAGGACACGCCGACGTTCGGCGGGATCGCCGTCAGCAAGGACCAACCAGGGGTGTCGGAGGCGATCGCCGGGGCCCTCGGAACGCTGATGGCGAACGGGACGTACGCCGCCCTGCTCGAGAAGTGGGGCATGTCGTCGGCCGCCATCACGCCCGACCAGCTGGTGATCAACCCGCTCACGGGCACCGCGCCCGGCGAGGTCGCCGCCACCCCCGCCACCACCTGAACGGCGCAGTGGGTCCGGCGACCTGGCCGGTCGCCGGACCCACCCCCGACCCCAACCGCAGGAGGACACCACCGCCGATGAACGCCACGATCGCCTTGATCGCCACGTCCGATCCGACGGACGACGTCGCCGACCTGCGCGCGCCGGTCGACGCGGCGACGATCCTCGACAACGTCCGTGCGCTGGACGGGCTCGTCCAGCAGGAAGCGGCGCCCTCCAACGCCCAGCACTTCATGACCGAGCGGATGGGTCGTGCCCTCGCTGCCGCCGGCGTGTACCGCGCCGCCTTCCCGGCCGCTCGCGGCGGTCCGGAGATGTCGCTCGTCGACCAGACCCGGCTGGTCGAGATGATCGCCCGCCGGGACGCGTCGATCGCGTGGAACGCCACCGTGTTGCTCGCCACCGGCTTCTACGCGGCACGGCTCGGCGACGCCGCCTTCGCCGAGCTGTACCCCGACCTCGACCGCCCGACCTGCGGCTCGTTCCACCCCAAGGGCGTCGCCCGGGCGGTCGAGGGCGGGTACCTCGTCACCGGCGACTGGAAGTTCGGCAGCGCGATCCGGCTCGTCGTACCACATCGTCGCCGGGGCCGAGGTGGTCGATGCCGCCGGTGAGCCGGTGCGCAAGGAGGACGGGTCGCAGCTGACGCTCGGCGTGTGGTTGCCGGTCGACGCCGTGACGCTGCGCGACGACTGGCACACGATCGGCCTGCGCGGCTCGGGCAGCCAGGGGTATGCCGTGACCGAGGCCTTCGTGCCGGCCGGCCACTGCCTTTGACCGCTTCTTCGCCCCGACCGCCGACGCCGCACCACTGGCCAAGCACGTCGATCTGCCCTTCTACAGCATGGCCGGGATCTCCGTCGGCATCGCCCAGCATGCCCTCGACGTCGCCCTGGCCGACCTCCGGTCCCGACCGCCCGCCCGGGCACCCGGCGAGCGGTCGCTCGGCCTGCTCGGCGAGATCGACGCCTACGTGCGGGCGGCGCGTGCGCTCGTGTACGAGTGCATGGCCCGCATCGACGAAGCGATCTTCACCCCCGGCGTCGTGCCCTCGGCCGAGGTGCTCGCCCGCGGCGACGCGCCGCTGGCCAACGAGTTCGCCCGCGTCGCCGTCGACCGGTGCGCCGATCTGCTCGGGTCGAAGGTGGTCTACGAATCGCAGCCACTCGAACAACTGATCCGCGACCTCACCGGCGTCAGCGCCCACGCGTCGACGTGGCGCAGCCGGTGGGTCGACGTCGGCCGGACCCTGGTCGACGGGTGGGAGTGAGCTGATGAGCGATCAGGCCCTCACCCCCACGGCGCTGGTCGGTCGCCTCGCGCGCACGACCCAAGCGCGACGTCGTCCCGGTGCGCCACTACGGACGCGCCGCCTTCGCCCTGTTCGTGCTGTTCGTCATCGTCGCCGGCGTGTACGGCCTGGCGACCAACCCGAACATCGAGTGGTCGATCGTCGGCGACTACCTCTTCAACACCAACGTCCTGCGCGGGCTGCAGAAGACGCTCTACATGACGCTGCTGGCCACCGTGGCGTCGATCGCCATCGCCGTCGTGATCGCGGTGATGCGCCTCTCCGAGAGCCGGATCATCAGCACCACGGCGGCGATCTACGTGTTCGTGTTCCGCGGCGTGCCGCTGATCGTGCTGCTGATCATCGTCGGCAACCTCGGGCTGTTCTTCAAGGTCTTCACCGTCGGCATCCCGTTCACCGACGTCGTGTTCTGGTCGCGCCCGGCCCGTGACGTGATGACGCCGTTCATCGCGTCGGTCGTCGGGCTCACCCTCGCCGGCTCGGGCTACATGTCCGAGGTCGTCCGCGGTGGGCTGCTCGCCGTCGGCCGCGGCCAGCACGAGGCGGCCAAGTCGATCGGGCTGGGGTCGCTGCGCACGATCCGCTACATCATCCTGCCGCAGGCGCTGCGGGTGATCGTGCCGCCGCTCGGCAACGAGATCATCGGCATGCTGAAGGCGTCGGCGATCGTGTCGGTCATCGCCGGCGGCGATCTGCTCACGGTCGTGCTCGGCATCTCGGGAGTCAACTTCCGGACCATCGAGATGCTGATCGTCGCCACGATCTGGTACCTGCTCGTCATCACCGTGCTGTCGATCGCCCAGTTCTTCGTCGAGCGTCGGGTGGCGGAGCGATGAGCGAGCGCAGCGAGTGACGGTGAACCTCGAGCCGGTCCGTCCCGGCGCCGATCCCGGGACCATCGTCGAGCCGATGGTGCGCATCGAGGGCGTCGACAAGCTCTACGGCAACCACCAGGTGCTGTTCGGCATCGACCTGACGATCGCGCCCGGCGAGACCGTCTGCGTCATCGGGCCGTCGGGCTCCGGCAAGAGCACGCTGCTGCGGTGCATCAACCACCTCGAGGAGATCAACGCGGGGAGCATCTGGGTCGACGGCGAGCTCATCGGCTACCGCGAGCGCGGCGGGCGCCTCTACGAGCTGCGCGAGCGCGAGGCGTGCCGCCAGCGGGTGGCGATCGGCATGGTCTTCCAGCACTTCAACCTGTTCCCGCACATGACCGCGCTGGAGAACGTGTGCTTCGCGTCGATCAAGGTCCGCAAGCAGTCACGCCGCGAGGCCGAAGAGCGCGGCCGCCAGCTGCTCGCCCGGGTCGGGCTGAGCGACAAGGCCCATGCCCATCCCTCGAAGCTGTCGGGCGGGCAGCAGCAGCGCGTCGCCATCGCCCGCGCCATGGCGATGGGTCCCAAGCTGATGCTGTTCGACGAGCCGACGAGCGCGCTCGACCCCGAGCTGGTGGGCGAGGTGCTCGCGGTGATGAAGGATCTCGCCGCGTCCGGCGGGATCACGATGGTCGTGGTCACCCACGAGATCGGCTTCGCCCGTGAGGCCGGTGACCGGGTGGTGTTCATGGACGGCGGCGTGATCGTCGAGCAGGGCCTGCCGGCCGAGGTGTTGGGTGCCCCGCAGAACGAGCGGACCAAGGCGTTCCTGTCGGCGGTGCTGCATTGACGAGACGGCGGAGCTCGACGGCCGGGTGGCCGTGGTGGCCGGCGCGACCGGTCCGATCGGCGCGGCCGTGTGCGACGGCGCTCGCCGATCGCGGCGCCAGCGTCGGGGTGCACTACCACTCCCGCCTCGATGCGGCGACGGCGCTCGCCCAGCGGTTGGCGGGACCGCATGCGGTGGTCGGCGGTGACCTCGCCGGGCCCGGGACGGCGGCCGAGATCGTCGCCGAGGTCGCCGAGCGCCTCGGTCCGGTGACCGTGCTCGTCAACGCCGCCCACCCCCACGGCGGTGCGCCGGCACCCGTCTCCGACATCGACCCGGCCGAGCTGCGGCGTCAGTTGGGAGCGGTCGAGGCCCACGTCGCGCTCTGCGCGGCTGCGGTGCCGTCGATGCGGGCGGCCGGCTGGGGGCGCATCGTCTTCGTCTCGGGAGCGCTGATGACGCGACCCGCTCCGGGATGGGGCGCGTACGGAGCGGCCAAGGCCGCCGCCAGCGTGCTCACGCGCTACCTCGCCCTCGAGGAAGGGCGCGCCGGCATCACCGCCAACGTCGTCGCACCGGGCCGCGTGCGTCGACCCCAACGACCCCGAGCCGCTCACGCCGGAGCTCGAACAGCTCGCCGGCCGCCTGCTCGAGCGCATGGCCCTGCCCGAGTTCCCGTCCCCGGCCCAGGTGGCGGCCGTCGTCGCCCAGCTCGTCGGACCGACGGGAGACGCCATCACCGGCCAGACCATGTTCGTGACCGGTGGGGAGCCGATCGCATGACCGCATGCGTTCCCCGGCCACGCAAGCCGCCTGCGCAGCGTGTGGTCGCTCACTCGCTGGCGCTCGCTCGCCGCACACGGCGTGCGACCGAGCCTCGGGCTGCGTGCCGCCCGACCACGCGCTGCTGCCGTGCTGGCCAACGCCGTGTCGCTGTTGCCGTTGATCGCCGCCGAGGCCGACGCGATCGAGGACGCGGCGCGGCTCACCCCGCGCGCCGCGGCGGCCATGCGGGCGTCCGGCGTGTTCGAGATGGGCTTCCCGGCCTCGCGCGGCGGATTGGAGATGACGCTCGCCCAGCAGGTCGAGGTCGTCGCCCTCGTCGCCGCTGTCGACGCGTCGGCGGCCTGGAACGTCGGTGTGCTCAACGCCGGTGGCGTCTACGCCGGCCGCCTCGGTGACGCCGCCTACGCCGAGCTCTATCCCACCCGCGACCGGCCGACCAGCGGGTCGTTCCACCCGCGTGGCCGCGCCGAGCGCGTCGACGGCGGCTACCTGGTCTCCGGGCCGCTGGGACTGGGGGAGCGGCAGCTACCTCGCCGAGCACGTCGTCGGCGGGTGCATGGTGTTCGACGGCGACGAGCCCGTGATCGCCCCCGACGGCAAGCAGATGCACCTGGGGATCTGGCTGCCGAAGGACGCCATCGTCGTGGCCGACAACTGGCAGACGCTCGGGCTCCGTGGCTCCGGGAGCACGTCGTATTCGATCGACGAGCCGGCCTTCGCACCCGCCGACCACGCCTTCGACCGGGAGGCGTCGTACGACCCCGACGCCGACCCGCTGAACAAGACTCCCAAGCTGTGCCACTTCGCCCTCGGCGGCGTCGTGCTCGGCGTCGCCCGTCACCTCGTCCGACTGGCCGGGGAAGCGCTGCGCACCAAGGCCGCCACCGGCGGGGCGGCCGCCGTCGACGGGGCATTGCTGCAAGCGCTCGGCGAGGCGATGGGCGAGGTCGACTTCGCTACGGCGGGATGCGTGCCGTCGCCGCGGCGACCGACGAGATCATCTTCGGGTCGGGTGTGCTCACCCCGCTGCACGAGGCTCGCATGACCGCGGCCAACGCGGCGGCGGCTGGCGCCCTGCGCCGCGTCATCCCGCTGTGCACCGAGCTGGTGGGCGCCCGGTACATCCTCGACGTCAACCCGGTGCAACGGGTGCTGCGCGACGCCTACGGGGCGCTCGCCCACGCCGGCACCGCCCGCACCCACCTGCGCGCCCAGGCGGTGGCCGCCCTCGGCGACGCCGCGCTGGGCTTCACCCTGCCCGACGACCCGCTCGACCAGGTCGAGCGCTTCGGCGTGACCGCCGAGCTGCCGTGACCGCGTCGCCGGCCGGCGTGCTGCCCGGTTCACGGCGGGTGCGGGTGATCGTCGATCGCGCCGACTCGCCGCGGTGCCACATCGCCGTCGGCGACTACTTCGAGGTCGACGGCAGCCGCCTGTCGACCCCGAACGGCCCGTTCTGCCCGTACGCGATGGCGGCGGTCTTCCCGGTGCTGGCCTTGCGTCAGGGCGACCTCCCGGCCGACGACTGGTTGCGCACGCAAGCCGTGGATCTGCTGCCCGGACGCCACCGAGAACGTGGTGATGCGCCTGGTCGGCCTCGACGACGGCGACCCGGCGGCGGCCACCGAGGGAGGGTGAGGCCGGTGAAGGTTCGCTGCACCGTCGAGGCGATGAACTACTCGGCGTGCGGCATGCGCGTGGGCGACTGGTTCGAGGTCGGTCCCGAAGGTCTGGCGGTGCCGGACGGTCAGCCGTTCTGCTGGTTCGCCATCGCCTCGGTGGTGGCGCTCCTGTCCGGCCGCATCGATGACGAGGGTTGGCTCGATGGCCGACCGCTCGTCGCCTGCCCGGATCCGCCGGAGGCGTTGCACATGCGCCTCGAGCGGGTCACGGACTGACGGCCGCCGTCAGCGGTTTCCAGCTGAGCGCGGTCGACAGCACCATCATGCTCTCCGGTCGGCCGTAGGCGGCGAGGCGGTCGATCAGGTCCTCGAATCGGGCGACCGTCGGGGCGACGACGCGCAGGATCGAGCACGAGTCGCCCGTCACCCGGTCGATCGCCACGATCTCCGGCCAGTCGCGCACCTGCGGATCGCGGAGCACGCACTTGGCGCCGTGACACGACATGCGCACGATCGCGTGGATCGCCCACCCGAGCCGCGACGGGTCGATCTGGGCGTGATAGCCGACGAGGATGCCCGCCTCCTCCATGCGCCGGATGCGCTCGGCCACCGCCGGCGCCGACAGGTGCACGCGCCGCGACAGCTCGCTGTAGGTCAGGCGGGCGTCGCGCTGGAGCTCGTCGAGCAGCGCCCAGTTGGTGTCGTCCATCACGACGTTCGGGCCGCGGCTGGTCACGTCGCACGACGCTAGTCCGTCACCACCGGGCGATGCGGGCGTCGTCGTGTCCGAACACCTTCGAATCGATGGCCAGATGGCCACATCGCCTTGCGATCGCAATGGCCGGGGCGGCGTGGCGTTCGTACAGTCGAACCTGATGATCCTGATCCACGGCTACGCGGACTTCCGACCGGAGGAACGTGATCGTGTCGCCGCGGCGGCCATCGAGATGCAGGCCGCCTCCCGCGCCGAGGACGGGTGCGTCCACTACGGGCTGAGCTGGGACTCGGCCGAACCCAACCGCATCCACCTCCTCGAGATCTGGCGCGACGCCGACGCGTACGACGGGCACAAGGCCTCCGAGCACGGCGTGGCGTTCACGGCGCTGGCCAACGAGACGGTGGCGGCGCCGCCGTCGTTCTTCCACTACGACGCCGAGCCGACCGGGCTGTGATGACCGTCATGGCGTTCCCCGGCCACGCAGGCCGCTGCTGGCCGCTCCTCGGCTGGCGCCTCGTCGCTCGCATCCGCGACATGGTGCAGCAGTGACCACGACAGTCACTCCTTACGCACCGATCGCCGCGCTGGCGCCGTATCGAGCCGGGCGCACGCGCCGAGGAGGTGGCGCAGGAGCACGGGCTCGTCGCCGCGGTGAAGCTGGCGTCGAACGAGTCGCCGTTCGGTCCGTTGCCGTCGGTCGCGGCGGCCCTCGCCGCGGCGTCGGGATCGATCAACCGCTACCCCGACGTCACCGCCGGGCCGCTCCGCGACGCCATCGCCGAGTTCCACGGGTGCGCCGACTCCGAGGTCGTCGTCGGTCCCGGCTCCTCCGGTGTGCTCTGGCAGCTGGCCAGCGCCTACGTCGCCCCCGGCGACGAGATCGTGATGCACACGCCGACGTTCGAGGCGCACCCGATCATCGCCACGATGTCGCGAGCGGTGGCCGTGACGGTGCCGCTCGCCGACTGGCACACCGACGTCGAAGCGCTGGCGGCGGCGGTGACGCCGAGGACCAAGATCGTGTTCCTCACCGATCCGCACAACCCGACCGGCACGGCGATCCGCGGCGACGCCGTCCGCTGGCTCGCCGATCGCCTCGCCGGGCGCTGCCTGCTCGTCGTCGACCAGGCGTACGCCGAGTTCGCCGGGCCCGGTGCCGACGAGCTGGCGACGATCTTCGTCGAGCGCCCCGACACGATCGTGCTGCGCACCTTCTCCAAGGCCTACGGGCTGGCCGCGCTGCGGGTCGGCTACGCCCTCGCCGCCCCGCCGGTGGCGATGGCGCTGCAGCGGGTCGGCGGCGCCGTTCGCCGTCAACGGGATGGGGATCGTCGGTGCGCTCGCCTCGTTGAGCGCCACGGCCGAGCTCGACGACCGCGTGTCCAAGGTGGTGGCCGAGCGCGAGCGACTGACCCGTCGGTTGACCGCCACCGGTGCCATCGTCCCGCCGTCGCGCGCCAACTTCGTGTACGTGTCGACCCCCGGCACGGCGACCCGCGTGGTCGCCGCGCTCGAGCGGCGAGGCACGGTGACGCGGGCGATCGGCGACGACGGCGTGCGCATCACCGTCGGCCTGCCGGCCGAGAACGACCGCCTCGTCGACCACTGGGCCGACGTGCAGCACGAGCTCGGACTGGGCACCGCGACGTCCTGACCGTGGGGGCGTGAGGGGCCGACGCGACGGATCCCGGCGCCCTGCCCCTCCAGCCGCTCTCGGTCAGGAAGTGCGCGCGCTGGCGTCGCGCCTCCTGACAAAGCCCGAACGAGTGCACCGCGCCGACGGGAGCGCGGGCGGGGCGACGTTGAACAGGCGACGGCCGATGTGGGCGACGGTCCCGAAGAAGGAGCCTGACGCAGATGATCGCGAACTCCCGTCCGGTGCGACGGCGGCGCGGGTGGTCGTACGTCGCGGCTGTGCTCGGCTTCGCTCTCGTCGGGTGCCATCACGACGAGCGGGCAGCGAGCCGTCAGGACACCACCGCGACGACCCAGGTCGTGGCACCCTCCCTCGATGTCACGTCCGCTGGCCGGCCCGATCGCTCGACCGCGGCGCCGGCCACGTCGTCTCCGGCCGGCGGCGATCCGGCGGTGAGCGCCGTCCGTCGGATCGACGTCAGCGCGACGATCGACGGGACCGTGCGCGAGGTCGGCCGGGGCATGGTGTCGTCCGAAGCCGACCGCCTCGACGTCGCGGCAGACGACGGCACGGTGCGCATCCTCGCCAGCCGCGGCGGGTCCCATGTCGGCGTTCCCGGAGTCGGGGGTCGTGCGGCCTGGTTCGACGCCAGCGCCCCGATGCCACCGCTGCCGAGCACCGCTCGTGTCGTGCCTGCGGATGCAGCGCCGGTCGACTCCCGACCGGTCGAGCCGACGCTGCGCGACGGGCTCGAGGTCTACACGGTGGCGCTCCCGGGCCTCTCGAGCCCGGAGCTCGACGGACGGGCCACCCTCGAGCTGGGGATCGGTCCCGACCGAGCGCTGCGGCGGATGGCGGTCGTCGTCGAGGCCGAGCCCGCCGGCGGACGCCCGGTGACCGTCACGACCAACGTCGACCTCGAGCCCGTCCCCGGCGATGTCCCGAGGGCGGCGGTTGCCGCGGCCGGCCCGCTCGCCGCGCTGGCGGCGACGATGGCGGCGGGCCCGGCCGAGGCCGGGTCGGGCGACACCAACGGGTTCCGGCGCGCGCCCGCTGTCGGCGCGGCCGACTTTCGTCGGTGCCTGGCGTCGTTCGCGACGTTGATGCCGTGGTACTACCAACTGCTGCACGGTGGAAGTTGGCTGCAGGACGTGCTGACCGACGAGGTCGTGCCGACGCTGGAACGCTCGGTCAGCGATCGTGCCTCGGCCACGACGGTTGTCGAGCAGCTCATGCCGTGGACGCTGCTCACGTCGGTGCTGACGACGTCGCTGGACGTCAGTGAGATCCGCGAAGCGTGCACGTCCCCGGGGGCCGCGCCGGCGTCCACCGGTGATGACCGATTGTCACGCTTCCGTCGCTCGCGGGCGACCACCGACCCGCACCTGACCACCTTCGACGGGACGGCGTACGACCTGATGGCGGTCGGCGAGTTCGTCGGTGTCGCCGGCGCGGGTCTCGAGGTGCAGCTGCGCCTCGAGGGCGACAAAGGCGTGCAGACGTACGTGACGGCGACGGCCGCGCGAATCGGACGTCACGTCATCGAGGCCTACCTGGAGGACCGGGCTCCCAGCCGGCGGAGCGCGGTACGGATCGACGGCGTCGACACGACCGTCGGGGCCGAGCCGACGCTGCTCGACGACGGCACCTCGATCGCCGGCGTCGGCGACGGCGCGCTCCAAGTGGTCGGCCCGGGTGGTGACTATGTGCTGATCGAGCGCGCCGGCCTGGCCGAGAACGTCGTGATCGGTACCCCGGCGTATGCCGACAGCGCGTCGGGCCTGCTCGGCGACGCCGACGGCGACCTGGCCGACGACCTGGCGCTCCCCGACGGCACGGTGATCGCGCCGGCCGACCGGCACGATCCCGATGTGCTGTACGGGACGTTCGCCGACGCCTGGCGCGTCACCGCCGACTCCCGCCTGTTCACGCGCGGGGACGGTGCGGCCTACCTCACGGCGCGGTACACGACCGTGCCGAGGAGCGTCGTGCGCCGGGCCGACCTGCCGGCCGAGCGGTTGGCGTCCGCCCGTGCGACCTGCCGTTCGTCCGGGGTCAGCCGTGGCGACCTCGACGCGTGCGTCTACGACGTGGCCGCGACGGGGGACGACGCCTGGGCCGACGTGATCGCCGGCAGCGTCGCGGCGACCGCCAGCGGACCACCGCTCCGCCTGACGAGCAATGCCGAGAACGGGGCGGTGGCGGCAAATGACGGTCTGCTCGACGCCGCGTCGCGATGCGACGAGGAGCGTGTCGGCGCCTGGCTCGACGGCGGCGCCGACCTCGAGGCTCGCGACGATCGTGGCGCGACGGCCCTGCTGACCGCGGTCCGCCACGACTGCGCGGACGTCGTCGCCACCCTCCTGGCGCTCGGTGCCGACGTCGATGCCTCCGACGCCGCCGGGTGGGCCCCGCTGCACGGGGCGGCCGATTACGGTGACGCCGCGCTCGCCTCCATCCTGATCGACGCCGGCGCCGACGTCGACCGGGCCAACGAGGACGGCCTCAGGCCGCTCCACGAAGCCGCCCGCCGCGGTTGGGACGACGTCGCCGCCGTGCTGCTCGCGGCGGGCGCCCGTCCCGATGCCACCGACGACGACGGGCGAACCCCGCTGTACGTCGCGGCCGCGTATGGCCAGCCGGACCTCGTCGTCGTGCTGCTCGGTGCCGGCGCCGACCCCGACGCCAAGACCGATCAGGGGTGGACGCCGCTCGACAGGGCGGTCGACCACGGCCACGGCGACGTCGTCGACGTGCTGCTCACCGCTGGCGCCCGACCCGACGGCGCCACCGACGGGGCGGAGCCGCCGATCATCGCGGCGGCGATCCGCGACCGCCCCGATGAGCTCGACCTCCTGGTCGCGGCGGGTGCCGACATCGACGCCACCGACGACCGTGGCCGAACTGCCCTGTGGCGGGCGGCGGACCGGGGTCTCGACGGGCCGATCGCCGTCCTCCTCGCCGCGGGAGCGTCGATCGACGTCTCCGATCGCGACGGGGCCACGGCGCTCCACGCGGCGGCGCGGGCCGACGACCCCGACGCGGTCGCGATGCTGCTCGCCGCGGGCGCGTCGCCCACCGCGACCGACGCGAACGGTCACGTTCCGGGCGACCTGGCCGGTCCACGGGCGTCACCGCTCCTGCGCTGAGCCGGCTCGCGGCGGCTCGATCGCCAGCGGCGGGTCGGACATCGCCGCGACGAACCACGCCCGCAGGTCGTCGGCGAACGCCGGATCGCACCGGTCGACGCGCTCAGTCATCGCCGTCGCTTTCGGCCACGGTGCGCAGTGCCCGTCGCGCGCGGGCGAGCGACGACTCGACCGCCCGCACCGAGAGACCGGTCGCGGCGGCGACCTCGGAGATCGGGACCCCGTCGAGGTGGTGGAGCACGACGCACAACCGCTGCTGCGACGGCAGGACGGCGAGCATGCGGGCCGTGACGTCGCGCCCGATGACGTCAGTGTCGGTCGGGATCTGGCGATCGACCACGAGGCGCAGCGGTCGCTCGCGCCGCGCCGCGGCCCGGTAGTGATCGATCAACCGGCTACGTGCGACGGCGATCATCCAGCCGATCGAGAGGTGGTCGACGTCGCGCCCGAGCGCCGACACGGCGGTGACGAGCGTTTCCTGGACGAGATCCTCGGCGAGGTTGCGGTCGTGGCCGCAGCGCCGGGCCAGATACGGGTAGACCTCGGTGATCGCGCGATCGAAGAAGGCGTGGAGCCGCGCCTCGTCATCGCCATGACGGACGACCATGTCGTTGTCGTGGCGGTCCCGGGGCCCAGCCCTCGCAACGCTCGTCACGCCCTCCTCAACGCCGGGGAGGCCCGGTCTCGAGTCGCGAGCTCGCCGGCGCCACCAGTCCAGCACCGTTTGGCTCGGCGACGCAACGGCTGGCCCGCCGGGGAGCGGGCGGTGCCGGCTACCGGTCGGCGGGGCCGAGGTGTCGACGGGTGAACGACAGCACCCGGGTCATCTCGTCGATCCGTTCGGCCCGGGAGCGGGCCGTGTGCCCGCGGTCGAACGTGTGCATCTCGTGCTGCTTGGCGTGCTCGACGAGGCGCGACTCGTAGAGCTCGATCTGACGGATCGGGCACCGCGTGTCGCGGATGCCCCCGGTGATCATCACCGGCACCGAGACGTCGGCCACCACGCTCAGCGGCGACGACGCGGCGTACACGTCGGGCACATCGGTCGGGCTGCCGCCGAAGCGCACGCGGTAGGCGGCGCGGATCTCCTCCATCATGTCGTCGTACACGGCGGCGGTGTCGGCGACGGGCACCAGCGCGACGCCGAGCGACCACAGCCCCGGGTACAGGCCGAGGGCGAGGAGGGCGAGGTAGCCGCCCCACGACCGCCCGGCGATGACCAGCCGGTCGGGGTCGGCGGTGCCGTTGGCCACGAGCGTGTCGCGCACGGCGACGATGTCCTCCAGCTCGGCTCGCCCCGGCCGGCCGATGTTGGCGTTGCGCCACTCCGCGCCGTAGCCGGTCGACCCGCGGTAGTTCACGTGCACGGCGGTGTACCCGCTCGCCACCCACGCGTTGCGCTCGGCCGAGAAGGCGTCGGCGTCGTGCGACGCCGGTCCGCCGTGGATCAGCAGCACCGTCGGCAGCGGGCCCGGCGCGTCCGTGCCGTCGGGTCGGGCGATGAGCACGTGGATGTCGCCGGCGCTGCCGGCGACCACCAGCTCGGCGAGCGGCGGCGACGGGGGCAGCGTCGGCGCGACGGGCGCCAGCGGCTCGCTCGGCGCCGGTGTTGAGCACCCGTGGAGGCTCGGCGGCGCACGACCACAGGTAGTCGACCGTGCCGTCGTCGAGGGCGTAGGCGTCGGCGATGTAGCCGCGGCGCGTCGGGAGCAGGGCGACGACCCTGGAGCGGAGATCGACGCGGTACAGCTCGCTGCGCGCCCGGTGCTGGTGCAGCAGCAGCAGCGCCGTGCCGTCGGGATACCACGAGGCCGTCGTCTCGCCCGACAGCTGGGGGTCGATCTCCTGCTGGCGACCGGTGACCGCGTCCCAGATCAGCGGCAGCGTGCGCCCGTGGCGCTCGTGCAGCACGAGCAGCTCGCTCGAGTCGGGGAGCGGCGAGAAGGCCACCGGCCAGACGCCGAAACCGTGCCCGTCCCACAGGTCGCCGACCGTGGTCACCTCGGCGCGGTCGAGGCGCAGCACACGGACGGCGGGCTTCTGGGCGTCGCCGTGCTCGCTGTGCGAGATCGCCACCAGCGCTTCGTCGCTCGACATCGCCCCGACCGCGGCGAACTCGGGATGGCGGTAGATCAACCGGGCCCCGTCACCCTCGCCGCGGCTCGTCAGTTCGACGGCGAACAGCTCGGCGCCGGCGGCGTCGGAGCGCCCGACGATCGCGTGGCGCGGCGCCGAGGGCCAGCCCGGCGCGAAAGCCAGGCGCCACCGACGCCGACGCGGCGGCCGCCGACCCGCCCTCGAAGGGCTGCACCATCCACACTCCGTGCTCGTCGCCGTTGTCGTCGGCGAACCACCACACGTTGGCCCCGTCGGGCGCGATGTCGGCGACCTCGATGCCTCCGGCCCGGTCGGTGAGGCAGCGGTCGACGCCGTCGGGTCCGCGGACGTGCACCTGCAGCGATCCGGTCGTGTCGGAGACGAACACGGCGCGGTCGGGACGGTCGCGGGCCGTCCCTGGCAGCGTCGTCTCCGGCACGTCGTACCAGGCGGCCCACCGATCGCTCCCGTCTTCCTCGGCCGTCGGCACGACGCGGGTGCGGTCCCGCCACCCGCCCGCCGGCGTGGCTACGAGGCCGCCGGCGGCGGTGGCCACCGTCTCGGTGGCGACGTCTTCGAGCGCCTCCACCATCGCCACCACCGACGGCACGCGCAGCAGGTCGGGCCACGTCTCCACCTCGACCCGACGCGCCGGCCAGCCGGGCAGGGGGTGGGCCACGAGGTCGGGTCGCTGGTAAGCGACGAGGGCGAGGCCGGGCAACAGCGCCACGCCGACGCCCTGGGCCACGAGCGCCTGCATCGACATCGCGTCGTCGGCGACGTTGGCGATGCGGGCGGCGAACCCGGCCCGGGCGGCGGCACGCTGCAACAGGTCGACGAACAGGTCGCTGCCGACCAACCACGACTCGTCGGCCAGCGGCCACAACCCGGTCGGGGCGGTGTGCGCCAGCGGGTGCTGTTCCGGCAGCACGAGGTGGACGTGGTCGGTGAGCAGCGGGATCGACGACAGCGGCGACCGCACGGGTGGCGCCGCGATCGGCGCATCGTCGAGGGCCTCGTAGCGATACGTGATGGCGACGTCGATGTCGCCGGCGACGACCATGGCGGTGGCCGCCGCCGGGTCGGCGTGCGCGAGGCGGGCGTCGACGGCCGGGTGCGCCGCCGTGACGCGGGCGAGGGCCGCCGGCACGAGCGTCGCACCGGCGCTGTCGAACGCGGCCACCCGCAGCACGCCGGCGAGCGAGCCGACCACGTGGGCGAGGTCGCGTTCGGCGACGCGGATCGCGGTGAGGATCTGGTCGGCGTGGCGCAGCAACGCCTGACCGGCGGGGGTCAGGCGCACCACCCGTCCGGCGCGGGCGGTGAGCGGGGCGCCGACGGCGCGCTCGAGCACCCGCATCTGGTAGCTGAGCGCCGGTTGCGTGTAGCCGAGCCGACGCGCCGCCGACGAGTACGACCGCGTCCGGGCGATCTCCTGGAACGAGCGCAGGTGCTGCGGGTCGAGCACGGCCTCGGACCCTAGACCCCAGGTCACAGCGTTGCGATCAGGAGTTCTGATCGATCGACGCGAAACCTTCTATTTGACGTATCGGTGCGCTCCTCCTACGGTCGGGCGATCCCTCCACGGGAAGTCACGCAGCGCCGCGTGGGAACCCGGACCTTGCTCACTGCAGAGGCCAACCACCAGAAAGGTCCCGCTCATGAAGATCCTGCGCTCTCGGGCCGGTCTCGCTGCGACGTTCGCGCTGGCCGGCGCGCTCGCCGTGCCGCTGCTCGCTTCGTCGGCCGCGGCGACCACCTCGTCCGCTCCAGCCGGCGGTGGCGGAGGCGTCCTCGTCGCCGGCCAGAGCGCCGAGCCCGACCGCTTCGACCCGCACCTCACCTCGGCGTACGCCAGCTTCCAGGTGCTGGAGAACGTCTACGACACGCTCGTGCAGCCCGGCGACGACCTGACCATGGAGCCGGCGCTCGCCACCGACTGGACGACGTCGGAGGACGGGCTCACGTGGACGTTCAACCTGCGCCAGGGCGTGAAGTTCCACAACGGGCGCGAGCTGACCGCTGACGACGTGGTGTACAGCCTCGAGCGCATCCGCGATCCCGAGGTCGGCGCCGGGCCGTCGTACCGCCTCGACGCCGTCGACACGATCACGGCGCTCGACGACCACACGGTCGAGATCACGGTGACCGCGCCGACGCCCAACCTGCTCACCTTGCTCGGCGGGTACAAGGGCATGGCGATCGTGGCCCGCGAGAACGTCGAGGACGGCACGATCGACACCCACCCGATCGGCACCGGACCGTTCATGTTCGACTCCTACAGCCCGGGCGAGGGCGTGTCGCTGGTGCGCAACCCGGACTACTGGCAGCCCGGATTGCCCCACCTCGACGGCGTCAACTTCGTCGCCATTCCCGATCCCACCGTGCTGCTGAGCAACCTGCAGAGCGGTGACGTCGACTGGATCGACTCGGTGCCCCCGGCCGAGATCGACTCGCTGTCGAGCTCGGACGACGTCGTTCTCGGTCGTACCTCGGCGGGCGACTACGCCTACTTCGCCCTCAACGAGAAGCGCCCGCCGTTCGACGACGTGCGCGTGCGCCAGGCGATCGCCATGGCGATCAACCGCGAGGAGATCACCGAGGCGGCGACGTTCGGCGCCGGCACGCCCAACGAGACGGCGATCCCGGCGGGCAACTTCTGGCACTACGACTACTCGCCGTTCCAGTCCGCCGACATCGACGGTGCGAAGGCGCTGCTCGAGGAGGCCGGCGTCAGCGATCTGACGATCGAGTTCCTCGTCACGAGCGACAACCCCGAGACGGTGACCCAGGCCCAGGTGATCGCCGCCGAGCTGGAGCCGCTCGGGATCACCGTGAAGATCAACGACGTCGACTTCAGCACGTGGCTCGACATGGAGGCGAACGGCGAGTTCGACGCCTTCATGCTGAGCTGGGTCGGCAACATCGACCCGGCCGAGTTCTACTACTCGCAGCACCACACCGACGGCTCGTTCAACTTCCAGGGCTACTCGAACCCGGAGGTCGACCGTCTGCTCGACGCCGCGGCGATCGAGGTCGACTCCGACGCCCGCAAGGAGCTGTACGACCAGGCGGCCAAGATCATCGTCGACGAGGCGAGCTACATCTACCTGTACAACCCGGACAACATCAATGCGTGGGAGCCCAACGTCACCGGCTTCACGACCCGGGGCGACAAGGCGGTCCGCTTCCTGAACACGCAGCTGGGCTGACGACCCGGCATCGAACCCGACACCCCCGCCCGCCCGCCGGGAGCTGATGTTGCTCCGCTACCTCGGCTTCCGGCTGCTGGCGATGGTGGTGGCGATCATCGGCGTGAGCACGATCGTGTTCGCGCTCGTGCACCTGATCCCCGGCGACCCGGTGCGCAACTCGCTCGGCACCCGGTTCAACCAGGAGCTGTACGACCGCAAGCGGGCCGAGGCCGGCCTCGACCGGCCGCTCGTCGAGCAGTACCTGCGGTGGATGGGCCACGCCGTGCGCGGCGACCTCGGCGAGTCGTTCCGCAGCAACCGCCCGGTCACCTCGGTCGTGCTCGAGCGGCTGCCGGCGACGCTGTCGCTCGCCTTCGCCGCGCTGTTCGTCGCCCTGCTGATCGCCCTGCCGGTCGGGCTGCTGTCGGCGGTGCGGTCGGGCTCGAAGCTGGACTACACGGCGACCGCGGCGAGCCAGGTCGGCGTGTCGGTGCCCGACTTCTGGGCGGCGATCATGTACATCCTGCTGTTCTCGATCACGCTGGCGTGGCTGCCGCCGTCGGGGTACGTGTCACCGTTCGAGGACCCGAAGGAGTGGGCCCGTCACCTCGTGCTCCCGGCGATCACCGTCGGGCTGGTGTCGGGCTCGATCCTGACCCGCTTCGTGCGCTCGGCGGTGCTCGAGGCGTACAACCAGGACTACGTGCGCACGGCGGTCGCCAAGGGGCTGGGCACGTGGCAGGTGGTGTGGGGCCACGTCGTGCCCAACGCGGCGATCCCGATCGTCACCGTCGTCGGCCTGCAGCTCGGCTTCCTCCTCGGCGGCGTCGTCGTGGTGGAGACGATCTTCGCCTGGCCCGGCGTCGGCCGGCTGGCGCTCACCGCCGTGGAGGACCGCGACTACACCGTGCTGCAGGGCGCCGTGCTGTACCTGGCGATCATCTTCCTCGTCATCAACCTGATCGTCGACGTGCTCTACGCCGTGCTCGACCCGCGGATCCGGGTGCGGCGATGACCGAGGTCGTCAACATCCGCCCGACCCGGGCACGTTCGAGGGCGGGGCGATCACGGCGCCGCTGCGCAGCCGGCGGGCCGAGGTGTGGTCGGCGCTGGTCGCCAACCGCCTCGCCGTGTTCGGGCTGGTCGTGCTCGCCCTGCTCGTGCTGGCGGCGATCTTCGGGCCGGCGTTGGCGCCGTACGGCGCCAACGAGCAGGAGATCCTCAACCGGTTCGCCGCGCCGAGCCGGGACCACTGGTTCGGCACCGACGACCTCGGCCGCGACGTGTTCTCGCGGGTGCTCATCGCGGCGCGGGCGTCGCTGCAGGTCGGCGTCATCGCCGTCGGCATCGCCGTCGTCCTCGGCGCTGCCGATCGGTCTCGTCGCCGGCTTCTACGGCCGGGTCACCGACGGCGTGCTGATGCGGCTGATGGACATGCTGTTCGCCTTCCCGGCGATCCTGCTCGCCATCGCCATCGTCGCCGTGCGCGGACCCGGGCTGACCAACGCGATGATCGCCATCGGCATCGTGTACATGCCGATCTTCGCCCGCATCACCCGCGGCTCGGTGATCACCGTGCGCAACGAGGTGTACGTGCGCGCCGCCCGCTCGCTCGGCGCCACCGACGCCCGGATCATGCGCCGGCACATCCTGCCCAACATCGTCGCCCCGCTGATCGTGCAGACGTCGCTGTCGATGGCCTTCGCCATCCTGTCGGAGGCGGCGCTGTCGTTCCTCGGGCTCGGCGTGCAGCCGCCGCAGCCGTCGTGGGGGCGCATGCTCGCCGACGGGCGCGGGTTCATCAAGCAGGCGCCGTGGATCGGGATCTTCCCGGGGCTGGCGATCCTGTTCACGGTGATGGCGTTCAACCTCGTCGGCGACGGGCTGCGCGACGCCCTCGACCCGCGGCAGAAGAGCGTCATCGAGTCGCGGGGCCAGACGGTGTGAGCGCCGTCGAGCAGTCACCGGCACCGGCGTCGGCGCCGTTGCTCAGCGTGCGCGACCTGCGCGTGCGCTTCGGCACCAAGCGCGGCGTCGCCCACGTGGTCAACGGGGTGAGCTACGACGTGGCGGCCGGGCGAGACGGTGGCGATCGTGGGGGAGTCGGGCAGCGGCAAGAGCGTCGGCGTGATGGCGCTGATGGGCCTGGTGCGCCAGCCGCCCGGGCGGGTGGAGGGCGAGGCGTGGTTCGAGGGGCGCAACCTCGTCGGCGCCGACGACGCGACGATGCGGACGATCCGCGGCAACCGCATGACGATGGTGTTCCAGGACCCGATGACGTCGCTCAACCCGGTGCTCACCATCGGGCGCCAGCTCGGCGAGTCGGTGCGGCTGCACCAGGGCCTGTCGCGCAAGGCGGCGCGACGACCGCTCGGTCGAGCTGCTGGCGCTGGTCGGCATCCCCAGCCCGCGCTCGCGGTTGAAGGACTACCCGCACCAGTTCTCGGGCGGCATGCGCCAGCGGGTGATGATCGCCATGGGCGCTCGCCACCAGCCCGTCGCTGCTGATCGCCGACGAGCCGACCACCGCACTGGACGTCACGACGCAGGCGCAGATCATCGAGCTGGTGCAGGAGCTGCAGGCGCGGCTCGGCATGGCGATCGTGTGGATCACCCACGACCTCGGCGTGGTCGCCGGGCTGGCCCACCGGGTGCTGGTGATGTACGCCGGGCGGATCGTCGAGTCGGGCCCGGTGCGCGCCGTGATGCGCGACCCGCGGCACCCCTACACGCGGGGCCTGCTGGCGTCGCTTCCGCACCCGGGCGTCGATCGGCCGGAGCGGTTGTTCGCCATCCCCGGCCTCCCGCCCGACCCGGTGAACCTCCCGCCCGGCTGCGCCTTCTGGCCGCGTTGCACCTACCGGCTCGACGAGCGCGAGCGCGTCGAGGTGCCGCCGCTACGCGAGGTCGGGCCCGGCCACCTCGTGGCGTGCTCGTACGACCTGCCCGCGACCGAGGCGGTGCCCGTGGCGGTGACGACATGACGGCGCCGACCGTGCTCGAGGTCGAGGACCTCGCCGTGCACTTCCCGGCGCGGGGCAAGGGCACGGTCAAGGCGGTCGACGGCGTGTCGTTCAGCATCGCCAAGGGCGAGACGCTCGGCCTGGTCGGGGAGAGCGGCTGCGGCAAGTCGACCACCGGCCTGGCGATCCTGCGCCTCGTCGAGCCCACCGCCGGCACCGTGCGCATCGACGGCGTCGAGGTGCGAGGCCTCGGCAAGTCGGGGCTGCGGGCCGTGCGGCGGCGGGTGGCGATGATCTTCCAGGACCCCTACGCGTCGCTGAACCCGCGCATGACCGTCGGCGACATCATCGCCGAGCCGCTGGAGATCCACCGACTGCACCAGGGCAAGCAGGCGCGCCGCCAGCCGCGTCGCCGAGCTGATGGCGATGACCGGCCTCAACCCGGACTACCGCACCCGCTATCCCCACGAGTTCTCCGGCGGGCAGCGCCAGCGCGTCGGCATCGCCCGTGCCCTCGCAACCGAGCCGGACATCATCGTCGCCGACGAGCCGATCTCGGCGCTCGACGTGTCGGTGCAGGCGCAGGTGATGAACCTCCTCGAGGACCTCCAGCGCGACCTCGGGCTCACGTACCTCTTCATCGCCCACGACCTGGCCGCCGTGCAGCACATCAGCGACCGCATCGCCGTGATGTACCTCGGCCGCATCGTCGAGCTCGCCGACCGCGTGCACCTCGCCGCGGAGCCGAAGCACCCCTACACCAAGGCGTTGCTGTCGGCCGTGCCCGGTGACCGACCCCGACGTCGAGGCCACCCGCCGCCGGATCATCCTCACCGGCGACGTGCCCAGCCCGCTCAACCCGCCCCCCGGCTGCAACTTCGCCGGCCGCTGCCCGGCGGTGTTCGACCCATGCGCGACCGTGGACCCCGCGTTGCTCCCGGTCGACGAGGCGCACGAGGCCGCCTGCCTCCTGTACCAGTCGGTCTGAGGCCGTGGTTCTCCGTAACGTGCTGACTACGCGGTCGCCTCGAACCGCGGCGGTGCGATGTCGGCCGGAGGCGTGCCGGCTGCGATGGCGTCGGCCAGACCGCGGCCGCCGACCACTCGCCGGGGAGGGAGATCACGAGGCGCGCTCGCTTGCGGGCGTTGCCGCCACCACCTTTCGCTCCTGGCTGTTGACCGATTCTCGGCATCGATTTGAGAAGTGCCTGGCGAAGCGCCTTCACTTCAACGACGGCCGCCAGGTCGATCGGATACGGAGTTCCGCCAGGATCGAGCCGTCGATCGGCGACCGTCATCGAGACGGTCCTTCCCGTGTCGATGTACGCGTCGACGAGCTGGGCGCCGAGGTGCCCGAGTCGTTCGAGGACGATGTCGAATCCGGCCACGTAGTCGGCGTTCCTGGGCGCGCCCGGCCCCGCTCGCTCCTCCGGCGGATTCGATCACCACGGAGGAAGGAGTTCCGGCGGAGGCTTCGACCGTGAATGTCGCGTCGATCTCCGCGCCATCGACCAGTGGCCGACGCGACTCGCTCAGCACGCGGCCTTGCGCGACACGAGATAGCGGTGAAGTCGATAGGTGACGATCTCGTTGACCATCGCGTCGAACGTTTCGACGAGTCCTGCCGGGATTTGCAGTTGCAGCGCGAGCTGGTCGTCCGCCAGCGTGAACCACTCGTCTCCACGCGTGAGCGCCGCAATTGGGTTTCGCCGCCAGTACGACTCCCACTCGGTAACGGTCGGGCGCGTCACGTCGGTGAAGCTGCCGTGCGCATCGTGAAGATCGCCCAGCAGATCGCTGTCGTGGAAGGTCATCCACCTACAGGTCGCCGCGATTTCGGGAACAGGGGCACCCGTAGTAAGCCGACCTGACTGGAGCAGCGCCAACAATGTGACGAGCTTGTAGCTCTTCGTGTAGCTGCCATGCTCGAGATAGAGCAAGAACTCCTTGGCTACGGCGAAGCACCTCGTCTCACTCGCGGTGAGGAGACCCAGCCCGTCGATGAGCCCGAACCACCCGTCGTGGCGCTTGACGTTGATGGCCTGTCCAATGAGGAGGGAGGTCTCGATCGCCGTCGGGCGCACACCGTCGTGTGCGTCGGTCCACTCACGGATCAGCTCTGCGAGCCGGTCGGCCTGGCTCACCACTCGCGTCAGCTCCCTCAGGAGGTCGAGGGCCTCGGCTTCGACGATGATCGAGCAGCCTTCCGGCAGACCCTCTCCCATTGCCAGACCGTTCGCCTGGTCGGAGAGCAGGGCAACGGCCTCGCGGTCCGTGAGGCCCGTCCGGCCGGCGAGCGCGGCGAGCAGACGGGCCTTGAGAAGAAAGCCGCGATGGTTCCCGACGAGGTCGATCACAACGAGCCGATCCTTCTGATCGCTGCGCCGCAGACCGCGCCCGAGCTGCTGAATGAAGACCACGCCCGACTCGGTCGGCCGCAGCATCATCACGAGATCGATGGCCGGAACGTCGACCCCCTCGTTGAACAGGTCAACCGTAAAGGCAACCGGTAGCTGCCCTGACGCCAAGCGTTCAAGCGTCGCAGTCCTCGAGGCCGAGGTCGGTCCGGAGTGGACCGAGACCGCTGCGATTCCCTCCGCGCGGAAGTAGTCGGCCATGAACTCGGCGTGGGCGATGGTGCAGCAGAATCCGATCGCTCGCCGGTCTGCACCGCCCGTTGCGCGCCACTCGTTGAGTACCTGTGCGGCGCGCTCTCGGGTGGCGACCTGGGCGGTCAACTCCTCGAGGTCGAAGCGGCCGTTGCGCCAGGGGATCTCCGTGTAGTCGGCGACATCAGCGATCGCCCTGTAGCGGAACGGGCTGAGCAGGCCGCGGGACACACCCTCGACCAGCCCGCAGTCGTAAACCAGGTTGTCGGAGCAGAGCGCGAGGAGATCAGCATTGTCGGCACGCTCCGGCGTGGCGGTCAGCCCGAGGAGGAACCGCGGCTGGAAGTGCGCGATGACGCGCCGATAGGTATCAGCAGTCGCGTGGTGGAACTCGTCAACGACGATGTAATCGAAGGCGTCGGGTGCGAACCTCGCCAGATTGCGGTGAAGTGATTGCACGCTCGCGAACACCACATCACCGTCTGGCTCCTGTTCGTCGCCGACGAACAGGGTTAAGGACCCCGACGGGCGGATTTGCCGAAAGCATCCCGCGCTTGGCGAAGGATCTCCTCGCGGTGGGCGACAAACAGCACGCGGGTGAATTCGGGCCGCGTCGCGTCGAACGCGGCGAGCCAGGTCTTGCCGAGACCGGTCGCCATGACCACCAGCCCAGCGGTGTGGCCATCGATCCGCGTCGCAGTCAGCGCAGTCAAGGCCTCGGCTTGGACAGTCCAAGGCTTGATGACCGTCTCGTCCGAAGCCTCCGGACCGATCACGACAACTGACTCCGCTTCCGAAGCCGCTGTGTCCCCTTGACGCGCCGCCGATCGAGCCTCGTGGTACTGCGCCAGCCACGAACCCGTCAGCGGAATTGCCCGGGGATCGTCCCACAGTGCGTTGAACTCCCTGACGAGCGTGTCTGCCCTGCGGACCTCCAGGTTCCACTCCACCCCCGTCGCGATGCCCGAATAGCTGAGGTTGCTGCTGCCGACGAACGCCACCGCCGCTCCCGTAGACGACGACGTGAAGATGTACGCCTTCGGGTGAAAGCTCGTGGCTGGGTCGCTGAAGACGCGTGCGTCGAGACGGCCGGGGGCGGCGTTCCCGATACGGTCGAGGAAGTGCCCGAGAGCGGCGCTCTCCGTGACGTAGAGGTAATCGGTGGTGAGCAACCGGATGTGGGCCCCGCGGGCGAGTGCTTCATCCAGGTGACGAGCGATCAGGTTCACTCCAGATCGCATCACAAAGCTGACCAACAGATCGATCCGATCGAGATCGTCCCGGATCAGGCACCGGATCAGCTCAAGGTTCATCCGCCCTTCCGATGGAGTCACCAGCGTGGCTCCCGGATTGGGTTCGATTAGCGGCGCGAGATAGTTGCCCATTCCAGGAATGACATGGCGCACACCGCCGCGTGGGTCGTCAATGTCACCCTCGTACCGTGGGATCAAGTGGACGTGGAGGTGCGGCACCGTCTGTCCGGCGGCCTCGCCTGCATTGACGCCAATGTTGTAACCGTCCGGTGTGAACTCAGCATCGACGCGTCGCTTGACTGCGTCGAGCAGGTCGATGATCGCGTGCTGCTCCGCACTCGTCGCGTCCCACCACGTCGTCACGACACGCCGAGGAATGACGAGCGAGTGTCCCGGGCTGACGGGAAACGCGTCGCGGATCGCGAAGGCGAGGGCGTTCGACCCGATCCACTCACCTGGATTCACCCCCAGAAACACCGACATGGCGGGCCGATGGTAGAGCAGGCCGACCGTCATGCGACTCCCGCCACGGCGAACGCAGGCTGATGAGCGAATCGAACAGCACGGCTCCGGTCGGCTCAGTCATGGTGCGCGTCGTCAGCGCCTGGACCGGAAGCGTTGTTGTAGGCCGGGCTGCCGTCACGCCGGCCGGGGCGGGGCCCGGGCGTCGCCGGGGTCGGTGACGCCACCGGCGGTGACCACCCAGGTGGGGTGGGACATTCGCTGCTCGGGCAGCGGATCGCCGTGGCGCTGACGTGCTGGCACGGATCGAGGCCCGTGGTTGGCGGTGATGCGGTTGTGGGTGGCGCAGAGCAGCCGACCGTTGCACAGGCACGTCGACCCGCCCAGCGCATGCGGGATGATGTGGTCGACATCGCAGTCGACGGCCGGCACGTCGCAGCCCGACGGGTGCTGGCAGTGGCGGTCGCGGACCTCGATCACCCGGCGTAGGGCGCCGGTGAACCGCCGGCGGTACGACACCTCGATGCGCCGGTTGGGTGGGTCGTACACGACCCGTTCGAACTCGGCGTCCGACAACCACGGCACGAGGACGCCGGGGGCGAAGACGGTGCCGTGAGCGGTCTCACACGTGTGCCGCAACGCTTCGTCACCGACCAGCACGGTGAGCAACGGCCGGGGTCGTAGCCCGTCGGGCGGGGCCGCGGCGGCCCGCTGCGCCATTTCGACGAGGGCGTCGACGCGTCGTTGAGCGGCGGTCCGCACGATGCCGTCGCGACGGTCGGCCTCCAAGAGTTCGTGTTCGATGGCGGCCAGGGCGGTGCGGAACACCTCGCCGCCGATCGGCTCGAACACGGCTTCAAGATGTATTTCTCCGTTCCAACCGGTGCTGATCGAGGCCCGGCGGCCTTCGCGCAGCCACGCGGCGTCGGCGTCGGCACCGTCGGGGTTGGCGCGCTGCTTCCAATAGTCGATCACCCGCACGGCGTCGGCGAACCACGGCGTGCGGCAGGCGTCGACGAGCACCGTTTCGGCGTCGGCGAAGTCGCCGTCGGGCCACTCCCGGTTGCATTCGCCGACCAGATCGACGTGATCACCCGAGATCTCACCGTCGGCGTACGGCCGTCGCCGTGACTGGCATCGTGGCCAGCTTGCGGGCCCGGGTCATCAGGCGGGCGCAGCCGCCCTGACGGCGGCGGGTCTCACGGACAACCGGGCGGCCGGGGAGCGGGAGCCGTTGTCGGCCCACACCATGCGGGTATCCCAGCAGGCGATCGCCCGGCACCACTGCGCCTCCAAGCGGGGTCGAGAGTTCTCCGAGCTCGACCACCACGGCATGCAATTCACCGTCCGACAACGCCTCCAGATCGACCCCGGCGAGCGCATCGAGCGCTTCTCGTAGCTCGGCGAGCGTGGCCGTCCCCATGTCAAGGATGATATCGAACAAATGTTCCATAGTCGTAACGTGAGCAGGATTGATACCACCGTCATCTGATACCGTCACGATCCGATACGAAACGACGGACGTGACGACGGGCGATGGACACATACGGTGCCGTGGCACCGCATCCGCGTCGAGGACGGTCGCATGAGGTCACGGGTGGCAGGGGTGATCATCGACCTCTCGGAGCCGCCTGCGATGTGAATCGTCGAGTTGTGTGGATTATCGGGCGACGGACCGGCTGGCTTACGTACCTCAATGGTAGGAATTGCTACGCTTCTAGTATGAATTCTGTGGTCTCTGAGAAGGGTCAGGTCACGATCCCCAAACCGCTGCGGGAGAGCCTGGGGATCCGCCCGGGTGAGGTGTTGCAGTTCACCGAGGAGCACGGGCGTCTCGTGGCCGAGAAGGTTCGACCGCGTGATCCTCTCGACGAGGTGTATGGCCTGTTGGCCGACGGAACGCGCACCGATGAGCTGATCGACGATCTGCGCGGCGAGGCATGATCACCGCAGTCGACACGAATGTGGTGTTGGACGTGCTCCTGGCCGACGAAGACTTCGGCCACGACTCTCTCGCCGCGCTCGCCGACGCTCATCGCAGCGGCCGGGTCGTCGCCTGCGAGGTCGTCTGGGCTGAGATCGCGGCCGCCATCGGCAGCCGAGCCGACGTCCTCGGCACGATGGAACGGCTTGGTATCGGATGGGATCTGCTCGACCGCGACGCAGCGATTGATGCGGGTGGTCGATGGCGCCAGTATCGCGACGCCGGCGGGACTCGGACCCGGATGATCGCCGACTTCCTCGTCGCTGCTTACGCTCGCGCCAAGGCGGACCGTCTGCTCAGCCGCGACCGCGGCTTCTATCGCCAATGGTTCAGCGACGTCACCGTCGTCGCACCCCCGCCATCGACGCCGTGACCGAAGCGGTCAGGTCGCGACGCGCCCGTGGTCGCCGCCTTCGCATCGGCCGACACCGAGCGCTGATGGATCAAGCGGCTTTTCTTGGTGCTCCAAACCACGGCGCCACGCGAGCTCAGCCGGAGCGGACGTGCTCGACGGCGATGGCGACAGGCAGCACCTCGTCGAGGAAGCCCTCGTGGGCGCCGGTGGCGGGGTCTTCGACCGTGCCGACGGCGTGGACGATCACCAGGCGTGCTGTTCGCCCGTCGTCCTTGCGGCGCAGCACCCGGCCCATCCGCTGGATCATCTGGCGCCGGCTGCGGCTGGCGGCGAGCACGACGGCCATGTCGGCGGCTGGCACGTCGACACCCTCGTCGAGCACCTGCGGCGCCGCCACCGCACGGAGCGCACCGGACCCGAACCGGGCCAGGACATCGCGGCGCGCCGTCGGTGCGAGGTGCGAGTGGACCGCAGCCGCGGCGATGCCGTGGCGCCCGAGCTGGGCGGCGGCCCGTTCGGCAGCGGTGATGTCGTGGGTGAACACGATCGACCGGCCCGATGTGGCAATGCGCGCTGCGAGGCCGTCGAGCGCGTGGCGTCGGGCCGGCATGTCGGCGAGCAGCCGGCGGCGCGCCTGCAGCGCACCGAGGTACCGGCGTGCCGCGACGGCGGCCGCGCCATCGCCGCCGCGGGCGAGCCGGGACGCCGCGGCGAAGAACGCGCCGATCGGCTCGGCCGGCGGCGTGGCCGGCCCCGACGAGCTGGGCCCGGGCGGCGTTCATGTCGAATGTGAGGGCGTCGTACTCGGCGTGCTCGTGGGCTGTGAGCTCGACGCCGACCAACGAGACGGTGAACGGGGCGATGATGTCATCGGCGATCGCCCGCCGGTAGCCGATGCGGTAGCAGGTTCCCCCGAAGTACGGGTCGAGCCACCTGACGTTGCCATCGTCGGATCGGGCGTAGGTGGCCGACAGGCCCAGGCGCCGAGGGAAGTCGGCGTGCAGCGCGACGCGGTTGCCGTCGGAGCCGTACCGATGGCACTCGTCGGCCACGAGCAGACCACCCGGCCGGCGCGGCTGCAGGTCGCAGTCGCGAGCAGAGTTGACGACCGCGACGACGACGTCGTGGCGACCGAGATCGGCGCGCTGGCCGCCACCGAGGCGACCGACGCTCGCCGTGGTCGGCCCGTGCCGGGCCAACACCGCGCACCATTGGTCGGCCAGCTCGCGCGTCGGGACCAGTACGAGCGCCTGCCCGCCCCGGGCCAGCTCGGCACCGATCGCGGTGACGCCGAGCATCGTCTTGCCCGTGCCGGTCACGGCTTCGACCACGCCGCGCTCGCCATGACGCCGCCAGGCAGCGAGCGCCTCGAGCTGCCACCGGTACGGCTCGAACATCGTGCCGGTGATGGCGACGGTCGGTGGCGCTGGCTGCTGTCCTGCCGGCCACCACCGTGCCGGCTCGGCGCCGTCCGGCGCGAAGCGATGGGGATTGCGGCGCAGCACCGACGCGACGTCACCGGCGGTGATCGACACCCGTCCCGCCGTGCGCAGCGCGTCGCGGATCTCGGTGGCGGTGCGCCCCGGCTCGGCGGCGACGGCGGTCGCGACAGCGCCGAGGTCGTCGGTCACCCGCGGATCACGGCGCCGACGGATCGGCTGGTGTCTCGGCCTCGGCGGTGTCGTCATCGGACAGGTCGACGACGAGGTCGCTCGTGGCCAGGTCGGGCACGTACGCCGGATCGAGGCGGCGCAGGTCCCACTCGTTGATCCACGCCCGCACGTACTGGCGCATCCGGTTCGACGGCAGGCGCTCCAGCCCCTCGACGTCGGGCGGTTCCCACCCGAAGGCGGCGGCGTGGATCGAGCGCAGTTTGCGGTAGGTGCGGTCGAGCTCGTCCCGATCGGGTGGTTGAAGGCGCACCTGCTCGCGCTCCATCACGCGCATCCCGATCTCGGCCTGCGCGGCGAGCAGCTCGGACTCCGCCGTGGCCTTCATCCTGAGCCGCTTCGGGATCAGCTCGAGGTCGTTCTTGCCCACGAGCACCTGCGCCTCGAAGTCGTCGACCGTCGTCAGCACGGCACCGAGTGGGGCGCCCGGGTCGTCGCGGTCGCCGCGCACCCAGCGGGCCACCTCGGCGTACGACTTGGCCCGCTGCAGCAGCGAGTAGCGGCCGATCAGCTCGACCTCGTCGAGCAGCAACACCCAGCCCCGATAGCCGGCGGCCGTCACCAGCCGGGAGACGAAGCGGAAGCGCTGCACGGCAAGGTCGCGCTCCTTCGCGGCGGCCAGCCGGTACGTCGCCCCCGCCCCGGCCTCCTTCAGCCGGCGACGCAGATCGGCGACGGGCAGGGGGTCGCCGGCCCAGAAGCGCACGATGCGGTCGGCGAACTCGGCGTCGCCACGCGCGTACTCGTACAGGAACAGACTGGCCGCGAACCGGCTGTCGACGGGAGCATCGTCGGTGTGCACCCAGCGGTACAGCCCGGCGTAGGCGGGCGAATCCGGCAGCAGCCCAGTGGCGATCTCGTCGACTGCCGAGCCGGTCTTGCCGGGCACGACCGCGTCGGCGATGGCGGCAGCGAACACCTTGGACGGGTCGTGCAGCGCGGTCTCCTTGGAGATGACGACCTTGGACACGACAAATCCGGCATCGAGCGCAGTGTGCGCGAGGTGCTCCAGCACGTGGCTCTTGCCGGCACCGAACCCGCCCGACACCAGCATCCCCGCGACCGGGTCAGCGGCCGGTCGCGCGCCGATGGCGTCGAGCAGCTGGGCGAAGCGGTCCGCCACCGCCGTCTGCTGCGAACCGAGCGCCGACACCGCGTCACGGTTGGGCACGCCGGCGCGCAGGGCCTCCAACGCCCGTCTGGCGCTGAGCGCGCCGAGCGTGGACGCCTCGCCTCGCTCGCTCATCGTGCGCCGACCCGGATCAGCGAGGAGTACGGGTTGTCCCGGCTGCGGTCGCGGACGTCGTCGGCGATGCGGAGCTTCAGCGCCTGGTAGGCGTCGATGCCGCGGTTCGCGTCGGCCGTCAGTTCGGGCCCGGCGACAACGACGACGCAGCAGTGGGCGAGCTCGTCGGTGTTGTCGACGAGCTGGCGGAGCAGCTCGTAGCCGTCGAGCAGAGCGGCCCTGGTGTAGTAGTTGCCGTGGCGCTCCTCGGCGGCGGGTCGCCGCGCGAAGCCGAACCGGCGCACATCGAGCTCGAGCAGGAGCCCGGTGTGACCGTTGGCCGCGAGCCAGTGGGCGGTCGAGAACAGCAACTGGCGGGCGTTGTGCCGGCCGACGCGGCGGAAGATCATGGCGCTGCGCAGCACGGAGATCTGGCGCAGCTCGCCGCGCAGCCAATCGAGCACGGCGGCGTGCTCGGCCTCGGTGACCTGCCCGGTCCGCAGTTGGGCCTGGCACAGCCGCAGCATGGCGATGCGAAACTCCTGGACCATGGCGTAGTCGTGGAACACGTCCTGCTGCAGCTGGCGGTTGACATCACGGCCAAGCTCGGCGGCGGCGACGTCGTAGAGGGCGGCGACGGCGTCGACCGAGAGATCGGCCGAACCCTCGGCGACAGGATGGGCGATGGCTGCATAGGTCGCCCGCACCCGGTGGGCGGCGAGCGCCTCCCAGTCGATCTGTCCGGCGACGGCGAAGAAGACCTGGTCCATCATGTGGATGCGGGTGTCGACGGCGTCGACGCAAGCGGTCGCGTAGCCGCGATCGCTGGCCCGCAGGCGCAGCAGCTCGGCGAACCGGCTCGCGTCATCGGCGTCTGCGGCGACCACGAACTTGACCGCCGCGCCACCTCCTGCGACGTAGGTGTCGAGGTACTCGCCGTCCAGGAAGTCGGCGTACGCTTCGAAGCCGATCACGGCCGTCCGCCCTCGAAGGCGATCCCGGCGTAGACCTTCTCCTGGCCGGAGCGGGTGACCGTGCGCAGCGTCCCGGCGCCACGGGTGAGGGCGCTGGCCGGCAGCCGCAGTTCGCGACCGTCCTTCGTGGTCGTGACGGCGCTCTGGTCGAGCAGATACAGGTCACGAGCCAGCTCCTGGCGGCTGTAGTCACGGGCGGCGCCGGGCATCACGGTGAGCACGTTGTAGACGTCGGCCAGCTTGACGGTGCCTCCGGGCTGGCCCCCCTTGCTGGCGACGACGAGGTCGTAGGCCGTCGCCAGAGCCTCGAGGAACGTGTCGGGCTTGAACCTCGGCGGTCTTGCCTGCAACGCGAGGAGCGTGCGCACGAGCACCGACGGGCGCGCCCGCTTGTCCCGCTTCTTGTCGATGAGCACCGTCGCGTCCGACGGTGACACGGCCACGATCGCCGGGTAGCTGAGGATACGGTCGTCCGACTCGAAGGCGTCGAGGCCCTGCTCGGCGGCCAGTGCCAGCACCTCCTTGGTGTAGGCGCCGGACGCGAAGTGGCCCTGTTCGTCGAACGTCCACCCGTCCCGGAGGTCGCGGGTGGTCGTCGATGCCGCATCGGCCAGCCGTACGGCGCTGTCCAAGGACTGGCGCAACGCCCGCAACTGCCCGGTGGCGGCGGCCGACTTGGCCTTCTTGACCTCGCCGAGTGCGGCTGCGGCAGCCTTGACAGCGGCGTCGGCCCCTCGCTCGATCATTTCGAGCGCTGCTTCCAGCTGGTGGTCGGTCACCCGTGGTCTCCCTGTCGGTCGGTGGTCGGCGGACGTACGATGGTCACGTCGGCGCCGCGACCGTCAGGGTAGATGGAGATCGCCAGCTCGTCACCGAGCGCGGCACCGACGGCGAGGGCGATCGGCCGGAGCGAACCGCGCGCTGGCGTGTCGCCGTCGTGGATCACGGCGACCGGACCGTAGCGAGTGGTCAGCGTGCGGTGGGCACCGGGCCGCAACCCGAGGGCGGTGACGACACCGGGGGCCAACGGACCGTGACCCCCGGCCAGGACGTCGTGGTCGACGACGATGCGCAGCGTCGGCCCGAACGTGGCGCCGGCGTCGGTGTCCGCGACCCACTCGGCCAGGACCAACGCGCCGTCGGCCGCGAGCCGGAATCGGCGGTCCACCCACCAGCGCGCATCCGCGCCGTCGGGCAGCCAGCCGGCGACCTGCCCGATCGACATCGGCCGGCCGGTGGCGTGCAGCACCCGTTCGGCGATCGTCGCGGGACTCCCGGTCCGCAGCACGACGAGCCCCTCGAGCAGGCCGACCGGTTGGCGATCGAGCCACGCCGGGACGTGCGCGTCGGCCACGCCGAGCGCCAGCAGCGCCCGAGTGACCTCGGTGAGCAGGTTGACGCCACCGTCGTCGTGGAGGAGTCGTCGGGTCTCGGCGACGAGCTCGGCGGGGTCGGTGGCCACCCAGCCGGGGTGGCCGTCGACGGCGCGGTAGGGACCGGCGAGCCGCAGCAGCAGACGCGACCGTGTGTCCGGTAGCGCCGGCAGCCCGGCGGCCGTAAGAGCGTGATCCAGCGCGGTCACCGGCGCGGCAGCACCGACGGTGTGGGCCAGCTCGGCGGCGAGATCGACCAGCTCGGTCGGCAGCTCGTCGAGCGCCGCGTCGACGCGTGCCGTCGCGCGGTGCAGGAGCTGGCGCACGCGCTCGTACCCAACGCCGAGACGGTCGCCGAGGTCGTGCTTCGTGACGGGCGGCCCGAGGCCGAGCACGGCGTGCTCGAACACGGCCCGGTCACGCACGTCGCCGGCGCTCGCCAGGGCGTCTTCGAGGGGCCTCAGCCGCGGATCCACCCGGTCCACGGCGAGCAGCCGGTCGGCGGCCGCGCGAACGTCCGGTCGCCCGTTGGAGGCGAGGTCGCCGATCGCGCGGCGGATCGCACCGCCGTCGGCAGCGAGCACGGTGGCGAGGTCGAGGGTGGGGTCGACGCAGGGCGCAGCTACCGCGATCACGTCGTGCCCCGCCGTCACCAGCGCGGTGAGCAGGGCGACGACCGACTTGACGTTCCGACCAGACGACCCGGCCACGTCGCCAACGGTGCGTGTTCGCAGGTCCCCGCCGTCGCCGAGCCGCCGCTGCAGCGCCGGGATCGCCGCCATGACCTCGGTGGCGGCCGGCCAGCGAAGCGCCGGCACGATTGCGTCGACGCGGTGTTCGGTGAGCGCTCGCGCGACCTCGTTCGTCAGCCCGGTCGCGATCGTCGTGACCAGGCCGGCGCGCGCGTCCCGATCGGCCGGCACGGGTCGGTCCCCGAGTTCCCTGGGCGTGGTCGCCACGGCGTGGCCCCGCACGGCGACCAGCTCGGCCAGGGCAACGCGGGTTGCCGGATCGAGCTCGTCGAGCGGGGCGAACAGGTCACCGAGGACCGCGACGTAGCGTGTGTCCGCCTCGCCTGTCGTCGGTCCGTCGATGGCGACGACCGTAGCGGGTGGCCAGCGGCGCGTCGTGGACGTCCGACGCAGCGAAGACACGCCAACGTCGACGTGGTCGAGGATGATGCGCCGGTGCCGGTTCGACCCGCACGATCGACCCGAACCGCGTGCGTTCTGCGGGCCAACGGGCGTGACGGGCGATCGTTGCTGCGCCACGGTCACAGTGTGGCACGCCTCCGTCACCTGTTCGACTTCTGCTTTGACACAAAGCAGACCCGGGTCAGGGGGTGACGGTGATCGTAATGGCGACGGCCTTGTGGCGGGCGGGGTCGGGATCGGGGTCGGTGCCGAAGTGCAGCGTCACGTTGAAGTCCACGGGGACGGTGACGGCGGCGGGGGCGAGCACCTGAAGGTGCCCCGGACGGCCGCCGAGGTTCATGATCCGCAGGGCACCGGTGACCTGGGCGGGGTTGGCCGGCGCGGCGATGTCGATGCCGGACGGGGCGATCGGGGTCTCGATGTCGGCCGTCGAACCGGCCGCCATCGGTGCCGGGGCGGCGACGGTCAACTCGTCGGTCGTGAACGTGATCGCCTGGCACAGGTTGGTCCGCTGTTCGGCAAGCAGGTTGTCCCGGTCGAGCTGGCCGCCGCCGCGGAACACGGGGTGGTCGGCGGCGTAGGTGGCGGTGATCTCGAGCGGGTCGTCGGCCGTCGGCGTGCCCGCCGGCAGCACCCGGGCGGTGTACGCCAGCCCGCCCACCGCGCCGGTCGGCGCGGCGCCGGCGGCACCGCGCAGGGCGTACACCGCGGTCGTGTCGCCGTCGACCTTGAACGTCACCTGTTCGGTCTCGAAGAGGTGCTGCGCTGGGTCGGGGGTGATGGTGAGCGCCTTCACTGTGATCGTGCGCGTCTCGAGGTCGCCGACCGACGCGAAGCCGGCCATCACCACGCCGGCGTCGGTGAGCTCGCCGCCCGAGTGCAGCCGGTAGGTTCCCGGCGCGCTGGCGGCGAACAGCGCGCCGACGGCGTTACCCACGTCGTCGCGCAGGGGGAGGAACCAGTTCTCACGGAAGCGCACCTCGCCGGCGGTCGAAGCGGGCACGGTGCCGATCACCGCCGTGTTGACCGCCCCGCCGCTGCGCGCCTCGACCGACAGCTGCTCGGACACGCTGGAACGGAACTGCGGGTCGGCGATCCCGGCGGCGTCGTCGCCGTCGAGTCCGGAGGTCGCCTTGCGCGTGTCGACGAAGGCGAACGCTCGCGAGAACTGCCCGACGTAGACCGTCGACGGGTCGCTGGTGGTGATGCTCGTGTAGAGGTCGCCGGAGTGGTACGCCGCGTCCTGTTCGAACGGCGTGCGCGATTGGTCGCCGCCGGCGGCGATCACGGAGATCACGTAGAACCCAAGACCGGGCAGCCACGAGTCGCGGTTGGCGACCGCCGACAACGCCCGCCCCCAGGTCGACGGGATGTGGTCGTGCCACAGGTTCTCGAAGTTCAGGCTGAACCACGTGCTCACTGTCTTGCGCACCTGCTCGAACTTGGAGAGCGTCACCTTCACGGTGTCACCGTCGGCGAAGCGCCCGTCCGGCAGTTCCCATCGCAGCGTCAACACCGCGCCGCGCCACCGAGTCGACGACGGCGTACTCGCTCGTACCTCCCGACTTCACCACTTCGAGCCGGTAGCCGTCGCTGACCTTGCTCGCCGCGTCGGCGTCCTGCAATGTCAGCTGCTTGCGCCCGCCGCCCACCGTCGCCGACACCTCGGTGGCGCCCTCGTGGCCGCCGATGCCCCAGGCGATCAGCGCGAACAGGCTGTCGAGGCCACCGAGGCCGATGTGGCGGACGATCTTCTGCTCGCTGTCGGCGAACTTCGAGAACGAGAAGCCGACGTGCACCAGCCACGGGATCGGCAGGCTGAGGAAGAACGGACCCCACAGCGCGTACTGCCACACGTGGCGCATCTCGTGGTTCTGCAGCGCGTCGCGCCGCGTGTACGGGTCCTCGCCGTGGTCCGACGGGATCATCACCTTCGACTGGTCGAGCTTCCCGGCACCGCGCTGGCCGGTGCTCGTCACCGCCTGGACGACGACGTTGCCGGGGAGAGTCACCTTCGACGGGTTCGTCAGCACGATGTCGTTGGGCCGGATCTCGGCGATGGTGTCGATCAGCTCCTCACCCGGATCGGGCACGCCGTTGCGTCCGGCGACGTGGACCACGTCGTTGACCGCGAAGGGCGGCGCGCCGGCGAACGTGACCCGGATGCGGGCGAGCGGCGCGCTGGCACCCTGGCGTTCCGATCCGGGGTCGACGGTGAGCCGCTCGACACCGAGGTTGGCAGCCAACGCGGCGGGCAGCGCGCTGTCGAGGTTGGCCAGCGGCACGGGTGCCGCGGTCACGTCGCGCACGACCTGCGACCCGCCCGACCCGAGCAACAGCGTGGCCCCGGCGGCGATGACGCCGAACCCGCTGACCGCCACCAACACGTGGTCGCCGGCACCGCCGATCGCCTCGTCGGTGGCGAACGTGTCGGCGGCCGTGGTGGCCATCAGCGTGACATTCAGCGGGGTGTTCGCGGCGATGCCGTGGTTGGTGTCGAGCGTCAGTGTGTCGGCGCCGGCGTCGACGGCGGCGAGCACGGCGTGCACCACGGTGGCGCCGGCGCGCACCTCGACCGGCTGGCCCGTGCTGAACTTCGCCGCCCCGCCGGCGGCCGTGCTGATCGAGGCGTCCGCGCCGGCCGTGCCGTCGGTGGTCACCGCCGGGTCGGGCCGCACCACGGCCACCGGCAGCGGCTGCACGCCCTGCAGCGCGGCCGGGACGGCGGCGACGGTGCAGTCGAGGACCAGGCCGGTGACGATGCGCCGCTCCACCGTGGCGCCCGACGTCACGGCGACGCCCTCACGCGCCGTGAGGTTGGCCAGCCCGGTGACACCGAGCCGGGCCCCGGCAACGGCCTGGTTGGCCGCGACCCGCCGCCGGGCAACAGCCGGGCGACCTCCATCCCGGTGTGCACGCCGGCCGGCAGGGCGACGTCGAGGACGAGCGACGCCGGCGGGCGGGTGCCGGTGACGAGCCGGGCGTAGTAGGTACCGGCGCTGAGGATGCGCACGACGTCGCCGTCGACGTACGGGTCGAGCGCGTCGCCGGCGGCGAAGTCGACGACGAGCTGCTCGGCGGCGATCGTCCCGTTGGTGACGTTGCGAACGGCGGCCGGGAGGAACTCCTCCACATCGACGTCGCCGCTGTCGAAGAAGTCGTCGGGAACCTGGCGGGCGACGTGGGCCGACGAGCCGCGGACGATGGCGATCGTGCGGGCGAGCGAGTCGTCGCCCTTCGAGAGCTTGACCAGGCCGGCGTCGCAGCGGCGGATCTCCACCGCCTGACCGCCGAACGCCGCCGGTAGACCCGGGGTGACCTGGACGGTGCCACCGACGGTTGTGACCATCTGCAGCTCGTCGGTGGTCGCGCCGACGACGCGAACGGCGACGGCGTCGCCATTCGTCAGCACGTCGCCGATCGCGGCTCCGGCCGGGTTGCTGACGGCGACCCCAGTGATGTCGGTGACCGCCGCCGCCGACGCCGTGCCGGTGAGCAGCAGGTTGGGGTTGCGCGGACGCAGCACGTCGACGGCGACGGCGTCGGTCGCCGTGAAGAACGTGGCGACGGCATCGGCGACGATGCGATCGCGATCACTGCGGTCCTCGAGCTGGCGCAGTTCGGCGCCGCTGTACCAGATGACGTTGCCGACGGTGAACGCCCGCGAGCCCCGCATCACGCCGTTGAGCCAGAACGCCCACGGCACCATCAGGCGGTACGACGCGGTGGGCGCGGCGAGGTTGTAGACGCTGCGCGCCCAGTACCCGTCCGTGTCCCACACCTCGCGGAACACGATGACCTGGCCGAGGTCGAGGATGAAGTCGATCAGGTACATCTGCAGCGACGCGCTCGTCGCCTGCATGCCCCACAGCAGCGACGAGATCGTCGAGAAGATCAGGCCGAGCCAGTTGTGCCCCGACGGATCGGTGAGATCGAGCGGCGCGTAGCGACACCACACGTACGCCTCGACCGGACCCCCGGCAGTCGGTGCCGCCGGGCATCGCATCGAAGACGCGGCGCAGCCGTGGCGGCACCTGTTCGGTGGCATCCTCGCCGAACCACGTGTCCGGGGTGACGAACTGGGCGACCGCCGGGTCGAGCCATCTGGTGCTGGCGTGCACCAGCCCGGTCGCCGGATCGCCGAACAATCCGGCCACTCCGGGTCGGTCCCACGCCAGCGTGGCCCCGAACCCGAAGGCGTCGCCACCGTCGTCGTCGTGTCGGCGCCCGGCGCCGTCGACCCACCCGAGCGGCCGCCCGATCGGGTCACGGTGGAACGACGCCGCCAGCGGACCGCCGAGCGGGCCGTCGACCCGCCCGACGCACTGCTCGCCGAGCCAGAGGTAGGACGCGACCACGCGCCCGGCGGCGTCGACGTCGACGAGCCGGTGGCCGTCGACCCCGACGAGTTGGTACCTCGGGCCCCGGCCGTCGTCGCGGGCGACGAGGCGACCGAAGCCGTCGTAGGCGTACTCGACGATCGACGCCGGGCGCCGTCGTCGTCGATCCGTTCGACCGCCACCAACTGACCGAACAGGTCGTAGCGGTAGTTGGTTCGCGCGGCGCCGACGCGAGCCTCGGTGCGACGGCCGAGCGCGTCGTTGCAGTAGTCGGTTCGCCCCGCCGCCGTCTCCGACCAGGCGGCCTGGGGACCGATGCCGTAGCCGACGGCGACGGTCGGACCGGCGACGAGGCGGCCGGCGGCGTCGTACCGCCAGCGCTCGTCACCCACGCCCGTGAGGCGGCCCTCGGGGTCGTGGACACGTCGTGGTCGTCGAGTCGCGGTGATGAGCCCCGCCTCGTCGCGCCGCACCGCCATCGAGCGCTGCTGGCGATCGCGGGCCGTCATCGTCACCGAGTCGAGGCGGGCGCCGCTCCGCGAGGCGCTCGACCGTCGTCGCGCCGTTGGCGAACGTGACCGTCGTCGTCGCGCCGGTCGCCTCGGCCCGGGCGTACGTCAGCCCGCCGACGCGCAGCGCCACGGCGCGGGGCCCGTCGGGCACGATCTCCAGCCAGCCGATCGCACCGGGATAGCGCACCGCCCCCGGGCGGCCCGTCGCGGCCCGGCCGGTAGTCGGCGCGCAGCACGATCCCGTCCACGCACTGCTCGACCGCCGCCGGGAGCCCCTCGTCGTCGAGGTGGATGGTGGTCGTCCCACGCGCGGTGGTCGCCGCCCACGACCGTTCGCCGACGGCGTAGTCGACCCGCTCGCCGTCGCTGTGCTCGACCGCCGCCGGGCGTCCCTCGGCGTCGTAGCGGTACCGCAGCCAGGTGCCGTCGGGGAGCTCGTCGAGCCGTCGCCGGCCGGCGAGGTCGACGTGGCGGCGCAGCGTCTCGCCGCTGGGCAGCGGCACGAGGCGAATCGTGGTCGTGCCGTGCGGCCGCGGGCCCGACCGATCGTGGTCAGCCGACCGAAGCACTGGCGGAGACGCTGCCGGAGACACCGCTCACCCCTCCTTTCGGGAACGCCCGCAGGACCTCGTCGAAGGCGGCCTCGAGCTGGGCGATCACGACCGGGACCTGCTCCTTGATGCGGTCGATGCCGTCGACGAGCGGCTGCACGAGGGTGTCGGCATCGATCGCCCCGGCGAGCTGGCTGATCGGGGCGAGCGCCGCCGTCACCGGGGCGAGCAGCTGGCTCGGCCGCAACTGCTGGAGCTGCGCTGCAAGGCGTGCAGCGGCGCGGGGTCGGGAAGGAGACCGTCAAGCACCTCATCGAGCGCATCGAGCAGACCCTGGCGCACCGCGTCGACCTGGGTGACGAGCTGGGCCGGGTCGAGCGCCTCGAGCTGCCGGCGCACGGCGGCGAACACCAGCCGAACGTGCTCGGCGAGCGTTGCCGGTGCGATGGCCTCCACCTGGGCGACCAGCCCGCCGTGGATGCGCGTCACCAGCCCGATCAACGCCGTCGGGTTGAGCGGCAGGAGCAGGTCCTCGGCGGCGGTGGCGAGCTCCTCCAGCGCGGCGACGACGGCGTCGCCGAGCCCGGCGAGGAACTGGCCGGCCTCGTCGAACAGCGAGTTCACCTCGTCGCGGATCGGTGCCGGGTCGAGGGTGCGCAGGGCGCCGAGCAGCCCCGACCCGTCGAGACCGGTGCCGACGAACGCGGGCAGGAGCTGCTCGACGCGCGCCACGCCCACGGCGTAGGCCGTGCGCAGCGCCGACAGGTCGGCGCGGGTCGCGGCGACGCGCGACCCGGCGGCGACCGCCGTCGCCTGGGCGGTGCTGGCGACGAGGCGGAGCGGGTCGAGCGTGGGGAGCGAACCGGTGACGCGCACCGACACCGTCACGGCGTCGCCCGTCGCGCCGGCGGCGGCGACGGCGAGGCGGGCCGTCACCCGCTGGTAGGCGTGGGCGGCATCGGCGACGGCGGTGGTCGTGGCGACGATGCCGAGGTCGCCCTCGACGCGGGCCAGGACATCGTCGATCCGCCCCAGCACGGCATCCGGCGCCAGCGCCGCGAGGCGACCACCGAACGCCACGTTCAGGGCGGCGGCCGCCTCGTCGAGCAGGTCGCTGGCCAGCCCCTCGAGCGCTGACATCAAGCGGTGGTGGAGGTCGATCAGCGGGACGAGGAGATCGCCGGGACGGAACCCGAACAGATCGCTCGAGCGCGTCGACGCTCGACGGCAACGCGCTGAACCCGGCGCCGCCCCCGTGACCGCGGTCGGCCCGACCGTGCCGCCGGCCGCCCCTCCGAACGACTCGGTGACGCCGCCGATGTGCGGCGCGACGAGGTCGAGCAGGGCGGCCGGGTCGAGGGCGGCGACCACGTCGAGCACCGGCTGGTACGCCTGCTGGAGCGGGGCGAAGATCGGCTCGGGATCGAGCAGGCCGTCGAGCCCGGACATCAGCTCGGCGAAGGCCTGTGTCGCCGGCGCCAGGACTGCGGTGGCGTCGAGCGCGCCGATCGCCTCGCGCACCGGTGCGACCGCGTCGTCGATCAGACGTTGCAGCTGGGCCGGGTCGAGCGCCGCCAGGCCGTCGAGCACCTCGCCGACCGGCGCGTCGAGCGTGGCGATCAGCTGGGCGGGGTCGATGGCGGCGAGCTGGGTGGCCACCTCGGCGAGCACGTCGGTGGCCGCGTGCGAGCGCCGGGCCGGGGTCGATGGCGTCGAGCACGTCGGTGATCGGACCGTTGACCGCGCCCGAGACGTCGACGTCGGCCAGCGCGTCGGCGGCGTCGCCGACGAGGCGCACCGCGTCCGCCGGCAGCACCGACACGTCGATCGCGGCGACGACGTCGCGGGCGCGGTGGAGGCTGTCGACGACCGCGGCGGCCGGCTGGGCGAGGTCGAAGGCGTCGACGACCACGCGCACCTCGGTGATCAGGTCGGTGATCGCCGTCACCGCCGGGCCGACCCGCGTGGTGAACTCGCCCAACGGCCCGGTGACGGCGTCGAGGGCGTCGCGTAGCTGGCCGAGCACGGTGGCCGCCTGGTTGAGGGCGGTGTCGACGGCGTCCCACACCTGGCCGATCGTGTTGCGCACGGCGTCGCCACCCAGCCCGGAGATGGCCGCGCCGACGGTCTCGCCGAGAGTGGGTCACCGGCGCCAGCAGGCCGTCGAGGTCGACGTCGTCGACCGCCGCCGCGACCGCGTCGAGCGTGCCGGTGATCTCGTCGGCCACGGCGCGCAGCGGCAGGCTGTCGACCATCGCCAGCACCCGCTGTTCGAAGGCGAGCAGCCAACGGCGGATCTCGCCGATCGGCGAGTTGTCGATCGCATCGCGGAGGCGTTGCACCAGACCGCGCACGACGGCGCGGACGTCGTCGGGACCGAGCTCCCAGTGCTCGAGCCCGTCGCGCAGGCTGCGCAGCTGGGCGACGAAGCCGTCGAGGATCGGGGTGAGGCGCACCTCGGGGACCTCCGGCACGGCGCGCATCGCCGCGGCGACGGCCCCGAGCCCGCTGAGGTCGAGGCGCCCGAGCGCGGCCACGGCGCCGGCGAGCAGTCGGTCGCGCGCGGCGATCAGGTCCGCCTGGGCCCGGCCGGCGGCCTGGAGGTCGAGCTCGAGCGACGGCCAGTCGACGTCCGCGGCGACGCGGGTCTCGATCGCGCGTCCACGTGGTGGCCACCGTGGTCAGCCCGGTCCGCCAGCGGGTGAGGTCGTCGCCGTCGGGCAGCACGGCGTCGAGCCCCGACAGGCTGTTCGCCAGCGCGAGCGCCGGCGCTTCGAGCAGGTCGAGGTCGGCGCCGATGAACGCCTTGGCCACCAGCGCGGCGACCTCCTCGCGCCGGCGGGGCGTGGGAGGTCCACCCGTCGAGCGAGCCGAGCAGGGTGAAGAACTGGCGCAGCTCGCCGGTGACCGCGAGGGCGCCTTCGGACTGCTCGCTGATCATGGACGTGGCCCCGGCGAGGCGCTCGACCGCCGCGGCGATCAGGGCGCTGGGGTCGCCGTCGACGAGCGCGGCGAGCGGGCCGAGCAGGCCGGTCACCGCCCCGAGGGCATCGACGGCCGCGCCCGCCGACGCCGGCAGCCCGGCGGGCACCAGATCGCGCAGGCCCTGGAGCCCGGCGAGGGCGGGGCCGAGATCGGGCAGGTTGGCGAGCTGGCTGGGCAGGTCGCCGAGGCCGGCGACGAGCGAGCCGAGGGCGTTGGTGCCGTCGCCGCTGTCGGCGCCGGCGAGCGCCTCGCGAGCGGTGGCGACCGCCGTGAGGATCTGGTCGGGCAGTGCCGAGAGCTGCGACAGGGCGCCGGCGTCGATGCCGAGATCGAGGGTCGGCACGGTCAGCTCCCGGTCGGCCCGGCGGAGGGCGGGTAGACGAGGTCGACGGCGGTGACGCGGAGGTCGAGGTCGGCCGGCGTGGTGAGGTACAGCGGGAGGTCGCGCCGGCCGGCGCCGACGGTTCGCCCGGCGAGATCGGCGAGCGCCGGAGGGAGCGGGGCGGCCGCGGCGGCGAACTCGTCGGGCGCGCCACCGGCGGCGAGGGCGACCTCGGCGACGACCACGTCGTCGCCGGTGCGGATGGCGAGCACCGGCGGGGCGTAGGGCGGGTCGACGCGGTGGAGCAGGCGGGTGCGGGGCACGGTCGGGCCGGCGAGCGATCCCTCGTCGGGGGCCCAGGTCAGCCCGCCGTCGGCGCTCACCCGGACCGCCGGAGCCGGCACCGCGGGCAGCGCCGGACGGCGGTCGCCCGGGTCGTCGTACCAGCGCACCACGCCCGTGGTCGCCCGCGCCGTCACCCACACCACCGCACCGACGGCGACGGTCGGCGGCCGGTCGACCAGCAGCTCGATCACCGATCGCGGGCCCGGGTCGAGGCGGGCGACGGTACTGGCCAACACCGGACCGGGCAGGCCGTGGACGTCGGCGCGCAGGTCGAGCGCCAGCTCAGCGGGGGAGTCGGCGGCCACGTCGACGGTGACCGCGACGACGGTGACCGACGGGTCGCCGGTCGCCGGCGCCGCCGACCGCGAGCGCGGTCGCCGCCCAGCGGGCGACCGTGACCTGGCGGCCGGGGCCGCCCGCCGTGGCGATCGGTCCGACCGGTCCGTTGAGCTCGCGACCGAGGTGGTGGGCGGTCACCGACACCGTGCCGCCGGCCGGTCGCAGCGCGGCCGGCACCGACAGGGTGAGCGGTTGCGGCTCGCCGCGCAACGCCAGTGCGGCACCGCCGGGGAGCCCGTCGGCGGCGTAGTCGACGCGCAGCTCGGTGCCGGACACGCCCACCGGTCCGCCCGTGGCGGCGACCAGCCGCACCGGCAGCGTGAGCGTCGGTGGCGGGCTGGCGGCGCCGTTCGCCGCGGCCAGCCGGTCGGCCAGCCGCTTGCGGGCGATCGGTGACATGTCGACCGGCTGCAGGCCGGTCGCCGGGTCGAGCACGCCGGGGTGGTTCCACACCAAGACCGGGTCGCCGCCGTCGTCGTCGTCGGGGCGCAGCTCGAGGCGGGCGTCGGCGACCGCCCGTTCCACGGTGACGGAACGGACCGTGGTCGTGACGTCGACCGGCGCCAGCTCGGTGGCGTCGTTGCCGACCGCCCATTGCACGAGCCAGCTGGTGCCGAACGTCGGGTCGAGGTCGGCGACGGTCAACCCGCCGTCGGAGCGCTGGCCGATCCGGCGGGGGATCGCCGCGTAGGCCGCGCCGAGGGGGAACGGTGGGTCGACGAACGACGGCGGGCCGGCGGGATCGGCGGGGCTGAGCAGCAGGCGCAGCGTCTGGCCGTCCCCGAGCGGCGTCGCCGGCTGTGGGGATCGAAGGCGATCGCCACCAGCCGAGCCGGTTGGGCGAGGGTAATGCGGAAACCCTTCGACTGCGCCGTGGCGGTCCAGCCCTCGGCCGGCACCGCCACCCGCAAGCCGCGCAGGTCGAGCCGGGCCGTCGTCACGCGCACCTCGTCCATCGCCGGCAGGAACGGCACACCGAGCTCCCAGTCCTGGGGCACGCCGTCGGCGAGGTCGACCTGGGTGCACGGCCCGAGCGGGTCGACGAAGTGAGCGACGAACGCCGGTGCGTACGCGAGCGCCACCACCTCGGCGTCGATCAGCTCGGCGGCATAGAAGAGCGTCCCGACGTCCTCAAACGTCATCTGCGCACCCCGATCCTCGATCTGGTCACCCACGTTCTCGATGTCGGGGCCCTCCGTGGGTCCGGAACGGGTCCGAGCCGCGTTGTTGGTCACGGCTGGAAGAGCCATGAAGGAGCAGTTCACCGAGCCGTCGCGCCCGGTCGGGCCGGTGCTGATCGCCGACGTCGAGCGAGAGCGCCCAAACGGGCTCGCCGCGGACGTCCTCGTCGTCACGTCCCGCTCGGTCCGCGAAACGAGCGCGGTGGGAGACGTCGTTCGCGCGGACGAAAGTGCCCGACCTGACGCCACTCCCGCCCGCCACCCGTCTTCCAGAGCAGCCGCCCCCGCGATCTGGGCGCGATCTGTCCCACACCGCGATCTGGGCAGCGAATCGGTCAGCGTATTCCGGGACTGTTCACGCCCAGATAGCGTTGTGGAGACGATTGGCGGCGGGGCGGGGCGGACCATCACGCCTCCACCAGGCGGATCGGGAGGGCGTCGATGAAGACGCCGCGGCCGCCCTCGCGGGTGGCGTAGTGCACGGCGACCAGCTCGACGCCGACCGTGCCGAGCGACGCCGTTGGCGCGCGGTACGTCACCGTGGTCACCGCGTCGTCGATCGGCACGATGCGCACGCCCGGCTCGGTGCCGGCGGTGCCGCCGTCGATGCGGCCGCGATCGGCGGGCGGCAGGTCGCTGGTGACGGAGATCGCCAGCGCCAGCGGTTCGCGAGTCGGCGGGTCGACGTCGGTGAGGCGGCGGCCGCCGATGCCGCCGATCGACACGACCGTGTCGCCGCCCCGGGTGACCACCGGCGCGGCGGCCGACAGGACGAGCGGCGTCGCGTTGAGGGCCACGTCGACCCCGAGCACCACGCCCTCGGGTCCGGGGGGCGACGTCGGCCAGACGATCGCCCGGCCGTCCCAGTGCAGCACCGCCCGCAGCAGCGCCGGGTCGTCGCCGGCGACCGGATCGGGATCGAGGTCGCCGTCGGCCAGCGCGAACGAGCGCACGGCGAAACCCGGGGTCGCCGTCCACGGCGAACGCCGACCCGGCGACGAACGTCGGGCCGGCGACGGCGTGGGCCACCGCCGACACGTCGCCGACCAGCTGGGTGCGGGCGGCGGTTCGAGCCGGCGCCCCGCCGTCGGTCGGGCGGGCGGCGAAGTGGGCAGCCGCGACGAACTGCACCGGCAGCACCCTCCGGCTCACCGGTGCCGTGCTCGGGCCGGTCACCTCGATCACGTCACGGTCGAAGCCGCGCTCGGGTGCGACGCTGTCGACCCCGATGCGGGCGACGGTGCGCCCCGCCGTCGGGTCGTCGCCGGGCCCGGCGGACTGCACGACGTCGAGGTTGGCGCGCCCGGTCACGGCGTCGGCCACGACGGCCACCAGCTTGGTCTCCAGCCCGTCGAGCACGCTCGCCCGCTCCCTCGCTCAGCCGTTCGGGCGGACGATCACGCCGCCGGTGTTGATCCGCGTGAGCAGTTCGTTGTTGAGCCGGCTCTCCAGCCCGGCCGAGGCGGCCGCGTTCTCGCCCCGCAGCTGGGTCGCCAGGTCGGTCAGCGCGCTGGACCGGTTGGCCTCGACGCGCGTCTCGGAGGCGGCGATCTCGCCGCGCAGGTTGGTGGTGACGCGCGTCTCCAGGGCGTTGAGCTGTCCGGTCAGGTCGAGGGCGCCCACCTGGGACTGCACCTCGGCGCGCACCTGGTCGGCGAGCCCGGACGTCCGCGCGGCGACCCGTTGGTCGATGCGCGCGTCGAGGTCGGCGAGCCGGCCGTCGACCGCGGTCGTCACACGGGCATCGAGGTCGCCGACACGGGCGTCGACCGTCTGGGCGACCTGGTCGGCGATCGACTGGGCGAGCGCGGCGCGGGCATCGTCGAGGCGCGCCGTCGTGCTGGCGTCGACGTCGGCCCGCAGCTGGTCGAGTCGGGCGCCCACGCGCGTCGGCAACCGCGGCGTCGACCGTGGTATCGAGGCCGGCGACGGTGGTGCCGAGTCCGGTGACCTGCTCGGTCAGCGGAGCGAGCGCCGCGGTCACCCGGGCGTCGGCCGCCGCGCTCGCGGCCTGGGTGGCGTCGGCGCGGACGCCGTCGGCAATCGCCGCCCGCGAGGCGTCGACGGCGGTGGCGATGCGGGCGTCGACGTCGCCGAGGCCGTCGCGCACGGCGGAGCGGGCGAGCCCGGCGAGCTGGTCCTGCACGCCGGCGGTCGCCGTCTGCACGGCGCCGGCCACCGATGCGTCGAGGCGCTGCTCCGCCGCGGTGATGCGGGCGTCGGTCGACTGCTCGATCGCGCCGCGGGCGGCGGCGACCGACTGGTCGACCTGGGCACCGAGCTGGGTGGTCAGGTCGGCGCGCAGCTGGGCCGCCCGCTCGTCGGCGGTGGTGCCGAGCTGCGTCGTCGCCGCGTCGAGGCGGGTCGTCACCGTGTTCTCGAGCTCGCCGCGCAGGTCGTCGAAGCGGTTGTCCAGCCCGCCCCCACCGGGGTCGACGACGGCGCCCTCGTCGAGGCGGGCGAGCACGTCGCGCATGCGGACGAGGTTGCCCTGGGCGTCGGTGAGGCTGTCGCGCAACCCGGACAGCTGCGAGGACGCTGCCCTGCAGGGCGCCGACGTCGATGGTGGCACCGGTCGCGTCGGTCAGCGCGGCGCGCAGGCTGTCGAGGTTCTGGACCTGGCCGGTCGTCGCCTGGAGCTGTTGCTCCAGCCCGGCCACCGTGCCGCGAAGCTCGCTCACGGTGCCGACCTGGCTGCGCAGGTCGGCGACGTCCCTGGTGCGGTCGAGGTCGGAGGTGATCGAGCGGTCGATGCGCGCCTGCTGGTCCTCGAGCACCGTGCGCACGCGGCCGACCTCCTCGAGCAGCCGGCCCACCTGGGAGCCGAGTTGCGAACCGGCGATCGTCGCCGTCACGCTCGGGGCCGGCCCGCCGCCGACGACGGTGGTGCGCAGCTCGGCGGCGAGCCACTCCGTCGTCACCTGGGCGAGGTGCTCGTGGTCGACCGGCGCATAGCGCAGGTCGAGGGTGCCGCTGGTCGCTACGTCCTGGGCGGCGGCCACCTCGAGCGTGCCGCGCACGGTGTCGATCAGCGCGTTCCAATCGTCGGCGTCGATCGGCATCCCGGTGCGCTTGGCCCCGAGCCCGGCGAGCTGGTCGAGCAAGCGCGTTGATCCGGGTCTGCTGCGACGCCACGTCAGTTCACCTGTCGGAAGGCGGAGAGGCCACCGGCGCCGAGGGTGCGGTCGGTCCGGCGGTGGAACTCGATCTCCGACGTGTACGTCGTCGCCTGCTGGGTGCGCAGCAGGTCGGTCGATTGGGCGAGGGCGTCGACGGCCGGGGCGCTGCTGAGGTCCGGCCTGGTCTCGAGCACCTGGGCGACAGCGGCGGTGAGCTGCTGGCCGACGTCGCGAGCCCGGCGGCCGTAGACCAGCGGCGAGTCGGTGACGTTGGTCTCGAGGTTGCCGACGAGCGTGTACAGCTGCCCCGAGGGTCGCGTTGTCGAGGTCGCCGACGGAGACGAGGTCGTCGATCTGGCGGCGGAAGCGCTGGGCCTGGATCTGGCGCTGCAGCTCGGTCATCGACGCGCTGAGCGTGTTGACGAGCTGGTCGAAGTTGCTCGACATCTCGTCGAACTTGGCCACCAGCTCCGGGTGGTCGTGGCCGGTCGGGCTGACGAGCCGGGTCAGCTCGGCCACGGCGGACGCGAGGTCGTGGACGGCCCCGGCCATCGCGTTCCAGTCGTCGGCGCGGATCGCCTCGCCGGCCTGCTTGTGGGTGAGCGGCAGGGCGGTCTCGCCGATCGACGTCACCGTGTCGCGCACCGGCCCGAGGTTGGCGTCGGGGATGTCCTCGATCGGGGTGTTGCGGAACTGCGAGGGGTCGATCACCACCGAGACCCGCGTGTCGCCCGAGGGCAGGATGCGGATCGGCCGCCGCACCACCGGCAGGGCGAGGTTGGGGTGCAGGATCGCCAGCTCGTAGGCGCCGGGGTCGATGCCGGGCAGGCGCACCGTCCCGTCGAGGAACGGCTTGGCCGTGCGCACGACGTCGGAGGTGATCGGGTCGCGCACTTCGACGGTGAGGTCCCGGTTGGCGGCCGGGAAGCCGAACACGTTGAGCATCAGGTTGTTCGCCATGGGGTTACCTCGTATGTCGTTGGGGCGTCTAGTGGCCGAAGGGGAAGTCGATCTCCCAGAAGAAGCTCACGGCCTGGCCGGCCTCGAGCCGCACCGGGTCGAACAGCACGTGGTTGTAGAGGACGTCGCCGGCGCCGAGGCCGGCCTCGGTGACGCCGTCGAGGGCGACGGTCGGGGTGAACGTCGCCGTGATCGCCACCCGCACGACGTCGGCGGCGGGCGTGACGGTGAAGTCGCCGGCGGCGACCGGTCCGGTGAGGGTCGACGGGTCGGCGGTGCCGGGCTGCAGCGCGGTGCCGTCGGGCCCGAGCGGGGCCGTGCCGAAGCCGACGTTGACCCGATCGATCGGGGTGGTGACCTGGCCGCTGAACAGCCCCGCCACGAGTCCCGCCCCGCCGGCGAGGACGCTGTTGGTCGCCCGGCGCTCCTCGCCGCCGGCGGCCACCAGCCGCAGCCGGCCCACCGGACCGGGGAACCTGGATCGAACCCGCATGTCGCCTCCGTTCACGAGAACCTCGAATCGCCGAGCGGCGAGTCGCCGAAGCGGGCGCTCACCGCCAACCGCTCGCCGTCGCCCGACGGCGCCACCTCGGGTCGCAGGCGGACCCACGGGAGGGCCACCCGCGCCTCCTGACGCTGCTCCTCGCGCAGGCCCTGCGGCTCCATCTCGGCGACCACGGCGGCGGCGCGCAGCTCGGCGAGACCACGGGTGAGGGCGTCGGCCACTTCGCCCACGATGGCGCTGTCGGCCGCCCGCTGGTGCACGACGATGTCGCGCCGGACGCCCACGCGGAACGTCGCCGGCACCCGCTCCACCCATGACATCGCGAGGAACGCCACCGGGCCGGCGGGGAACAGGGAGTGGTCGAACGTCGTGCGGTCGAACGCCCCCTCGCACAGATCGTCGGGCGCCAGGGCGAAGGCGACGTGGCCGATCCCGTCGACGTCGTAGAGCCCGGCGTTGAGGTAGCGCAGCTCGTTGTCGCCCTGGGCCAAGGCGAACAGCCGCGGCTCGGCGTCGACGTCGGCGGGCGCGAACGGCACGCCCGCGGTGAACGACGACACCGAGAACAGCCGGTCGCTCACGTCGCGGCGGCCGCTGACCTCGTCGTCGAGCTCGGCGACCACGCCGCCCTCGCCCGGCGGCGCGGCGTCGTCGGCGGGGCGGATGACCAGCCGGCGCCCGGCGCCGACCACGCCGCGCCAGCCGATCAGGGCTCCGGCGGTGAGGTCGGCAACGATCGGCACCGCCGTCAGCCCGCCCGGGAGGCCGACGATCTCCAGCCGCGGGGCGGCCGGGAACACGCCGCCGTTGTGCTCGGTCCAGCGGTACAGGTAGGGCACGACACCGAGTTGATCGCTGCCGTCGCGTGCGCCGCGGCCACTCGACGAAGCGCAGCGGGGGATCGGCGCCGCCGTCGTCGGGCGCGCCGTCATCGATGCCGTCGTGGCCGGGGGCGAAGGTGTCCGGTGGGTAGGCCTGCTCCCAGTCGCGCAGCCGCGGCAATCCGCGCACGATCTCGACGTCGATGGCGGAGCCGACCCGGACGAGGTAGTCGACGACGAAGTGGCCGATCTCGCGCTTGCCCACCGCGCCGGCGAGCTGGGCGTCGATCAGCGCCCGGGCGCGCGGCCGGAGCAGGTCGATGTCGTCCTCCCACGGCAGCGGGGTCACGCCGAGCAGGGCGACGATCTTGGCGAGGTCGCCGAGGCGGTAGGCGGTGTCGAAGCCGTGGGTGCGCCGGAGGCGGTCGACGTCCTCCTGGCCGGCGTCGAGCTCGAGGGCGCCCACGTTGAGCACGGCGGACACGACCGATGCCGGGTGCTGCGTCCACGGCGGCGGCAGCAGGTCGAGGAGGGTGTCGAGCGTTGCCATATCAGCGCACCGTGACCCCGGCGACGGTGAAGGTCTGGCCGGCTTGGGCGGTGAAGGCGGCGCCGCCGGGAGCGACCTCGACGAACGTGTCGCCGAGCGTGAAGCGCGCCTGCAGCGTCAGCGCATCGAGCTGGTAGTGGGCGTCGTCGCGCAGGGCGTCGAGCACGGCGTTGGCGTCGATCACGGACCCCGCGCCGATCGACGAGACCAGCGCGGTCAGGCGGGCGGTGAGCAGGCCGGCGAGCTCGGTGGCGACCGTGCCCGTCTCGGGCGTCGCCGCGACCGTCGCCGACACGGCCACCGCGGTGGGCGCAGTCGGCGCGGCCGCGTCCTCGTAGCGGTCGGGGTCGAACGCCACGTCGGCGACGTCGAGGCGCACCGACGCACCGCCGTCCGGCACGAAGTCGGCACCAGGCGATCCGGGGTCGGAACCCTTCGGACCGAGCCGCAGCACGACGTCGACCACCCGGGCGTCGGCGAGGATCGCCGCCGCCGCGGGGGCGGCGCGCACCTTCTGGCCGACGCCGGTCCGGGTGACGGCGCCGACGAGGGCGGTGGCGGCGGCGCGGTGGACCGCCTCGACATCGGCCGCCGGGAGGTGGCCACCGGCGAGCGTGAGCTCGACACGCGCCGCCAGCGTCACCGTCGCCGCCGAGCCGGTGAGCAGACGGATGCCGGCCGGTCGCAGCTCCTCGAGCTTGGCGAGCACGGTGGGCGAGAGGTCGTCGGCGCCGTCGGCCGTGCTGACGGTGACGCGGAGCTCGCCGGGCACGCCGTTCGGGAGCTCCTCCACGACGACGTCGCGAACGTCGGGCAGGGCGAGCAGACCGTCGCGGATCGCCGCCGGCGTGCCCTTGTTGGCGACCTGCAGGGCGACCTTGGCCCGGGCGCGCAGCTCGGTGTCGGTCTCGTCGACCGCCGCGGCCGCCGTCGGCCGCTCGTTGTCGACGGTGTCGACGCCGGCGATCGCCCGCTGCACCACCACGAGCGTGTGCTCGGGAACCGCCGGTGTGGCGTCGGTGGTGGCCCGCACGCGCATCTCGCACACCGACTCGCCGGCCTGCATGGTCCGCGTCTCGGTCGTCTCGTAGCGGATGGTGTCCTGGGCGTCGGTGACCGGGGTGCCGGCGGGGATGACGACCGTGCCGGTGGCGCCGGCGCGCCGGCCGAACTTCACCACGCCGGTGGGGCGGCCGGCGCGGTAGCGCACGTAGCCGAGCAGGGCGACCAGGCGGTCGAGCGACGACCCGGCGGCGGTGTCGACGAACCCGGAGTCGTACGCGTCCTCGACCTGTGCCGACACGACCGCCAGCTCGTGGCAGACCGCCTCGATCAACGTGCGGGCGACGCCACCCACGGTGATGTCGGTGATCGGCGAGGCGTCGGCCGACCGGGGGTAGTAGTTGACCGTGACCTGGGTGCCGGCGGCCGGCTGATGGGCGCCGTGGGGGCGGAACCGGATCGAGCGCAGGCTCTCGGGGTCGCCCGGCTCGCCGAGCAGGTCGTACTCCTCGAGCCCGAAGGTGTAGGGCTTCAGGCCTCCGTCGGCGCCGAGCAGCAGGCCGCTCACCGACGAGACGCGCTTGGCCGGGCGGGCGAGCAGGGCAGTGGCGACCGGCAGCGGCGCGGAGGTGTCGATCGTGACGTCACAGCGCTCGCCGGCCGTCCCGCTCGTCAGCACCGTGAGCGCGTCGCGCACGATGTCGGGGTACTGGCGGGCGCTGATGCCCATGCCGTCGGCGCCGATCATCGCTGCACCCTGACGACTCGCTCCACGTGGATCGGGCGCGATCGGTTGCGGTATCCGCAACCAATCGCGCCCAGATGACCCGGGAGGTCGGACCGCGCCCAGATACCGAAGACCGTGCTTGATCGTTCGCTCGCTCGAAGACTCGCTCGCTCACACCGCCACCTCCACGGCGAGGTCGAGCGGGTCGACCGATCCGATGGGCAGCACGGAGAAGGCGATGGCGATCACGTCGGGGCGACCGGCCGGCACGTCGACCACGAGGTCGGCGAGCGTCGCCCGGCGCTCCTGGGCGACGGCCTGGATGGTGAACAGGCGGGCGAGGTTGCGGTGGGCCTCGTCGTTGCGTTCGCCGATCAGCTCGGTGAGGCGGCTGCCGTAGTCGGGATGGCCGAGCGGCGCCAGGCTGCCGAGCGGCGTGAGCAGCCGCAGGATCAACGCCTGGCCGAGGTTGGCCCGTTCGGCGGCGAGCGTGAGGTCGTCGCCGCCGGGGTGACCCGGGATCCCCCGGCCGGCGGCGCCGATGCCGAGGTCGAGCCCGCCCCACGAGTCGGCGACGTCGAGCGGTAGCCCGCCGCCGGCGAACGTGGCGTGGGTGAGGCCGACGTCGATGCCGAGCGTGGTCGTCGCTGCGAGAGCCACTCAGCCTCCCACCATCACGGTGCCGGCCGCGACGACGGTTCCGACCGGCAGATCGGCGGGGTCGTTGCACGTCGTGGCGGTGTCGCCAGCGCGGGCCGCCGGTTGACCGCCGATCGTGACGGTCGCGCTCCCGAGCACGACCGTCGCCCGGTTGGTCGGTGGCGTGACGAACGACGTGCCGGGCGGCGTCGGCAGGTGAGCCGGCTGGTTGGACGCCGTCGACCCGACGGTCGCCGCGGCCTGTCCGCCGATGGTGACGGTCGAGCACAGGCTGCCGTCGAGCAGGCCGCTGAACGGGTGGGGGAGCGGCGTCGGCACCAGGGCCGGGCCGGCCGGCACCATCACGAGGTGGATGTCGGTGCCCACCACCTGGTCGTTGGCCTTGGCTGCTGGCTGTCCCATCGCCGTCCTCAGTTCAACGCGATCGTCTGGCCGGCGACCTTGACGCTGGCGTCGCCGGAGATCTCGACGTTGGTGCCCTGCAGGGTCAGCGTGCCGGTCGCCTTCACGGTGACGTCACCGCCCTGCTCGACGGTGACCGACGAGCCGCCGACCTCGAGCGTCGCGCTCGGCGTCGCTGCTCGACGTCTGTTGGAGGGTGAGCGACGCCTCGCCGGCGGTGAGCACGACGCCGCTGTCGTCGACCGTCACCCCGACCGTGACCGACCCGCCGAGCGTCAGCGTGACCGAGCGAGTGCCGTCGCCGGGCACGGCGACCGTCAGCAGGAGGCGGGAGTCGTCGGCGGTCTCGCCGGCGGGCAGGTTCAACACGACCTGGCCGGGGCCGTGGTCCGGCGGCGCCGTGACCTCGTCGTACAGGCGCCCGACGACCACGCCGCCGTGCACGTCGCCGCCGTTGAAGGCGACCACGACGAGATCGCCCTCGTTCGGGAGGGCGACGAGACCGAGGACGCCGACGGCGATCGGCACTCGGGGCAGCACCAGTCCGGTCTCGCGCAACTGCACGGTGCACGCGTGCTCGGCGCCGCCGTGGACCGAGCGGACCACTGCCGCCGCCGTCGTCCAGCGGGCGAGGACCTCGTCGCGGGCGAGGCCGCGCACCGTCTGCACCAGCAGGGGCACGTTCGTCCCACTCACAGCAGGCTCCCGAGCGCGCCGGCGAGCGAGCCGAGCAGGGCGAGCGGGTCGAAGGCGGCGCCGGCCTCGGCGAGCCGGGCCGACGTGGTGGCGCCGCCCGGTCCGACGCGGTGGACGACGCGCTCGACCCAGTGCGGACCGGCGGCCAGGCCGTCGGGCAGCTCGTCGAGGCGCACGACGGTGCCCGGGCGCAGCGCCGGCACCAGCCACGCGTCGAGCGACGTGCGGTGGCGCAGCGAGCCGGCCGTGCGGCCGCGCGCGGCGCCGGCCACGGCGGCGGCATCGGGCGTGCGCAACGCCGGCTCGAAGGACCAGCGGGTGCCGACGCCCGGCCCGTCGGGTCGGTCGCCGGCGAAGAAGTCCGACGTCGGGCGGGCGGCGTCGGGCGGCGCCGCCGATCCGGCGCCGGCCTCGCCGGCGACGACGTACGACGTCGTCGCGGCGGCGACGGTGCGCTGGCTGATGCGCAGCACCTCGCGGTCGTGGCGCAGGGCGACGTCGGGCTGGGCGCCGTCGACGACCCGGGTGGTCACCCGGCCGTCGCCGTCGATCGACGCCAGTGCGCCGCTCCACCCGGCCAAGCGGGCGATGTGGTCGAGGGCCGAGCGGGTGGGGTCGGCGACGTAGGCCGTCAGGGTCGGCCCGGTGTCGACCGGCCCCACGTCGACGCCGACGTCGGCGCACAGCGCCCGCACCACGCTGGCGGCCGACGTCTGTTCGAACGACGTCGCCGGGCGGTAGCCGGCGAGGGCGGCGCCGGCGTCGGTGCACTCGACCGTGATCGTGCGCTCGCCGCGGGTGATGGCGCGGACGGTGCCGGTGAGCACGGCGATCGGATCGTCGCCGGCGCCGGCACCGAGCTCGATGACGGCGGGGTCGTCGGTCGCGGCATCGACGGGCGCGGCGGCCGGGAACGTCACCACCGCCCGGTCGATCGCCGGCGCGGCGTCGAGCACGACGGTCAGCCCGATCGCCTGCGTGGTCCAGCGCTGGTTGCCCAGCGTCACCGTGTAGGCGGGGGCGAGCACCGAACTACTGCATCAGCCCCCCAATCCGTCGATGAGGCCGGGCAGCCGGCCCAGCGTGTCGGGCAGCGAGCGCAGCTCCCCGAGCTTGTCGGTGATCGGCTTGAGCGGGTCGGACAGGCTGGACAGGTCGCCCAGTCCGCCGGCGAGCGCGGCCAGGCCCTGCACCGCCTTCGCCGCGTCCATCGCCGCGTCGAGCGCGCCGGTGACCGCGCCGGCGGCGTCGGCGATGTCGCCGAGCGGGCCGGCGAGGTCGCCGAAGCCGACGTCACCCAGGCCGCCGAGGTCGTCGAGGCCGCCGAACGGGCTCACCTCGGCCGGCGGCGGGAGCGGCGGGCTCTCGGCGAGCACGATCGTGTAGGCGTACTGGCCGGCGCTGCCGGGCACCTGTTCGGCGGCGAAGGACTCGACCACCATCTTGTCCACCTCGAGTGCGGTGACGATGTCGGCGGTGAACGTGACCTCGGCGCCGCTCGACGCCTTGTCCTGCAGGGTGGCCAGGTCGTCGTCGGCGGTCTCGGGCAGCAGCAGGCCGCTGACCACGACGCGGTGCGACCGCCGCCCGACCTTCTGGTGCACGGCGCCGTCGAGACCGGCGACGCGCTGCTCGGCGAAGCCCTGCTGGGTCTCCTGGCGGAGCCACTGCACGGCGGTGAGCTGGAGGTCGTCGACCATCGGCGTCGTCACGTCACACCTCGATGCCGAGGTCGTCGGACGTCATGGCGAGCTGGTCGGCGAGGCGGGCGGCCACGGCGTCGACCAGCTCGTCGAGCCGGGCGTCGTCGTCGTCGGTCTCGGTGCCGGGCGCCGGGCGTGAGGGGAAGGAGTCGGCGACCGGGTGGTCGGCCCACCGTCCGGGCTGGCGCCGGGCGATCGCCGACGCGGGCGCCGCCGGCGGGATCAGCGGTCCACCGGCGGTGGTGACCTCGATCGCCCCGACGCGTTCGCCGGTCCCGACCGTGCCGGCAGCGGTGCCGGTGGTGCGTCCGGTCGCGCCGGCAGGCCGGCGTGGTCGGTGGGCACGGCGTCGCGATCGACGATCGCGGTGACGGCGGCGGCCGCGGCCGGGCGGACGGAGTGCCGCACCGGGCTCGACCGCCGGGGCGACGCGATAGCGCCGCGCATCGCGACGCATGGGCGTCGACCGCGGCACCGCCGCGGTCTCGACGGACGTCGGGTCGTCAACCGAAGGCGAAGAGTCGGCGGCCGCTCCCTCGGGCGCCGCAACGTTGGGCGCGCCCGGGCGCTCGGGCCGGACGCGTCGACACCAGCCTCGACGACCGCGGGGTCGGGGTCGGCTTCGGGTCGCCGTACCTCGGGCGGCGGCTCGGCGACGAAGACGATGCTCGTGGAATCGGCCCACGGATCGGCGGCGGTCGCGCCGACGGCACGAGCGGTCGTCGGCTGCGGCGCTGCATGGGCGGCCCCGGAGCCGACGCGCCAGATCGACTCGACGTCGTAGGCGTCGCGATCGTCGAACGCCGCCGGGGCGAGGCCCGTCGCCCGGCAGGCCTCGATCGCCACCTCGGCCAGCAGGTCGGGGGCGAGCGGCAGCGTCGCGGCGTCGAGGAACTCGGCGACCGCCGCCACGACGCAGCACGTCGTCGTCGGCCCATTCGTCAGCCGGGTCGAGGGCGAGGGCGGCGCGCTGGCTCGTGACGAAGTCGGGTCCGAGGTGGGCCCACCGGGCGAGGCGCTGCTTGTGCCGCCACTGCAACGGGGCGATCGCCAGCTCGCGGTCACCGAAGGTGACCACGGCGGCGCCGGTCCGGCAGTCGAGGCGCAGCGGCCAGCGCCGCTCGCCGTCGACCACCGCGCCGGCCGCGGCGTCGACCAGCAGCGTCACGTCAGCTCTCCTCGACGCTCCGGGCGGTGAACGTGTAGATCGTCTCGCCGTGGTGCTCGGTGTCGAGGGCGAACGCCTTGTCCTCCATGTAGCACTGCTGGAAGGCGACGGTGCGTTCGCTGTCGCCGTGGGTGAGGTGCACGGAGATGTCGAACGAGTCGCCGCTCTTCAGCAGGTCGTCGAGCTTGGCGTTCACCGAGGCGACGCGGAGCCGTCCGACGACCATCGTCAGGCCGTAGTAGACGGCGACGCGCTCGTTGGTGCCCACGGCGCCCACGTCGTGGCGGTTGCGCACGACGCGGTAGTCGATCGCCTGGAGGCCGTCGACGGTCTCCTCGTTGACCTTGGCCTCGCTGCGAGCGGCGGTGTAGATCAGCTGCGGCATGGCAGACCTCAGTTCTTGACCAGGATGGTGGCGTACACGTAGTCGATGGATCGGACGGGTCGCACGGCGATGTCGATGCGCACGATCCCGAGGGCGGCGTCGTTCTGGCTCGAGTACACGGCCGCGGCGAAGGCCGGGTCCTTGCCGTCGGTGCTCGGCACGAGGGCGCCGTCGCGCTCCATCTGGCCGAGCAGGGCGAGGACCTGCTGGAGCAGGGCGCGGCGGTTGCCGTCGTTGTTGAGCAGGCCGATGTAGCGCTCGGCGAGGGCCTGCACGTCGCGGACGGCCTTGTTGGCGGTGCGCCGGACGTTGATCTGCATCCCGCTGGTGAGCAGGCCCTTGACGACGATCACGCCGCGGCGCCGCCGCTCGTTGACCACCGAGACGTTGCCGAGGATCAGCTGCTCGAGCTGGGCGTCGGTGTAGTTGCCCGGCGTGGCGTCGGGACTGGCGATCGTCTTGAACGTCGGCGACTCGAAGTAGTCCTGCCGGCCGAGCAGGCCGGCGACGGCCGCCTCGAGTCCGGCCGGGGCGACGAGGATGAAGTGGTCGCTGCGGACGTCGTCGGCGTGGTCGAGGACGCTGCTGACGGTGGCCGCCTCGGCGGCGGTCACCGAGCCGAGCCCGATGCGGTTGCGGGCGACGTCGGCCATCCGGGTGCAGTGGGCGACGACCGCCTGGTGCACCGTGCGCACGCCGGCGTCGTCGAGCTCCTGGGCGACGGCGGCGATCACCAGGTCGACCTCCTCGGCACCCTCCAGCCGGTCGAGGGCGTCCTGGTAGTCGTCGGTGGACGGGGCGATGCCGCCGGCGAGCCGATAGGTCGGTCGGGCCCTGCGGCAGCGACGAGGTGCGGCTGCGCACGCTGAGGTCCTTGGCCCGCACGACGAGCGATCGCTGCCGCCAGCACGTCGGGCAGGTACTGCGGGTCGTCGGGGTCGAGGGTGAGGTTGCTGTAGGACTCGACCCGCTCGCCGCCGGCGAACACGTCGAGGGAGACGACCGCCGTGGCCCCGTCGAGCGTGGAGGTCCCCTGCGTCACCGCCACCTCGAGGGCGGGTGCCTTCGGGGCCGGCACCAGCTCGAGCAGCGGTGCGCTGGCGGCGTCGGCACCGAGGGCCAGCGCCGGTCCCTTGTTGCGTCCGCCGGTGAGGGCGGTGCCGGCGTCGGCCAGGGGGAACTGCGTGGGGGTGCCGATCAGACTGAACGAGACCGCCGGGTCGTTGATCGCCACCAGCTGGTCGTTGGAGCCGATGCCGGTGTACACCCGCGGCTCGCGGCCCTCGGTGAACACGATCACGTCGACCCGGCGCTGCAGGTCGACCTGGTTGACCGGCGCGGGGAGTTGGGCGCCGGCGCCGGTGACGAGCACGTCGGGATCGGCGGCCGCTGCCGCCACCAGTGCGTCGACCGTGCTCGCCGGACCGTAGGTGCGCAGGGCGGCGCCGCCCGGCGGGTTGACGGTGAGGTTGACGGCGTCGGCCCCGCTCGGCTGCACGGTGATCGAGAACTGGGTGCCGTCGGTGCGGACGGCCCGCGTGCTCACCACGATGCTCGGCCCGTCGGCGCCGGCCAGCGTGCGGCTCGCCGGCGCCGCGGCGAGCTGCACCGAGAGCAGGTTGCCGGCGGCGCCGGCCCGCTTGGCGGCCAGGGCGATCAGGTCGGTGTTGCCCCGCCGCAGCGTCGCCGTCGCCGGCGCGGCGTCGGCGTCGGCGAACGGGGTCTGGGCGATCGTGCCGGGGAGGTCGGTCCCGAAGACGGGGTCGATGGCGATCGACGAGGCGGGACTGGCCGTTGACCTTGGCGAACAGGTCGTTGGGGCTGTCGGGGTCGGCGACGACGTTCTCGATGCGCTCGACGACCTCGTCGCCGAGGCGCACCTCGAGGTCGACGTACTTCGCCCCCAGGCGATTGAGCGAGAGCACCGGGGTCACGCCGATCGAGAGGCGGTTGCCCCAGTTCCCCTCGGCGCGGGCGACGAACGTGACACACGGCTCGCCGTCGGCGTCGTTGACGACGATCGACGCCTTGCGCCCCCGGCCCGGGGCGATCCGCGACACCCACACCCGGGACACGCCGTTGGCGAAGGCGGTGCGGATCTCGGGCATCGTGTAGCGGCTCGCCGGGCCGAACTGGTCGATCAGCTCGGCGACGTTGCCGAGCGGGGTCGGCTCGACGGGGCCGCGGTCGGCGACGCCGACGACGCCGAGCACACCGGTCGCGCCCGGCAGGACCGGGCTCGGCTCGAACTGCGTCCGGACCTGGACGCCGGGGATGATGAGGGTCGAGGGCACGGCTTCCTCCTGGCTGGTCGAGCTCGTCCGCGCGGGCGGCTGTCACTGTGCGACCGACGGCGTCATTGCTCCGTCATCGCGCCGTCAGCGGGACGAGACGGTTCGTCGTCATCGGCGGCGAAGGCCTCCGCCCAGCGGCGGAACCGGCCGACGAGGTCGGGCAGCACCTGGTCGCTGGCGCCGCGGATGGTGGCCACCTGCTCGGCGTCGGCGAGGTCGACGGTGTGGCGGACGCGCGCCCGGAGACCCCGGTCGTCGTGCCAGATCCGGGCGACGAAGGCCCCGCTCGGTGCCTCGTCGTTCGGCCCGACCCCGGCGGGATCGGCGTCGTCGTCTGCCATCGCGAAATCCCCCTCCTGATCCCCCCGGAATGAGGGATCCTTGGCGGCCGGCGCTGATCCATCGTCCGGCGGCGCCGTCATCGCAGCGTCGATGGGCCAGGAGGCGAGGGAGGCGGAAATGTCGGACACGCCCGAGCACAGGATCCAGCTCACCCTCATCGGCGGCTTCGCCCTGAACGTCGGCGGCGCGCGTCGTCGACGTCGCCGATCCGGCGCGCCGACTGATCGCGTTCCTGGCCCTGCGCCGCAAGGCCCAACCACGCCTGCTCGTCGCCGGCTCGCTGTGGCCCGACAAGACCGAGTCGCGGGCGCTCGCCAACCTGCGCTCGGCGTTGTGGACGTTGCACGGCGACGGCGACCACCCGGTCGTCGCCGTCGGCGGAGCCGGCCTCGCCCTCGACCCCGGCGTCGACGTCGACGTCGACCGGGTGCAGGTCGACGGCTGGGCGCTGATCGACCGCGCCCGAGCGGCCGACCCCGGCGCCGCCGCCCGCGCCATCGCCGAGTCGGCGCTGGCAACCGATCGCGAGCTGCTGTTCGAGGACCTGCTGCCCGGTTGGTACGACGACTGGGCGCTGCTCGAGCGCGAACGCTTCGCCGAACTGCAGGTCCACGTGCTCGACGTGCTGGTCGACGCCCTGAGCGCCACCGAACGCCATTCGCTGGCGATCCACCTCGCCCTGCGCCTCGTCGCCCTCGACCCGCTGCGCGAGCGCAGCCAGGTGGCCCTGATGCAGGCGTACCTCGCCGAGGGCAGCTTCGGCCGGGCCGAGCGCCAGCACCGCGCCTTCTGCGAGCTGCTCGAGTCGTCGTTCGGCCGCGGCTACGCCCGCCCGTTCGTCGACGTCCTCGCCGACGTCGGGCGGTGAGGGTCGACCCCCTACACGCCGAACCGGTCACCCTGGTTCCCGCCGGCGAGAACCAGGGTGACCGAGTTCGCGGTGCCCGCCGACCGGAGCCGGCGAGCGTCGCGTCGGGTCAGCCGATCACCCGGTGACGAGCTGGGCGGCGTCGATGATGTCGCCGAACTTCTCGTACTGCTCGCCGGTCCAGCGCTCGAGCTGCACCTGCTGGATCGGGAAGCCGTCTTCGGGGGCGTTCGTGGCGATCGACACGCCCTCGAGGAGCAGCGGCGGAGCGTCCCAGCTGAGGTGCTTGGCCGCCTCCATGATCGCCGCCCGGCAGACCGTCGGCATGCTCTCCAGCGTGTGCTGGAACAGCTGCGCCACCGACATGCCGTAGAGGAACAACCCGTCGTCGACGTTGGCCTCGGGGTGGTACTGGCCCATGAGGTCCTTGTACTGCTGCATCGCCGGATCGTCGTCGTACGCCGGATCGGTGGGATCCTTGAGGTAGACGCTGGTGATCCAGTCGTTGGCCGCGCCGGCGTTGACGTTGTCGATGACGGCGCCGACCGACGACGACACCGACGTGATGATCTTGATGCCGTCGTAGCCGAGGGCCTGGGCCTGGTTGATCCCCTGGATGGCGAAGGCCGGCGTGGCGATCAGGATGAACGCGTCGGGGTCGGATTCGAGCGCCTGGCTGACCTGGCTGTCGATCGACGCGTCCGTGGTCTCGTAGGTGACCTCGGCGACGAGCTGGTCGGCCTTGTCGCCCAGTGCCTCGTTGATCCCGGTCTGGTAGTCCTTGCCGAAGTCGTCGTTGGCGTGCACCACGGCGATCGTCGCGTCCGGGTTCTCGCTCAGCACGTACTGGGTGTAGGCGATGCCCTCGGACTCGTAGTCGGGCTGGTAGCCGATCGTCCACGGGTACTGCTCGATGTCGCGGCCCCACGTCGCCGCACCGGTGGCGACGAACAGCTGAGGCACCTCGGCCTCGTTCATGTAGTCGCGGATGGCCAGGTTCGGCGGTGTGCCGAGCGGGTTGAGGACCAGCCACACGCCGTCCTGCTCGATCAACGAGCGGACGTTCTCCAGCGACTTCGGCGGCTGGTACCCGTCGTCGAGGTAGTTCCATTCGATCTCACGGGTCACGCCGTCGCCGGCCGTGATCCCACCGTCGGTGTCGTTGAGGTACTGGAACCACGTGTCGATCCCGACGGGGATCGAGGCATAGGCGGCCGCCGGACCCGACAGCGGATAGGTGCCCCCGAGACTGATCGACGTGTCGGTGAGGCCCTGCTCCTGGTCGGGGCAGTCGACCGCTGGGGCCAGCGCGGTGGAGCCGTCCGGGGGGGCCATCGTGGCTTCCTCGGCACCGGGCTCGGTGCCGTTCGAGCTGGCCCGGGCAACCGAGCTGGCCTGATAGCCGAGCATCGCACAGGCCATTCCGAGTACGGCGAGCATCCGCCGCGTCCTCTTCGTCGTCATGTCTCCTCCTCGATCGTGGCCGGTCGTGCAGTGGTCATGGCTTCCCCCTTGGTGGTGTTGGTGTTGGTGGTGAGGCGGTGACGACATCGTCAGACCAGGTTGCCGGTGCGCAGGGGCTTGGCGCTGTCGCTCGGGAGGCCGTCGGCGTCGTCGCTCACGGCGGGCGGCGGCGCCGTCGACCCGCGGCTCTTGCGAACGATCCACGTGCTGGCACGGCGGGTCAGCCCCACCACTCCGCCCGGCGCCAGCAGCATGACGAGGATGATCACGATGCCGTAGACCATCCCGGGCGGCATCCCGCCGGGGATGTCCTGGGCCCAGTTCGGGATGAACTGGATGAAGATGCCACCCAGGACCGCTCCGACGACGGTTCCGAGACCGCCGATGACGACGCCCGTAAGGATGCTGATCGACACGCTCACTCCGAAGTTGTCGGGACCGACGAAGCCGGTGGCCATCACCAGGATCGCGCCACCGACGCCGGCGTACCCGGCGCTGATGGCGAACGTGACCACCTTGGTCCGCGGCAGGTCGACGCCCATCGACGCCGCCGACACCGGGTTGTCGCGGACCGACATCATCGCCAGACCCCACCGGCCGCGGACGATGTTCCAGGCCAACCAGAACATCGCCATGGCGACCGCCGTGAACACGAGGTAGCGGAACTGGTCGTTGGAGAGGTTCGTCCACTCGGGGGCGCGGAACTGGCTCGACGGCGGGACGACGATGCCGGACACACCGTTGGTCACCGAGGAGAACTTCTTGACGATCTGGGGGAACGCCAGGGCCAGGGCGATCGTGATCAGCGCCAGGCTGGTTCCGGGGAGGCGCAGCGCCGGGATGCCGAGCAGCCCGCCGACCACGAAGCAGACGACGAACGCGGCGAGCATCGCGACCGGGTACGACAGGGCGTAGTCGCGCACGAGGATCGCCACGGTGTAGGCCCCGATGCCCATGAACGCCCCGTGACCGAGCGAGATCTGGCCGTTGTAACCCGTCAACAGGTTGAGGCCGAGCATCGGGATCGCCCACGAGATCACCATCACGAACTGCGAGAGCCGGAAGTCGGAGACGAGCCACGTCATCGAGACGGCCAGTGCCGATCCGACGATGCCGACCGCCCACGCCCGGGTCATACGCGCGACACCTGGGCTTTCCCGAACAGGCCGTTCGGCTTGACGAGCAGCACGACCATGATCAGCAAGAACGCGAGGACGAGGCTGAGCTGGTTGCCGTGCGGCACCCAGTAGGCGCCGGTGAACGACTGCATCAGCCCGACCAGCAGCCCACCGATCACGGCGCCCGGCGGCGAGTCGAAGCCACCCAGCACCGCGCCGGCGAAGGCGAACAGGATGACCGCCCCCATCATGTTGGGCTGCAGCCCGAGCTTGGGTGCGACCATCACGCCGGCGGTCGCTCCCACCATCGCGGCGAGCCCCCATCCGATCCCGAGCATCAGCCCGACGTTGATGCCGACGAGACGCGCCGACGCCGGGTTGTCGGCCGCACCGCGCAAGCCGAGGCCGAGCTTGGTGTACCTGAACAGTGCGAACACCAGGAGCATCTGGCCGATCAGGACGGCGACGATCCCGATGAGCTGCCAGCTGATCACGACGCCGCCGACGCGGATCGGTTGGGTCGGGAACGGGGACTGCGAGTGCTTCGGCAGGAACGTCCAGTGCCACCCGACGCCGCTGTTGATGATCGCCAGGAGGCCGAGCGTGATGATCAGCAGGGTCAGCGGCGACGAGCCCTCGACCCAGCGGATGACCCCGCGCTCGATGAGGAAGCCGAGCAGGAACGACACGATCATCGTGAACGTGAGGCCGGCGACCCACGCCAGCACCGACGTTCCGAAGCGGTCCTGGACCTGCCACGCGACGAACGCCGACAGCATCGCCATCTCGCCCTGGGCGAAGTTGGGGATGTGCGTGGCGCGGTGCACGAGAACCAGCGCCAGCGCCAAGCTGGCGTAGATGGCGCCGTTGGCCAGACCGTCGATCAGCGTCTGGACGAACCGCTGCATCCTCAGACCCCCAGGTAGGCGCGTTGGATCGACTCGTCGGCCTCCAGCTCGTCGGCGGAGCCCTCGCGGACGATCGCGCCGACCTCGAGCAGGTAGGCACGGTCGGCGATCCCGAGGGCCAGCCGCGCGTTCTGCTCGACGAGCACCGTGGTGACGCCGACTTGGGCCACGATCTCGCCGAGCGTCGCGTAGAGCTGGCGCACGACCAACGGCGCCAGCCCCAGCGACGGCTCGTCGAGCAGGAGGAGCTTCGGGTCACCCATCAGCCGCGGGCGACGCCGAGCATCTGTTGCTCGCCGCCCGACAGTTCGCCGGCGCGCTGGTCGCGACGCTCGTGCAGGATCGGGAACAGCTCGAACATCCGCGCCGTTTGCCCCCTGATCCCGGCGGCGTCGCTGCGTCGCCAGGCGCCGATCTCGAGGTTCTCGGCGACCGAGAGCTCGACGAACGTCCCCCGGCCTTCGGGCACGTGGCACACCCCGAGGCGGGAGATCTTCTCGGGCGCCATCCCGACGAGCTCCGTGCCGTGGAACCGGATCGACCCGCGAGTCGTCCGGCCGAGCATCCCGCTGATCGCCCGCAGCAGCGTGGTCTTGCCGGCACCGTTGGCACCGAGCACGGCGACCACCTGCCCCTCGTCCACGGTGAGGTCGAGACCGTGCAGCACCCGGACGAGGCCGTAGCCGCCGACGAGGTCGTGGATCTCCAGGGCGACGCTTCGCTCGCTCATTCGGGGCTGCCCAGGTAGGCGGAGATGACCGCCGGGTCGTTGCGGACGTCAGCGGGCTCGCCCTCGGCGATCGTGCGGCCGAAGTCGAGCACCGTGATCCGCTCGCACAACCGCATCACCAGGCCCATGTGGTGCTCGACGAGCACGACGGTGAGGTCGTGGCGGTCCCGCATCTGCCTGATCAGGTCGATCAGCTCGTCGACCTCGCCGTGGGCGAGCCCGGCCGCCGGCTCGTCGAGCAGGAGCAGGGTGGGGTCGGAGGCGATCGCCCGCGCCAGTTCGACGCGTTTGAGCGTCCCGAACGGCAGGCCGACCGCGGGACGCCCCGCGACCGCGTCTAGCCCAAGCTCGGAGAGCGCCGCGTCGGCGCGCCGTTGAGCCTCGCGCTCCTCGGCGGTCACCCACGGCGCCCGGATCGCGTTGCTGAGCCAACCCGACGTGCGGATGCGGTGCAGGCCGACGACGACGTTGTCGCGCACGGTCAGGTTGGGGAACAGGGCGAGGTTCTGGAACGTGCGAGCGATGCGATGCCTGGCGACCTCGTACGGCGGCTTGCCGAGCAGCTCGTCGCCCTGCCAGCGGATGCTGCCGGCGTCGGCCCGGTAGACGCCGGTGAGGCAGTTGAACAACGTGGTCTTGCCGGCGCCGTTCGGACCGATCAACCCGGAGATCTCTCCGCTGCGTGCCCGAAGGTGGACACGGTCGAGGGCGACGATGCCGCCGAAGTGCACCGTGACGTCCTCGGCGATCAGGCCGGCGGAGTCCGACACCCTCGTCGCCGTCGCCGACGCGCTCAACCGGTGGGCGCCGTCGGCTCCGAGCGTGTCCTCGCTCTGGTCCGTCGTGTCCCCCAAATGTCACACCTTCCCCTGGTGTGCGGCCACGTGCACGTACGCCGCCGCCGACCCCCGTGCCGTCCATTGAACCACGTTCGCCGACGGCGGTGGTGAAGGGGTCCCGCTTCCAGGTCCACGGGCTCGACGTGGCGTCGTCGTTCGCTCGAATCGACGCGGGTCACGGGTCCCGCTTGGTGGGCGGTGCCGGCGCCGACGACTCGTCGCGCTTCCACGGCCATGGTCGCTTGAGGACCCAGCGCCAGGCCGCGGCGAGGGCACCGAAGATGACGAGCAGCGAACCGAACCCACGGACGAGCGGGAAATCGACGACGCTCGACGTCCAGCGCTTGACGTCGGCACCGAACCCCTTGTCCTTCGTCGTGATCGTGACCGTGCTCTGGTAGAGCTGCGTACCGGCGCCCTCGATCCGCCGGCCGTCGATCACGGCCACCGACCGGATCTCGAGGCTGAGCACGCTCGTGCCGGCCTTCAGCGGCACGACGTCCCAGGACCACTCCACCGATGGCTGGTCGAGGAAGGACCGTGGCTGGAACTCCGCCGGGTCGACTCGGAAGTCGGCGCCGCGCAGCTGCGCCTGCACCTCGCACCGCAGCGCCACCGCTACGACCGTCACGTTCGGTGCGACAGTGGTGGTCGTGGCGACGGGCACCGCCCCCTCGATCGTCGCGGTCACGACGAACTGCTGGGTCTCGTCGACGGTCATCGATCGCGCGGTGTCGTAGCTGATCGTCGCCTGCCGTGCCCGCACCTCGCAGTCGGCGAGCCGTGCCGCGTCCGACGCGTCGACGGGCGGCGTGACCACGGTCGGTCCGGTGGTGGGAGTGACGACGGTGGGTGCGACGGTCGGTGCGACCGTGGGTGCGACGGTCGGTGCGACTCGGGCGACGGTCGGTGCGATGGTTGGGCCGACGCTCGTCGGTGGGACCGGCACCGTGGCAATGGTGCCGATCCCGCGTCCGCCGAGCGCGGTCTCGGCCGAGCCGGCGCTGGTGTCCAGCTGCAGCATCGCCGCATCGTCGCCCTCCGTGGCCGGTTGAAAGGCCACGGTCACGTCGCACGTCTCGTCCGGATCGAGGAGCGCGTCCTCGCACGAGTCGGCGACGATGACGAAGGCGCCGCTGTCGGTCGCGAGGTGTACGTCTTCGATGCTCACGCTGGTCGAGGTGACGTTCCTGGCGGTCACGCGCACCTCCGCGCTGTCGCCGATGTCGACCTCACCGAACGCCGGCGGCTCGAGGGTCAGCTCGAGCGGTGGGCCGGCGGGTGCGGATGCAACGGGCGCCGCCGCGTGCGGAGCCAGCACAGCACCGAGCACGAGCGCGCCGGCCAGTCGAGGGTGGCCGGTGCGGTGGAGCGGGACCCTCCGCCGGGCACGGTCGCGGCAGACCGCCATCGCCGAATGCTACGAAGGCCGCAGCGTGACGATGCCGAATAAGTGCCCCGGAACTGCCCAGACGGTGACCACTTTCGCTACGTAGCGTGCGATGTGTCCGAGACGTCAACGAGAGGAGAAGCCATGCCCGAGCGCGACGGCTACATCGCAGGAGTGCCCTGCTGGATCGACACCACCCAGCCCGACCCGAACGCGGCGCTGCCGTTCTACGGCGGCCTGTTCGGCTGGGAGTTCGAGGACGTGATGCCCGAGGGATCCCCCGGCCGCTACTTCATCGGTCGCATCCGTGGTGGGGACGTGGCCGCGGTGGGGTCGGCCCCCGAGGGCGCGCCACCGGTGGCGGTCTGGAACACGTACATCTGGGTCGACAGCGCCGACGAAGCGGCGTCGAAGGTCGGCGCCGCCGGTGGCACCGTGGTCGCCGAGCCCTTCGACGTGCTCGACGCCGGACGGATGGCGGTGTGCGCCGACCCGGAGGGGGCGATGTTCTCGGTGTGGGAGGCGAAGTCGCACAAGGGGGCCAAGGTCGTCAACGAGCACGGAGCGCTGAACTTCAACGGCCTCGCCACGCGCGACGCGGCGAGCGCCAGGGCGTTCTACGGCGCGGTGTTCGGCTGGCAGACCCTGGGCCTGGCGTCGGGCGAGATGTGGACGCTGCCCGGCTACGGCGACCACCTCGAGGAGTCACGGCCGGGACTCCGCGAGCAGATGGGCCAGATGGGCGCGCCGGACGGGTTCATCGACGTGGTCGCGGCCCTCACGCCGATCGCCGACGGTGACACCACCACGCCGGCGCATTGGAGCGTCACGTTCGGCGTCGACGACGCCGAGGCCACCGCCGCCACGGCGAAGGAGCTCGGCGGCGACGTCGTCAGCGGTCCGTTCGACGCGCCGTGGACGAGGATGGTCATCCTCAAGGATCCGCAGGGCGCCACGTTCATCGCCAGCCAGTTCGTGCTGGAGAACAAGGACCTGGTGGCCTAGCGCACCGCCGGCCCGGCGGGCGCCTCGATCACGTGAGGTCTGCGGAGTTCAGCCGCACGCGGCGGATCCGCTCGACGCGCATGACGAGGCGCTCGTCGGGGTCGGGGCAGGCGAACAGCGTGTCGCGCTTCGAGCCAGTCCCCGTCCGGGAGCTGGCGCTGCTTGGCGGCGAGAAACGGCAGCACCGACTGCAGGGCGTAGATGCAGAAGTGCTGGCCGGCGGGCAGGCGCAGCTCGGCGCTGTTGACGAGGTCGAAGTGGTCGCCGACGGCCATGCCGCACACCGAGCGGCCGTCGATGTGGTCGACGGTGACGCGCAGGTCGAACAGCTCCATGTCGGGTGACTCCATGTGACGCCTTTCGTTGCCGTCCTTGTCCCGGTTGCCCATTGTGGACCGCCGAGCGCCTCGCGCCGAGCGGCAAACTGGTCACCCACGTTCTCGATATCGAGAACCACGGTGACCAGATCGCCCTTCGAGACGGAGAGTGACCAGATCGCGACGCACTTCGCTTGACCTGTTCGGTATTCCTGCAATAGTTTCAGTCGCTTCACACGACGTCACGTCGGGGCGTCGGCAGAGGGGAGCACGGCATGCGTTCGTTCATCCGTCCACGGTCTGCGTTGGTGGGAGTGGCCCTCGGGGCGCTCGCCCTGCCCGGCGTCGCCGCCGGCACCACGTCGGCCCCGCCCGGCACCGACGCCGCGGCGCCGGGTGGCACCGACGCCACCTCCGACACCTCCTCCTACGAGACCACGCCGCCGGTCGGCTCCGGCACCGACGGTCCGCTCAGCATCGCCTTCTTCGCCTCGTCGAGCCAGAACGGCTACAACCAGGCGGTCTACGACGGCATCAACCAGGCGGCCGACGCCGACGGCAACGTCACGGCGGAGATCTTCGACGGCGAGTTCAACGCCGAGACCCAGTTCAACCAGATCGAGGACGTCGTCGCCTCGGGCCGCTTCGACGGCTACGTCATCGTGCCCAACGACCCGGTCGGCATCGCCCCGGCCGCCCAGGAGGCGCTCGACGCCGGTCCGACGGCGACCGCGCTGTTCCCGATCGGGCCGGACCTGGAGATCGCTCGAGCCGCAACTCGACGGCATGATCACCGCCGCCGGCGCGGTGTCGGTGCAGGCTCGCGCCGCCGCCGAGGACGTCGTCACGTTCTGTGCCGACATCGATCCCTGCCGCGTGGTCATCCTCATCGGCCAGTTGCAGTTCCCGTTCGACAACCTCCGGCTGGAGTCGTTCAAGGAGGTGCTCGATCCGCACGCCAACATCCAGATCGTCGCCACCGGCGAGGGGCAGTACTCCCAGGACGTGTCGCTGACGGCGATGCAGGACATCCTCCAGTCCAACCCGGAGTTCGAGGTGCTGCTCTCCAACGCCGATCAGCACGTCACCGGCGCCCTCGTCGCGCTGAACGACGCCGGCCTCGACGTCGAGTCGATGTACATCAGCGGCGGCGGCGCCTCCAAGGTGGCCATCGACGGCATCCGCGCCGGCACCTGGGACGCATCGATCATCGGGATGCCGGTGACCGAGGGTCGCCTCGCCGCCGAGAACGTGATCGCCGAGCTCCGCGGTCAGCCGTTCCACCAGGTGAACGACATCAACGTGCTCAACCCTCTGGGTGTCCCCGTCGTGACGGCGGAGGTCCTCGATGCCAACCCGGACTGGCAGGCCGAATGGGACGGCTGAGCCGCAGCCAGCGCGGCGGGGTGATCGCCGAACCGTCGACCGGCGCGACCGCGCGCCGTGGTCGGGGCGCAGGTTTCGGTCGTCGGCATCTCCAAGCGGTTCGGCGCGACGCAGGCGCTCGACGCCGTGTCGGTCGAGATCGAGGCCGGCACCATCCACGCCCTCGTCGGCGAGAACGGTGCCGGCAAATCGACGCTCGGCAAGATCATCGGCGGCGTCTACGTCGCCGACAGCGGGGTGTTGCGCGTCGACGGCCACGACGTCGGGCGGTGGAACCCGCCGGCCGCGCTGGCCGCCGGCATCGCCACGATCCAGCAGGAGCTGTCGCTCGTGCCGGCACGCTCGGTCGCCGAGAACGTGTTCCTCGGCATCGAGCGTTCGACGTTCGGCGTGCTGCGCGGCTCGGTGCTCGACCGCTACCGCGAGCTCGACGAACGCGTCGGCTTCGGCCTGCCCGGCGACGTGCCGGTGTCGTCGCTGCGCCTCGCCGACCAGCAGAAGGTCGAGATCATGCGCGCCCTCGCCCGCAACGCCCGCCTGATCGTGCTCGACGAACCGACCTCGTCGCTGTCGCGGGACGAGTCGCAGCGCCTGCAGCAGCTGATCCGCGACCTGCGCTCGCACGGGCGCACCCTCGTGTACGTCAGCCACTTCCTCGACGAGGTGCTCGCCGTCGCCGACACGGTGACGATCATGCGTGACGGGCGCATCACGCGCACCGCGCCGGCGGCCGCCGAGACCAAGGACTCGCTCGGTGCTCGGCATGCTCGGCCGCCAGCTCGAGGTCAACTTCCCGGCCGCCCCGCCGGTCGCCGCCGACGCCCCCGTCGTGCTCGAAGCGCGAGCGCTGTGCGGGCAGGTCCCCAGGGATGTCGACCTCGAGGTGCGCGCCGGCGAGATCGTCGGCCTCGCCGGCCTCGTCGGCAGCGGGCGCACCGAGCTGGCGCGCATGATCGCCGGGGCCGACCCGATCACGTCGGGCGAGCTGCTGCTCGACGGGGTCGTCCTCCCGCGGCCTGCGCCCGCACGGGGCGATCCGCCGCGGTGTCGTGATGCTGCCCGAGGACCGGCGGGCGCTCGGCCTCGTCATGACCCAGAACGTCCGCGAGAACGTGACCCTGCCGCGCCTGCCGAGGTTCCGCCGCAACGGTGCCGTGCGCATCGGTGCCGAACGCTCGGCGGTGCGCTCGGTGATCGACCAGCTGCACATCGTGCCGCCCGACCCCGACGGCGCGCTGCGCAACTACTCCGGCGGCAATCAGCAGAAGGCGCTGTTCGGCAAGTGGACGCTCGAGCGCCCGCGCTGCATCGTGCTCGACGAACCCGACCCGCGGTGTCGACATCGGCGCCAAGCGCGCCATCTACGAAGCGATCGTCGACGTCGCCCGCGCCGGCACCGCCGTCGTGCTGATCTCGTCCGAGCTCGAGGAGGTGCTCGGCATGGCCCACCGCACGCTGCTGATGAGCGACGGTCGGGTCATCGGCGAGGTGGCCGCCGGTGAGCTCGATGCCGACCAGGCGCTGGCGCGGATCTTCGCCGCCGTCGACCGCTCCGCCGCTCCGGCCGAGGCGGCGCGCGCTGATGACACTCGAACCACGCCGGCGGCGTCCCCGTGCCCGCCCCCGTGGCCGACGCCGAGGTCGACCGCCGCTCGCTCGGATTGGCGCGGCGCCGCCAACTTCGGCCGCCGCTACGGGGTGCTGATCCTGATCGTCGTGCTGATGATCGTCCTCACGTTGTCGAGCGACGCCTTCCTCACCAGCCGCAACCTGCTCAACATCCTCACCCAGAACGCGCCCCTCGCCATCGTGGCGATGGCCGGCACGCTCGTGATCATCGCCGGCGGGTTCGACCTGTCGACCGGCGCGATGTTCGCCGTCGCCTCGGTGTCGGCGGCGTGGGTCGGCCTGCACCACGATCCCGTGCTCGGGCTCCTCATCGCCCCGCTCGTCGGGCTGGCGCTCGGGCTCGTCAACGGCTTCATCATCACCGGGCTGCGCGTGCACTCGTTCCTCGCCACGCTGGCGACGAGCCTCGTCTATGGCGGTCTCGCCGTGCTGATCACCGGCGGCTCGCTGATCTCGCTCACCAACGACACGACCTTCGCCAAGCTCGGGCGGGGCAAGGTCGGCGACGTGAGCTACGCCATCTTCATCCTCGCCGCCGTCTTCGCCATGCTGACGTTCCTCGCCCGGCGCATGGTGGTCGGCCGCCACATCTACGCCGTCGGCGGCAACGTCGACGCCGCCGTGCTGTCGGGCGTGCGCGTCGAACGGGTGCGGATCCTCACGTTCGCGCTGAGCGGCGCGGCGGCCGGCATCGGCGGGGCGATCAGCGTGTCCCGCGTCGCCACCGGGTCGGCCCAGAACGGCGACGGCGTCGCGCTGCAGGCGATCGCGGCCATCATCCTCGGCGGCACGAGCGTGTACGGGGGCGAAGGCGCGGTGTGGCGCTCGCTCGCCGGCGTGATGCTGCTGGCGCTGATCAACAACGGGTTCAACATCCTCAACGCCAACCCCTTCTACAAGGACCTGACCACCGGCGCGATCATCGTGCTCGCGGTCGCCCTCAGCGCGGGGGACGCGGGAGCGGCGACGAGCGAGCGAGTCCGCGGCGACGCGAGCGGAGTCGAACCGACCGCGCTGACGATCGAACGAGCACGGATCTTCGACCCGCGCACCGACGAGGTGCGCGAGGCGTCGATCCACGTCGCCGACGGTGCCATCGTGGCGATCGGCGGGGACGGCGCCCGACACCGATCGCCCCGACACCGATCGCGCGGTGGTCGACGCCGCCGGGCGCCTGGTCACGCCCGGCCTCATCGACGCCCACTTCCACGCCAACGCGTGCGGCCTCGACCTGCTCGAGATCGAGGCCTCGCCCGCCAGCTACGTCGCGGCTGCGGCCCGCCAGCGCCTCGAGCGGGCGTTGCGGCGCGGCTTCACCACCGTGCGCGACGTCGCCGGTGGCGACCTCGGGCTGGTGCGGGCGCTCGACGAGGGCCTCATCGACGGTCCCCGCTACCTGTTCGCCGGGCGCGCCCTCACCCAGACCGGCGGCCACGGCGACCCTCGACCCGGCGACCTCGACCTGTGCTGCGGCGGCGGCCACCTCGCCGAGATCGTCGACGGCGTCGACAACCTGCGCCTCGCCGTCCGCGAGCGACTGCGCACCGGCTCGCACGTGATCAAGGTGTTCGCGTCCGGCGGCGTCGTGTCACCGACCGACCCGCTGCGGCTGTGCCAGTACTCCGCCGACGAGCTGCGCGCCGTCTGCGAGGAAGCGACGTCGCCGTGAGTCGTACGTCGCCGCGCACGCCTACTCGCCCGAGGCGATCACGCACGCGGTCACGTGCGGGGTGCGCTCGATCGAGCACGGCAACCTGCTCGACGACGCGACCGCCGCGCTGATGGCCGAGCACGGCGCCTTCCTCGTCCCGACGCTGATCGCCTACCAGGCGATGAGCGAGCGCGGTGCCGAGCTCGGCCTGTCGGCGGTCGGCCAGGAGAAGAACCGCGAGGTGCTGGCCGCGGGCATCGGGTCGATCGCACTCGCCCGGCGTCACGGCGTGCGCATCGGCCTCGGCACCGACCTGATGGGCGCCCTCGAGAGCGAGCAGCTCCGCGAGTTCGAGATGCGCAGCGCCGGCGAGTCGGCGCGGGACATGCTCGTCGCCGCGACCGCGACCAACGCCGAACTGCTCGGGCGCCCCGAGCTCGGCGTGCTCGACGTCGGCACGCCGGCCGACCTGGTGATCTTCGACGACGACCCGCTGGCCGCGGCGACCGCGCTGTGGGCGTCGCCACGCACCGTCGTCCGCGACGGAAAGGTGGTCGCATGATCCGCACGTTCCTCGACTTCGCCGTCAAGCCCGGCCACGCCGAGGCGCTGGCCGCCGAGTTCGAGCGTCTGGCCATCCTCGACACGTCGGTCGCCCAGCCCGGCTGCACGTCGGCCGAGATGAGCGTGAGCGCCGACGGCACCACGGTCACGGTGACGGCGACGTGGGACTCGCCCGAGGCCTACGCGTCGTGGACGTCGCGGGGCGATCGCGGGCCGCTGGCCGATCAGCTCAACGTCCACCTCTCCCGCCCGCTCGACGCCGCAACCGTCGGGCGGGTGCACACGGTCCTGTTGCGCAAGGAGGCTTCATGAGCGATCGGATCGCCATCGACGTCGGTGGGACCTTCACCGACGTGGTGCGCCTCGACCCCGCCGGCACGCTGCGCTTCGAGAAGGTGCCGACGACGCCGTCGGAGCCGACACGGGGCGTGCTCGCCGCGTTCGAGCGGGCCGAGGCGCCGCTCGATGACACGTCGATGTTCACCCACGGCACCACGCTGGGCCTGAACGCGCTGCTGACGCGCACCGGTGCCCGCACCGCGATCGTGGCCACGCAGGGCTTCCGCGACGTGTACCTGCTCGGGCGCACCGACCGTGAGGGCAACTACGACATCTTCTACCGCAAGGCGAAGGCGCTGGTGGAGCGCTCCGACACCTACGAGGTGCCCGAGCGGATGCTGTTCGACGGCTCGGTGCACCGGCCCTTCGACGCCGACGCGGCGCGGCAGGTCGCCGAGGCGATCCGTGACGGCGGGTACCGGTCGGTGGCGGTGGCGTTCCTGCACTCCTACGCCAACCCCGACCACGAGCAGGCGATGCGCGACGTGCTGCGCGAGGTCGCCCCCGACGTCGAGGTGTCGCTGTCGTCGGACCTCTCCCGTGAGTACCGCGAGTACGAGCGCACGAGCACGGCGGTGCTCGACGCCTACATCAAGCCGATCATCCGCACCTACCTGCGCGCCCTCGGCGACCGCCTCGACGAGTCGGGCTTCGGTGGCCAGTTCCTGATGATGCGCTCCGGCGGTGGGGCGATGACCGCGGCGCTGGCCCAGGACCAGCCGGTGAACCTGATCCTGTCCGGCCCGGCCGGCGGCGTGGTCGGCGCCGCCGGGTTCGCTGCCATCACCGGCGAACCGAACCTGGTCACCATCGACATGGGTGGCACCAGCCTCGACGCCTCGCTGGTGGTCGACGGCCAGCCGGTGCTCCACCAGGGCGCCCAGTTCGAGGGGCTGCCGATCAACACGTCGTCGCTCTACATCCACACCATCGGCGCCGGTGGTGGTTCGATCGCCTGGCTCGACGAGGCCGGCGGCCTGCAGGTGGGCCCCCAGAGCGCCGGCGCCGACCCCGGCCCGGCGTCGTACGGCGCGGGCGGCGAGCTGCCGACGTTCACCGACGCCGCGCTCGTGATGGGCTACCTCGGCGAGGAGACGCCACTGGGCGAGACGCTGACGTTGCGCCGCGACCTCGCCGCCGCGGCGCTGGTGCCGATCGGCGAGCGCCTCGGCATGTCGATCCCGGAGCTGGCGCGCGGTGTCGTGCGCATCTCGACCACCAAGATCACCGGGGCGGTGCGGTCGATCACCGTCGAGCTCGGACGCGATCCCAAGGACTTCGCCCTGCTCGCCTTCGGCGGCGCCGGTGGCATCGTCGCCGTCGACGTGGCGCGCGATCTCGGCATGAGCAAGGTGATCATCCCGCCCGGCCAGGGCGCCTTCTCGGCGGTCGGGATGCTGATGGCCGACGTCCAGCACGACACCAGCCGCACCGCGCTCAGCGGCCTCGACGAGCTCGAGGCGACCACCGCGGCCAAGCTGCTGGGGCGAGATGGCCGACGAGGCGGCGGCCGTGCTCGGCGCGCAGGGCTTCGCCCCCGACCAGCAGGTGTTCACCCACGCCGTCGACGCGCGCTACGCCGGGCAGGAGCACACGGTCACCGTGCCGGTGCCCGACGACGTCACCGACCCGGCCCGCTTCATCGGCGAGCAGTTCGAGCAGCTCCACCGCCAGCACTACGGCCACAGCCTCGACGACCCCGTGCAGGTGACGACCTTCCGGCTGAGCGCCGTGGGCGTGGTCGACAAGCCACAGCTCCCGCTCGCCGAGCGCCGCAGCACCGGGGCGCCGGCGGCGATCGGCACGCGGGAGATGGTCGTCGCCGACGGCACCGTCGACGCCGACGTGTTCGTGCGCGAGCAACTGCTCGCCGGCGACGAGCTCGACGGCCCGGCGGTGATCGTCGAGCACACCGCCACCACCGTCATCCACCGCGGCGACCGTCTCGTGGTCGGCGGCCACGGCGAGCTGATCATCACCCTGGGAGGTGCGGAATGATCGATCCGATCACGCTCGAGGTCATCCGCCACGGGCTCATCTCGGCGTGCGAGGAGATGGCGCGCAACCTCTGCCGCACGTCGTACAACACCGTGGTCTACGAGATCCACGACTACGGCATCGGGTTGCACGACGCCAACGGCGACATCGTCGCCGACGCCCCCGGCATCGCCGTGTTCACGCGCGGCAACGACTACGGCATCAAGCGCTCGATCGAGTTCATCGGTGCCGACGCGATGAAGCCGGGCGACGTGTTCATCAACAACTACCCGTACTGGTCGTCGGCGCACACGCTCGACCCGCTGGTGTTCGCGCCGATCCACGTCGACGGTGAGCTGATCGGGTTCTCCTCGTGCCGCGTGCACGTCCTCGACCTGATGGCCAAGGACATGGGCTACGTCCTCGACTCGACCGACATGTACCAGGAGGGCATCTTCTTCCCGGTGGTGCGCCTCTACCGCGAGGGCGTGATCAACGACGACATCTTCAACATCATCCGCTTCAACAGCCGCCTGCCGAGCCACACGATCGGCGACATCCAGGCCGAGGTGTCGGCGGTGGTGACGGGCGTGCGCCGGGCCCAGGAGCTGTGCGCCAAGTTCGGCGTCGACACGGTGCAGGCCGCGATGGAGGCGATCAACGACCACGGCGAGCGGCTCGCCCTCGCCGCCCTGCGGCGCATGCCGAAGGGCACGTGGAGCGCCGTCGACTACGTCGACCACGACGGCGTCGACCTCGACCAGCCGGTGAAGATCGCGGTCACGGTCACGGTGACCGACGACGAGATGATCGTCGACTGGACCGACAGCGCCACCGACGTGAAGGGGCCGATCAACCTGCCCCGGGGCATGACCGAGGCGTTCAACTGCCTCGTCTTCAAGGCGCTCACCACGCCCGAGTGGCCGGTGACGGCGGGCAACTTCCGCCCGCTGCGGATCATCACCGCCGAGGGTTCGGTGATGCACGCCGTGCCACCGATGCCCACCTTCACGTTGTGGACCGGACTGCTCGGCGGCGAGGTGATGCTGAAGGCGCTCGCCGAGGGGATGCCCGACCGCGTGCCGGCGTGCTCGGGCGGCGACGTCTGCTCGGTGATGGCGTTCGGGATCAATCCACGCACCGGCGGCCCGTGGCTCGAGGCGACGAACGAGGCGGTCGGCTTCGGCGCCAACGCCGGCGGCGACGGCGAGGACGGGATCATGCACATCACCGAGCCCGGCTGCCGCAACAACCCGATCGAGGTGCTCGAGGTGAAGGGGCCGATGCTCATCGAGCACTACGGCTACCGGGCCGACACCGGCGGCCCCGGCCGTCACCGCGGCGGCGTCGGGGTGTCGCGCGCCTACCGCTTCCTCGCCCCGACGTCGGCGATCGCCATCCTGTACAAGACGGTCAGCCCGCCGTGGGCGTTGGCCGGTGGAGGCGAAGCACTCCCCAACCGCATCGTGGTCAACCCGGGCACGCCCGAGGAGGACATCCACGGGGGAGGGATGAACCAACTGCAGCCGAACGAGGTGCTCGTCAACGACACCGGCGGGGGCGGGGGGTGGGGCGACCCGTTCCAGCGCGACCCGGCGGCCGTGGCGCGCGACGTGCGCAACGGCTTCGTGTCGGTCGAGGCGGCGAGCCGTGACTACGGCGTGGCGGTGGACGCCGCGACGTTCGCCGTCGACGACGCGGCGACCGCCGAGCTGCGCGCGGCCGCGCCGGTGTGACCATCGCGAGGGTGGCCCGCCCGCCCGGCCGGGGGGAGATGGGCTGATGCGCTCGGTCGAGGTGGAGCTGGCCGAGGTCGGGCGGCGGATCGCCGACCGACGTGCCGCCGAGGGCTGGCGTCTCGCCGACCTGGCCGAGGCGACCGGCTACACCACGTCGTACCTGTCGCAGATCGAGCGCGGCGTGATGATCCCGTCGCTCACGGCGCTCGCCACGGTCGCCACCGCCCTCGGCGTGGAGATGATGACCCTCCTCCAGGACGTCACCGGCCCGACGGCCACCGTCACGCCGCGCCGGCGACGGCGACGAGATCAAGCTGACCTCCGGCGCCGTCTTCCGCGTCATCAACCGCCTCGGCGGTGAGCGCCCGTACACCGTGATCGTCCAGAACCTGGCGATCGACTCGACCGACATCCGCCTGATCGGCGAGCGCTTCCTCGCCGTGCTGCAAGGCTCGGCCGAGGTCACCGTCGGCGGCGATCGTCACGTGCTCGGGCCGATGCGCGCCGTGCACTACGGCGCCCACGAGACGCACACCGTCGTGTCGCGCAGCGACGAACCGCTCGAGCTGCTGATCGTGTCCTGCCCGGCGCTGTTCTGATGGCTGACGCGCACCGCGACGGTGTGGCCGGGCTCGACCTGCAGCACGAGATCGGCACCCGGCTGCACGAGCAACGGCGCCGGCGCCGGGCGTCGCTGCGCGACATCGCCGCCGGTGCCGGCATCTCGCCCGGGCATCTGAGCGACATCGAGCACGGCAAGTCGCACGCCTCGTTGCCGGTGCTGCTGCGCCTGTGCCGGGCGTTGCACCTGCCGATCGCCGACCTGCTGCCGCGCCTCGGCGGCCGGCGCGTGCGCGAGTCGTCGCTCACGGCGCGACGACCCGGCCGGACGCGGCTGTCGCACCCCGAGCTCGAGCTCCGCGTCGACCGCGTGGTGCTTGCCGCGGGGGCCGAGACGAGCGAGCAGGTCGAAACGGATGACGACGTGTTCGTCTTCGTCGTCGCCGGCCGCGTGGAGATCGTCGTCGGCGACGACGTCCACGCTCTCGCTACCGGCGACGGCATCGACATCGAGCGGGCGGCGCGCATCGATCTGCGCTCGAGCGGCGGTGCGACCCTGCTCGTCGTGCGGGCGAGCCGCCGCTGACCGAGGCCGCGTTCTGATGTCAGACGTCGAGCGCAGCGGCCATGCGCTCCAGCGCCTCGTCGATCTCCTCCGGAGTGGACCGGAAGCTGGTGACGAGGCGCACGCGGTCCTCGGCCATGCGGTAGAAGTCGATGCCCGCCGCCGCCCACGCATCGATGACGTCGGGCGGGACGGCGAAGAACGCCATGTTCGCGAGCGGCGCGCTCTCGGCCTCCACGCCCATTGCCGCCAGCCCGGTCGCGAGGCGCGCCATCGCCGCGTTGGCCGTCGCCGCCAGCGCCAGCCATAGGCCGTCGGTGAGGTAGGCATCCAGCTGGGCCGACTGGAAGCGCATCTTCGACGCGACGTGGCCGGCCCGCTTGAGCCGGTACGTCAACGGCTCGCGCAGCGCCGGGTCGAAGCACACGATGGCGTCCGTGCTCAAGCGCGCCGTTCTTGGTCGCGCCGAGCGACAGCGCGTCGACGCCAGCCCGCCAGGTCAGGTCGGCGGGCGTGCAGCCGAGGGCGACGATCGCGTTGGCGATGCGCGCCCCGTCGACGTGCACGCGCACGCCACGACTCCGGGCAACCGCGGCCACCGACTGCAGCTGCTCGATCGGGTAGACGGTGCCGCGGTCGGTCGGCTGCACCATCGATACGACCGAGGGCTGCGAATGGTGGGCGTCACCCCACCGCGTCGTGGCGAAGGCCTCCTCGACCGTCGCCGGCGTGAGACGGCCCTGCTCGTCGCCGGGCAGCGCCCGCGTGACGGCGCTGGTGAACAGTGACGTCGACCCGCACTCGTTGACCACGCTGTGGGCGGTCTCGTGGCAGAGCACCGAGCCCCACGGCGGGCACAGCGCGGAGAGCCCGAGGGCGTTGGCGGCGGTGCCCGACACGACCGGGAACACGGCCACGTCGTCGTGGTCGAACACCTCGGCCACCCGGCGGTGCAGGCGCGCCGTCCATGGATCGGCGCCGTAGGCCATCGCTCCGCCCTCGTCGGCGGCGGCGACTGCGGCGAGGATCTCGGGCGCCACGCCCACCGAGTTGTCGCTGCGCAGTTCGATTCGTCGGCGCGCCGGGTCGTTCACGGACGGTCACGCTAGAGGCGTGGCCCGCCGCGGACTGCGCCGGTGCGCCCGAACGTCGGAGTCAGGCCGCCGGCGGCAGGTGGCCGCCGTCGTCGCGGGGCGGACGACGGCCGAAGCGCTGGTTGTAGAACGAGCGCGGGCGGCCGAGGTAGTAGGCCGGGGCGGTGACGTGGCGTCGAACGTGGATCCGTTCCATGGGTGTGGTCCTCGCAGGTTGGGGGTATTGCCCCGTCGATCCTGACGATCGACGGCGCCGCAACCTTGGAGACGGCGTGACGAAGTCGTGGACACGCGTGCGTGCGCCCGGAAATCGTGGGTCTGCGGGTGCGCCCCGACGGGTACTCCGAGCTTGGCTCGGACGAGCCGGAGGAGGACAACATGAACAGCTTGTGGACCTACCGTGACGACGTCGTCAGCAGCACCGGCGGCGACGTGGTCGGCTACGACGTCGACGCACTCGACGGTTCGATCGGCAAAGTCGACGAGACCAGCCTCGCCGCCGACAACAGCCACATCGTCGTCGACACCGGTTGGTGGATCTTCGGCAAGAAGCGGCTGATCCCGGCCGGGGCGGTGACGGCGGTCGATCACAATGCCAAAACGGTGACGGTGTCGCTGACCAAGGACCAGATCAAGGACGCGCCGGACTACGACCAGAACGCGCTCCTCGACGACGTGAGCCGCGACACCTACAACAGCTACTACGGCCCGTACGGCCGGTGACGGGAGAGGCGCGGGTCGGCTGCTCGGGCTGGGCGTACAAGGACTGGCGCGGCGTCGTCTATCCGGAGCGCCTCCCTCAGCGGCGGTGGTTCGAGCACTACCAGCAACTCTTCGACACCGTGGAGTTGAACTCGACGTTCTACCGTCTGCCGTCGCCCGAGACGGTGGAGGCGTGGGCGGCGGCCGCCCGACCCGGGTTCGTGTTCGCGATGAAGCTCGGCGCCTTCGGCTCGCACCGCAAGAAGCTGGGCGACGCCTCGTGGTGGCTCCCCAACCACCTCGACCGGGCGAGGCGACTCGGTGCGCACCTGGGTCCGACGCTCGTGCAGCTCCCGCCGCGGTGGAAGCGCAACGTCGAGCGGCTGGATGAGTTCTTGTCGGTCGCGCCGACCACGATGCGCTGGGCCGTCGAGCTGCGCGACCGGTCGTGGCTGCACGACGACGTGTTCGAGGTGCTGCGACGCCACCACGCGGCGCTGTGCATCCACGACCTGCTCGCCGACCATCCCGTCGAGCTGACGGCGGACTGGACGTACGTGCGCTTCCACGGACCCCAGGCGCTGGAGCGGCCGTACCACGGCGCCTACGGGCTCGAACGCCTGCGCCCCTGGACGGAACGGCTCGCCGAGATGCTGGGCACCGGACACGACGTGTACGCCTACTTCAACAACGACTGGTTCGGACACGCCGTCAACGACGCCAGGCTCCTCCGCTCCGGTCTCGAGGGGGCGATGAGCACCCTCACGACGAACGCGGGGTGAGTCGACTCGCCCGGCGAAGCGTCAATCTGGTCACCCAGATCCACCGGCGTGACGCCGGAAAGGGTCGATCTGGTCACTCTCCTTCTCGATATCGAGAAGGAGGGTGACCAGATGGGGCTTTGAGACGCAGAGTGACCAGATGGCGGCGGTCGGCGGCTATACCCGCGCCACGGGCCGATCACCGACCACTTCGCGTCCGCCGGATGAATCGCCCGAGCGCCGGCGTGCGGGCGCGCAGCGAGTTGACGTTCCACGTGGCCACCCGAAGGTGATCGGGCGACGGACCCGGCGGCGACATGTGCGGCCGCAACGCGAGTGCCGCCTCGCGACGGCGGCGCCGGGCTGGTTCCGTAGCGCTGGTCGACACCGGATCCGTGATGAGGCGCTACTGCGTCGGGTCGAGCTCGACGACGACGAAGTCGCCCCTCGTCGGGTCGTGCTGACGGGCGACGATCAGACCGTGCCGGATACCCGGGGGATCGTCCGAGGTGATCTCGATCGTGTCGCCGACCGCGGCGTCGACCAGCGCGTCCGCTCGCACGAACATGCTGTCTTCGTCGGCGCGCACCGGCGCGGTGATCGACCAGCGGCGAGGCGCCGTCATCGGTGTCCTAGCGGCGTCTCGAGCCTCGACGGTCGTTCATTCGCCCCGCTTGTGGACGATGAACCGCGCCAGCGCATCATGGACGTGAACGGCGAAGGTGTCGGGCGGGTCGCTGGAAGAGTGGGCGGGCCCTCCGATGTGCGCGGCCACGGCGCTGGCGATGATCCAGCCGGGCAGATCGTCGACGTCAGCCCGCAACACCGAGGCCCGAACATCGTCGGAGAGCGACTCCCACCACACCTCCAACTCTTCATCGATCGACACGACGTCGCGCCCGCGTTCAGCTCTTCTTGGCGGCTGCTTTGCCGCCCTTGCGTCCGGCGGCCTTGTGCTGGGCGGTCGTGCCGCCCTGGTTCGACTTGCCACTGCCGCTGTGCGATGCCTCGCCGCCGTGCTTGGAGGCGTCGGGTGAGTTGGCGATCTTGGCGGCGCGCTCCTTGGACATGCCCTTGTCCTTGAGGGCTTCGTACTGCTTGTCGTTCTTGACGTGTGCGGATTTCGTGGGCACTTGGAGCCTCCTGTCGATGGTGGTGCGTCGCCGGTACCCGCTCGGCGCGGGGCGCCAGTCACCCTTGGGACTTCGTCTGGAGGGCGAGGTCCTCGGACTCCAGCGGCGTCTCGGGCAGCTTCCAGTCCTCTCCTGGGCCCGTCGGCGCCGGCGGCAGGGTGCCGAGGCGCTCCTCGATCCGACGCAACGACGCCTCCAGTTTCTCGGTGCCGTCCTTCGACTCGGAGCTGCCCTTGTGGATGTACAGCGCCGACAGGCTGATGAAGGCGAACAACTGCAAGAACTCGGACTGCCAGTTCTCGAAGGTGGCCTGGCCGAACGCGGCGAGGAAGTCACCGATTTTCACCGGAAGGCCCTGGGCGTGTTGCTCATCGGTGAACTGCTGCCATTGGGTGATCGTTTGACCGATCCACGATGCGAAGAACAGCGCGATCAACGCGAAGCTCAAGCCGAACTCTCGCCACACGCTGCGACCACGCGTGCGCTCGTCGCGAATGCTGCGTCCGGTCGCCGCCAGCAACCAGCCCAACGCCACCACCATCAGCACCGCCGCGATCGCCATCATCACCGCGCCCATTGATGAACCTCCTCTCGTGTCGACACCGCGCCGTACCCGCGACGTCCAGTCGGCTACACGTCTGGACCCGGCGGCGTTTGGCGCCAGCACGCCGACGGGTACCGAACAGCTCAACGGCGACCAACGAGGAGGAAGCGTGAACAAGGACCAGCTGGTCGAGCTGCTGTACCAAGGGCTCGAGACCGAGCGCGGCGGCATCCAGGTGTACACCACCGCGATCGACTGCGCGCTGAACGACGACCTGCGCGAGGAGTGGCAGAAGTACCTCGAGCAGACCACGCGCCACGAGCAGGTGATGACCGACGTCCTCACCAAGCTCGGCTGCGACGTCGACGCCGAGACACCCGGTCGCGCCGTGGTGCGCCACATCGGCGAATCGCTGGTCGCCGCCATGGAGAAGGCGCGCGCGTCCGGGACACCGGAAGCGGCCGAGCTCGTCGCCTGCGAGTGCGTGGTGAGCGCCGAGACCAAGGATCACCTCAACTGGGAGCTCATCGGCAAGGCCGCCGAAGCGGCTGACAAGACGACCGCCCGGATCCTGAACGAGGCCGCCGAGCAGGTCGAGGACGAAGAGGACGAGCACCTCTACCACACCACCGGCTGGACCCGCGAGCTCTGGCTGCAATCGCTCGGCATCGAGGCCGTACTGCCGCCGCCCGAGGAGCGCAAGCACGTCACCACGGCCATCGGCGCGGCGCGTGCCAAGAACGCCCGCGACGAGATGGCGAGCAACTAGACCTACCGCCAGGTCGGAAGATGCCAGGCAAGCGGTCGGCGACGCAGTCGTCACGTGATCGGCTCGAGCGCTATCGGCGCAAGCGCGACTTCTCGGTCACCCCGGAACCCTCGGGTGATCGAGCCGGCTCGGCGCCGCCGGCGGCGGGCCACCGTTTCGTCGTGCAACGGCATCGCGCCCGCCGCCTGCACTACGACCTGCGGCTCGAAGCCGACTGGGGTGCTGCTGTCGCTGGGCGGTGCCGAAGGGACCGACGCTCGACCCCGACGTCCGGCGGATGGCGGTCCACGTCGAGGACCACCCGCTGGACTACTTCGACTTCGAGGGTGTCATCCCCGCCGGCGAGTACGGCGGCGGCGACGTCATCGTCTGGGACTGGGGAACGTGGGAGCTGGCCGAGGCCGACGATGCCGCTCGAGGCCGTCGCCGACGGCGACCTGCACTTCGACCTCCACGGGCGAGAAGCTCTCGGGCCGGTTCGCGCTCGTCCGACGCGGCCCGCAGGGCGATCGACGAGCAGTGGCTGCTGATCCACAAGCACGACGCCGATGCCGTTGCCGGTTGGAGTCCTGAGGATCATCCCCGGTCGGTGAAGTCGGGCCGCACCAACGACGAGGTCAAGGCGGCTCCGGCGGCGACGTGGTCGAGCCGACGCATCTGGGTCGCGACCGACGGCCGACGAGCTCGGCTGCGCTCGACGCCCTGCCGCAAGTCCGGCGGTCGAGTGGACAGCTCGGCGAGCACACGCTGCAAGCTGACGAACCTCGACAAGGTGCTGTTCCCCGCCAAGCGGCCCCACCGGGCGGTGACCAAGCGCGACCTCATCCGCCACTACGCCGTGCATGGCCCCGGTGATGTTGCCGTACCTGCACGATCGTCCGATCAACCTGCACCGCTTCCCGGACGGCATCGACAAGGGAGGGTTCTGGCACAAGGCACGCACCGTCGCACGCCCCCGACTTGCTCGGGTCGCTGGCGCAACGCGGACGCCGATCCGGGCGAGACCGAGGTGTACGCCGTGCTCGACTCCCCGGCAGCGCTGGCGTGGGCGGCCAACTTCGGGGCGATCGAGCTGCACCCCTGGACGTCGACCGCCGAAGACGCCGCATCGCCCGACGTGGGCAATGATCGACATCGACCCGGGCACCTCGAGCAGCTTCGACGACGTGGTCACGCTGGCCCGAGCTGCACCGCACCGCCCTCGAGCACCTCGGCGTCGAGGCGTGTCCGAAGGTGACCGGCAGCCGCGGCATCCAGATCTGGGTCCCGGTCGCCAGCGGCTATGACGTTCGACGACACCCGCGCGATGGGTCGAGAACCTCTCGCGGATCATCGGTGACACCGTGCCCGACCTGGTGAGCTGGGAGTGGGAGAAGTCGAAGCGCAAGGGGCTCGCTCGGCTCGACTACACGCAGAACGCGATCAACAAGACCCTCGTCGCGCCGTTCAGCCTGCGGCCCGCGACCCGGTGCGCCGGTGTCGGTGCCGATCACGTGGGACGAGCTCGACGATCCCGCGCTGCGGCCGGACCGATGGAACATCGACAACATCGGTGAGCGCCTGCGGGAGGCGGGCGATCCCCTGGCCCCGCTGATCGCCAAGCAGCAGATGCTTCCGAAGCTGTAACCGCTCGCGCTGGGGCTCTCAGCACCCGGCTCGTGCATCGGTTTGCGCATCGGCCCCTCCGGGAAAGGTGGAGTCCAACGACCGAGGAGGTCTGCGATGAAGGCTGTTGTTTGGCACGGGCGCGGCGACGTGCGGACCGAGACGGTGCCAGATCCGACGATTCAGGAGCCGACCGATGCGATCGTGCGGATCACGAGCACGGGTCTCTGCGGGTCCGACCTGCACCTGTACAGCGTGATGGCGCCGTTCATGTCGGCCGGAGATGTGCTCGGCCACGAGCCGATGGGGACGGTCGAGGCGCTGGGCGCCGGCGTTCCCAACCTGTCGGTCGGTGACCGTGTCGTCGTGCCGTTCAACATCGCGTGCGGCCATTGCCACATGTGCGGGAACGGGCTGCAGTCCCAGTGCGAGACCACGCAAGTCCACGAGTACGACAGCGGCGCCGCCCTGTTCGGCTATACGAAGCTCTATGGGCAGGTGCCGGGTGGGCAGGCGGAGCTGCTCCGCGTCCCGCACGCCGACTATGGACCGATCGTGGTTCCGCAGGGACCGCCGGACGACCGCTACGTCTTCCTTTCCGACGTCCTGCCGACGGCCTGGCAGGCCGTGCGGTTCGCCGACGTGCCGAACGGCGGTTCGCTCGTGGTGCTCGGCCTCGGCCCGATCGGCGACATGAGCACGCGCGTTGCCCGCCACCTCGGCGTGGCCGACGTGATCGGGATCGACTTCGTACCGGAGCGGCTGGCGCGGGTCAGGGCGCGTGGGGTCGACGTACTCGACCTCCGTGACTTCGAGCGCGACGGCGAGCTGATCGAGGCGGTGCGAGACCGCACCGACGGGCGCGGACCGAATGCCGTCATCGACGCGGTCGGCATGGAGGCGCACGGGTCGCCAGCGGCGAAGACCGCTCAGCAACTGACCGCGCTTCTTCCCACGCGCTATCGGAACGATTGATGCTCAAAGCCGGGCTCGACCGCCTCGCCGCGCTCCGAACGGCGATCGCACTGGTGCGCCGAGGCGGAACGATCTCGGTGATCGGCGTGTACGGCGGGCTGACCGATCCGCTGCCGAGGATGACGCTCTTCGACAAGCAGGTCACGATCCGGATGGGCCAGGCCAATGTCCGCCGTTGGGTCGATGACATCATGCCGCTCTTGACCGACGACGACCCGCTCGGGGTTGACGAGCTTCGCCACCCATCACCTGCCGCTGAGCGAGGCGGGCGCCGCCTACCGGATGTTCCAGGACAAGCAGGATGGCGCGGTCAAGATCGTCTTCCACCCGGACCAGGGCTGATCGATGCGCGTCGTCATCCTTGGGGCGACCGGCAACGTCGGCACCGCGTTGGTGCGGGCGCTCGACGCCTGCGCCGGCGTCACGTCGGTGCTCGGTGTCAGCCGCCGGATCCCGGCGCCGACCGATGCCGACCTCTGGTCGGCAAAGGTGACATGGTTCGCCGCTGACATCACCCGCGATCCAATGGACTTCTTGGAGGAGGCGGACGCGGTGGTGCACCTCGCCTGGCTGATCCAGCCGTCCCGCGACGAGGGCGTGATGCGGGCGACCAACCTCGACGGCAGCCGCCGCGTGTTCTCAGCCGTGGTCGATCGACGGGTGCGCTCGCTCATCTACGCCTCCTCCGTTAGGCGCCTACCGCGCCAGCACCCAAGTCAGGCCGCCGCGACGAGAGGTGGCCCGCCACCGGCATCGCCACCAGCACGTACTCGCGGCACAAGGCGGCCGTCGAGACGATGCTCGACGACGTCGAGCGGGACCATCCAGAGCTTCGGGTCGTCCGCATGCGCACCAGCCTCGTGTTCCAGCGGGCGGCGGCGTCGGAGGTGCATCGGCTGTTCCTCGGCTCGCTCATGCCATGGCACCTCCCACGTCTTCTTCGCTTCGTTCCTGGCGCCGGTCGCCTCGTGTTTCAGGCGACGCACGCCGACGACATCGCCGAGCGCGTACGTGCAGGCCCTCCCCGCGACGTCACCGGCGCATTCAACGTCGCCGCCGAGCCCACGCTGACCATGCGCCGGATCGCCGAAGCCGTCGCCGGGCGGGTGGTCCCGGTGACCGACCAGCGCACTGCGCACGGCCGTCTCCGTCTCGTACGCGGCGCGGATCCAACCGTCCGAGCCGGGGTGGCTCGACATGGCGTTGCAGGCCCCGCTGATGGACACCAGCCGCGCCCGACGGGAGCTGGAGTGGACGGAACGCACCAGCGCTGTTGCCGCCTTGACCGAACTGCTGAACGGCATCGGCGACGGCGCCGGCTATCCGACACCCGCGCTTCGGCCGCGTACCGACGAGTCGGATTCTCGCCGCGCACGACGTATCACGGCGCACTCGGCGGGGTAGAGCACCGCCACCCGTGCGGAGCCACTGCGCGGGGCTCATCGAGGAGGTTTACTGCCATGCGCTTGCGAATGATCGCTGCGGCCACGACGGCGGTCGTGGTGGGCTCGTCGTGGACGGTGGTCTCGGCCACGACGGGTCCGACAACCCCTGGCACCGGGCCGCAGGCCGACCGCGCCGCAGATCGGTGGGTCGTTGTTCGTGTTCGGCTTCGGGTACGACACCGGTGACGACATCGCCCAACACCGCGTCGACGTGTTCACGCAGGAGTATCCGGACGTCGACATCTCGTTCAGCGAGAGCGGCTACGACGCCCAGACCTTGCTCGCCGCACTGTCCGGCGGCGATCCTCCCGACATCGTCAACCTTCCGCGCAACGAGGTCGGCACCTACATCGCTCGTGGGGTGCTGAGCCCACTCGACGACTGCGTGGCCCAGCAGGGCATCGACCTGTCGCAGTACTACGACGCGGGCCTGGAGCAGGTGACCGTCGACGGGTCGGTCTACGCGATGCCGGAGTTCTTCAACACCCGGGTGTGGATCCTCAACAACCACGTGTTCGATGCGGCGGGCATCGACCCGGCCTCGGTCGACCTGTCGGACTGGGACGGGCTCGCGTCCCTCAACGAGCAACTCACCACCTCGGACGGGGGCGACGTCACACGCCTCGGGCTGGATCCCAAGCTGCCGGACTTCTTGCCGTTGTGGGCCTGGGGCAATGGCGCCCCGATGCTGAGCGACGACGGTCTGACCGCTGAGCTCGACGCACCAGGAGTGGTCGAAGCGCTGCAGCTTGGCTCGAAGTTCATGGACGCCTACGGCGGCTTCACCGCGTACCAGGATTTCAAGAGCACGTTCGACGTCTTCGGCGCGGAGAACCCGTTCGTCACCGACCAGATTGGCGGCACCTTGTGGGAGCAGTGGTATCTCAACGTGCTGGCGCAGAACTCAGCCCGATGTCGACATCACGGTGCGTCCGTTCGAGACACCCGACGGCACGCCGATCACGTGGGCCGACGGCAACTCCTGCGGCGGTGCCCACCGACTCGCCGAATCCCGATGCGGCGTGTGCGTTCCTCGCCACGATGACGGCCGCTGACACCTGGACCACCGCCGCCCAGCGAGCGCACCGATGCCGCCGCCGAGGCGGGCACGGCGGCCACCGGCACGTTCACCGGCAACCGCGTCGCCGATCAGACGATCTTCGGCGACGTCGTGCAGCTCGACGACTACCCGGTCTTCGCCGATGCCGTACAGGTGGTGCTCGACAACCAGGAGAACGCGTTCGCCCTGCCGCCTTCGCCGGCCGGGGCCGAGTTCACGATGGCGTGGCAGACCGGGGCAACCGCCGCTCTCGGCGGTCAGGATCCTCGAGCGCGATGGGCTCCGCCCAGCAGGAGGCCCAAGCCGCCATCGATGCGGCCGCCGGCTAGGGCAGTGCCGCCATGAGCATCACGTCGACTCGCCCTGGGGCGGCCGCCGCTCCAGGGCGTCGTCGCCCGGCGCCCGATCGGCCGCGCCCATCTCGGCTGACGAGCACGCAGGTGGAGCGCCTCTGGGCGCTCGTCTTCCTGTCACCCTGGTTCGTTGGTTTCCTCGGGCTGATGCTCGGGCCGATGCTCTGGAGCCTGTGGTTGTCGTTCACGAACTACGACCCGCTCGCGGGCACCCACGGTTGATCGGCCTGGCCAACTACCGGGAAGCCTTCGCCGACGAGAAGGTGCGCACCAGCATGCGCAACACCCTGTTCTACACCGCCATCCACGTGCCCCTGACCGTCGTCATCGGTCTTGGCCTGGCCCTGATGCTGACCAGGATCCGCCGCTTCTCGGGGTTGTTCCGCACCCTCTTCTACTTGCCGAACGTGACCCCCGCTGTTGGCGGTCGGCACGCTCTTCCTGCTGCTGCTCAATGGCCGTCAAGGACTGCTGAACAAGGGCCTCGGGCTCGTCGGAATCGACGGACCGAGCTGGCTGAACGACCCCTCGTGGATGAAGGTCGGCGTGATCATGATGATGGCCTGGACCGTCGGCACCACCGTCGTGATCTTCTTCGCCGCGTTGCGGAACGTGCCCGCCACGCTCTACGAGGCCGCGGCGATCGATGGCGCCTCGCCGTGGAGGCAGTTCCGTCACGTCACCGTGCCGATGATCAGCGGCACGATCTTCTTCATCGTCGTGATCAACACGATCGCGGCGCTGCAGCTGTTCACCGAGGTGTACACCATCTTCTTCGGGGCTCAGCCCACCTCGGCCAGCCAGGACGCGGTGCTCTTCTACGCGGTCTACCTGTTCGAGGAGGCGTTCAAGGCGTTCCGCATGGGCTACGCGTCGGCGCTGGCGTGGCTGTTGTTCGTCGTCGTCGGAATCGTGACCGCGATCCAGGTCCGCGTGAGCAAGCGGTGGGTCCACTACGAGGATGCGAGCGCAGGGTGAGCGCGATGGTCGCTCATGGCGTCGGGTTGCACGGCCGTCGCTCGATCTGGTCGCTCCCCGTCCGGGCGGCGTTCGTCCTGGCCCTCGCCGCAGTGTCGGTCCTGTTCGTCTTCCCTCTGGTGTGGCTGTTCTTCGCCGCCCTGAAGCCCAACGCCGAGGTGTTCCAGATGGACCCGATCGGCAGTCAGGTGCGGTGGAGCAACTACTCGACGCTGTTGGACATGGCGCCCGTGCTGCGGTGGGCCTGGAACAGTGTCCTGGTCACGATGCTGGCGGCGACCACGGTGACCTTCAGCTCGGCGATGATCGCCTTCGCCTTCGCGTACTTCCGCTTCCCCGGTCGCCAGCTGCTGTTCTACTCCGTGCTGGCGACGATGATGCTCCCCGGCAGGCGGTCCTGTTCATCCCGCAGTACCTGATCTGGGACCGGCTGGGCTTCACCAACACGCTGTACCCGCTGTGGGCGGGCAACCTGTTCGGATCGGCGTTCTACATCTTCATGCTGCGGCAGTTCTTCCTCACATTGCCGCCGCGACCTCTTCGAGGCGGCGCGCATCGACGGCGCCTCGTACCCGCGGATGTGGTGGTCGGTCGCCTTGCCGCTCGTGCGGCCGGCGTTGATCGTCGTGTTCGTCCTGGAGATGAAGGTGGCCTGGACCGACCTCGTGCGTCCGCTGATCTTCCTGCGGGACATCGACAAGTTCCACCTTGACGCGCGGGCTCAAGGCGATCATCGACAACCCGTCGATCGGGCTCTCGAAACGTTGGGATCTGCTGGCCGCCGGTGGCGTGCTCGTGACGGTGCCGATGATCGTGGTCTTCGCCATCTTCCAGCGCCACTTCACCGAAGGCATCGCCACCGAGGGGCTGAAGTGACGGCGCCCGTCGCCGCCGGCGCTGGGGCCCCGCGGCTGCGAACTGCGCTGCGCGCCAGCCTGTCGGCGCTCGCCGACGATGTCGCCCGCTTCCTGCTCGTCGGCGTCGCCTGGGTGGTCGCGTCCGGCGTCGTGTTGACGGTGTCGCAACGGCACCCGGCGGGTCTCGCCAGCGCGGTGGTGCTGGTGCCGCTCGCCGGAGGCACCGCCCGCATGGCGCTGCGTGCGGTGCACGGCGAGCCGGCCACGTTGCGGGACTTCCTGGACGGCCTGGCGCACCGACCTCGCTCAGCGTGGCCGCTGGCGTTGGGTGCCGCCGCGATCTGCGCGATCGGTTCGGCCAACGTCTTCATCGCCCTCCGCGGGGCGAACGTGTTGGTAGGCATGTCGGCGGTGGTCTCGCGTGCAGGCGATGCTGGCGGTGGCGATGGCCGCAGCCGCAACCTGGCCGCTGCTGTTCGACCCCGCCCGCGACGACCACCCGACCGCCACCGTGCTGCGCCAGGGGGCGCTGATCGTGGCGCACAGCCCGTGGTGCTCCCTTGCGCTGGTCGCCCTCGAGGCGATGTTCGCGGTCGCCCAGGTGACCGTCCTCGCGTTCGCCTTCGTGCTGCCGAGCCTGATGGTCCTGGTCGCCGGCCACGTCGCAGTGGCCCGAGCCGACGGGGTTCGACGCGCCGAGCCGGCCTCGCAGGCGTCGCTACGAGATGGTTGGCGGGTCTAGCGTCCCCTGCGCATCGCGTTGTCGACGATCTCGCGAGCGATCTCCCGGAGCTTCACGTTCTGATGTTGGGACTGCTGCACGAGCAGTTCCATGGCCTCGTCCTCGGTGCAACCGGACGTCGAGATGATGATGCCCTTCGCCTGCTCGATCGTCGCCCGCGACCGCATCGCTTGACCCAAGTTCTCGCTGAGCAGTCGGGCATCCCAGTAGGCCTGGGCGTTGGCGAGCACGAACGCCGCCTGCGAGGCGAAGGCGTTGCCGACCTCGACGTCGAGCGATCCGAAGGCGCGTTCCGTTTCGGAGTACATGTTCAGCGCGCCGATCGGTCCGGCGTTGGCGATCAGCGGCAGGGACATCGAGCTGAGCACCCCGTGGACGCGCAGCCGAATCGCGAAAGGCCTGCCAGTCGCCGGCCTCGAGCGTGGAATCGATGATGTACGGACGACCGTGGCGAAACGCGTCGAGGCACGGCCCGATCCCGGTCCGGTACTGCGCCTGATCGATCTCGGGCACCTCGGGATGGGTGAAGATCGCCGTGTCGGGTCGTCCGTCGACGAGCATCGTGATGCCGACGTGCGTGACTTGCGGGAGCGCCGACATCGACAGCTCGGCGACGCGCTGCAACGTAGCGCTCAGCGTCTGGTCGCCGACGAAGTACTGCGACAGCGAGGCAAGGTGGCCTGCAGCAACGACAGATCGCCGTCATTGCTCATGGCGTTCCTTCCGGCGAATGCAGTCGGAAGAGCCTGCGGTGTTGAAGGCTTCAGCGTGACAACAAGCGTCAGAGCCACCCTACCGGTGTCGGCCGGGGACGGCGCGCGATCGCCGCACCCTCGGCGCCCGCGAGGACCGTCAACGGTGCGGCGGAACACGAGCAGGGCGGTGTCGTCGTAGACGTGTGACGAGCCGATCAGCTCGGACATGACGACGTTGCAGACCTGCTCGGGCTCACCAGGGCCGAACGCCGCCCGCAGCCGCTCGAGCCCGACGTCGATCGACTCGCCCCGTCGCTCGACCAGGCCGTCGGTGAAACAGCCGACGGTGCTCCCCGGCAGCAGCTCCACGGTTGCGTCGATCGGCGGGCGCGGCAGGCGAAAGCCGATCGGTTCCCCGTGCGTGCCTTCGAGCAGGATCGCGTCCCCGCCGAGCGTGGCCATCACCGGTGGCAAGTGCCCGCTCGACGACCACGTGAGGGTGGACAGGTCGGGGGAGATGGTCATGTACAGGACCGTTGCCATCTCCTCGTGCTCGAAGTGGGCGAACTTGCGGCCGAGGCGCGTCAGGGCTTCGTTCGGGGCCGACGATCGATGGCGTAGGCGCGCAGGGCGCTGCGCAGCCGAGTCATCACGATCGCCGCACGCAACCCGACGCCGGCGACGTCGCCGATCACGACGCCGACGCGACCGTCGGGGAGCCGGAACACGTCGAACCAGTCGCCGCCGACGCCGACCTCGTCAGCGGCGACGAAGCGAGCGGCGAAGTCGAGGCCGTCGATCGTCGGCAGGCGACCGGGAAGCAGGTGCTCCTGCAGAGTGCGCGCGGCCAATCGTTCCGACGACGTCTGGTGCTCGCTCACGACCCTGGCGATCCGGGCCGCTTCTCGTTCGAGCGTGGCGCGTGTCGTCGTCGCTGAAGTGACGTCGATGCAGGCTGCCGACGTGCACGACCCCGAGCAGGCGGCCGTCCGCGATCAACGGCGCGCCGAGCATCGAGCAGACGCCGTGCTTCCACAGGATCGGGTTCACCACGGTGTGCGGACCGATGTCGTCGAGCACGACCGGTGCCCTCGTTGCGGCGATCTGCCCGGCGAAGCCCATGCCGAGCGGCACCCGGACGCCTTGGCGGACCTCGTCCTCGAGACCGCGCGCCGAGCGGGCGATGAGCTGCGAGCCGTCTCGGTCCATCAACAGGATCGCCGCCGTGTCCGCCTCGAGAAGCTTCTCGACGCGCTGCAGCAGCATGTCAAGGACGTCGGACAGCTGCAGGTGCGCGGCCTCCAGGTCGGCGATCGGATCGCCGGCATCGAATGGTTCCGAGGAGCGCGCCCGGCCAGGCCGCAAGTCAAAGGGATCCAGAGAACACCTCCGACCAGTCCGCATGTCCTCGCTGTTGAAGGCGAGCGAACCGTACCTTGCGACGGCAAGTGTGAGCGCAGCGTACGGCATCGGGACGGAGCACTCACTCCTCGCCCGGCCGTGACGGGTGGCCGTCGGCACGAGCAGGGCGACCGGGTAGTCGTGGAGGATGTCGGCGAGGTGCGCCGTGCCGTGGGCGACCGATCGCCCGGTGATCGCGTCGACCCGGTCCGGCGCGTCGAGGTGCAGGACGGTGTCGCGCCAGCCGCCGTTGCGCCGTAGCCGCACCGGGAGGCGGGTGGCGATCGTGAGGGCGCCGCCCCGGTCGAACGCCACGAGGTGCTCGGCCGCGGCGCCGTCGCCGTGGACCGGGGTGTAGTCGGTGAACAGATCGGGATGGTCGCGGCGGTAGCGCAGCGCGGTCGTGGTGACCAGCAGCTTCGCCGCGCCGGTGTCGTCGAGCGGTGGAAGCGTGCCGCGCACCGCGGCGAGCAGGGCCCGCCGGCGAGCGAAGTCGATCGGGCGGCGGTTGTCGGGATCGACGAGCGAGGTGTCCCAGACCTCGGTGCCCTGGTAGACGTCGGGGACGCCGGGGGCGGTGAGCTGGATCAGCTTGGCGGCCAGCGAGTTCGACCATCCGGGGCGGCGGACGAGATCGACGATGCGGTCCAGCTCCTCGACGACGTCCGGATGGTCGTAGGCGTCGTCGACCATCTCCTGCACCGCCTGCTCGAACCGTGGGTCGGGGGTGGTCCAGCTCGTCGACGTTCCCGCCTCACGGGCGGCCTTGAGCGCGTACGCCGACAGGCGGTCACGGGACAGTGGCCACGCTCCGATCGCGGCCTGCCAGATCAGCTCGGCGAGCGGGCCGTCGGGCGGGGGGCTCAGCTTGCGCAATCGGGCGAAGGTCTCGGCCCAGTCGTCGGAGATCTCGGCGAGCACGCTGATCCGGGCCCGGGCGTCCTCGCTGCGCTTGGTGTCGTGGGTGGTCAACGTCGTCATCGACAGCGGGTGGTCCTGGAGGCGGCGCCGCTGTCGGCGGTGGAACTCGGCGACGTCGATCGAGAACTCGGACGGATCACCGCCGACCTCGGTCAGCGTGCCGAGTTGGTTGTAACGGTAGAACGCGCAGTCCTCCACGCCCTTGGCCATCACCATGCCGGACGTCTGCTGGAAGCGCACGGCGGCGGGTTCGTCCGGATCGGCCAGCACCGGCACGAGCTCGGCGATGACGCCGTCGAGGTCCGGCCGGTAGTGGTGGGCGCAGCGCACGGCGCGCTGCAGGTGCTCGACGCCGATCGGCAGGTACGAGCGGTAGACGGGGAAGCACGTCAACAGCTCAGCAACGCCGTCGGCGACACGGTCGGCTTCCACGGCCTCGGCCGGTCGTGCCCGGTCGCCGAGCTGCCGGGTGAGACGGAGCACCTCGGACCGCAGCGGCCCGTCGGCGACAGCGCGCTTGGCGCGGTGGACGAGGTCGTTCCACGTCGGGGCGGCCCCGCCGTACAGCGCGAGGTCGACTCGATCGAGCGTGTCGCGGCCGCTCGGGTCGATGAGCACGCGATCGATCTCGGCCAGTGCGTCGTAGCCGGTGGTCCCCTCGACGTCCCACGATGTCAGGGAGGCGTTCGTCGCTCTGCAGGATCTTCTCCACGACGACATATCCGACGCCCGTGGCGGCACGCAGGTCGTGCAGGTAGCGGCCGGGGTCGGCGAGACCGTCGGGGTGATCGACGCGCAGCCCGTCGACGAGCCCGTCCTGCACCCAGCGGCGGATCTCGCGGTGCGACTCCTCGAAGACCGTCGGGTCCTCGACGCGGATGCCGGCGAGCGAGCTGATCCCGAAGAACCGCCGGTAGTTGAGCTCGGCGTCGGCACGGCGCCAGTTGACGAGCTCGTAGTGCTGAGCGGCGAGGATCTCGGCGATCGGCGCGGCCGTGTCGGTGCCGGGTGCCAGCGGGAATCGGTGCTCGTGGTAGCGGAGCTGTCCGTCGACGACGGCGAGGTCGGGTGTCGGCTCGTCGCCGAGGATCGGGAGGCGCACCTTGCGGCCGGCGGCATCCCACTCGACGTCGAACCGGGCGGCGTGCGGGGAGTCCGGCCCGTGGGTGAGCAGGTCCCACCACCAGCGACTGCTCGGGGGGGTGGCGATGCCGACGTGGTTGGGCACGATGTCGACGATCACGCCCATGCCCGCGGCGTGGGCGGCTGTCGACAACCTGCGCAGGCCATCGGGTCCGCCGCGCGCCGGATCGATCGCCGCGTGGTCGATGATGTCGTAGCCGTGATCGGATCCGGCCTCGGCGGTCAGGATCGGTGACAGGTACAGCCAGCCCGCCCCGAGGTCGTGGAGATAGTCGACGACAGCAGTCGCGTCGTCGAGCGTGAACCGGCGGGTGATCTGCAGGCGGTACGTCGACGTCGGGAGAGTCACCGGTCAGTGGTCGATCGACAGGGCCGCCGCGGCAGCGGAATGGAGCTCGCCGATGCGCGCGAGCTGGTCGACAGCCCGTTGCTGGAGCCGGACGAGCCGGTCGGCGTCGAGCTCGGGGATCGTGGGCTCGACCACGCCGAGGGCCAGCCACAGGTCACGCTTGGCCATGACGCCGGCGCCGAGCGCCTCGAGCTCGAGGACGTCGCTCAACGGTGCCCGTCGAGCGAGGCGGCCATTGAGCTTGAGCCGCCCGAGCTGGGAGCCCGCCGCGGCGAGCGCCGCCTTGAGCCGCGACGGCGTCACGCCGAGGTCGGACATGATGCGGTCGAGGTCGTCGCGATCCTCGGCGATCTCGCGTGCCAGCACGGTCATCGGCTGGCGAAATGGCGGATCTCCGTGGTCGCGCAGTCGTTCGGCCGCCCGGATCCCAGCGGCCGCACCGGCGCGGTGATCGCGCAGGTAGATCGCCAGCAGTTCTCGTTGCGGCATCAACAGACCTCCGTGCTCGACCGTGTCGCCATCGTGGTTGTACCCCGCTCACGTCCGGCGAAGACGCCGCCGAGCCCAGGTCCTGCGGCGGCCGAGGGATGGTGACGGCGCAAGTGGGGTAGCTACAGGCCCGTTCGCTCGGAACCGGAGGTTCCCACATGCCCGCCAAGAAGTCCGCTTCATCGCGGTCAGGTCGCTCGTCGACGCCAGCATCGCGCGGTCGACGCCTGAAGTCGGCGCCGGCGCCGGACGCGGCCGGCACCGACGTCGACGCCGCCACGTTGATCGACCAGGTCGGATCGGGCGGCGAAACCCACCAGGTCGCCTCGGGCGGGCGACCGGGCCTGACGACGCAGCAGGGTGCTCCGGTGGCCGACGACCAGAACACGCTTGCGGGCCGGTGAGCGCGGACCGTCACTGCTCGAGGACTTCCACTTCCGGGAGAAGATCTTCCACTTCGACCACGAGCGGATCCCGGAGCGAGTGGTGCACGCTCGCGGGTTCGGTGCGCACGGGTTCTTCGAGCCGTACGAGTCCTTGGCCGAGCTCACGCGGGCCGACCTGTTCCAGCGGCCCGGCGAGCGCACCCCGGTGTTCGTGCGCTTCTCGACGGTGGCCGGGAACAAGGGCTCGTTCGACCTCGCCCGGGACGTGCGCGGCTTCGCCGTGAAGTTCTACACGAAGGAAGGGAACTGGGACCTCGTCGGCAACAACATCCCGGTGTTCTTCATCCAGGACGCGATCAAGTTCCCCGACCTCGTCCACTCCGTGAAGCAGGCGCCCGATCGAGGGTTCCCGCAGGCGCAATCGGCGCACGACAACTTCTGGGACTTCATCTCGCTGATGCCCGAGGCGACGCACATGGTGATGTGGACGATGTCGGACCGGGCCATCCCGCGGTCGTTCCGCTTCATGGAGGGCTTCGGCGTGCACACCTTCCGGCTCGTCGACGCCGACGGCACCTCGACGTTCGTCAAGTTCCACTGGAAGCCCAAGCTCGGCCTGCAGTCGGTCGTCTGGAACGAGGCGGTGAAGATCAACGGCGCCGATCCCGACTTCCACCGACGGGATCTGTGGGACGCCATCAACGGCGGCGACTTCCCCGAGTGGGAGCTCGGCCTCCAGGTCTTCGACGACGAGTTCGCCGACTCGTTCGACTTCGACGTCCTCGACGCCACCAAGTTCATCCCCGAGGAGCTGGTGCCGGTCCGTCGGGTCGGCCGGCTGGTGCTCGACCAGACCGTCGACAACTTCTTCGCCGAGACCGAGCAGGTGGCGTTCTGCACGCAGAACGTCGTCCCCGGGATCGACTTCACCAACGATCCGCTGCTGCAGGGGCGCAACTTCTCCTACCTCGACACCCAGCTCAAGCGTCTCGGGGGGCCGAACTTCACCCACCTGCCGGTCAACGCGCCGAAGTGTCCCGTCGCCCACTTCCAGCAGGACGGGCACATGGCGTTCACCAACCCGGTCGGGCGGGTGAACTACGAGCCGAACTCGTGGTCGGCGACGCCGCGGGCCTCGAGAGGACCCCAGCGGCGGGTTCACCACGGTCGCCGAGCCGCTCGAGGGCACCAAGCAGCGGGTGCGTTCGGAACGCTTCGGCGACCACTACAGCCAGGCGCGCCAGTTCCTGATCAGCCAGACCCCGGTCGAGCGGGCCCACATCGTCGGCGTCCTTCGTGTTCGAGCTGTCCAAGTGCGAGCAGCCCGGTATCCGCGCCCGGATGGTGGCCAACCTCCGCAACGTCGACGAGGCGTTCGCCGCCGAGATCGCCGCCGGGCTCCGCCTCGACCCGATCCCCGCGGCCTCGGTGCCGGCCCGAGCACCGATCACCGATCTGGCGCCGTCACCGGCCCTCAGCATCGTCGAGAACGGCCCGGCCAACTTCGCCGGGCGCAAGTTCGGCGTGCTTGATCACCGACGGCACCGACCGCGGCGCTCTTGGACGCACTGCGCAAGGCGGCGGCCGCCGAGGGCGCGCTGCGTCGAGCTGATCGCCCCCGAGATCGGCGGCGTCACGCTCAGCGACGGCGAGCTGCTGCCGGTGCACCAGAAGCGTCGACGGCGGGCCGTCGGTGCTCTACGACGCCGTCGCCATCCTCGCCTCCGCCGACGGAGCAGCCGCACTCGCCGCGAACCCGGCCGCCAAGGACTTCGTGCACGATGCCCACGCCCACGCCAAGTTCATCGGCCTACACCGAGTCGTCGCGTCCCCTGCTCGACGCGGCCGGCGTCGCCGGATCGATCGACGACGGCTACGTGCCGCTCGGCACGAAGGCGTCGTTCACCACGTTCGTCGAGCGCTGTCGAGACCTCCGCTACTGGCCCCGCCAGCTTGCCGACAGCTCGTCGTAGGCTGGGCCGGCTGCTCCCGTAGCTCAGGGGATAGAGCATCGGTTTCCTAACACTTCGCTCTATCGCTCTCGACGGGGTTCCCAAAGCCCTCCTACACGGTCTTACGTGGGACTTTACCAGGGCCTCGGCGAGCGACGGTTGACCGTTGAAGTCTCCTGATTGACCCTCATTCGCCCTCACGATTGGGAAGAGAGCGGGAAGAGCAAGCCGGAGCACACCGTCCGGATGTCGACAGCGAGATCCGCCGCCCGGAGGTGTGACGGCCTGGCTGGGAGAAACATGCTGGGTCTTGACCATCCTCTGAGGCCGATGGAGCGCGGAGCCATGCGCGATTCGCCCGACGTCTAGACATCGCACGATCACTGCGCTGCCGCAGGCCGAGCAGCTCGTGCTGACGGAGCGCCGCGATTAGCCGCGTGCCATTTGGGATGGATCGCTTCAGTCGCTCGAGATCCGCGACTACCGAGCTGACCGCGGCCGGTCCGGGTGGAAGGCTTCAACTCGCGCTTGGTCGATCCACGCCTCAAGTTCCCCGGCATCGAAGCGGACGTAGTGTCCGAGCTTGAGGTATGGGATGCGCCGCTGGCCAACCAACCGGCGGACGTAGCGGACGCTGACGCCAAGCTGTTCTGCAGCGTGGTCGATGTCGATCAGTTGTGTCACGGCGTTGGCTCCCATCGGGTACCTGGATTCAGTCCGGCCCTTAGCCGGTGACCCACCTAGCGGAGGCGGCATTCGCGACGGCGCCCATCCGAGGTTTCGGTCCTGCGTGCCCGATCGCGCGGGCCCGGCGGCGTCGGGGGCTATCTCTCCGGCCAGCGACGCGTGCCGCTCAGGACCAACCACAGTCGTCGGGTTATGAGAAACCCGCGGCCCAGGGGCGTCTAGCCGCAGCAGGGCACGTCAGGCCAGTTCAGAGGTCGTATCGGTGCGTCCGAAACAGACGTCCGTCGGGCCCCGTATGAGGCCGTGCGAGGCCTTCGTGTTGTACGACTGTTGTAGGCGACGGGCACGCGAAGACTGCAGGGTTTCTGCGACGTCAGAGGTGCTCGACGGATGCGAAATACGACACGAGCACCGGAGAGAACCGGATCGGGTAACCGTGCGGTGAACCCGAACAGCGAATCGTCCGCATTCGTCGGAGCCGCTTCCGTCGCGGTTACAGGCCGTGGCGGTTCCCACGTGGACGACCATAGGTTCGGGTAGAGCGCCTTGGAGGGCGAGCGACGGCCGAGCAGCACGCGCCCGTCGCGCATCGCTGCACCGACGACAACCTCGTGAGCGGCGACGCACGTGGTCAAACCCCCTTGACAGTTCCCGGCATACGGCGGATGCGTCGATGCCGCCGGCGGCGCGTCGGGTGGGCATTCCGGGGTTGGTGACGGTCGGTGTGCGTGGCGGACGCCGGCTGATGGTCGATCTGAAGCGGACGGATTGTTGACGGTCAGTGGTCCCGGCGAGCCGGTGGAACGCTGGTTGGCGTCGTTGGCCGTCGAATTGGCGGTGGGCAGCGAACTGTCGGTGGCGGAGGTGGCGACGGTGGGGTTGTCGACGCTGCTGGACGGCTGCTGCCGTCGACTGGTCCGGACTGATCTGGACGCAGCGCCGGACTGGTTGACGCCGACTGCGAAGCGCAAGCGCAGCGCCACGTTCAGGAACCGGGTTCTCCAACGGCACATTGAGGAGGCGCCCATCCCCGCCCGGTTACGAGTTCTCGACCGCGCTGTAGTTGACCCCGATCCTTGGACACCTGATTCTGGGCAGTGACTCAGAGGAGGGAGGCCCGGATGACCCGTGTAACAGCGCTTTCCGGACGCGGTCAACCTCCTCGATCGGGGCGTTACCGGACAGCGCGAATCGGACATCGCGCCGGTCGAGCCGCCGGGCGGGAGAAACGGCACCTATTGGATACCCGACCGCCACCCCGCAAGGAGCGGTACCGGACGGCCGTTCTCGGACACCGTACGCCGGTTCAGTTGGCAGCGTGACGGCGCTTGAGCCCGCGGCGGCAGTCGTTCGGCGCTTGGAGTCGACGACCGAATGCGAACGCTGCGGGCCGCGCCGAACTGTCTGTCGGCCGGGTATGGAAAGTTCCGGCGCCTTCCGTCGATCCGACGACCCACCTCCCGGCTCGTCTCACACCTTCGGGCACGAGCGTTCCGGGCTCCTCGCACGAATAGCTGACTATCACTGAGACCGTCTCGCGCTCGGCGAGGATTGCGCGAGCGAAGGCGACGCCGGGCGACGAACCGTCGCCTGGACGATGGCGCCGGCGGCGGTCTGTCGCCTCCTCGGCTACACGAGGATCTTCTCGAAACATCGAGCGTTGTCGTCGCCGATCCACCTGCCGAACGGTTCGATCGCAGTTAGCCCAGCTGCCGGGGACAAGGCTCGAACGGGGCGATCGCCGACCGTGACGACCACAGGCAGGCACCGGCCTGGCTCGCCGTCATCGTCATGGTCGACTCCTTGGTGCGCTGGTTCCAACAACCACCGATGTGGTCGTCGACGCGGGCGGAGCGCGCATGTGCACGTCAAGCTCGACGCCGTTGCCTCGTGGGCCCCTGGGTGGTGCATAGGTGCATGTTCCCTGTAGCCCCATTTTGAAAGTCACGTTGTGGAAGAATGAGGTCTCGTCGACGCCGAAGACCGTCGACAAGGCCCTGAGCCTGTCGAACCTGGTGGCGGACGGCCCGGGGCTCACGTTGAGCGAGTTCAGCCGCGAGGCCGAGTTCTCCTTGCCGACCGCCCACCAGCTCGTGCGCACGCTCGAGGACTACGGGCTCCTCCGGCACGACGAAACGAACCGGTACCGCCTCGGGAGCCACTGCCTGGCGCTCGGATCCCGCTTCCTCGAGGGGATCGACCTCCACGCGCAGGCGCTTCCGCGGCTGGCCTGGCTGGTGGAGGTCACCGGCGAGACGGCGCACGTTGGCGTCCCTGACGGGACCGAGGTGGTGTACCTCGACAGGGTCGAGACCGGCATCCGGTGCGGATGTACAGCCGCATCGGAGCCCGGTCGCCGATACGCTGCACTGCGATGGGGAAGGCGTTGCTCGCTCTGGGCGACGCGGAGTTGGTGCAGCGCGTGATCGATGGCGGGTTGGCTCGTCGGACGCCGAGCACGATCAGCGATCCGCGCCGCTTCCACGAGGAGCTGTTGCGGACGCGCGAGCGCGGATGTGCGATCGACGACATCGAGAACGAGGACGCGGATCCGGTGCGTCGGCGCCGCGATCCTCGCTGACGAGCGGCATCCTGTCGGCGCGATCAGCGTGTCGGGGCCGGCAAGCCGAATTGCCGACGAGCGGGTGACCGAGATCGCCGCCGCGGTGGTCAAGGCGGCCGACGCGGTCGCCGGCACGTTGGGCCTTCGACCAGGAGGCAAGTCGTGAGCGACGACGCGTGGCGGGGCAACGTTGGCCCTCTGCAATCGGACGAGGTGGACGCGTTCCTGCAGGAGCCTGTCTTTGCTCGGCTCGCAACGGTGGACGGTGAAGGATGGCCGTACGTCGTCCCGGTCTGGCATGAGTGGTCCGAGCACTGCTTCTGGCTCGTCGGGAGAAGGCGGTCGACGTGGGCCGCCTACCTGGCCGCCGAGCCGCGGTGTGCGGTCACTGTGGACGAGACTGGCGGACAGCGCAAGGTCGTCGCCCAATGCCGGGCGAGGGTGGTGGAGGAGCCGAACGTCGGCGGACGTTGGGTGGAGATCGCACGTCAGATGAGCGTCCGGTATCTGGGCGAGCACGGGCCCGACTACCTCGAGCCGACCCTGGGGTGGGCGCGGTGGCTCTTCGCCCTGGAGCCGGTCCGGATGTGGACGTGGCAGGGAAACGATTGGGCGTCGAGGTACAAGGTCGGGTAGCGGTGTCGACAGAGGCGAACGCGACGGCGACCGCCGACGTCGTCTCCGTCACGCGACGGCTCGTCGCGGCTTCGAGTCAGAATCCTGGCGAGGACGAACGACGCGTTGCTGCGGAGGTCGAGCGATTGTGCCGCGAGATCGGGCTGCCGAGCCCCGGGTCCTCGGCGTCGAGGAGCGGCCGAACCTCCTTCTCGAGATGCCGTTCGGCGACGGAGGACGAAGGCTCGGCCTGTGCGCGCACCTCGACACGAAGCCAGTCGGCGACGGCAGGTGGGAGACGGACCCGCTGGAGGTCGTCCAAGTCGACGGCGAGCTGCGCGGTCTTGGCGTCGTGGATATGAAGGGCGCGCTCGCAGCGATGCTGCTCGCCGCCGCGGATGTCGTCGCGCTCCCGCCGGCGCGGGGCGCCCTCGTCCTGGTGCTGTGCGCCGACGAGGAAAACGGTGCCGCGTACGGAGCGCAGTGGCTCGCCGAGAACGCGTCCGCCCGATGTCGACGGGATGGTCATCGGCGAGCCCGCGGGCCTGTTCGAGGACTGGGACCGCTTGCACCTCGCGAGCCGTGGCATCTGCAACTTCGACGTCGAGATCGAGACGCAGGCAGGCGCACTCGGGGCTGCGGGACGTCTTCAACTCGTCTCGGCGACCGAGGTCGCCGCCCGGCTCGTCGTCGACATGGCCGAGCGGTTCCGGGCCCCGCGTCCGCGGGCGCCGATACCGAGCCGACCCTCAACCCAGCGGTCGTCCTCGAGGGCGGCGTCAACTACGGGGTTGTTCCCGGGTGGGCGCGGATCGCCTCCGACTGTCGGCTCGTGCCGGGGATGGAGCGGGCGGCGTTCGAGGACGCGATCCAGGGGTTCGTCGCCGGATCGGTCGATCCGTCCGCGCGCGCCGCGTCGCGATCCGCAACTGGATCCCGGCCTCGGATCTCGACGAAGAGCACGAGCTCGTCCGGGTGGTGGGCGAGGTCCTCGCCGAGGTCCTTGGCGCGATCCCGCCTACGGACATGTTCCCGGCCACGACAGACGCGACCTGGTTCTCCGGGGTCGGGATCCCGTGCCTCCCGGCCGTCGGACCCGGTCTGCTACGGCACGCGCACAGCGCTGACGAGGCGGTGTCGATCGCCTCCCTCGAACAGGCCCGAGCGGCGTACCGGCGGCTCGCCCATCGCTACTGCGAGGGCCCGTGATGGTCGTCCCCCGCCGCATCGGCCGGCTCGCGCCGCTCGCCGTGGCCGTCTTCGTCGCGTTGGCGGCGCTCGTTTCGCAGCGGACTTCTACGATCCGGGGAACCTTCGCAATGTCGCCCGCCAGGCGGCGTTCCTCGCGGTCCGTTGCGCTCGGGCAGCTCCTCGTCGTGGTCGTGCGCGGGCTCGACCTGTCGGTCGGGGCGGTCATCACGGCGACGCTGCTGCTGATCGTGGAGCTCGCCGGGACCGCCGGCGGCAGCCTGCCCGTTGTGCTCGTCGCGATCGTCGCGATGGCCGTCGCCGTCGGGCGCTCAACGCGGTGCTCGTCGTCGTGCGTCGGGTACCGGCGATCCTGGCCACCCTCGCGACGTACGCCCTCGTGCAGGGCGTCGGCCTGTGGCTCACCGGGGGACAGCGCGAGGTCGTGTGCCGAGGCGATCAAGCCGCTCGGGACCGGCAAGGTCGGACCGTTCCTGTGCCGGTGATCATCGCGACCGTCGTCGCCGTCGTCGTGGCGGTCGTCCTGGTCCGCGGCGTGCTGGGCCGGGAGATGTACGCGGTGGGGTCCAACCCGGAAGCCAGCTGATCCTGAGCGGCATCGCCCGCCGTCGGGTCGCCGCCATCGCCTTCGTCGCTTGCGCCATCTTGGCGATGCTCGCCGGGCTGATGCTGTCGGGGTTCGTCGGGTTCTACGACCGCACGCTGGGCGTCGGATACGACCTCGACTCGATCGCCGCGGTCGTGCTCGGGGGTGCCTCCCTCGCGGGTGGCTCCGGCACCGTCGCCGGCACGCTCGCCGCGGTCGTCGGGCTGGCTGGCCTCGACAACCTCTTGATCATCGCCGGGGTCGATCAGTCGGTGCAGCTCATGGGCAAGGCGCTGGTGCTCTTCGCGCCGTCCTGTCGGCCGGCTGGCTCGACCTCGTCTCGTTTCGAGGACTCGGCGCCAATGTTGGGAATGTTGGAACCGGTGGCGACGCCACCGAACGGAAAGGACTGCGGAAATGAGAGGAAAACTCGGAATCATGGCGGTCGTCGCTGTGACGCCCTTGATCGTCGCGGCCGGCGGAAGGCCAGGAACGGTGGACACAAGCGGGGACACCCAGCGCCGGCGAGCGGCGCGGAAGGTGAGCAGTCGAACCTGCTCGTCCAGGCCTTCCACGATGATCCGCAAAACTCGGCCTCGACCCGATCGAGCCGCCGGACTACGTGTACGACATCTCGACGTCGACACGTCGCAGTACAAGATGGACGGGACGCCGCGGATCGCCTTCGCGATCCAGGCGCCGGAGTTCAGCTGGCCGGCCACCTACAACGCCGCGGTCGAGGTGCGTCAGCGCGACGCCTATCCGGATATCGACCTGATCATCAGCGGGACCGGACTCGGCGAGACGGACACGCAGGTCGCGACGATCGAGGATCTCCTCGTCCAGCAGCCCGATGCGCTGATCATCACTCCGCTGACAGATGTCAGCGGTCCCGTCGAGCAGGCGGCCGCACAGGGAATCCCGGTGGTGCTCTGCACCGGAACGGCCGAGACAGACGCCTACGTCACCAGCCGTGATCCCGAGCAACTACCTCAACGGCGCATCGGCGCCGAGCGGGTCGCCCGCCAGATCGGCGGCAAGGGCAAGATTGTGATGCTCGGCGGTCCGGCCGGCGTGCCGACGGCGGAGGCCCGCTTCGAGGGCTCGCATTCGGTGTTCTCGCAGTATCCGGACATCGAGATCCTCGCCGAGGAGAACACCAGTTGGGATGCTGCTTCCGGGAAGGAGATCATGCAGGCGCTCCTGACGCGGTTCGATGACATCGACGCGGTGTGGGCCGACGGCGGCGGCCAGGCAGTCGGTGCGATCGAGGCGTTCAAGGATGCGGGCCGTGAGATCCCGCCGTTCACAGCCGAACCACTCAACGGTTTCCTCAGGCTCGCCAGCGAGGAGGGTTTCCCCTTCGTCGCCGTCGGATACCCGCCGTCGCACTCGGCGGCGTGCCTGGATGCAGCCATGGCGATCCTGGCGGGGGAGACCGTGCCCTCGTTCATCAACGTGGAGGTCCCGCTGTTCGACCAGACGGGCCTCGACGAGTGGTATCGGCCCCGACTGCGTGGACGACCTGTGGCTGCCGACGCCACTGAGCGACGAGGAGCTCGTCGCGCAGGGATTCTGTGAGGCTTGACGACTACGCCGACATCGCCGTCGGTGCGGCCGGCACGGCCGAGCCCGTGCTGCCGCCCGCGGCATCACCCACCGCTTCGGTCGGGTTACGGCGTTACGTGACGTGACAGTCGCGCTCCGCGCCGGAGCGGTGCACGCGATCGTCGGTGAGAACGGCGCCGGGAAGTCGACGCTGGCGGCGTTGTTCGGCGGCGCGGCCGGCGCCGGACGAGGGGAGCGTCGAGCTGGGCGGCGTCCCGCACGATTCTCGGCGCCGGCCGACGCGCTCGCCGCGGGGATCGGGATCGTTTACCAGGAGCTGTCGCTCGTGACCGATTCCGTCGCGGACAACGTCATGTTGACCATCCAGCCGCGCCGGGGACTGCTCATCAATCGAGGGGCGCAACGGGCGCGCGTTGCCGAACTCCTCGAGCGCGTCGGAGCGCCTGCGCTGCAAGTCGACCGGACGATCCGCGAGCTGTCGGTCGCCCAACGACAGCTCGTCGAGCTGGCCAAGGTGCTGGCCAGCGACCCCGTTGCCGTCATCTTCGACGAGCCGACGGCGGTCCTGCCAGCGGACGACACCGAGCGGGTCCTCGACCTGATTCGCGGCCTCGCCGACGACGGCGTGGCCGTCGGCTACATCAGCCACCGGTTGTCCGAGGTGGAACGGATCGCCGACGAGATCACCGTGCTGCGTGACGGCGCTGTCGTGCGGACGCGGCCGATGCGATCGACGACGCTCGACCAGGTCGTGTCGGCGATGGTGGGTCGACCGATCGACCAAGCGTTCCCCGAGCGGGCGACCACGGCGCGCGTCGAGCCGATGCTCGAGGTGACCGGCGTGCAGCTCCCGGCACCGGTCCGGACGGCATCACCTTCACGTGCGGCGCGCGGAGATCCTCGGCATCGCCGGACTCGTGGGGTCGGGGAGGAGCCGAATCGCCCGCTTCCTCATCGGGTTGGAGGGCGACCACGGCGGCGAGGTGCTCGTGGACGGTCAGCCCTACCACCCGCGCTCGCTGCCGCACGCGATCCGTCACGGCGTGATGCTCGTTCCCGAGGATCGAAAGGGCCTCGGCCTGATCCTGTCGCTCGGCGTAGACCGCAATATCGCGCTGCCGTCGCCGAAGCGCCTGCAGCGCTGGGGTTGGTGGATCGGCGAGGCGAACGTCAGCTGGCCGACGGCGTGGTGTCCGACCTCGACATCCGCGTCGCTGACTTAGCGACGCCAGCGCAGCATCTGTCGGGGGCAACCAGCAGAAGGTCGTCGTCGGGAAGTGGCTCGCCGCGGGGACCGAAGCTCTTGATCCTCGACGAGCCGTTGCGCGGCATCGACGTCAACGCGAAGTCCGAGATCCACCGGGTCCTGAGCAGGCTGGCCGACGAGGGGCTGTCGATCATCCTGATCTCGTCGGAGCTCCCCGAGGTGCTCGGGCTCAGCGACCGGGTCATGGTCATGCGCAATGGGCGCATCGCGGGGGATCTTTGAGGACAAGCCGTTCGTACCTGACGACATCATGGCCCTCGCCGACGATGGAGCGGACGTGAGCGCGGGCCGCTCGGCCATCCGCCGCGCCGCCTCGCAGGGCCAGCTCGTCTGGTTCCTGGTGCTGGCCGTTGCGGCGCAGGCCTCAGTCAACTCGGAGTTCTTCCTCACCTCCCTCAACCTGTCGAACGCGACCGGGCAGATGGTGCCGCTCGCGACGCGTCGATGGGTCAGATGGTGGCGATCCTGGTCGGCGCGATCGATCTGTCCGTCGCGGGCGACGGCTCGGGTGGCGGCACTCCTGACGGCGGGGTTCATCGACGCCACCCCGCCCGCATCGCTCCGGTGATCGTGGGGGTGCTGGTCGTCGGGGCACTCGTCGGGATCATCAACGGCGCGATGGTCGTGTGGCTGCGGTTCCATCCGCTGATCGCCACCCTGATCACGTTCAACCTGTCTAAGCGGCGTGGCCCTGCCTACACGACCGGCCCGATCGGCGGGATCCCCTCGGAGACCGTCGCGACCATGCACGAGCGGTTCCTCGGCCTTCCGTACCCGGTGTGGATCGTCATCGCGCTGCTCGTCGCGCTCGGCACGATGCTCACGCGGACCCGGTTCGGCAGGAACGCGTACGCCGTGGGCGGCGACGCCGAGGTTGCACGCGTCGCGCCGGGGTGAACGCCGACGCGGTCCGCTTCCGGATGCTCGTGTTGTGCTCGGTGGTCGCCGCCGCCGCCGGCATCGTCCTCGCCTTCCGTAGGGGACTGGCAACCCCCGCGTCGGCGAGGGCCTCGAGCTCGACTCGATCGTGGCCGTAGTCCTCGGAGGCGTCTCGATCTTCGGCGGCCGAGGAACCCTGATCGGCGTGCTCGGCGGCGTCGTATTCCTGAACATCCTCCGCAACGCCATGAACCTGCAGGGCGTGGACCCGCTCCTGCAACAAGTGGTCTCGGCCGCTCTCGTCATCGTGGCGGTGGTGTTGTTCGTCCGGAGGAGGAATGAGCTACCGGCGGCTCGTGGGCTTCGGGGGGCGATGCTGCGGATGACGGTCCGCCGGGGTGTCGCTCTGGAGACCACGACGAGCTTCGAAGGCTCCGTCGGAGGCGCCGAACTGAACGCCTGCATCGCGGCGGTACGCGCCGGCATGCCCGCGACCTGGGTGAGTGCGCTCCCCGACAACTCGCTCGGGCGGCACGTCCGCCGCCACGTCCGGGCCAACGGCGTCGAGGCCGTGGCCGTCACGCGGCCCCAGGCGCGGCTCGGCCTCTACTTCCTGGAGATGGAGTCTCCGCCGCGCTCGCTACGCATCACCTACGACCGGATGGGGTCCGCGTCGCGTTGCTCGAGCCCGACAGCGTCGACTGGAAGCGCCTCTTGGCACCGGACAGCTGCCTCCTCGTCACCGGCATCACGCCGCCGCTCGGCGACGGCCCCCGCCGCGCCGCGGAGCAGGCACTCACGACGGCGCGGGAGGTCGGAGCCACCGTCGCTCTCGACATCAACTACCGGGCGGCGCTGTGGTCCCGTGAGGAGGCGTCGGCCTGGGTCGCCTCAGTTCTTCCGCGGGTCGACGTCCTCTCGGCGGGGGTGGACGACCTCGTGGCCGCCGGGGTCGAGGGCCGCGACCCGCTCGCCGACGCCGTCGACCGATTCGCGGTACAGGCGGCCGTGACGACGTCCAAGCGGCGCGTGGACGACGCGCTCGAGTTCGACTCGCGCGCCGCTGACGCCCGCGGGCGAGCACCGCGCCGAGGAGCGCGCCGTCGTCGTAGATCCGATCGGGGCTGGCGACGCGCGCTTTGGGACTTTCCTTGCCCACCTGCCGGCGGGCGACCTCAAGTTCGCCACGGAGCAGGGGCTGAGGGCCGCCGTCACGTGCGTCGGGCTGTTCGGCGACGCCCTCGTCGAGGACCCGTGGGATGCGGCGGAGACGAGGGGGGTGGTCCGTTGACGCTCAGGGATGCGCTGGAGCGGCGCGGGTGCTGGCGATCCTCCGTCGACCGAACATCGCCGACGAGGTCCTCGATCTCCTCGAGCAGCTCCACGGCGCGGGCGTCCGGGCCATCGAGCTGACGCTCGATCAGCCCGAAGCGCCCGCCGCGTTCCGACGGCTGGTCGAGCACGCGCACCCGACACGGTCGTAGGTGCGGGCACAGTGCTCGCCGTGGAGCAGGTCGACATGGTGGCCGACGCAGGTGCCTCGTTCGCGGTCTGTCCACACTTCGACGTCAGGCTGGTGGAGCGAGGCCTTGTGCGTGGGGTTCCGGTCGTTCCCGGCGTGAGTACCGCGACGGAGATTGTGGCGGCTCGCGCCGCCGGAGCCGAGGTGCTGAAGCTGTTCCCCGCCGGTCCGCTCGGGATCCCGTACCTCAACGCCCTGCTCGGCCCGTTCCGCCACGCCGCGTTCGTCCCGACCGGCGGCATCGCCCTCGAGGACGTTTCGGCCTGGCTCGAGGCCGGCGCCATCTGCGTGGGGATGGGCGGGGGGCTCGTCGGCTCGGGCGGCGTCGATCCAAGGGTCCGCGACCTCCTGAGGAGCTCGCCATGATCGTCGACGCGCACGTCCACGTGTTCCTGTCCACCTCGGACGACCCGGAGCGTTCCGTGGATGCGCTGGCGCCCCCCGGACGCGAGGCGCCGCTGGAAGCGCTCGAGCGACAGATGGCCGCTGCGGGAGTGGACGGTGCCGTGCTCGTCCCGCTCGGCCCGGAGGATCGATACGTAGCCACGTGCGTCGCATCGGATCCCGCACGGTTCCGGGCATCGCGGTGGCGGCTTCGGACGAGGAAGATCCCGGCCGGATCGCAGAACGGCTCGACGTCGGTCGGTTCTCGGGGTTGCGGATGTTCGGGCTTCCCGGCGATCTGGCTGACCGGCCCTCCCGGCTCGGCGTCCTCGAACGGCTCGCCGCCGACGGGAACGTCCTGTGGCTCTATCCACGGGCGGAGCACCTGCCGATCACCGATGCGGTCGCGGCGCAGCTGCCCGACCTTCGGATCGTGCTGAACCACACCGGCTTCACCCAGGCTGGGATCGGACGCGACCAGCACGGACGGCCGCGGATCGACAGCCCGGTGCCGCAGCCGCACGAGGCGCAGGTGCTCGCCCTGTCGCGCCACCCGAACGTCTCCGTGACCTTGAGCGGCGCGTACGGGTTTTCCCATCTCGAGTACCCCTACCCAGACGTGGCCGAGGTGGTTCGGCGCGTGGCCGACGCCTTCGGCGTCGAGCGCCTCGCCTGGGCCAGCGACTTTCCGTGGATCGTGGAGCACCCCGGCTATCGTGCCTGCCTCGAGCTGGTCGACCACCATCTCCCCGGGCTCTCTCCGGCCGAACGGTCCGCCGTGCTCGGCGACAACATCCGTCGGATCCTGCGATGGGAGGCCCGCTGATGCCGACCGTGCCGTCCCGGACCAGCGACCTTCCCCGCTCCGGGATCCGGGTCGTGATGGATCTCGCTTGGGCGTCCCCCGAGCCGGTCCTCCGGCTGGAGGCCGGACAGCCCGACGTGGCCCCGCCGGATCACGTCCTCGAAGCGATGCGGGAGTCGATTGCCCGCAAGGAGACCGGCTACGCACCGAACGCAGGGCTCCCCCGCCTCCGGGAGGCCTGCTCGGCGAAGCTCGCCCGCGTCAACGACATCCACCGCCGGCCCGAGCAGGTGCTCATCTCGACGGGATCGATGGAGGGGTTGCTGTCCGCCGTCCTCGGCCTATGCGAGCCGGGGGACGAGGTGCTGATCCCGGACCCCGGGTGGCCGAACCACGCGATGGCCTGTCGCATGGCGAGCCTGCGCTGCGTCCCCTACCCGCTCCTCGCCGAGAACGGCTATCGGCCGGCGTTCGACGAGGTCGAGGCGCTGGTCAGCGACCGAACAAGGATGGTGGTGGTGAACAGCCCCTCGAACCCGCTCGGAGTCGTGTGGGACGCCGACGTGATGCGAGCGTGGATCGAGCTCGCGGAGCACCACGACCTCTGGGTCCTCTCCGACGAGTGCTACGACGAGATCGTCTTCGGCGTCGAGGCGACCAGCCCCGCGGCCCTCCCCGGCGGCGACGAGCGCGTCGTGGCGGTTCACAGCTTCTCGAAGACCTACACGATGACGGGCCTACGCGTCGGATACGTCTCGGGTCCCCTCCGCGTCATACAGACGCTCATCAAGATGCAGGAGGCGCTCGTGGCCTGCGTCAACGGACCGGCCCAGCACGGCGCGATCGCGGCGCTCGAGGGTCCGCAGGACTTCGTGGTCGAGATGCGGGAGCGGTACCGGCGTCGCCGGGATCTCGCGCTCTCCGTGACCGAGGCCATGGACCTTCCCCACGTCGTCCCGCACGGCGCGTTCTACCTCTGGGTGCCGCTCGGGCCGGACGTCGGCGACACGCTGGAGCTCTGTCGCCGGCTCATCGGCGACGCAAGGGTCGCGGTCGCTCCGGGCGAGACGTTCGGCACCGAAGGGACCGGCGCCATCAGGATCTCGCTAGCCGCGTCGGAAGAGGTCCTTAACGAGGGCATCAGGAGGATTGCGTCGTTCGTCCGGGCCCTGCGGTCGGGCTGACCAGCAACCTCAGCACGGACGCGGTTCCACGCCGAGTGGTGGGGAGAAGATTGCCAAGTCGTTTCACGAAACCGGCCTTCCATGAATGGATCCGGACGCACAGCCGTCCAGACTGCTCAAGGCGCCATGATCGCCGCGAAGTTGGTTCTGACGTACGCCGACCGAAAAGGTGACCCCCATCAGCCCAGGCGAGACTTTGGCGGATCGCTTCGAGTCCTACCACGATCACCTACGAGGGGTCGCCTATCGGATCGCAGGTTTCGTCGAGCCGCTTACGAACCTGCAGGACCCGATCGAACCGGGCTTTGCCCGGTCTGTCGTCATCGACACTTCTTCGGACGAGGTGGCGCCCGGTGCACTCGACCTCTTGGTAAGACGAGCTTCTCAAGGTTCCGGCGCGAGCGTGGCGGGAGGTGTTCGCCGGGCTGCTGCACTACGACGACATCACCGAGTTCGAGCGCATCACCACACCGCCGCTGTTTGTCTGGGGCGACGACGACCGGCTGGTTGGGCGCGACATGCAGACGCTGCTCGCCCGGCGCATCCGCGGCGCCGTGCTGCTCGTGTACCCCGGCTTCGGACACACGCCGCGGTGGGAGGACCGACACGCTTCGCCATCGACGTGGTCGGCTTCGTCGAACGATTGAGCGCGACTCAAACTTGAGCAACCTGGCTCCTGTCGAGACGAAGGGACGCGCCGAATGTCACTACCGAACGCCGGCGATCTCGCGATCACCCCGCGCTCATAGCGGCATCGACGTGCTCGTCCAACGTTCGCGGGACCGTGATCACGCTCAGCTGGCGGATCCGGACTCGCGCAGCAGGCCGTCCACCTCATGCCGGAGCTTCGCTGGGGGAACCTCGCAGGAGACCCTGAATCTCACCGGCAATCCGGCCATGTCCGTGCCGCTCCACTGGAACGACGATGGCGTGCCGATCGGCGTGCACTTCCTCGCCTCCTTCGGCGACGAGGCGACGTTGCTCCGGCTCGCCGCCCAGCTCGAACGAGCACAGCCGTGGAACCGCCAACTGCCACCGATCCACGCCACACGCCGGACCGCCACGGGGACGTAGCCGGAAGGCACGTCTACCGGAACTGGCAGTCGGACTGGAGCAGTTCTGAGCTGGGTCTTCCGTCCAGCCGGGGCCGGTGGACGCAGTGGCCGGGGTGTTCTACCGATCGTTCCACCGGATCGCACCGATCCGGTGGACGAGAGGAGAACCGCCCATGCACGGCTACGTCATCCGCAAGCGAGACCGCTACTACGCCGTCATCTACGAAGGCCTCGACCCCGTCACCGGTCGGGAGCGACGGTCGTGGCATCCCGCCGGCACCGATCGAGCCGACGCCGAACGACTCGCCGCCGGCTCGCGGCGGAGTGCATCGGACGCAACGACGGGCTCCGATCGCTCACCTTCGGCGCCTACCTGACACGGCAGTGGTTGCCGGGCAAGCAGCTCGTCCTGGCGACCAGCACCTACCGCGGCTACCTCCACAACGACCGAGCGCCACATCCTCCCCGCGCTCGGCACCATCCGGCTGCGCGGCTGCGGCCACATCACCTCGAAACCCTCTACGACCGGCTGCTGCACCCCGGCGACGGTCGTCGGGCGCTGGCACCCAAGACGGTGTACGAGATCCACCTCGTCATCCGCGGCGCCCTCGGCGATGCCGTGCGCCGAGGCCTGATCACCCGCAACGTCGCGCTCGTCGCCCACGCCCCTCGGCTGCGGTCGATCCCCAAGGTCGAGCAGCAGTCCTGGACAGCCGAGGAGCTGCAGACGTTCCTGCGGGCCGCCGCCGGGCATCGGCTGTTCCCGGCGCTGTGGCTGCGGCGATGACCGGCATGCGGCGCAGCGAACTGCTCGGCCTGCGCTGGAGCGACATCGACGTCGACAAGGCCACCGTGTCGATCAACCGTGGGCTCGTCGCCATCGGCTACGAACTCCACGAGACCCGCGGCAAGACCGACAACGCGCGCCGACCCATCGACCTCGACCCCACCACCATCGACGTCCTACGCGGCTGGCGGGCACTGCAGGCAGCCGAGTGCGACGCCGTCGGCATCAACGATCCACGGATGGGTGTTCACCGACGGCGAAGGCGAGCCCATCCACCCCCACGCCATCTCCCAGACCTTCGAGCGGATCGCCCGCCGCGCCGGTGTGCCAGTGATCCGCCTGCACGACCTCCGCCACACCCACGGCACGCTGCTCATCGAGGCCGGCGTGCCGGTCAAGGTCGTCAGCGAACGGCTCGGTCACGCCAACGTCGCGTTCACCATCGAGACATACCAGCACGTCCTGCCCGGCATGCAGGCTGACGCCGCCCGCGTCTTCGAGCACTCGTCGCCCCAGCGTTCTACCGGCGCACGAGTCGGCCGGTAGAAGCCGGAAGAACAGCCGGAAGAACACCGCCTGAACCCGGTAGAACGCCGACCCAACGACGAAGGCCCAGGTCGCTGACCTGGGCCTTCACGCATCGAAATGGTGGCGGGGGTAGGATTTGAACCTACGACCTTCGGGTTATGAGTGAAGAGGTGTGAACCAGGATGCCTGGATCGGCGTTCGTCCTGGTCAACGGTGCCTCGGTTCCCGCCGCCGGCAGCCTCGTGTGCAGCCGTAGGTACACGTCGGTGGGCGTCGTGCTGACGCAGTGCTGACGTCCCCGCGATCGTGCTGGTGCGGGGCCGCTCCCAGCGGTGATTGGGGTAGATCGGAGTGCCAAGCTGGCGGGAGTCGTCTCTCCCGACGCGATCGACTCCCTTCTCCGACAACGTTCGGTAGCGGGCGTTGGTGTTCCGGCGAGCCCGAACGCGGTGTCGCCCGTGTGCGGACCGAATGCAGCGGACTTTCGGCGAGGAGGACGCTGTCGCGGGCCGTTTCGGCAAGCCGGTCGCCACACCGGTCTGCCGAGCGATGACGTCGCTGCCCATGGGGGGCATTCCGATGCGATCGTGGCGCCCTGGGTTGTTCGCCGGGGAGCGGGTTGGACACAAGCCTGCGCGAGTAGGCAGGCACTTGCCTTGACGAGTAGCGTACGTTACCGACTAGTAACTCAGGCTAGGGGGTCCCCCGTTGACAGCCGTCACGTCCTCGTCCCATCCCGACCGTGGCGACGTCACCGAGCGTGACGCCCGCGAGGTCGCCGAAGCGGCCCGGGAGACCGAGTGGCGCAAGCCCAGCTTCGCCAAGCAGTTGTTCGAGGGCCGCCTCCAGATGGACTTGGTCCATCCCCACCCGCGGCCGACGGAGGAGCAGCGAAGGAAAGGGGAGGAGTTCCTCGAGAAGCTGCGCGCCTTCTGCGAGACGTCGGTCGACGGCCTGCTCATCGAACAGGAGGCGCGGATCCCGGACAAGGTCGTTCACGGATTGAAGGAGCTGGGCGCGCTCGGGATGAAGATCCCGGAGCAGTACGGTGGCCTCGGCCTGTCGCACGTGTACTACAACAAGGCCCTAATGCTGGCCGGCTCGGCCAGTCCGGCCATCTCGGTGCTGCTGTCGGCGCACCAGTCGATCGGTGTTCCCGAGCCGATCAAGTTGTTCGGCACGGAGGAGCAGAAGCAGAGGTTCCTACCCCGCTGCGCGCGCAGCGACATCAGCGCGTTCTTGTTGACCGAACCCGACGTGGGCAGTGATCCGGCCCGGCTCGGCATGACCGCGGTGCCGACGGAGGATGGCTCGGCGTACATCCTCAACGGGGTCAAGTTGTGGACGACCAACGGAGTGGTCGCCGACTTGCTCGTCGTCATGGCTCGTGTGCCCAAGAGTGAGGGTCGCAAGGGCGGGATCTCCGCCTTCGTCGTCGAGGCGAACAGCGACGGGATCACCGTCGAGAACCGCAACTCGTTCATGGGCCTCCGCGGCATCGAGAACGGCGTGACCCGCTTCCACGACGTCCGCGTGCCGGCCGAGAACCTCATCGCCAAAGAGGGCGCCGGCTTGAAGATCGCCTTGACGACGCTGAACACCGGTCGGCTGTCGATGCCGGCGATGTGCGCCGGAGCGGGGAAGTGGTCGCTCAAGATCGCTCGCGAGTGGTCGAGCCAGCGAGTCCAGTGGGGTCGCCCGGTCGGTGAGCACGAGGCGGTGGCCACCAAGATCTCGTTCATCGCGGCGACCACCTTCGCCCTCGAGGCCGTCGTCGACCTGTCCGGCCAGATGGCCGACGAGGACCGCAACGACATCCGCATCGAGGCGGCGCTCGCCAAGCTGTGGGCGTCCGAGATGGCGTGGGTGGTCGCCGACGAGCTGGTGCAGATCCGGGGTGGGCGCGGGTACGAGACCGCGGCGTCGCTGGCGGCTCGAGGCGAACGTGGAGTACCCGCTGAGCAACTCCTGCGCGATCTGCGGATCAACCGGATCTTCGAGGGTTCGACGGAGATCATGCATCTGCTGATCGCTCGTGACGCCGTCGACACTCATCTGTCGGTGGCGGGTCCGCTCATCGATCCGAAGGCCGACCGGTCGGCGAAGGCCAAGGCGGCGGGGCGCGCCGCGGGGTTCTACGCCCGCTGGCTGCCGCCGCTTGCCGTCGGCAAGGGCCACGTCCCGACGGCCTACGGCGAGTTCGGGTCGCTGGCCCCGCACGTGCGCTTCATCGAACGTCGCTGCCGAGAGCTCGCCCGCTCGATGTTCTACGGGATGTCGCGCTGGCGTGGGAAGATGGAGCGCAAGCAGGGCTTCCTCGGGCGCGTCGTCGACATCGGCGCCGAGCTGTTCGCGATGACCGCGGCGTGCGTGCGCGCCGAGATGGTGCGGGCCGACGACGCCGAGCAAGGGGAGGCCGCGGTCGAGCTGGCCGACGCGTTCTGCCAGCAGGCCCGGGGGCGGGTTGATGCGCTGTTCGACCGGCTGTGGCGCAACACCGACGACCTCGACCGCCAGGTGGCGAAGCGGGTGATGCAGGGCCGTTACACCTGGCTGGAGGAGGGCGTGCTCGACGCATCGGTCGAAGGTCCCTGGATCGCCGACGCCACCCACGGCCCGTCAGCCACCGAGGACGTGCACCGCACGATCGGTTGACCGCTCACCAGCGGTACACCAGCACGGCCAGCGGGTCCGGACCCAACCGCCCGGCGGCGGCGAACCACTGACCGGCGTCGAACCACTCGACCCTGAGGCCGACGGACCTGTTGGCCGCACGAAAGGAGTCGCACCGACCTCGCCCGAACGGCGCTTCCTGTCCGCGGCGGCCAGCGGCGAGTCAGGATCGCGGGCGCGACGCCCATCGCCGCTCAGCCTGAGTAACGGCGAATAGGACGGCGGCGGCGCCGCATGCGTCCCTACGGGTTCGCACGCAAGGTCAAGTATCACCATGCCGTTGGGGCGCGCCTGACAGAGCGGATCCGGTGTCGTTCGGTACGTGCGTTCGGATGCGGCGGTGCCTGGCCCGGAGACTCTGTTGCGGCGTCGGGATCATCGGGTGCCGCATCGACCGACCGGCGGTTGCTACGTCTACGGCCGGCGAGGCCGTGGCGGGGCTGTTCGTGTCGTTACACCCTTGCGTATCGTCGTGGGCGTGGAAGCGAGGGCGTTGGTGCAGGCCCGCCAGTTGTTCGCCTCCGAACCTGCGGCAGGGATTGCCGAGGCGCTCGGCGAGAATCTGCGCCGGTTCGACGCCGGAAAGTCGTTGACGACGACGGCGGTGTTCTTCGCCGACATTCAACACGTCGCGTTGGTCGTCGGAAGTCACGAAAAGCGGGGGGACGTCGATCGGGCGTTGGGTTGGGGGTTGGCGTGGGCCGGTGATCGCGAGTTGTGGCTCGCGTTTGCCGAGGGGCACGGAAATACCGACGTTGCGGAGGGCGGCGCTGCTCGACACGACGGTGCGGGTGTTCACCCACGGCGACCGCGAGCCGGTGGGCGAACGACTGGTCCCTGACCGGGCCAGCGCCTTTGCCGCCTATACCGACCCGTTGGTGCTCGATGTCCACGATCTCGGCTCGAAGGCGCCGTGGGTTGACGATCTGCTCGATTGGGCGGACACACACGAGCATCTGCGGGCGGCTCATCGTCCCAGCTATCTGTCGTGGCACTGCTTAGGGCGCATGGTGCTCAAGGTCACCCGACGGCACGGCGGTCTGCGGGTGAGTGCCGGCGTCCACACCGTCGTGCCGTCCGATCTGTATACGCCGAAGGTGGTGATCGAGCTTGACGGCCCGTCTCGGCTGGTGAGTGCTCGAAGATCCAGAGCGCAATGACAGCGATCCAGGCCCGGCTGAACGGCGCCGACACCGGTCACGCCGAACACTTCCTACAAGCCCGTCTCGGCGATCGCCCCGACGCTTTGGGGCTAGTTGCCGAATCTGTGCGGCGCGAGTTCCCCTGTGTGCGGCCGGGCGGCGAACGGGCCTACATCGACCTGCTGGGCGTCGACCGGGCCGGGTCGATCCACATCGTGGAGACCAAGATCGGTAGCGATGTGATGCTCGTGCTGCAAGGCCTGGACTACTGGGCGTGGGCCCAAGCCCACCGCAGCCAGCTGACCGCCGAGCTCGGCGTCGCCGCCAACGCGCCGATCAAGCTCGACTTCGTCGTCGCCCGCCCAGCGAACAACGGGCTGCCACTCGGGCCGTACACAGCGCCGCAGACCGAGGTCCTGCCGTGGGATCTGAAATGGCGCTTCGGAGTCGCCGACCGTTGGCGGCTGGCGAAGATCCGATCGCTGTTGAGTTCGCCGCCCCCGGCGTCGTGCCGTCGCGCGGCCAGCCCTTCGAGTGTTCCGCCCCGCTACAGGCGCCGGCTCGACGGCCACCTGCGGGAACAGTTCGCCGGACAGCTCACCGGATCGACGATGACCGTCAACGACTCAGTGCACATCGTGGCCGACGCCCGGCCGGCGTGGGACGCCCTCGGTGCCGGACGGCTGTTTCACCGCTGGGCCCACCACGTCCGCTCGTCGCAAGCCTTCGCCGTCAACCTGTTCGCCCCACTCTCGCCCGACGCGGTCGCCAGGCTCCTCGGCTCGGTGTTCGCCACCGAGATCATCAATGCCGAGCCGCCGACGCTCGAGTACTCCGACCCCCTCGACGAACTCGCCGAGTCAGCCAGTCCCCACGGACACCGCACGCAAGTCGACGTCGTCCTCACCGGACAATCAACCGACGGCCCCGTCACCCTGCTCATCGAGGTCAAGCTGGCCGAAACAGACTTCGGCTGGTGCTCGGCCGCCACCAGCCCGAACAACGACCGCACCGACATCTGCGCACGCTCCGGGCCCTTCGGCGGTGACCCGGCCGGCTGCTTTCAGCTCCGCAACTTCAACGGGCCCAAGCGGCGCCGCTACGACGAGTTCATCGAGCCGGCCGGCGATGGCTCGGCGCCGGGCTGCTGGTTCCGGCGTTCGGCATCACAGCCGATGCGCAACGTCGCGCTCGCCGAAGTGCTGCGACGCCGTCATCGGGGACCTGGCGCCGGTCGCGCTATGTGCCCCCTCTGAGCATCGGACGATCTGGTCGCGGTGGGACGCCATCCGACCACTCTTCGACGACGACACCCTGGTCGATCTGCCCGCCGAGCACGTCCTCGCGGTCCACACCGATGCTGCCGCGACCGCCCTTCGCGACACCTACGGGCTGGGCGTCGCACGAGACGGCCGCATCGACACCGACGTCGAGTGGCAGACGTGGTCAATCCTGGCGTCGCTGGTCGAGCGCTACCAGACACCGCCGATCGTGGCCGAACTGCACCCCGGCGGCGGCCACTACGACTGCATCTCCCTCGTCGCCGACGCCTGGCAAGCGCCGGTGGTCGACCTCAACCGCGGCGGGGAATGCACTCTCACCATCCCGACGGCAGCCTGGTCACCGTCCACGATGGATGGCGACACGCCGCACGGTGGGGATGCGACGACGTCGCCGACGAGATCGCCCGATCAGCGAGATTCACGCTCCGCCGCAAGCCGGTCTCATCCGCAGTGCGTGAGTTCGCCGCCGACGTAGCCAGCGAACTCGGCCACGGGCAGTCCGCCCGATGGCTCAACGGCATGGCAGACACTTCCGGATACGGCGGCGGCCTTCGCACCGAACTCTTCGACACGTTCCCCGAACTCACCACGCCGCAAGCGCCCACCGGCGACGGACTCGACACTGAGATGTACAGCCACTGGTTCCTCGTCAACGACGACGGGCAGCCACTGAAGCACCGCCGCCTCGAAGGCGCCTCCCCACTCACGCACACACCCACCTGAACGGACCTGCGGGTGGGTCGCCAAAACGGCCCCCCGACGTACTCATGGCACCGAGCCGCATTTGCAGCGACATGCCGATCGGTGCGGCCGGTCAAACGTGACTCCGCGCCGTTCGGTGCCGTCGTTCGGTGCTGCTGAGCCGATGCATCGGTCTCATCGCTCGAAAGTCCCGCGTCGTCCGTTAACGGTTCGACGTCACCGCGTCGGCTCGACGAGCACCGCGGCGCGACGCTCGGCGGCCATCACCCGGTCGAACTCATCCCAGTCCGCGTGCGTCCCACCTGCGGCTGCAAATACATCGCGCAACAGGCCCGGCAGGCGGTCCATCGAGAACTCGTCCGTGAGGCATCCGGCCCGATCAGGTGAACCGGTCCTTCGACCGCCACCCACTCCCACCCGACGCGCACGACCACATTGGCTCGACCCGCACGGCGGAGCAAACGAAGTTTGAGCGCCGAGCCTGCAGCGACGAAGCCAACCACCGGCACCTGGGTGATCGGATCGTCGAGCACACCGACGTTGACGACCGAAGCGTGAACCGTGCCGTCTCGCGAGTGACCGATACGACGGCCAAGCCGTGGTCACCGCCGACGAGGCGACGGACGAAGTCGAGGCCAATGGCACGCTCCCCTTCTATCCCACCGGCGATCGCGACTGCCAGAATCCCTGCCCATCCGCCGTTCCACGACCGGTCGTCAGCCACCCGGTTGGCAACACCGCCATGAGGATATGTTCGTTCGGAGCGGCTCCCCACGAGCTCAATGACGTGGTTCGGTTCACGTTGTTATGTTCGCGGCTGTTGACCGATCGCTGGTTGCCACCCAGCCGCGGGTGCTGGCCTGCGGCGGGATTATCGGGCAGTCTACGCGGAGCCCATCGACCCGGAGGACGTGCCGAATCGGGTCAACTCCATCGTGTCCCCGGTCCGGACATGTTCGGTGGCCGTACACAACAAGCGCCATCCCCACCAGAGAAGTCGCAGCGAGCGCTGGGACGGCCGCCTTGGGCGCACGGCGTGGAAGCACCAGCTCGAAGAGCGGAACGGGATCACCGAAAGTTTCGCGGCAGCGAGTCGAGTCGGCGGTTCCCCTGCCCGACGACGAGTCGCCCGGTGGCCTCAGCGAATCGACCCAAATCCCCTCCCGACCGCAAACACGAGCGTCGGGTACGGGTGCACGTGGAGCGAGGAGATGTCGGTTCGGGCACGAGGCGGGGAGGGGGCGTCACGCTCAGATTCGGGATACGCGGACCGGCGGCCGTGACCTCGGCCGGGGCGTCCGCCTCGAACTGCTTGAAGTTCTCTGTGAACATCCCCGCCGAACTTGCGCGCCTGCGCGTCGTAGGCTTGCGGGTCTCTCCACGTCTTGCGGGGCTGCAAGACCTCGGGGGCAACGTCCGGACAACTTTGCGGGATCTGCACCCCGAAGAAAGGGTCGTTGCTCATAGGGACCTGGGCGAGCGTGCCATTTAAGGCCGCGCTCACCATGGCGCGGGTGTAGGCCAGCTTCATGCGCTGACCCAACCCCGTACGGCCCGCCGCTCCAGCCGGTATTGACCAGCCACGCCTGGACGTCGTGCTGGCGATCTTGCCCAGCAGCTCGGCGTACACGGCCGGCGTGCAACGCCATAAACGGCGCGCCGAAGCAGGTGCAGAAGGTCGCCTGCGGCTCGGTCACCCCCGCTCGGTGCCGGCCACTTTGGCGGTGTATCCGGACAGGAAGTGATACATCGCCTGCGCGGGGCTGAGCCGGGCGATCGGCGGCAGCACGCCGAACGCATCGGCCGTCAGCATGATGATCGTACCTTGGGTGGCCGCCCGTGCCGGTGCGGTCGGCGTTGGGAATGTGTCGATCGGGTACGCCGCGCGCGTGTTCTCGGTGAAGGCGTCGCTAGTCGAGGTCGAGGCGCCGGTGGCCGAGTCGAATCGCGACGTTTTCGAGCAGCGTGCCGAAGCGGCGGGTCGTTCGTAGATCTCCGGCTCCGCCGTCGGCGAGAGGCGGATCACCTTGGCGTAGCAGCCGCCCTCGAAATTGAAGACGCCGTGGTCGCTCCAGCCATGCTCGTCGTCGCCGATCAAGGTGCGCTGCGGGTCGGCGGAGAGCGTGGTCTTGCCGGTGCCGGACAGGCCGAAAAAGATCGCCACATCATCGTCATGGCCTTGCCATAGTTCGCCGAGCAGTGCATCGGACAGCACGCCCTGCTGGGGGCAGGAGGTAGTTCATCACCGTGAACATCGACTTCTTCATCTCGCCCGCATACGCGGTCCCGCCGATGATCACCTCGCGCCGCGCCAAAGTGCAGCAAGATGAACGCTTCCGAGCGCGTGCCGTCATCCTCGGGATCGGCGCTGAAACCGGGGGCGTCGATCATGGTGAACTGCGGCTGGTGCTGAGCCAGTTGGTCCGGGTCGGGTTCCTGGATGAACATGTTGCGCGCGAAGAGATTGTGCCAGGCCAGCTCGTTGATGACGCGGATCGGAAGGCGGAAGGTCGGGATCGGCGCCGACGTAGCAGTCCTGCACATAGAGATCTTTGCCTTGCAGATAGGCGGTCAGCCGGGCCCGCAAGGCGTCGTAGCGTCGGGTCGCGAAGGGCTGGTTGACCTTTCCCCACCAGACCTGGTCTTCGCTCGACGGCTCTCGACGACAAAGCGGTCATTCGGCGAGCGGCCGGTGTATTGTCCGGTGCGCACCACCAGCGGGCCCGAGGTGGGCCAGCAGGCCTTCATGCCGCTGGAGGGCGTGCTCGTAAAAGCGTCGGGGTGGACAGGTTCCACCACACCGCCTCCGGGTGCACGATTCCGATCGAAGCCAAGTCCTGGTCCATCACTGCGCCTCCCTGCCGAACCCGTCCGCTGAGTGATGATCGCTGCGGCCCGTCGACGGGTAACCCGCCTTCGACCAACAACCCTACCGATGCCCTGCGCTCCACCCATCGGCGGAACACGGGCACACGTCAGCGACCGCGACACCCTGCGTTTCACACGCAACGTCCGTCTCACCGCCGGTCCGGACCGGTCCCGCAGCGCCGCTCGTGACCCCCCAACCCGACCGGCGAGACGGCCACCACTCGGCTCAGGTAGAAACACGCCACTGCTCCAGCCGGTCTCAACGACGCCGACAAACCCAGTGCTGCAACGGGCTCACGACCGATCCTTGCGGGCGCAAATAAATGCCGTTCGGCATCCGCGTCGCAGCTGAGGTCGAGGTCGTCGTTCGGTCGCGTTGTTCGGGTGCGCCACGAGGCGCCATGTACCGGGTGGGGGTGAAAGGACTCCACCGTTGGCCTGTCGCAGCAGGTCTTTGAAGCTGGGGGCAGCCTGAGCCTGGGGACGCAGGTGAGGGTGGGAGCAGCCCCGACAACGCCGGGACGGGTCGGCACCGCCAGACGGTCCGGGTTCGGCAAGCGTGATGGGAAGGTGTAAACGCAGTTTGAACCAGTGGGTAAAGCTCCGTAATCGCGACGCCGGCTCCAACCTGGTGGATGTGGGCCGGTCAGCAGTGCACGACCACCAACTGTGGGTGGTCGACTCCGAAGCCGGTTCCGAATGCCGGTGGGGAGGCCACACCGAAGGTCTGCGGCGTAGGTGTGGCGAGGCTGCCGGAGCAAAGCTGGACACCTCCCCCGTCGACCGGTGCATGGTGAACGTGGGAACCATCTCGGGATCGCCCTCCCCGCCGCCCAGCCAGGGCGGCGGCGGGCAGGTCCGTCGTCGACTGATGAGCCCGAGATGGGGCGGAGCCCTCGTAGTAGTCCGAGGTCGGGAAAGCCGGCCACATGGCGAAGGAGGGCAGCGAACCCGCAGGGAGTGGTGTGGAATGCCAGGAGGTCGCCGGTGAACACCGACGCACCTTCGCCGACGCCGATCGAAGCCGAGGCGAGGGTACTGGGGATCCAACACAAGCTGCACCGGCAGACGCCACCCGACGTCTGTCGATGGGTTCGTGGAGAGCCGGATGCGGTGAAAGTCGCACGTCCGGTTGTATGTCCAAGACGTGGTTATGTTGAACAGGCGCTTCCTCGGCCGCGTTTGTCCTGCTCAGCGCCTGCTGTTGTGGTGATGCGTTCGACATAACCGGGTCTGTCCTGTCGAGGCTTCGCGGACCGTGTTCCGCGGTCCGACAGGAGGAAGCGATGGGCAGGAAGGTGTGGGTCCCGGTTGTGTCGGGGCCGTTGGCGCTGTACGCGGCGGGGTTCGAGGGCTGGCTGAGGTCTCGGGCGTACTCGCTGTCGGCGGGGGTCGACAGGCTGTGTCAGTTCGACCAGCTCAGCCGTTGGCTTGAGGGCGAGGGGCTTGGCGTGGGCGAGTTGACCGGCGAGCAGGCCGAGCGGTTCGTTGCGGCGCGTCGTCGCGGCGGGCCGGGTGACGTGGGTTTCGCTGCAGAGCGTGATGCTGCCGCTTGAGTATTTGCGCTGGCTGGGGGTCGCACCGACGCCGGCGCCGACGGTCGTGGAGGGGCCACTCGAGGAGTTGTTGGCGGACTACGGCCGCTATCTGCTGGTCGAGCGTGGGCTCTCGCAGCACACGGTGCTCGATGCGTACGGGCCGGTGGCGCGATTGTTCTTGGCCGAGCAGGAGGCCCCGGACGGGCTCGAGCTCGAGCGGCTCTCGGCGGCGGACGTGAGTTCGTTCCTGGTCCGCGAGTGCCGCGAGGCGCAGCGTGTCGGGAGCGCGGGACCTGGTCTCCGCGCTGCGGTCGTTGTTGCGCTACTTGCACCTGGCGGGGTTGATCGAGGCGCCGTTGGTGTGGGCGGTCCCGGCCGTCGCCGATCTGCGGGATCGCACGCTGCCCACGCGGGCTGGAACCAGCGGCAGTCAAGAAGCTGTTGGTCAGCTGCGATCGGCGCACGCTGGTCGGCCGGCGCGACTACGCAATCTTGCTGTTGTTGGCGCGGCTCGGGCTGCGGGCCGGCGAGATCGCCGCGATCCGGCTCGACGACATCGACTGGCGGGCCGGGCTGCTGCTCGTTCGCGGCAAGGGCGCCCGCCAAGACGTGCTGCCGTTGCCCGTCGATGTCGGCGAGGCGATCGTGTCTTATCTTCGCCGTCGCCAGCGGTGCGAGTGCCGGGCGCTGTTTCTGCGGGTGACCGCGCCGCGCCGGGAGCTGAACCGAAGCACGATCGGATGGGTCGTTCGCGTTGCGTGCGACCGGGCGGACTTGCCGAGAGTCGGCGCCCATCGACTGCGGCACACGGCGGCGACCGAGATGCTCAGGCAGGGCGCGTCGCTGGCGGAGATCGGCCAGGTGCTGCGCCACCGCGAGCAGAAGACCACCGCGATATACGCCAAGGTCGACCGCAAGGCGCTGCAGGTGCTCGCCCGCCCGTGGCCGTCGTCGGCAGGTGTGGCATGACCACGCTGCCCGAAACCCTCGCCGACTATCTGGCGATCCGCCGTCGGCTCGGGTTCAAGATGCCCCAGGACGGCCGACTGCTCGAAGGGTTCGTCGAATTCCTCGAGCGGGCAGGCGCCGAGCGGATCACCACCGAACTGGCTCTGACGTGGGCGCGGACGCCCGTGCACGCACACCCGCACCGCTGGCGCCAACGGCTCTCTGTCGTGCGCGGGTTCGCCCGCCATCTCGCGACGATCGACCCAGCGAGCGAGGTTCCCTCCAAGGACCTGTTGCCAGGGCATCGCCCGCGGATCGCGCCATACATCTACACAGACGCCGAGATCACGGCGTTGATGGAGGCGGCAGGAAAGCTCCGACTGCCGCTGCGGGCGGCGCGTCACCAGACGCTGATCGGGCTGCTGGCGGTCACCGGCATGCGCCCCGGAGAGGCGCTCGCGCTTGACCGCCAGGACGTCGATCTCCGCCACAGCGTGGTGCACGTTCGGGCGGGCAAGCAGAAGAAGCAGCGCGAGGTGCCGCTGCACGACAGCACGATCCACGCGCTGCGCGAGTACGCCCGCCTGCGCGACACACGCTTCCCCGAGCCCTCCACGCCGGCGTTCTTCATCTCCGCCAACGGACGACGGATGGCCCGAGCAGAACTCAACCGGACGTTCACGAAACTGATCCGTGAGGTCGGTCTCGACCGATGCGGCGCCCGTGCCAGACCCCGGCCACACGATCTCAGACATACCCTTGCTGTGCGCACGCTCCTCGACTGGCATCAAGCCGGCGAGGACGTCGACCGGCGGATGCCGCTCCTGTCCACCTATCTCGGGCATGCCGACCCGGCCAGCACGTACTGGTATTTGGAGGCGGTCCCCGAGCTGCTCGAGTTGATCAGCCGGCGCCTGGAGCAGCTCCCCGAGGCGCTCTCATGACCGCGCTCGCGCCCGCGCTTCAGGCGTTCTTCACCGACCGTCTGATCACCCAGCGCAACGCAAGCCCAGAGACGATCGCCGCCTACCGCGACACATTCAGGCTGCTGTTGCGCTTCGCCCATGAGCAGACCGGCAAGCAGCCCTTCGAGCTGGACATCGACGATCTCAACGCGCCGCTGATCGGCGCGTTCCTCAACCACCTCGAACAACACCGGGGCAACAGCCCGAGAACCCGCAACGCCAGGCTGGGGGCGATCCACTCCTTCTACCGGTTCGCCGCGCTCGAACATCCCGAGCACGCCGCGGTAATCGCGCGGGTGATGGCGATCCCCACCAAGCGCCACGAGCGCAACACCGTCAGCTACCTCGATCGCGACGAGATCAAAACACTGCTCGCCGCCCCCGACAGCGACACCTGGCTCGGCCGCCGTGACCACGCCCTACTGGTGCTCATGATCCAGACCGGCGTGCGGGTCTCAGAGCTCACCGGCCTACGCCTCGGCGACGTGCACCTCGGCGCCGGCCCCCACATCCGAGTCTTGGGCAAAGGCCGCAAGCAGCGCGCAACGACCCTCACCGGCGAGACCGTGGCGATCCTGCGCACCTGGCTGAAAGAACGCCACGGCCAGCCCGACGAGCCGCTGTTCCCGACCCGCCAGGGTCGGGCGCTCAGCCGCTACACCGTCGGCGTGATCGTCGCAAAACACGCCACCACCGCAGCCGCCAACTGCCCGTCGCTTCGAGCCAAGCACGTCACCCCGCACACCCTGCGGCACACCAACGCGATGCTCCTCCGCGCCAAGCGGCGTGGACATCGCCACGATCGCGCTGTGGCTCGGCCACGAGAGCACCCAGACCACGCACATCTACGAACACGCCGACCCCGCGCTCAAAGAGCAAGCGATCGCACGAACCGCCCCGCTCGGCGCGAAGCCCGGCAGATACCGACCGCCCGATGCCCTCCTCGCGTTCCTTGAGGAGCTCTGACTATGTTGAACACCCTCCAGCCTGAACTGCCCTGAGCAGGACAAACGCGGCCGAGGAA
>CAVRBV010000002.1:0-85911 GCA_963719295.1 Ilumatobacteraceae bacterium
CCACTTTTCGTTCAACAGTGAAAGAAAAGTGGCTCGCAACGGCGAAGGCCCGGCGGACCTCGGGTCCGCCGGGCCTTCGGCCAGGTGTCAGTGACGGGTGAGCGTCAGCTCATCCAGCCGACGTCCTCCCACTTGACCGGGGTCTGGAAGCCGAACGCACCGTAGTTGGCGATGTTGGCGTTGATCGGCGGCAGGTCGGGCCGCTGGTACAGCGGCAGCGTCGACACGTAGTCCCACAGCATCACGTCGGCCTGGTTGGCGAGCTTGGTGCGCTCGACGACGTCGACCGTGCGGCCGATCTGGTCGACGATGCTCGTCGAGCCCGGGGATGTACGAGTTCGAGAAGTTGCTGTCGGAGCAGTTGCCGAAGATCTGCTGGACCCGCGAACGGGAACGGCGTGCCGACCCAGGTGAAGGCGATCAGCTGGAAGTCACGCGAGTCGAGCACGTTGGAGAAGTCCTCCACCGGCACGTCGACGATGTTGACCTCGATGCCGACCTCGGCCAGCTGGCGACTGCACGAGGCGAGCCTCGTTCTCCGACACCGGGACCCCGACCAGCTGGCTGAAGTTGACGGAAAGCCGCTGACCGTCCTTCTCGCGGATGCCGTCGGATCCGGCGACCCAGCCGGCGGCGTCGAGATCGGACATCGCCCGATCCGGGTCGTAGGCGAAGTCACCGGCGTTGTCGACGTAGCCGGCCTGGTTCTCCACGAAGATGTGGTTGTTCAGCGGCTTCGCCGGCCACGGGATGCCGGCGAGGTCGGACGACCCGATGTCGGCGCGGTCGAGCGAGCGCACGATCGCCTGGCGGATCGTCTGGTCGGCGAGCAGACCGGCGGTGGTGTTGAACGTGATGTGGCGCCAGTTCGGGCCGGCCGCCGCGCGGACGGTGCCGCCCGGCGTGGTGTTGGCGATCTGGAAGCCGTTGGGGTCGACGCCGATGTCGAAGGAGTCGAGCTCGCCGTTGGCGTAGCTCGTCGGCACCGCGTCGGGGCTCACCGTCCGGAAGATGATCTTGTCGAGCAGCGGCTTGTCGCCCCACCAGTTGGGGTTGGGGACCTCGGTGAGGATGCCCTGCGTCGTGTCGATCGAGTCGAGGATGAACGGACCGGTGAACCAGTCGGTGTTGATCTCGGTCCAGCCGTCGACGTAGGTGTCGGGCTGCACCGACTCGGCCGGCGCCATCACGTCGAACAGCTGCTGGTAGTCGGGGTACACGTCGTCGAACGTGATGACGACCTCGAACTTGTCGGCGCCCTGCCTCGACCGACGTGATCCGGTCGTAGCCCGTCGGTGGCGACGACCGGGAAGTCCGGGTGGTCGATGCCGTTGAGCGCCTGCCAGTAGGCGACGTAGTCGTCGACGTCGATCGGGTCGCCGTTGTTCCAGTTGGCGTCGGGGTTGAGCGTGTAGGTCACCGTGAACGGCTGGCCCGGCGTGCCCTCGCTGGTGCTCGACGAGAGCACGTAGTTCGGGTCGAGCGTGGCCGTGCCGTCGGCGGCGAAGTTCCACACGTGGTACGACATCGGCTGCAGGATCGTGGCGTAGTCGAGGTCGTTGCCGAGCGGGTTGTACGGGGTTCCAGTTGTCGGCGAACGACGACACCGCCAGGCGGAACTCGCCGCCCTGCTGCAGCGCGTCGCGTGGCTGCGGGTTGATGTCGATGGCCGACGTCGGAGTCGAGCTCGGTGACGGCCGGCGGCACCGTCTCGCGGGCCTCGGTAGGTGCGGGGGCCTCGGTGGCGACGGGGGCCGGCTCGGTGGTCGGCGCAGCCGTCGCGGCCGGCGCTTCGCGTGCCCGCCGCCGCCGTGGTGGCGGGGGCCTCGGTGGCCGCCGGTTCGGTGGTGGCGGTCGTCGACGCGCACGGGTCGGCCGCAGCCGGTGCGCTTCCTGCGGCAGCGCCGCTGTCGGGCGGGGTCGTGGCACTCGCCACCCCGAACGTCCCGACCACGATGGCTGCGGTCGCGGCGAGCGCAGCACCTGTGGCCCTTCTCCTACGCATCATGCATGTCCTCCCTGTGCGAGTCAGTGGCCGAAGAATAGAGGATCGGTCGGCGCGTTCCAATACCCCCGGCGGGTGGAACGTGCGCGCGCGTTACCGGCGGGTCGCGGCGCGCCGGTCCCGGTGTGCGTCGGCTGACGTCAGACGACCCGCACGACGTCGGCGAAGTGGCACGCCGCCTCGTGGTCGTCGGTCGCCGTCACGTTGCCCCGCAGCGCCGGGTCCTCGTCGATGCAGCGCTGGCGGTCGGTGTCGTCGAGCTCGATGAACTTCGGGCAGCGGGTGCGGAACCGGCAGCCCGACGGACGCTCCAGCGGGCTCGGCAGGTCGCCGGTGAGCACGATCCGGCGCCGGCTGCGCTCCTTGCCCGGGTCGGGGATCGGGATCGCCGACAGCAGCGCCTGGGTGTACGGGTGGGTCGGGAAGTCGAACACCGAGTCGACGTCGCCGATCTCGACGATCCGCCCGAGGTACATCACCGCGACCCGGTCGGCGATGTGGCGGACGACGGCGAGGTCGTGGGCGACGAACAGGTACGACAGTCCGAGCCGGGCGCGCAGCTCGTCGAGCAGGTTGATGACGCCGGCCTGGATCGACACGTCGAGCGCGGCCACCGGCTCGTCGAGCACGATCAGCTTGGGCTCGAGCGCCAGCGCCCGGGCGATGACGATGCGCTGGCGCTGGCCGCCGGAGAAGGCCTGCGGATACCGGCTGGCGTGCCCCGGTTCCAGGCCGACGAGGCGGAGCAGCTCGCTGACCCGCTTGGCCACCGTCGGCTTGGGCACCCCCTGGGCCCGCAGCGGCTCGGCGATCACGTCGAACACCGGCAGGCGCGGGTCGAGCGCGGCCATCGGGTCCTGGAACACCACCGAGAGGTCGCGGCGCACCGCCTTGCGCTCCTTCTTGTCGGCGAGCGTCGCCACGTCGCGGCCGAGGACGACCACCCGCCCGCCGTCGGGTGGCACGAGGTCGAGCACCTGGATGAGCGTGGTGGTCTTGCCGCAGCCCGACTCCCCCACCAGCCCGAGCGTCTCGCCGGTGCGGATGTCGAGCGACACGCCGTCGACGGCGTGGACCGTGCCGATGCGGCGCTTGAACACCGCCCCCTTCGTCAGCGGGAACGACTTCACCAGCCCTTCGACGCGCAGCACCTCCGGACGATCGTCACGGGGCACGGCGTCGAGGGCGTTCGTGTGCACCGGCGGGAGCGGGTAGATGTCGGCGTAGGTGAGGTTGCCGGCGGCGACCTCACCCCTGCGCACGCACGCGGCGCGGTGACCCTCGCCGTCGGTGGGCGCGAGCGGCGGCTCGGCCACGCGGCACTCGTCGATCACCATCGGGCAGCGCGCCGCGAACGGGCACCCCGCGCGGCAGGTTGACGAGCGACGGTGGGTTGCCCTCGACGGGGGCGAGCGCCGACTTCTCGGCCTGGTCGAGCCGCGGCACCGAGCCGAGCAGGCCGATCGTGTAGGGCATGCGCGGCCGGTAGTAGATGTCGTCGACCGAGCCGGTCTCGACGGCCCGACCGGCGTACATCACCTGCACCCGGTCGGCGATGCCGGCGACGACGCCGAGGTCGTGGGTGATCATGATCACGGCGGCGCCGGTCTCGTGCTGCGCCGTGCGCAGCACCTCGAGCACCTGCGCCTGGATCGTGACGTCGAGGGCCGTCGTCGGTTCGTCGGCGATGATCACGTCGGGATCGTTGGCGATCGCCATGGCGATCATCACCCGCTGGCGCATGCCGCCGGAGAACTCGTGGGGGAACGACTTGAGGCGGATCTTCGGGTTGGGGATGCCGACCAGGTCGAGCAGCTCGACCGCTCGCGCCCGGGCCGCCGAACCGGACACGTGGCTGTGGACCTCCAACGCCTCGGTGATCTGGTCACCCACGGTGAAGATCGGCGTCAGCGACGACAGCGGGTCCTGGAACACCATCGCCAGCTCGTTGCCGCGGAGCTTCGACATGTCGTCGTCGCCCTTGCCGATCAGCTCGTCGCCGTGCAGCTTGATCGACCCGGTGAGCGTCGCCGTCTCGGGGAGCAGGCCCATGATCGCCAGCGACGTGACCGACTTGCCCGAGCCCGACTCGCCGACGATCCCGAGCACCTCGCCGGCGGCGAGGTCGAAGCTGACGCCGCGGACGGCCCGCACCGCGCCGGCCTCGGAGGGGAAGCTGACGGTCAGGTCCTGGACGCTGAGGACGGTGCTCCCCGCTGTCGTGCGCCGCACCTTCGACGCCGCGACGACGCTCACGCCGCCACTCCCGCAAGAAACGCCGACCTCGCTCGAAGCGCAGCCGGATCCGGTCGCCGCCCGTCGTGCGGGAGCGCCCCGTCGGGGGGTCCGGGGGGCGGTAGCCCCCTGGTGCGGCGGCCAAGGCCGGCTCCGCCGGCCGCCGCCAGTAGGTCGGTGCGGCGCAGCCGCTCCTCAAAGCTCGAGCGAACGGAGCGAGCGAGCGAGTCTTCGAGCGAGCGACGCGAGTGAGCTCGAAATCTCACGCTTTGCCGCTGGCCTTGGCCGAGGTCGGGTCGAGGGCGTCGCGCAGGCCGTCGCCCATGAAGTTGACCGACAGCACGAGCAGCACGAGGGGGATCGCCCCGGCGTAGAAGATCCACGGGAAGGTGGTCGCCTGCCGCGCGCCCTGGCCGATCAGCGTGCCGAGCGAGGTCTCCGGCGGACGGATGCCGAAGCCGAAGAACGACAGCGTGGTCTCGGCGAGCACGGCGGCCGCCACGCCGACGGTCGCGTCGACGATCAGCAGCGACGAGATGTTGGGGATGATGTGGCGGACCACGATCGTCGGCCCGCGGACGCCCATGTACTTCGCCGCCGTGACGTACTCGCGGTCGCGGAGCGACATCGTGAGGCTGCGCACGACGCGGGCCGTGAGCATCCAGCCGAGCAGGGTCAGCAGCACGATCAGCACCCAGATGCTGTTGCCCGGGCTGACGTTGCGCAGCAGCACGGCGATGATGATGAACGACGGCAGCACGAGCAGCAGGTCGATCACCCACAGCGAGATGCGCTCGAACCAGCCGCCGAAGTAGGCGGCGAACGAGCCGACGATCGCCGACAGCGTGGTCGACAGGAGGGCGACCGTGAGGCCGATGATCATCGACTTGCCGAGACCGCGCATCGACAGGGCGAACAGGTCGCGGCCGTCCTGGGTGGTGCCGAGCCAGTGCCGCGTGCTCGGGACTCTCGAGGTAGTGGCCGCGGTCGACCTCGTTGTAGCCCCACTGGGCGATGTAGCGCGGGCCGACGATCGCGAGGATCGCCAGCAGCACGAACACGACCGTGCCGAACATGCCCATCTTGCTGCGCCGGAACCGCCGCCACAGCAGCCCGCGACGGCTTTCGCTCTTGTCGATCGCCTCGACCTCGACCGGCGTCGGCTCGACGCCGGTGGCGATCGGTCGGCGCCGTCGACAGGTCGGTGTGTTGGGTCGTCACGGCGCCCCCTCCTCGACAGCGGTCAGCGCAGTCATCAGCTCACCCGCACTCTCGGGTCGAGGGCGACGACGAAGATCTCCGACAGCACGGCGCCGAGGAAGAACGTCATCGCCGAGAACGCGGCGACGGCGACCACCCCGTTGATGTCGTTCTTGGTCAGCGTGGTGATCAGGTACTCACCCATGCCGTGCCAGCCGAACAGCGTCTCGGTGAACGTGGCGCCGACGAACACGGCGGCGATGCCGAAGGCGAAGAGCGTGCCGGTGGGGATCATCGCCGTGCGCAGGGCGTGCTTGAACACCGCCCTGTTCTGGCGCAGGCCCTTGGCGCGGGCCGTGCGCACGTAGTCGGCGTTGAGCGTGTCGAGCATGAGACTTCGCTGGTAGCGGGCGAAGAACGCCACGCCGAGCACGGTCAGGGTGATCGTGGGCAGCAGCAGGTGTTGCAGTCGGTCGAGGAACGGTGAGATCCACGAGCCGCTGTGGCGGCCGCTCTCGCCGAGGAACTCGAACCAGCCCCATCCCGGTCCAGCGGTTGAAGTGGATGGCGAGGATCTGCAGCACGACGATGATCACCGGCGTCGGCGTCGACAGGATGATCAGCGACCACAGCGTGGCTGCCTGGTCGCTCGCCTTGTACTGGCGCGTCGCCTGCCAGGCGCCGAGGATGATCCCGAGGATCGCGCCGAGGAGGAAGCCGATCGTCACCAGGCGGACGCTCACCCAGATCCGACCGGCCACGTCGTCGTTCACGTGGCCGCCGCTGACGTTGTAGCCCCAGTCCCAGTGCAGCACCACGCCCTTCAGCCAGATCCAGTAGCGCGAGAACACCGACTGCTCGGGGTTGATGTTCATCGAGGTGAGCTGGGCGTTGATCGAGTCCCAGTCGAGCCGGGGGTTCGTCTTGTCGTAGTTGTTGCCGAGGGTCGAGGTACGACCCGGCGAACAGGTAGGTGAACGTCGTCGCGATGAAGAGCATGGCGGCGTAGTTCATCGAGCGCCTCAGCAGGAATCGGCCCACCTCTACCTCCCGTCTTCCCTACGCCGGTGCCGGTGCACCGGTTCATCATCCCGCCGATGCTCGGCGCGATGGCCGGAAACGATACGCCACGCCCGGCGGTCTGTGGAACCTGTCGACCGCGCCTCGTTGTGGGCGCGATTCGCCCGGTCGGCGTCGACCGGCGATCTCAACCGATCATCTCGACGACGACGCCCAGGAGCCGATAGGTGTCGCGGGCGCGCCGATCCCGGCTGGCGAGCGGCAGGTCGGCCGCCCGCGGCGGCGAGCGCGACGAGCCCGTCGTAGGTCGCGCCACCCGCGATCCCGCTCGCGGCCAACGCCGCGGGCGCGTCCCGCGTGGCTCTCGCGTCGAGGACAGCCGGCGGCTCGAAGCGCGCGCGGCAGCAGGCGAAGAGCGTCGAGCGGCGCTACCCGAGCGTCGCCAGGGAGGCGGGTCAGGACGGCATACGTCTCGTGGAGCGCATGACCCGCCAAGGCGACCGAGCGCTCCGCCAGCTCCGTGTTCACGATGGCGTGGGCGGGCATGCGAGCTGACGAGCAGCGGGACGGCGACGCTGGTGTCGACCAGCAGGTCGGTCATCGGCGTCCGGCATCGATGAGCGCCAGCACGTCGTCGTCGGTGATCCGGGTCTCGGCAGCCGCAACGAGCCGACCCTCGTGCTCCTCGATGCGTGCGGTCCGGCTCACCGGCGTGACGTGCAGGCCGTCGCCGTACTCGCTCACGTCGACCTTCGTCCCAGGCGTGAGGCGCAGCCGGTCACGGAGCGGCTTGGGAAGGACGATCCGGCCAACCTCATCGACGGTCGCTTCCACAGGGAGAAGACTACCAGGCCGCTCCCAGCGGCGCCCGCGGCTCAGTCGAAGAGGGCCTTGCCGTACCAGTCACCGACGGCGCTGAGCCCCGGCGGGACGGCGTAGATGCCGCTGCTCGTGTGCTTGATGTACTCGTTGAGGAGGTCGTTGCGGCCGAGCTCGGCCTGCACGGGCACGAACTGGGCGTCGGGGTCACGGACGAAGGCGATGAAGAACAGCCCGGCGTCGAGCCGACCGGTGAGCGGGTCGATGCCGTCGGTGAACGAGTAGCCGCGCCGGAGCATCTTCACCCCGCCGTGCGCGGTGGGACTGGCGAGACGGATGTGGGCGTTGACGTCGATGACCGGGTTGCCCTCGGCGTCGGCGGCGTCGAGGTCGACGGGGTCGAACTCGTCGTCACCGCCGAGCGGGGCGCCGCTGGTGCGATGGCGCCCGATGACCCGCTCCTGCTCGGCGAGCGACGTGTTGTCCCACGACTCGATCAGCATGCGGATGCGGCGAGCGATGAGGTAGCTGCCGCCGGCCAGCCACGGCTGGTCGGCGTCGTCGCCGACCCACACGAAGCGGTTCATGTCGACGGCGTTCTCGGCCTTGATGTCGTTGGTGCCGTCCTTGAACCCCATCAGGTTGCGCGGCGTGTCCTGGGCGACGCTCGTCGACGACGTGCGCCCGAAACCGAGCTGCGACCATCGCAGCGTCACGACGCCGCGACCGATGCGGGCGAAGTTGCGGATCACGTGGAACGCCACCTGGGGGTCGTCGGAGCACGCCTGCACGCAGAGGTCGCCGCCGGAGATCTCCGGCCTGATGACGTCGTTGCGGAACGTCGGCAGGTCGCGCAGCAGCTCGGGACGGCGGCGCTGCAAGCCGAGGCGCTCGTCGAAGAAGCTCGGGCCGAAGCCGACGGTGATCGTCAGGTTGCCGGGTGTCAGCCCGAAGGCCTCGCCGGTGTCGATCGGCGGACGTTCCGGGTGGTGCTCGATCGCGCCGATCGGCAGCCCGGCCATCATCCGCGCCGCGGCGGCGGCCCAGGTGCCGAGCACCGCCTTGACCGCATCGACGTCGGGCGGCGAGGCGATGTCGAAGGCGGCGAACGCCATGCGGTCCGGGGCCGGCGTGGCGATGCCCGGCTGGTGGGCCCCGTACAGCTCGACCGTGTCGGACGGGGCCGAGCCGCCCGCCGAGTCTCGCCGTTCCGGTGGCTGTCGTCGCTCCGCGGGGCGACACGCACGGTTGCCGCCGCGCCGCCGAGGGCGGCCAGGCGCAGGACATCTCGACGCGACGTGGGCTGAGCTTCATCTCCATCGGCTCGTCACCGATGCACCCTGACGCCATGCGACACGTCCGACCCGCCGGCGGTGCACCGGTGACGCGAAGACGTGCCTGATGATTCGCTCGCTCGAAGACTCGCTCACTCATGCGGCGACGACCTTCGCCGCCACCTGTGAGAGCGGCTCGGCGACGGCCTGGAGCGCATCGGAGAGCTGCCGGGTCTGCTCGGTGGTCAGGGTGTCGTACAGCGGGAAGCCCGACGGCTCGCTCGGGTCGGCGAGCCCCTGGACGACGGCGTCGAGGGCGGCGAAGCGCTCCTTGATCGTGGCCACGAGATCGGGGTCGATCATCGTCAGGCCCTCTTCGAGGTAGGCGAAGGCCTGCTCCGACCCTTCGACGTTGGCGGCCAGGTCGAGCAGGTCGATGTGCGAGTAGCGCTCCTCCTCACCGGTGATCTTGCCCGACGCGGCCTCGTCGAGCAGGCCGACGGCGCCGTTGGCGAGGTCGAACGCCTGCAGCCCGTCGAGCCCGTCGATCAACTGCTGGAGGCTGGCGACGTCGGTGACGAGCTGCGCCGACACGTCGGCGAGGCCGTCGGTGCTCGCGTCGGTCCACAGCCCGTACTCGATGCGGTGGAAGCCCTCGAGATCGGTCGGGGCCACGTCGTCGGCCCGCAGGTCGATGGCGGCGTCGAGGTTGCGGTCGCCGAGCACGAACGACTCGGCCACCGGCTCGATCCGCTCGTAGAACGGCCGGGCCTGGATGTAGGCGAGCTTCGACGCCTCGACGTCGCCGGTCTGGATCGCGGCGTCGAGCGCGGCGACCGCCGTCTGCATCTCCGCCACCTGGTTGCGGACGTAGCCGAGGTATCCGTCGGCGCCCTCGGCGAGGACACCGGCGACATCGGTCGGTGCCGACTGGTCGAGCTCGCCGACGAGGGTGAGCTCGCTGCGCTCGGTGTCGGCGCCGGGGCAGTACAGCTCGTAGGTGCCCGGCCCGAGCTGCAGCGAGAACGACCCGCTGAAGCCCGGCGGCAGGTTCTCCTTCTCGCCGAGGATGCGGTCGCCCGACAGCACCTCGAACTCGGTGACCGCGGTGGCGTCGACGTTGCGCACCTCGAACACCAGCCCTCCCGAGGGGTACTCGGACTCGGGCGCGGCGCAGCCGTCGGCGGTGATGTCGATGGGGATCGTCGTGACTGCATTGGCGTCGCTCGACGTCGGCGCGGTGGGCGCCGTGCTGGCCGCCGCCGTACCCGCGGCGATCGTGAGGGCGAACGGGGACGGCGCCGGCGATGGCGAGGATCCGGGGGTGCGTCGGGGTGCAGACATTGGCTGATGGACTCCAGCGGTGGTGGTGGGTGAGGAGGTGGCGCTAGCGCGGCACCGGCGCCGCGTGCAGGTCGCCCCCCGGTCCACGCGGCGGTGCCGGCTCGTGGGTGGGCGGTCGACCGTGGGGCGTGGGGGCGGCGCGGCCGGCGAGCACGAGCGCGGCGAGCGTGAGCAGCGACACGACGGCGACCGCGACGGACACTGCCAACCAGGTGTCGGCCTCGTCGGCCCGCTCGGCTTGTCGCGCCTGCTCGGAGGCGAGTGTGGCCTGCGCCGCCCGGCCGGCAGCGGTGGCGGCCACCGTGGTCGGCTCGCCGGAACCGAGCGGGAGCGACACCGCCGACAGGTCGGCCACCGAGCGGGTCGAGGTGTCGACCTCGACGTCGAGCGGGAGGCCGGTCGCGGCGTCGAGCCACAGCGTGGCCGCGTCGCTCCTCGACGTGTGCAGCGTCACCGGGCCGGGATCGCTGGTGGCGTTGACGCCGAGGGGCAGCCGGCCACCGTTCAGCGCGGCCACCTGGGCCAGGGTGACCTGCTGCTCGCCGGTGTCGGTCTCGACCGGTTCGGACCGGAACACGTCGCCCACGCGGCCGGCCACCTCGTCGGTCCCGGCGGCGGTCGCCACGAACTCGGTCGACGCGTCGGCGCCGGGGCCGGTGACACGGAACGTCACCTGGTCGCCTTGATGTTCGACGACGGTGACGGTGAGCGTCCCGTCCTCGGTGGCGATGGCCGCCGACGTCGGCGCCGCCGGCTGGTCGGGCCGGGCGACGGCGAGCACGACCGCGGCGACCGCGGCGACCCCGAGGGTGGCGGCCGCGGCGATGGTGAGGGCGCGCCGCGGGAACGGCCGCTCGGCCGGCCAGAGCACGAACGCCATCACCGGCGCGAGGAAGGCGACGTAGGCCACCACCTCGATCACCGTCGGACGCGGCTGCCAGCCGAGCATGCCGGTGAGCAACGACGACTGCACCGAACCCGGGCGCACGAGCCACGTGAGGTCGGCCACCTGCCGCTGGCCGGCGTCGATCCAGCCCGCTTCGTGGGCGGTGTGGAACGCCGACATCACCAGGCCGGCCGCCACCAGCACCAGCACGGCGCCGGTGATGCGGAAGAACCGGGCGAGGTTGATGCGGAAGCCACCCGAGTAGATGCCGTAGCCGAGCACGCAGGCGACGAGGATGCCGATCAGCGCACCGGTGGCCGCCGTGGTGGGGTTGGCGCTCTCGTTGAACGCGGCGACGAGGAAGACGGCGGTCTCGAAGCCTTCGCGGAGCACGGCGAGGAAGGCCATCGCGACGAGCGCCCAGCCCGAACCGGAGTCGAGGGCGGCGCCGGCCGCACCCTCGATGTCGTGCTTGAGGCTGCGGGCGTGACGCCGCATCCACACCACCATGTAGCTCACCATCGCCACGGCGACGATGGCGATGATCGTCTCGAGCGCCTTCCTGCTGGCGATAGGGCAGGTTCTGCGACGCCATGCGGAGGGCGATGCCGACGCCGAGGCACAGCACGACGGCGGCCGCCACGCCCGCCCACACCCATCGGAGCAGGTCGAGCCGGCCGTTGGTGCGCAGGAACGCGGCGACGATGCCGACGATCAGGGCCGCCTCGAGCCCCTCGCGCAGCCCGATCACGAACGTCGACAGCACGCCGAGCGACTCTAGTAGGCGCACCTAACACTTGTCACGCGGGCGGCAAACGGCGATCTGGTCACCGCACGTTCTCGATATCGAGAACCTGGGTGACCAGATCGACCCCGAGACGCGAGGGTGACCAGATGCGGCGCTACGTGATGAAGCCGGCGGAGACGTTGATCACGGCGGCGATGATCACCACCCCGAAGAGGTACGACAGCAGGGCGTGCACAGCAACACACGGCGGAACCGCGAGGTCAGCAGGTTGGTGTCGGACACCTGGTACGTCATGCCGATCGTGAACGCCAGGTAGGCGAAGTCGCGGTAGTCGGGCTCGTCGGCGCCGTTGAAGTCGATGCCGCCCACCGGGTCGGTGTAGTAGAGGTGGGCGTAGCGCAGCGTGAAGTCCACGTTGATCGCCAGCCACGACACGATCACGGTGCCGATCGCCAGCGACGGTCAACAGCAGCGTCTGCAGCTCGGGCACGTTCTGCTTGGCCTTGTGCAGGGCGAAGAGCGCGCCGAGCAACGACGCCACGCTCGCCGCCGTCACGACCGCGCCACGCGTCGTTCGTGAGTCGTCCTCCCGCGTGCTCACGTGGCGCGTGCGCGCCCCGTCGGCGCCGACGATCACACGTGCGATCGTCGCCACGTAGGCGACCGCCGCCACGAGGTAGCCACCGAGCAACGCCAACTGCCACGGCGTGACGAAGGCGAGGATCACGCCCGCGGCGGCACCCACCGCACCGAGCCCGAGCAACCGTCGGTTCGGCCTCACGCCGACGGACCGTCGGGGACAGGACCGGCATCGCTCACCACGGCGTCGAGCACCACGTCGTGGGGCTCGCTCGGGACGTCGTCGACGAGCTGCTCGCGAAAGCAGCACTCCGACGCGCAGGCAATCGGAACGCAGGCGGGGCAGGAAGCGGTCGAAGTGCCCGCCGCCCTGGCCGAGGCGGTGCCCGTTCGCCGTGAACGCCACGCCCGGCACCACCACCACGTCGAGCTCGCCCGGGTCGAGCGGGCCCGGCACGACCAGCAGCGCGTCGCGGTGCTCGGGATCGACCAGCGGCGCGAAGCGCTCGATCCGTCGGGCGTGGCACCAGTCGTGGAACGACCGCGAGGTCCACCTCACCGGGAAGGGCGTCGTACGTCATCGCCCGCCGCGGCGCCGAGGCGTGCGCTGCTCCACCAGCTGCACGAGGCGAGTTGGCGATCACGTCGGACCGGGCGCGCCGCTCGTCGGCATCGCTGGCGATGACCCGCCGGACCGCTCGCATCCGGGCCCGCAGCACGCGCTTGGCATCGAGCACGTCGAACGCCTCGATGGCGTCGCCGGGCCGGGTCACGACCGGACACTCTGACACTCGGCGCCCGGCACCGCCAGGGACCGTGCCCGGCCGCCGCCGGCGTCGGTTGACGTCCGACCCGGGACGCTCCGTACGATGGCCGTCGATGCCCGACCCTGCGCCGTCCGACCCACCCCGCGCCATCGACGGCAAGCACTTCCGCGCCGTGCTCGGCCACTTCCCCACCGGCGTCACGGTCGTCACCGGCGTGTCCGGCGACCAGCCGGTCGGCTTCACGATCGGCTCGTTCACGTCGGTGTCGCTGCAGCCGCCGCTGGTGGCGTTCCTGCCGATGGTCACGAGCGAGACGTGGGCGGCGATGGCCCCGCACGGCGCCTTCTGCGTCAACGTGCTCCGCGACAGCCAGGGCGACCTGTGCCGGCAGTTCGCCCGCAAGGAGGTGCTCGACGATCGCTTCGACGACGTGGTGTGGCACCCGTCGCCGATCACCGGCTGCCCCGTCCTCGACGGCGCCGGGGCGTGGATCGACTGCTCGGTCGATCGGGTGCTCGAGCTCGGCGACCACTACCTCGTGGTCGGGGCCGTGCTCGACCTCGACCACCACGCCGAGATCCACGTCCCGCTGGTGTTCTACAAGGGCGAGCTCGGTGGCTTCTCCGCCGCCGAGTGACGCCGAGCCGTCGGTCCGCGTCGACGCCGCGGCGGTCGACGACGCCGACCGGCCGACCCGGCGGCCGCTGCCGCTCGGGTGGGCCGTCGCCGCGTTCGGGCTCGACGTCGCGATCGTCGTCGCCTTCGCGGCCGTCGGGCGGCGCAGCCACGACGAGTCCCGCGACCTGGCCGGCGTGCTCGGCACGGCGGCACCGTTCCTGCTCGGTCTGGTCGTCGGGCTGGGTCGTGGTCGGTCTCATCGCCCGTCGCACGCACGACCGCTACGGCACGTGGCTCGACGTCGACGGCGGCTTCGACATCTGGTTGGCGACCGTCATCGTCGGTCTCGCCGCCCGCCGAGTGCTCTGGGACCGCGGGATCGCCCTCGCCTTCGTCATCGTCGCCGCCGTCGTGCTCGGTGTCGCGCTGATGGGTTGGCGCTGGCTGGCGCAACGCGTTCGCAACGGACGAGCGCGCTGATTTCCCATCCGGCTACGCTGTCGACGCCGCCGCAACAGGGCGGGCACGACGACGGAGGAACTGTCATCAATCTGTACGTGGGCAACCTGCCCTACTCCACTACTTCCGACGAGCTGGCAACGCTGTTCGGTCGGGTCGGCGCGGTCACCTCCGCCCAGGTCATCATGGATCGTGAGACGAACCGCTCACGGGGCTTCGGCTTCGTCGAGATGGCCGACGAGGACGCCCGCAAGGCGATCGACGAGCTGACGGGCGCCGACATGGGTGGTCGCGCGATCACCGTCAACGAGGCCCGTCCTCGCGCGCCGCGCCCGCCGCGCGACAACAACCGTCGCTACTGAGCGCCGTCGTCAGTTCGTGATGGCGCCGGTCTCGGCGCCCTGCACGAGACGGGCGTACTTGCCGAGCACACCGCGTTCGTAGCGCGCGGGGTTGGGCGACCAGCCCTCGCGCCGACGCGCCAGCTCGGCGTCGTCGACCAGCAGGTCGAGTGACTTCGTCGCGACGTCGATGCGGATGCGGTCGCCGTCGCGCACGAACACGATCGGCCCGCCGTCCGTCGCCTCCGGTGACACGTGGCCGATGCAGAAGCCCCACGTGCCGCCGGAGAAGCGGCCGTCGGTGATCGAGCGCGCAATCGCCACCGCGACCGGCGCCCTTCAGCGCGCCGGTGACGGCGAGCATCTCACGCATCCCCGGTCCGCCCTTGGGCCCCTCGTAGCGGATCACCACGCACCGTGCCCGGCTGCATGTCGCCGGCGAGGATGACGGCCATCGCCCCGTCCTCGCCGTCGAAGACCCGGGCCGGGCCTTCGAACTGCTTCTGCTCGTCGCTCAGCCCGGCGACCTTCACGACCGAGCCGTTCGGCGCCAGCGATCCGGTGAGGATGTTGATGCCGCCCTCGGCGTGGATCGGCGCGTCGAGCGGGTGCACCACCACGCCGTCGGGCGGCGGCGGATCGAGCGCGGCGAGGTTCTCGGCCATCGTCCGCCCGGTGCACGTGATGACGTCGCCGTGCAGCAGCCCGGCGGCGAGGAGATGGGCGAGCACCACCGGCACGCCGCCGACGCGGTCGAGGTCGCTCATGTGGAACTTGCCGCCCGGCGTCATGTCGGCGATGTGCGGCACGCGAGCGGCGACGCGGTTGAAATCGTCGAGGTCGAGCGCCACGCCGGCCTCGTGGGCGATGGCGAGCAGGTGGAGCACGGCGTTGGTCGAGCCGCCGAGGGCCGAGGTGAGGGCGATGGCGTTCTCGAAGGCCGGCTTGGTCATGATCTGGCGCGGCGTGATGCCGAGCCGGAGCATGTTCACCACGGCGGCGCCGGCGGCGGCCGCGTCGCCGTTGCGGCGGGCGTCGATGGCGGGCGGCGACGCCGAGCCGGGCACGCTCATGCCGAGCGCTTCGCCGATCGAGCTCATCGTGTTGGCCGTGAACATCCCACCGCACGCCCCCTCGCCGGGGCAGGCGTGACGCTCGATCGCGGCCAGTTCGTCCGCGGTGATCGATCCGGTGGCGTAGGCGCCGAGGCCCTCGAACACGCTCGTGATGTCGAGGGCACGGCCGTCGAGGTGCCCGGGCATGATCGAGCCGTTGTAGACGAGGACGCTGGGCAGGTCGATGCGCGCCGCCGCCATCAACATCGCCGGCATCGACTTGTCGCACCCGGCCATCCCGACGAAGCCGTCGAGCCGCTCGGCGAACACCACCGCCTCGACCGAGTCGGTGATGATCTCCCGGCTGACGAGCGAGGCGCGCATGCCCTCGTGGCCCATCGAGATGCCGTCGCTCACCGTGATCGTGCCGAACTCCAGCGGGCACGCCGCCGGAGTCGCGCACCCCCCGCTTCACGTGCTCGGCGAGCGTGCGCAGCGTGAGGTTGCAGGGCGTGATCTCGTTCCACGAGTTGGCCACGCCGATCTGGGGCTTGTCCCAGTCGTCGTCGGTGAGCCCGACCGCCCGCAACATCGCCCGTGCCGGCGCCCGGCGGGGAAGTCGGTGACGTCGTGCGACCGCGGCTTGACGTCGACGGGCGTGGGAGCAGGATCGGTGCTCGACATGCGAGCGAACCTATCCCTCGCCGCTATCTGGCCGATCTGGTCACTCTCCTTCTCGATATCGAGAAGGAGAGTGACCAGATGGAGCCTTTCCGGCGTCAGCTGGTGGCGGGGGTGCCGCTGTCCACCGTCGCCGACAGGTCGGGCAGGCTGATCGACGGGTCGAGGAACTCGTTCGTCACGATGTCGTCGGCGGTGAGGTCGGCCGGCGGCTCCTGACCGAGCGCCGCGTACACCGGGCGGCCGATCTCGATCAGGTTGTTGACCCGATCGGCGTCGAAGCGACCGAGCACCCCGTCGGTCCCGTTGGCGATGAGCCCGTCGTTGATCATCGTCTGGACGGCGTAGGCGGCGACGCCCGGGGTGTACACCCATCCGTTGTTGAACGCGGCGACCGCGTCGAGGATCAGCTGGTTCGTCTCGGCCGGGTCGGTGAGGTAGTCGATCGTCGACTGCTGGATGATCGGCACCAGCTTGGCGAGGCAGTCACGGCATGCCATCGAGCTGGTCGGCGCGGTACGGCGATCGACTGGCCGTAGTTCTGCCAACCGGCGTCGTTGATGTACTGGTAGGCGACCGGCTTCATCCAGTCCGCCACCTCGTGCTCGTAGATGTACGGCTCGGCCGAGCCGAACCCCTGCTGGGCGTCCTTGCCACCGGAAGCCACGAACGCCGCCGGCGTGCCGTCGTAGCTGCCGTCGACCTGGTCGGCGCGACAGGATGCCGGTCTGGGTGAAGTACTCCATGTACGCGGCGCCGCCGAAGTAGCGCACGAGCACGCCGGCCGTGCCGAGGTCGGCGATGGTGTGCACGTCGGGGTACGTCGCCGGGTCCCACATGATCATCTGCGGGTTCTTCTCCATGCCCGAGTAGACGGCCACGGTCGGGAACTGCGCGGCGTTCTGGATCCCCTCGTCGGTGTAGACGAAGCCGAGGGTGATCGAGTCGTCGTTGTACATCTGCGAGGTCACGGTCTGGTAGCCGATGAACGGGCCGCCGGAGCGGACCTGCACCTGCACGCCCGTGTCGACACCAGAGGCAACCAGCGGACCGGTCACCGTGCCGGCCTCGGCGTCGATCACCGGGTCGGGGCCGATCATCTGGTACAGCCAGCCGTGCTCGGCCTCCGGGTTCCAGTCGGTCTGGATCGAGATGGTCGCCGGGCACACGCCGGAGAGGTCGACGCCGGCCGCCGCGCCGGACGATCCGCCTCCGCCGCTCGTCCCGGGCGCGGCGCTCGACGGTGCCTCGCTGCTCGGGGCCATCGAGCCGGGCGCCTCGGAGCCCGGAGCCACGCTGCCTGGGGCCATCGTGCCCGGGGCCTCGGTGGCTGGGGCCATCGGTCGCCGGCGGCTCGGTGCCGCCGCCGGGGGCTCGGTGGCAGGCGTCGAGGCCTGGGCCAGACCGGCGGCCGAGAGCGCGAGGACGGCCGCTGCCGGCAGCAACAGCAGTCGGCGGGATCGGGTGGGTGTCATGTGGGTGCCTCCAGTGTGGGGCAGGTGGTGGGTGGATGGAGATCGTCGGGACGGCGGGTCAGGCACCCGTGGTCGATTCGTGCCAGCGTCCGGTGACCGCCTTCTGCAGCCACGCCGAAGAGGAAGAACACGGCGATGCCGAGCAGCGACGACAGCAGCAGGGCGCCCCACGTGTAGGTGAACTGGTTGCGCGACCGGTACTCGTCCATCAGGATGCCGATGCCCTTGGCGCCCTGGCGGTTGAACAGCTCGCCGACGACCATGCCGATCACGGCGAGGCCGGCCGAGATCCGGAACCCGGTGAAGATCGCCGGCTGCGCGGCGGGGAACTGCAGCTTCGTGAGGCGCGTCCACGACGACACCCCTTGGAGCGTGAACAGGTCGTGCTGGCCACGATCGACCGAGCGCAGGCCGAACAGCGTGTTCGACACGATCGGGACGATCGAGATGATCACGCACACGATGATCCGCGTGTTCTCCTTGTACCCGAAGATCGACCCGAGGACCGGCGAGATGACGAGGATCGGCACCGCCTGGAGGGCGACCAGGTACGGCCACAGGCTGCGTTCGAGCCAGCGGGCCGGCGTCATCACGAACGCCAGGGCCATGCCGAGCAGGATCGAGATCCCGAAGCCGACGAGCATCAGCCGCGTCGTCACCCACAGCGCCTTGAACATGTTGTTGCGCGGGGTGACGGTGCTCCCGTCCGGCTGCGGGATCGTGCGCACGAACGAGTCGTAGAGGATGTTGCGCCACGGCGGCAGCAGGAAGTTGCCCTTGTGGAAGATGTGCTCGAGCCCCCAGTAGTGCATGAAGTTCCACACGCCGACGAAGATGCCCAGCACGACGAGCGGGCCGATCACGTCGATCGGCAAGAACCGTGGCCGCGCCTCCGACGGCACCAGCGCGTCCTCGACGAGCTCGTCGCCCGACGGCGGGATCATCTGCATCGTCGACGGCGGCTGCTCGAGCACCGGGGGTCGATGCTCATCGGTGCACCATGTCTCGGGTGCGAGCGAGCGAGCGCCAGCGAGTGAGCGGCCAGTAACTGCGCAGGCAGTTCATGCGTGGCCGGGGAACGCCATGTCAGTGCACCCCCCGGAGGGCGTGGCTGACCTCGCCCGACAACGCGCTGAACTCGGGGTCGAAGCGCAACTCGGGCGACCGTGGGTAGTCGAACGGCACGTCGAACGTCGCGACGATCCGTCCGGGTCGCGCCGACATCACGACCACCCGCGTCGACAGGTAGACCGCCTCGTAGATCGAGTGGGTGATGAAGAGGGCGCCGAAACCCTTGGTGCGGAACAGCGTCAGCAGCTCGTCGTTCAAGCGCTCGCGGGTGATCTCGTCGAGGGCGCCGAACGGCTCGTCGAACAGGAACATCGTCGGATCCATCACCAACGAGCGGGCCAGCGAGGCGCGCATGCGCATGCCTCCCGAGAGCTGCTTGGGGTACTTCGTCTCGAACCCGGAGAGCCCGACGAGCTCGATCGCCTCGGTGACCCGGGCCTCGCGCACCGCCTTCGGCACCTTGCCCAGCTCGGCGAACAGAGCGACGTTCGCCCGCACGGTGCGCCACTGCAGGAGCGTGGCGTCCTGGAAGACGTAGCCGAGGTCCTTGCGGTCGACGGTGACGGTGCCGGCGCTCGGGCGCTCGAGGCCGGAGGCGACCCGCAGCAGCGTCGACTTCCCACATCCGCTCGGCCCGACGATCGTCACGAACTCCCCCGGCGCGACGCTGAGCGACGTCGGGGCGAGGGCGCGGGTGCCGTCCGGGAACGTCTTGGCGACCCCCTCGAACACGAGCCGGGGCGCGGGCCGGTCCGGCTGGTCGGCGGGATCGATCGCATCGGGTTCGGGGAGCGGGATGGTCATCACGGCTCGGACCTAGTGCATGATCATTCCGCCGGCGACGTTCATCGCCTGGCCGGTGCTGTAGTCGCCATCGCTCGACGCCAGGAACAGTGCCATCGCCGCCACGTCGGCGGCCTCGGCGCAGCGTCCGAGCGGCGACGTCGCGCTCCACGCCGCCACCATCTCCGGGGTGCGCGTGGCGGCACCCATGTCGGTCAGCACGTAGCCCGGGCAGATGGCGTTGACGGTGATGCCGTAGGGGCCGAGCTCGATCGCGGCCACCTGCGTGAGCGACACGACGGCGGCCTTGGAGGCGGCGTAGTGCGCCTGGTTGGCGCCGCCGCGCTTGGCCCCCATGCTCGCCATGTTGATGACCTTGCCGATGATCGCGCCCGGCGCTCGGTTCGTGGCGGCGCCGTCGATCATCGCCCGGGCGGCCACCTGGGTGGCGACGAGCATCGAGCGGGCGTTGACGTCCATCACGAGGTCCCACTCGTCGACCGTGATGTCGAGCAGCGGCGTGATGCGCAGGATCCCGGCGTTGTTGACCAGCACGTCGACGCCACCGAGCTCGCCGATCAACTGGCCGATCGCCGCGGCGAGGGCCGGGGTGTCGCGGACGTCGGCGACTGCGGCGACGCCGTCGAGCTCGGCGGCGACCTCCTTGACGGAGGTATCGAGGTCGAGCAGGCCGACGGTCGCGCCGTGGGCGTGGAAGGTGCCGGCGATCTCGCGGCCGATGCCCCGCGCCGCGCCGGTGACGATGCAGCGCCGCCCGGCGAGCCGCCCCGTGGACGTAGACGTGCTCGGTCCTTCCCCATCTCGCTCGCGCGCCGCCATGCGCGGGCCACTTTACGCGTTGTCAATCCGGGGGTGAACCGCCGTTCGTGAACGCCGTGTGAACGAACCCGCCGCCCACACTCCACCCCGGAGGCCAAAGATTTCCACAAGCATTTTCGAGCGTTTACTGCACGATTTCGCGACCAAGAATCGCGAGCACCGCGCTTGCAAAGATTCTGGGGCGCGAAATCGAGCAGTCTACGCACGATTTTGCTTGTGGAAATCTTCGGGGGCTAGCGGCCGGCGCGGGAGCGCAGGAGGGCGGTGGCGGCCTTGCCGTCGGCCTGGCCGCGGGAGGTTTTCATGATCGCCCCGACGAGCGCGCCGAGCGCCTTGTCCTCGCCACCGACGAACTTGTCCCACGCCGCCGGATTGGCGGCGATCGCCTCGTCGACCATCGCCTCGAGCGCCGAGTCGTCGAGCGCCTCGAACCCCTTGGCCGCGGCGATCGCCGCCGGGTCGCCGCCACCGTTCGCCACCAGCTCGGCCAGCACCGCCTTGGCCTGCGTCGACGTGAGCGCGCCCGACGTCTCCAGCGCCGTCAGCGCAGCGAGGTCGGCGGCGGGCACGGCGGGGACGGGGCCCTGGTCGGCGAAGGCCTCCTTGACGTGCACCAGCGCCCGCGGCCACGTCGCCACCGTGATCGGCGACCGACAAGACGTAGCCGTCCTGGCCGCGGTCGACCACCACGGCGACCGCCTCGCCGTCGACCGCGGCGCCGGTCGCCGCGGCGAGCGCCGCCCGACGCACCGGCCGGCAACGGCGGGAGCGCGGCGCGCACCTGCTCGATCCACTCCGCGCTCGGCACCAGCGGCACGAGGTCGGGCTCGAGGAAGTAGCGATAGTCGTCGGCGTCCTCCTTGGTGCGCAGCGTGTGCGTGCGCCCGTCGCGCCTCGTCCCAGTGGCGCGTCTCCTGGCGCACCGCCGCGCCGCTCTCGATCAGGTCGATCTGCCGGCGCGCCTCGTACTCGATCGCCCGTCCGACCGAGCGCACCGAGTTGAGGTTCTTGATCTCGCAGCGGGTGCCGAACGGCTCGCCGGGGTGGCGCACGCTGACGTTGGCGTCGACGCGCATCGATCCCTCCTCCATCTTGGCGTCGGAGGCGCCGACGGCCACGAGGATCGCCCGCAGCTCGCTGACGTACTGGCGGGCCTGCTCGGCGGTGCGGATGTCGGGCCGGCTGACGATCTCGACCAGGGGCACCCCGGCGCGGTTGAAGTCGATGAGCGATGCGTCGCTGCCGTGGATCCGCCCGCCGCCCCCGCCGATGTGGGTCGACTTGCCGGTGTCCTCCTCGAGGTGGGCGCGCTCGATGCCCACCCGGCTGCCGTCGGGCAGGTCGAGCCAGCCGTCGACGTTGAGGGCGACGTCGTACTGGCTGATCTGGTACGCCTTCGGCATGTCGGGGTAGAAGTAGTTCTTGCGGTGGAAGAAGCTGGGCTGCACCGTGCAGTTGAGGGCGAGACCGATCCGCATCGCCAGCTCGACGGCCTGACGGTTGAGCACCGGCAGCGCACCGGGCAGGCCGAGGGTCACCGGGTCGATGTTGGTGTTCGGCTCGTCGCCGAAGCGGTTGGGGCTGGCCGAGAACAGCTTGGTGGCGGTCGCCAGCTCGACGTGGACCTCGAGCCCGACGACGAGCTCGTAGCCGGTCTCCGTATGAATCCGACGTCACGTGATCATCATCGCTCACCGTGCTCCGATGCGAGCGACGAGGCGCCGCCGAGGAGCGCCAGCCCGGCCTGCGTGGCCGGGGAACGCACATTACGTCGTTCCAGCTCGGCGGCGACCTGGAACATCACCGGCTCGGCGAGCGCCGGGGCGAGCACCTGCACGCCGACCGGCAGACCGTCGGCGCCGGTGCCGAAGGGCACGCTCATCGCCGGATCGCCGGAGAGGTTGGACGGGATGGTGTACGTGTCGCAGAGGTACATCGCCAGCGGGTTCTCGGTCTTGGCGCCGAACGGGAAGGCGACCGTCGGCGAGGTCGGCGTGAGCAGCACGTCGGCGCGCTCGTAGGCGCGGGCGAAGTCGTCGGTGATCAGCCGGCGCACCTTCAGCGCCTTGCCGTAGTAGGCGTCGTAGTAGCCGGCCGACAGGGCGTAGGTGCCGAGCATGATGCGCCGCTTGACCTCGTCGCCGAAGCCGGCGCTGCGCGGTCGCCATGTACATGGCGTTGGTGTCGGCGGCGTCGACGCGCAGGCCGTAGCGCACGCCGTCGTAGCGGGCCAGGTTGCTCGACGCCTCCGACGGGGCGATCAGGTAGTAGGCGGTGAGGCCGTAGGTGAACGCCGGCACCTCGACGTCGACGATGGTGGCGCCGGCGGCGGCGAGCGCCTCGAAGGCGGCGTCGAGGCGCGCCACGACGTCGGCGTCGGCGCCTTCGGGGAGGTCGGTGATGCGCCCGACGCGCAGGCCGTCGACGCCGCGCTCGAGGGCCGGAGTGAGGCCGGGTGCCGGCCGCGGGATCGACGTCGAGTCGCCGGGATCGTGGCCGCCGATCACCTCGAGGTGAGGGCGGCATCGGCCACCGACGTGGTGAACGGGCCGATCTGGTCGAGGGACGAGGCAAAGGCGACGAGTCCCAGCCGGCTGACCACCCCGTAGGTGGGCTTCACCCCCACGACGCCGCACAGCGCGGCGGGTTGGCGGATCGAACCACCGGTGTCGCTGCCGAGCGCCACGGCGGCGAACCCGGCCGCCACCGAGGCGGCGCTGCCGCCGCTCGATCCGCCGGGCACCCGGGTGGGATCGTGGGGGTTGCGGGTCGGCCCGAAGGCGGAGTTCTCGGTGCTCGACCCCATGGCGAACTCGTCGAGGTTGGTCTTGCCGACCAACACGGCGCCGGCGGCGGCGAGGCGCGTCACCACCGTGGCGTCGTAGGGCGGGCTGCCAGCCCTCGAGGATCCGCGACGAGCACGTGGTGGGGATGCCCCGCGTGCACATGTTGTCCTTGAGCGCCACCGGCACCCCGGCGAGCGGACCCGGATCGCCGTCCGGCGGCGACGGCGTCGTCGACGGCGGCCGCGGCGGCGCGGGCGCCGTCGGCGAGCACGATGTTGAAGGCGTGCAGTTCGTCCTCGCGGGCGGCGATGGCGGCGAGGTGCTCGTCGACCACGTCGACGGCGCGGCGCTCGCCGGCGCGGACCGCCGTGGCGATGTCGATCGCGGAGGCCACGTCAGCCCTCCAGCCCGATGATCGGCGGCACCTTGAAGCGGAACTCCTCCACCGCCGGCGCGGCGGCGAGCACCTCGTCACGGTCGAGCCCGGGCGCGACGACGTCGTCGCGCAGCACGTTGGTGAGCGGGTACGGCTGGCCCATCGGGGCGACGTCGTCGAGCGCCAGCCCGTCGATGTCGGCGAAGTGATCGAGCATGTCACCGAGCTGGACGGTGGCCCGCGTCAACTCGTCGGCGGTCAGGCCGAGTCGGGCGAGACGGGCGACCTTGGCCACGTCGTCGGGGGTGATGCGTGCGGACACGCCGCCCGAGGGTAACGGCGTCACCTCGCGCCGGACTCGCTGTTTGCGTCGGCCGCGGCTTGTTCTTGGCGGACCCGCGCCGCCAGGGCACGCAGGTCGCGGCGCGTCAGGCCGCCGCCGGCGATCACCCAGGCGACGTATCCGAAGCCGGCGAGGATGCACACGATCGCCACCCACTGGTTCACCCGCAGGCCGGCGATCTCGTGGGCGGGGTCGATGCGCAGGCTCTCGACGACCAGGCGGCCGACGCCGTAGCCGCCGACGTACAACCCGAGCAGGCCCCCGCGGCGCAGCTCCCACCGGTTGTCGAACCACAGCAGGAACCCGCACAGCCCGAAGTTCCACAGCGACTCGTAGAGGAACGTCGGGTGGAACGTGGTGCCGGGGGCGTAGCCCGGTGCCAGGTGCTGGTCGTCGATCTCGAGGGCCCAGGGCAGCGTGGTCGGCCGGCCGTAGAGCTCCTGGTTGAACCAGTTGCCCCACCGACCGATCGCCTGGGCGAGCGGCAGCGCCGGCGCCGCGCACGTCGACGCGCGTCGGCGGGCTCGATGCCGTAGTGCTTGGCGGCGATCACGCCGGTGACGACACCGGCGAGCATCCCGCCGGGGATGCCGAGGCCGCCCTGCCAGATCTTGACGACGTCGAACCAGTGGCCCTCGAAGCGCTCCCAGTCGGTCGCCACGTGGTACAGCCGGGCGCCGATCACGCCGGCCGTCACGGCCCAGATGGCGATCTTGCCGGCGACCTCGCGCTTGGCGACACCGCGCTGCTCGAACCGCCGCCCGCACAGCCACACCGCGGCGAGCACGCCGAGGGCGATCATCAGCCCGTAGGCGTTGAGCGAGAGCGGACCGATGTGGAGGGCGTTGCTCCCCGGGCTGGGGATCGAAGCGATCACGGGCACATCCAGTTTCACGTAACGAGCGAGCGAGCGAGCGCCAGCGAGTGAGCGGCCACCAGCTGCGCAGGCAGTTCATGGCGTGGCCGGGGAACGCCGTGACGAGCCAGGCGGGGAACGCCATCACGTCACGCCGGCGACGAAGTCGAGGGCGGCGGCGATGATGTCGTCGCGGTCGTAGTCCTGGGTGGCGACGTGGTAGCTGCGGGCGAGCCAGCGGTGGTCGACCGGGCCCCCGTATTCGGCGGCGAGGTGCACGCTGTCGGACGGGTCGACCACGTGATCCTGGTGCGAGGTGAACAGCAGCAGCGGCATCATCAGCTCGCCGTAGCGCGACGACATCGGCACCAGGCCGTCGTCGAGCAGCGACAGCAGCTGGCGCAGCGGCGTGCCCTCGTAGTTGAGCTCCTCGTTGCCGGGCAGGGCGATGTCGCTGTCGTGGCGCGGCACCACCTCGATGCCCGCCTCGAGCGTCTCGAGGAGCATCTCGCGGACCGCGGCGGGCTGATCGCACGTCGCCGGGTTGACGAGCACGAGGCCGCGCGCCTCGGGGTGGCCGAGCGCGGTCGACAGCGCCAGCGAGCCGCCCATCGACAGCCCGATGATCACGATGCGGTCGGCGCGCTCGGCGAGCCGGCGGTAGGCGTCGTCGGCGGCACCGGCCCAATCGCGCCACGCGGTGGTGCGCAACTCGGCGAGGGTGGTGCCGTGGCCGGGCAGGCGCGGCATCTCGACGTGGTGGTCGGTATCCACGAACGTGTCGGCCACGGCGCGCATCGACGCCGGGTTGCCGGTGAACCCGTGGAGCACGAGGACTCCCGGTGCGCCGGGCGCGCCGGCCGTGTGGCTGACCGCCCGGGCGCGCTCGTCGTCGGTGAAATCACGGGGCGGCGGGCGCATCGCCCGACGTTCTATCGCCTCGCGCCGGGCACCGTAGCCTCGGTCCGATGCCCAGCAGCCGGAGCCGACAGCTGGAGGCATCGGCGATCTCGGCGTTCGGGCCGACGCTCGTCATCCTGCCGTTCTGCCTGGCCGCGCTGGCGCTGATCTGGTGGCCGATCCAGCTGGTGTGGCACGTGCCGTACTGGTCGTTCGCCCTCGTGTACTGCCTCGCCGCGTCGCTGCTGTTCATCCGCCCGGTGCAGGCGGCCGTGCTCACCCCGCTGTTCGGTGCCCGTCGACCGAGCCGTGACGAGCGCGACCTGATCGGGCCGCTGTGGCGCCAGATCGCCCAGGCCAACCACCTTCCCGCCGACCGCTACATCCTGCGCGTGCTCCCCCTCGACGAGCTGAACGCGTTCGCCTGCGGCGGCCACCTCGTGGTCGTCACGACGTTCGCCATCGACGTGCTGCCCGAGCGCGAGCTCGCCGGGGTGCTCGCCCACGAGCTGAGCCACCACCTCGGCATGCACACGGTGGCGTTGACGATCCGCCACTGGTGGTCGCTCCCGGTGGTGCTGCTCGCCCGCATCGGGTTCTTCCTCGAGCAGGTCGCCCGGATGGCGACCGACGCCCTGGCCTCGGAGTCGTCGTTCCCGGCGGCGGTCGGGCGCGTGGTCGCCGCGCTGCTGACGGTGCTGTCGTGGCCGTTCGTCGCCGCGCTGTACCTCGCCGATTCGGCCGGCAACGTCGTGGGCCACCGCAGCGAGTTCCAGGCCGATCGGCGCGTGGTGCGGATGGGATACGGCCGCAACCTGTCGGCTGCGCTCCGGCGGGTGATCGCCATCGGTGGCAGCCACCGTGCCGTCGGCTGGCGTCAGCGGATCGCCGCCACCCACCCGCCGGCGCGCACCCGCGTGGCGCGCATCGACGCCATGCTCCGCCACCCCGCCGTAGCGCCGGCTCCCGATCCGCCCCGCTCCGCGCCGCTGACGTCGAGCGTCACACGGTGATCGGCGCCACGGCCGCCGCCAGCACGGCGACGAGGTCGCCGGGGGCGACCCCGAGGTCGAGCCCGCGGCGGCCACCGCTGACGTAGATCGTGTCGTAGAGCTCGGCGCTCTCGTCGATGACGGTGGCGAGGCGCTTGCGCTGACCGAACGGGCTGATGCCGCCGGCGACGTACCCGGTGGTGCGTTCGGCGAGCGTCGTGTCGCACATCTCGGCGCGCTTGGCACCGAGCGCGGCGGCGGCGAGCTTCATCGACAGCTGGCAGCTCACGGGCAGGATCGCCACCGCCAGGGCACCGTCGACCACCACCACCAGCGTCTTGAACACCTGGTCGTGGTCGGCGCCGATGGCGTCGGCCGCCTCGCGTCCGTAGTCGCGCACCGCCGGATCGTGCTCGAACACGTGGGTCGAGTACACCACCCCCGCGGCGTCGAGGGCCCGCGTCGCCGGCGTCATGTCGAAACCGATGGGTGTGGGCATGTCCGTTCCGTCATGTTGGCACCCATCGGTCGGTGGTGCTCAGGGCGTCGACCAGACCGGTGACGCGGCGCGCCGGGGTGAGCACGGCGCGGCGCACCGCGGCGTCGTCGGCGACGATGACGAGGCGGCGTGAGGCGCGGGTGACGGCGGTGTAGAGCAGCTCGCGACCGACGAGCGGCGACGACTCCGGCGGGTGGATCAGCGCCACGGTGTCGTACTCCGAGCCCTGGCTCTTGTGCACCGTCATGGCGTACGCCGCCTCGAGCCCGGCGATCTGCGCCGGCGCCCGCTCGATGGTGGCGACGCCACGGGCGAAGGCGGCGACGAGCACACCGTGACGGTCGACGAGCACGCCGGTGTCACCGTTGTTGGTACCGGTGCGGGCGTCGTTGCGGGTGGCGAGCACCACGTCGCCCGCCGCCGGGCGGTCGAGCGGGCCCTGCACCCAGCCGCGCACCGTGCGACTCCACTCGGCGACGCCGAACGGTCCGCGCCGATGGGCGCACAGCACCCGTTGGGCCCCGACGTGGACCAACGCCGCTGAGGCGTCGCCGCTCGCTGCGGCGTTGCGCGCCGCCACCAGGTCGGCGAGCACCGCCTCGCGCACCGCCGCCGGCCCCGCGGCGAAGCCGACGTAGGTCAGCCCGTCGGCGCCGGCGTGGAGCAGGTCGAGCACGTCGTCGGCGCGGCCCTGACGCACCAGCCCGGCCAGCTCGCCGATCGGCGACCCGGCCGCCGTGCGGTACTGACGCTCGAGGCGCACCACGGCCGGCCGCATCGCCGTCGACCGCACGATGTCACCGAGCACGGCGCCGACCTCGACGCTCTCGAGCTGGTCGGGGTCGCCGACCAGCACCAGGCGGCGCCGCGGCCGGCATCGCCTCGAGCAGGCGGGCCATCATCGGCAGCGGCACCATCGACGTCTCGTCGATCACCACGACGTCGACCGGCAGGGGATGGGCGGCGTCGTGGCGGAAGCGCGTCCGCGAGCCGGGTCGCCAGCCGAGCAGCCGGTGCAGCGTCACTGCGTCCACCCGGCCGAGGGCCGCCGCCACGTCGTGCGACCAGGTGCCACTGCCGGCCGCCGTCGTGCACCGACGCGGCGAGGCGGGCGGCGGCCTTGCCGGTGGGGGCGGCGAGACCGATGCGGGCGTCCGGTTCGTCGGTGAGCACCCGGGCCAGCAGGCGGGCGATGGTGTGGGTCTTGCCGGTTCCCGGGCCGCCCACCACCACGGTGAGCGCCCGCCCACTCGCGGCGTCGACCGCATCCATCTGACGATCTCCGCTCCCCTGCAGCACCGCCGGCGCCGCGGTCGGCTCCGCGATGCGCGTCGTCAGTGCCGCCGCGACCGTGCACTCGTCGATCCACTGCCGCTGCGTGTAGAGCCGCGAGCCGTGGAGCACGAGTGGCCGCGGGCCCGGCGTGGGCATCGGGTCGTGACGAGCGACCACGCGGACCAACGGGCTCGCCGACGAGCGCCTCGAGCCAGCGAGCCGGCTCGGGCCAGGCGAGCGCGCCCACGTCGGGCGCGGCGGTGTCGTCGTCATCGACGTCGACGTCGGCGTCGCTGCGTCGGGCGGCGCTGGCCGCGACGATGGCCGGGGCGTCGGCGAGGTCGATGCAGGCGTGCCCGCGCAACGGCGCCCACAGCGCCAGCGCCGCACCGAGCACCACCGCTGACGACGGGGGCGCTTCGCCGGCGGGCGTCCAGGGCACGATCGCGGCGCAGCGATCACGTCGGCGGCGTGCACGCTCGAAGCGCCGCCGAGCACCCCGACGGGTCGAGTTCACGGTGCACCGTCGCGCGATCCGCACGAGTCGGGCGGCGGAGCAGAGTGCATCCGGAGACCGTCGCGGTGGTCGCTCGAGCTCGCTCGGCGAGACAGCCGGTCGCACGCGACCGGTGACGAGCGCCACCGGCGGTTGCCACGAGAAGACGCCGGCGGTGGCGTCGCCGACCATGCCCCGAAGGAACAGGTAGGCGACCCCGCCGAGGTGCACCTCGGGGCGGTAGGCGGCGCCGAGGCGCACGGCCAGGATAGCGGTGCAGGGCGACGGCGTACAGCAGCGCCTGCAGCGGGTAGTGGCTGTGTTCCATCGCCTCGACCAGACGGGCGCCGCGGTAGGCGTCGAGCGGCACGGCGTCGTCCGGCCGGTGCAGGCGGTTCGTCTTGTAGTCGACGAGCACGTAGCGGTGACCGTCGGCGCGACGGCAACCGGAACACGGCGTCGATCGAGCCGGTCAGCCACCCCCGCAACGTGACCCCATCGAGCTCGTCGGCGAGGGTGGGGGCGTAGGGCGCCAGCGGGTCTCCGGGCGGCAACGTCGCCGCCATCAGGCGACCGATGTCGGCGGCGTCGATCGGCGGTGCCGGGTCGTCGCCGAGGGCGAGGTCGAAGGTGAGCTCGGTCAGCCGATCCGTGGCGGCGAGGTCGCCGAGGGCCCGCCCGTCGAACAACGAGCCGAGCGGGCTGGCAACGGCCACGGCGAGGCCGGCGGCGATCGGGCCGGGGTCGACGGTGAGGCCGGCGCGTCGCGCCTCGGCGCCGACCTCGGCGGCGAGGGCGTCGCCGAGGAGCGGGTCGGTGAAATCGACCAGCTCGAGGACGCGGTGCACCATCGTGCCGAAGGTGGTGCCGCCGGCGACGTCGGCGAGCGGCATCGACGCTTGGTGCTGCGTCGTGGCCGGTCGGCGTGTCGGCGGCGGCCGGTTCGACGGCGGCCGGCTCGTCGGCGCCGCCCTCGTCGGGGTCGTCGTCGGCCGGCCACGTCACGGCATCGGGATCGGGTCCGCCGGCCAGCGGCTCGAGGCGACGCTCGGTCACCCGGCGGGCGATGCCGGTGAACGACCACGCCCGCCACGCGGGATCGCCCAACGCGGTGCGGGCGCCGAGCGCCGGCACGGCGAGGGCGCCGGTGACCGTCGGCGACGGCGCCAGCGGCCGCGGCTCGATCACCAACGGCACCTCGTGAACGGCGATCGCACCGCCCGACGCCGCGGCGACGGCATCGATCGACTGGCGCACCATGGCCGCCGTGGCGCCGCCGTCGCCGAGCTGGTTGCGCACCGGTCCGCCCGCCTCACGGTCGGCGAGGATGCGTGCGAACGCCGAGCGCGGGGCCGACATCACGTTCGCCCACCACAGCTCCACCCGATGGCGGGCCCGCGTCACCGCGACGTACAACAGACGGAGTTGGTCGCCGTCGACTTCGCGGTGGGAGAGCTCCTTGCGCTCGTCGATGGTGGCGCCGGCGACACCCTCCGGCCCGATCCACGGCACCCACGACGCCACGTCGACCACTCGTCGGGCGTCGCGGGTGAACGTGTACGGGCGCTCTGCGTCGGGGGACGGCGAAGGCGAAGGGCACCAACACGATCGGGTACTCGAGGCCCTTCGCCGAGTGGACGGTGGTGACGGTGACCGCGTCGGCATCGCTCTCGACCCGTCGCATCGCCGCCTCTCCCGGATCGGGGTCGCCGACCAGCTCGTCGAGCAGCTCGCGCACACGGTGTGGATCGCTGACGTCTCCGTGCGTCGCCGCCACCAACAGCTCGGCGATCTGGTCGGCATCGGCGATGTTGCGGTCGCCATCGGCGCCACCGACGAGTCGGGCGACGGCGTCGCCGCGGCACGCCTCCCAGAAGTCGGCGACACCACGATCACGCATCACCGCCGCCAGCTCGGCGCAGCGCTCGGTCGACTCGGCGAGCGTGCGCTCGGCGAGCACCTCGGCCGGCAGGTGGCCACCGAACCACCCGAGCGCCGCGGCGCGCACGAGCCGCGGGTCGTTCGGCGCGGCCACGGCGGCGAGCAACGCCCGCCACTGCTCGGCGGCGTCGGAGTCGAACACGGAGCCGGTGCGAGAGCGAACGGCCGGGATGCGCCACCGCCGGAGCTCGGCGGTCACCATCCCGGCGAGGCGCTGCGACGGCACCAGCACGGCGATGTCGCCGGGGAGCACCGCCCGCTCGAGGTCGTCGTCGGTGCCGCGACGCAGTCGCCCCTCGCTGAGCAGGTGGTGGACCCGGGAGGCGACGTCGGCGAGGATCAGGCGTCGGGCCGGCGGCGTCTTCAACGTGCCCTTCCCGCCCTCGGGCAATGACCCGTCGTTGGGGACCACGCGGATGTGCAAGGCCGCCGACGAGCCGTCGTCGAGCGCCGACTCGACGGCGTCGGGCGCAGGCTCGACGGTGGTGAAGCGCACCTCCGGGTGGCCGAGCGCGGCGCCCTCGAAGAGGGTGCCGACGGCGCGCAGCAGGCGTCGGTCGGAGCGGAAGTTGGTGACCAGGCTGACGGCCGCGCTGCCGCGCACCGCCTCGAGGTACGCCGGCAGGTCGGCGCCGCGGAACCGGTAGATGGCCTGCTTGGGGTCGCCCACGATGATCAGACGCCCGGCGCCGAAGGCCCGGTCGAACACCTCCCACTGCAGTCGGTCGGTGTCCTGGAACTCGTCGACCAGGACGAGCGGGAAGCGCTCGGCGAGCTGGGCGGCGAGCGCCGATCCGCCCGAGACGTCGGTGAGTGCCCGGTGCAGGTCGCCGATGAGCTGGTCGTAGGACATCTCGTGGCGCGCCCGCCGGCGCCGCTCGACCTCGGCCGTGGCCGCGCCGACGAACGCCGCCCACTCCCCCGCCAACCCACCGAATCCCGGCGGCGGCTCGCTCGCCGCGCCGGCGTTCGTGACGACCGCGGTGACCGCGGCCGCGAGATGGCGCTCGACGGCGTCGGGCGACATCGTGTCGCCGTTGGCGGGGGGAGACATCGCCAAGGGATCGTCGACCAGACGCCCGATCAGGTGGTCGCGGCACACTTCGAGCACCAGCTCGCGATCACGCTCGACCAGCGTCGCCCCGGGCTCGACACCGCAGCGGACGCCGAACTGGGCGAGGGCCTGCTGCCCGAAGCCGTGGATGGTGGAGATCGTCGCCTCGTCGAAGCGGTTCACGGCGCGACGCAGGCGCGCCAGCCGCTCGGCGCGTCGGTCGTCGCCGCGCCCGTCGGGACGGGTGAGGGCGGACATCCAGACGTCGTCGGGCGCCAGCGGGGCCCCGGCGAGGTGATCGGCCGCCCGTCGCAGCGACGACCGGATGCGATCGCGCAACTCGCTCGCCGCAGCTCGCGTGAACGTGACGACGAGCAGCTGGTCGATGCTCACCGCCTCCTCGGCGAGGTAGCGCACCACCAACCCGCTGATCGAGTAGGTCTTGCCGGTGCCGGCGCTCGCCTCGATCACGGTCCGGCCGGTCGGCAACGGTCCGGCGAGATCGAACACCGGCACGCCGGCAACCGTGGGTCATGACGCGCCTTGCGGAGATGGGACGGTCGCGAGGAACCCGTCGACGGCGCGCCACAGATCGACCGCCAGCTCGCCGGGCGCGACCGCCAACCCGTCGAGCTCGGCCGGCGAGAGCTGCTGCCAGACGAACGCGGCGTACGCGTCGCCGAGGTCGCCGTGGGCCGGCGCGGCTGCGTCCTCGTCGTCGAGCAGCATCTCGTCGACCGGGCGCCAGGAGTGAGCGGCGTCGTGCGATGCCCGCTCGAACAGGGGGAGGCGCCGACGGAGGGCCTCGAGACGCAGCTCCAGGGCGACCTCGAGCAGCGTACGGGCCTGTTCGGGCCGGCCGGCGGCGAAGTGCCGGGGGACGATCTTGGGCCCGTTGGCCGCCCGCGTGACGAGCACGGCGTGCCACGGCACGTCGGGCTCGGTGAGGACGAGGGCGGCCAGGTCGAGGGCGGTGCGCACGAGGTAGCGGTGGTGTGGGCGACTGAACGCGAGGCGGTGCACGGTGGTGCCGACGACCCCGGCCACCTCGTCACGGAGGCGGACGGCCACCCGCGCCGTGTCGAACAGGGACGGCACGTGCTCGACCGTGCGCACGGTGTCGTCGACCAGCTCGGCGGGTTCGTCGACCTCGATCTCCAGGTCGATCGGGATGCGGCGCGCGGCCGCCAGCACCTCGTCGTACCCGGGTGTGCCCGGCGCGTCGGCGGTCAGCATGGCGAGCACCTGCGCCTCGAACGCTGCCAACGACGCCTCGCCGAGGCGGCGCGGCGCCAGCCGGCCGCTCGCCACGGCGTCGGACCGCCAGCGGGCCACGAGGGTGTCCCGATCGACGCCACCGCCTTCGAGCAGTCGAGCGAGCAGGTCGCGGCCGAGCTCGGCGCCGCGCAACGGAGGCGAGCCCGAGGGCGATGTTCACGTCGCCGCGGTCGAAGTCGTCGGGGACGCGCACGTCGAGGCGATCGCGCAGCAGCACCCGCGCCGGGCGCGTGCACGCGGTGGCCAGCTGCTCGAGGTCGACCTCGGCCGGGACCAGCAGCGGCAGCGGGGCATCGAACCGGCTGGCCCACGTCGGCGTGATGATCGCGGCGCGGCGCGCCGCAGCGGCGGCGAGCATCGCATCGTCGTACGACGGGGCGATGGCGTCGGCCACGAACAGCTGCTCGTCGTAGGCGCGGCGACGGTGGTGCACGACGATGGCGTCGTCGTCGACCGTGGCGCGCACGACGTCGAGCAGCTCGGCGAGCGCGACGCTCGGGCGAACCGGCCGGTTGGTGGCGACGTCGACGCCGTCGCACGTGATGATCACGCGGTCGGACGCCGCCATGAACGCGTCGAGCAGGCCGTGACGGCGCTCGGCCCGGCGGTCGCGCTCGCCGACGCATGGACGCCGGGCCAGCAGGTCGTCGCCGTCGACGGTGGCCGGTCGCAGGCTGTCGGCGTCGACGCCGAGCAGGCACACGACACGCGCCGGCACGTTGCGGAGCGGGACCAGGCCGGTGAGCAGCACGTCGCCCGACCGCGTGCGCAGCCGCCCCCGCGCCGTGCCGAGCGCATCGTCGAGGACGGCCGCGACCTCGCGGACGTCGAGGGCGACGTCGGTGACGGCGCCGCCGACCATCGCTTGCTCGCCGAGCCCGTCGATCGCCCCGGCGACCGACGCCAGCTGCCACGCCTCGTCGGGCGGGACGGAGCAGGTGGCGCTGAGCACGGCGGCGAGGCGCTGCGTCCACTCGTCGATGCGGTGGCGACCGGCGAGCAGGCTGCGGGCGCGGCGCAGGCGGCCCACCAACTCGGCGAGCCGACCGGCACTGCGCATGTCGTCGGCGGCGATGTCGTCGAAGGGCTGCACCCCTCCCGGATAGGCCGCGGCGAGCTCGCCCGGCGGCGCCGGGACCGCGGCGCCGAGCAGCAGTCGGTCGATGCCCGCCGCCCAGGTGCCCTCGGCGACGTTGGCGTCGAGCCACTCGTCGCGCTCGGGGAGCGTCGAGGCCCCAGCTGGTGCCCAGCTCGTCGACCCACCGCCCGAACCGCTCGAGGTCGGCGGGCGTGAGCGAGAACATGCGGCGCACCGGTGCGAGCGTGGCGAGGTCGAGCACGTCGACGGCGGTACACCGGCCGGCCAGCGCGGCGACGACGGCGCGGAACGCGGCCGCCACCGGGTTCTCCGCGCCGAGCGTGAGATCGCTCACCGTGACCGGCACCGGCAGCCGACCGCGACCGAGCACGGCCGGCGCGAACGGCGCGAAACGGCCGACGTCGGGGCTCATCACGAGCACGTCTCGCGGTTCGAGAGTCGGGTCGGCGACGAAGCAGGTGTCGAGGGCGTCGCGGAGGGCGTCGAGCTGGCGCAGCGCGCCGTGGCACGTGTGCACCTGCACCGTGGCGTCCGCGGCTCCGGCGAACGGGGTGGGCGGGCGGTCCTCGACGATGTCGCCCTGGAGGTGGCGCAGCAGGGTGGTCGGCGCCGCGGCGTCGTCGGCGCCGGGCCCCACGACGACCGCGTCACCGAGGCCGCGGACGAGGCCGGCCGTCTCGAGCGCCGAACGCCCCCACGAGCGCACGAGGGGATGTCCGCCGAGGGCGTCGTCGTCGTCGGCGTCGCGCCGGCGGGCGACCAGGCGTCGGGGGTCGAGCGGCGGGGAACGCTCCCAGGAGCTCGGCGACGGGGACACGACGAACACGTCGACGTCGCGGACCGTGCCGAGGGCGTCGAGCACCTCGAGCTGGGCGGCCGAGAGGGCGCTGGTGCCGAACAGTGCGGCGCGCGCCGGGACCGCCGGCTCGAGGCGCCCGGCCCGCAGGTCGGCCAGCCGCTGCTCGCGATGCTCGGCCGGGTGGGCCTCGCCGATGCGCTCGCGCACGGCGCGGAACAGCTCGAACTGCCACGCCATCGAGGCGTCGAGTGGGCCGACCAGCTCGCGATCGCCGCTCACCGTGCCGTCCCCCGGTACGCCCGCCGCCCACTGCGCCAGGACGCCGGGGCGGTTCGTGGCGTACTGGTCGAAGAGGTCGGCGATGTGGCGGGCGACGACGTACTGACGGGGTCGGGCGCCCGGCGTGGCCGCGCTCCAGCCCGGCACGCTGACGCTGCCGTGGCCGAGCACGTCGACCACGGCCCACGTGAGGCGGGCGACCGACCACGGATCGTCGGCGTCGGCGACGGTCGGGTCGAGGCCGAGCGCCATCGACGTGAAGCGGTTGGGGAACGGGAAGGCGACGTTGGCGGTGACGCCGCGGCGGCGGGCGAGGTGCCGCCGCACCCAGTCGCGCACCCCCGCGGTCGGCACGGCGACGACCTCGGGCGTGAACGGATCGGCCAGCGGTTCGGCGAGCGTGGCCACGAGCTCGTCGGCGAGCGGCCCCAACCGCGGGCCGTGGAACACGCGCAACGTCACGTGCCAGGTGTAGCAAATGGGTGCGCGCCCGCCCGCCCGAGCCAGGGCCACTTTTCTTTCAACAGTGAAAGAAAAGTGGCTCGACGGCGGGGACGTCAGTCGAAGGCGCGCGCGGACGTCGCCGGCGCGGGCGATGGCGTCCCAGTAGCCGTAGGTGCCGGTCTCGAGCAGGTCGCGGCCGGCGGCGGCGACGGCGCCGAGGGCGACGAGCGAGAAGGCCCCACCGACCGAGATCCGGGCGACGCCGAGCCCGGCGAGCTCGGCGACGGGTGGCACGCCGGGGAGGGCGAGCACGTTCACCGGACGGTCGACCTCGCGCACCACCCGGCCGATGTCGGCGGCCGACACCAGCCCCGGGGCGTACAGCACGTCGGCGCCCGCCTCCTGGTACGACTGCAGCCGGGCGATGGTGTCGCCGAGGTCGTCGACGCCGTGGAGGTGGTTCTCGCAGCGCGCGGTCAGGACGACCCGGGCCGGACCGCCGTGCGCCGCCTCGGCGGCGGCGACCACGCGTTCGCGCGCCCGCTGCCGCGGCGTAGATGCCGCCGGTCACCGGGTCGTGGTCCTCGATCGAGGCTCCCGCCACGCCGGCCGCCGCGGCGAGGCGGATCGTCTCGGCGACGCCCTCGGCGTCGTCGGCGAAGCCGTGCTCGAGGTCGGCGTTCAGCGGCAGCGGGGTCGCCGCCGCGAGCGTCGCCGCGTGGGCGATCGCCTCGTCCCGCGTCACCTTGCCATCGCGGCGTCCGAGGGTGCCGGCGTGACCGGAGCTGGTGGTGGCGAGCGCCTGGAACCCGACGTACGCCAGCACCTTCGCCGTCCCGGCGTCGAACGCGTTGGCGAGCAGCAGCGGCTCACCCGGCACGTGGAGGCCGAGGAAGCGGTCGGCGAGATCACTCATGTTCCGGACCGTACCGTCGCCCCGGTGGCGGCCCACGGCGAGATTCGGCGCAGCCTGCGCCCGACGCTACGGTGCGGCCGGACCGGCCAGCGCGACGCTGCTCGGCACGCGGTGCAGGAACGACTCGCGCAGGTCGGCCTCGTCGATCAGTGCGGCCGACGACTCGACGTAGACCCGGCCCGCGGTCGCCGCCGCGGCGGCCCGCGGGTCGTCGTAGGCGACGAGCACGTCGCGACAGCTGAGGTAGATCTCGCCCGGCTGCAGCGCGCCGATCAGCTCCGGTTGCCCGAGCCGTTCGAACACCCGGCCGGCGAGATCGACCGCCTCGTCGCGGCGACCGCGCAACCAGGCCACCCGGGCGCCGACCGAGTCGACCTCGACGGTCAGGTACCCCAGCGCCAGCCGTTCGGCCTCCTCGCCCGCCGCACCGAGCGACGCCGCAGCAGCGTCGAGGTCACCCCGCTCGGTGTCGACGTAAGCGCTGGCGAGGCGGGCCCGGGCGACCGACATCGGCGAGTCCGCGTCCTCGGCGCGCTGGATCGCCTCGGCGACGGTCGCCGCCGCCTCGTCGTGCAGCCCGCGGGCAGACTGCACGAGGGCCACGCCCACCAACGAGTCGCTCGACACCACGGCGAACCCTCGTTGATCGATCGTGGCGAGCGTGGCGCGCAGGTCGGTCTCGGCCCCGTCGAGATCGCCGACCCGCCGCTCGATCTCGCCGCGGATGTTGTACGCGGTGGCCACGCCCTCGAGGTCGTCGATCTCCTGGCACAACACCAGCCCGCGGTCGATGAGGCGTCGCCCGTGGCCGAGCTCGCCCTGCTGGACGACGATCGCGGCGAGGTTGCTCACGACCACCGCTTCGTGGTACCGGAACCCCGTGCTGACGAGGATCGGCAACGCCTGTTCCAGCCGTTCCCGCGCCGCCGCGAAGTGGCCCTCGTTGTAGAGCACGCTCGCCATCTGCACGAGCACGGTGGCCTCGCCCTGGCGATCGCCGTCGGCGATGTGGATCTCGATCGTCTCCTCGAGCAGCCTCGCGGCGAGGGCGAACTCGCTCACGTTGCCGGCGATGATCGCCAAGTAGCGCAGCGAGTCGGCGATCACGATGCGGCGGTTCGCCCGGCGCCCCGCCGCCAGCGACGCGTCGAGCGCGGCGCGTGCCTCCTCGTGCTTGCCCTCCCACGTGAGCCCCTTGCCCAACCACAGCTGGGCCTCCATCGCCAGGCCATCGAGGCCGTGCGCACTCGGCCAGCGCGATCGCCTGCTCGGCGAGCTCGTGCTGGGCGGCGTACTCGCTGTGGTGGAACAACCACCGGCAGCGGTTGAGCATCACCTGCACCTGCCGCGCCGGGTCGAGCTCGGCGAGGATCGGCTCGAGCGTGGCCAGCGCATCGAGGTCGACCTGCTGGGCGGCGGCGGTCGCCGATGCGGTCGAGCACCGTTTCCCGTTCGAGCAGCAGGTCGGCGCGCAGCGTGGGCTGCGAGGTCGGTGCGTGCGTCGACCCCGGCCGTCAGGCAGCCGGCGGGCGTCCTCGAGGCCGTGCACCGAGGCCGCCTGGCGCCCGGCGACCAGGTACCAGCGGGCGGCCGATTCGGCGTTGGTCGCGCTGGCGTAGTGATCGGCGATCGTGCCGGCGAACTCGTCCGTGCGCTCGCGACCGGGCGGCGAGGTCGGCGAACCACTCGGCGGCCAGCTCGTGGTAGCTGGCGCCGGTGTCGACGCAGCATGCTCTCGTACACGACGTCGCGCAGGAGGGCGTGCTTGAACAGGAACTCCCGCCGGTTGTCGTACGACGATCGCTCACGCTGGTGGACGAGGTCGCGGTCGCGCAGCTGGTCGAGGACGGCGCCGATCGGCACGTCGTCGGCCGGCACCGGGTCGCCGGCGGCCAGCGAAGCGCAACGGCGTCGTCCCAGAACACCCGGCCGATCACCGAGGCCCGTTGCAGCGCCTGGCGCTCCGCCGCCGACAGGCCGTCGAGGCGGGCTTGCAGCACGCTGCGCAGGGTGGGCGGCACGACGGCCGTCTCGAGCTGGTCGTCGAGCACCCGCCAGCCCGTGTCGTCGCGTCGGATGACGCCGGATTCGAGGAACCAGTTCACCAGCTCCTCGACGTAGAACGGGTTGCCCTCGGACGCGGAAACGACGAGGTCGCCGAGCGCTTCGGGCACGCGGTCGGCGCCCTTCAGGATCTCGTCGAGCAGGCGGCGCGTCTCCCGTCGCGAGAGCGAGCGCAGCGAGATGCGGGTGTGGTAGTCGAGGCCCTCGCCCCAGTGCGGGTGCTGCTCGAGCAACGTCGGGCGCGACGTCGCGACCACCAGGACGCTCGAATCCCGCAGCACCGGCTCGGCGGCATGGATCAACGCGAGCGTCGCCTCGTCGGCCCAGTGGAGGTCCTCCAGCAGCAGGACGACCGGCGCCCGCTCGGCGAGTCGACGCAGGTACTCGCCGAGGTGGCTCGCCGCCCGTCCGCTCAGGCTCTGCGGGTGCGCCGGTGATCCTGGCCGTCTCGCCGATCTCGAACCCGAGCCACAGGGCGATCATGTGCGCCCGCTCGACGGTCTCGTCGCCCGGACCCAGCGCCTGCTCGAGCCCCCGCTCCCACTTGCGCCGCACGTCGACCGGGCCGTCGTTGCCGCTGATGCCGAAGCGGGTGGCGAACATGTCGTGGAGCAGCGCGAACGGCAGGGTGGCCGCGGCCGGAGCGGCCCGTCCGCCGAACCACCACACCGGCTCGTCGAGCTCGTCGAGCCAGACGGCGAAGTCGGACACCACCCGGGACTTGCCGACGCCGGCGTCGCCGACGACGGTGACGACCTGCCACTGGCCCTCCTCGGCCACCTCCCGGAAGTGTCCCTGCAGGGCGCGCATCTCCAGCTCGCGTCCGACCGTTCGCGTCTCGACGCCCTCGATGCCGCGCGACGATCCTTCGCGAAAGCCGCGCTCGCGCACGCCCTCGACGAGGTAGCCGTCGACCGGCGCGTCGATCCCCTTCAGGCGTAGCCCGGGCACCAGCCGCACGTCGAACACGCCGCGAACGGGACGCAGCGTGTCGGCCGAGATCATCACGCCGCCCGGCGGGGCGGCGGACTGGATGCGGCTGGCCCGGTTGACCACCTCGCCGACCACCACCATCTCCTGACCGGGTCGGCTCCCGAGCCCGCTGACGACCACGTCGCCGGTGTCGATGCCGACGCGCATCTGCAGCGTGATGCCGTGTTCGGCGGCCACCTGCGACGTTGAGCTCGGCGAGGGCGTCGCGCATGGCGAGGGCGGCGCAGATCGCCCGGTTCGGTGCGTCCTCCTCGCCGGCGTGGATGCCGAACACCGCCATCACGGCGTCGCCGATGAACTTCTCGACGACGCCGCCGTTGGCCTCGATGCAGCGGTGCCAGCGCACGAAGTAGGCGTCGATGACGTTGCGCACATCCTCGGCGTCGAGGGCCTGCGACAGCACGGTGAAGTCGACGACGTCGGAGAACAGGATCGTGACGAGGCGGCGTTGCTCGGCGGTGGCGCGCACGCTGATCTCGTCGCGCTGGGCGAGGAGCGGGGCGAGGGCGGTCTCGACGACGGCGTCGCCGAGCACGGGTGCGCTGCGCCTCGAGGGCCGCGATGGCGTCGTTGATCGCCGCGAGGTCCGCCATGACGCGAAGGTTAGTGAGCGATCGGCGCGCCGTCGGGCGGGCCAGATCGGGCGCTCGCCGATCGCAGCACCCGCTCCACGAGCGCGGCGGACCCGTTGTCGTGCGGCGTGGCCGGGCCACCGGGACGCGCCAGTCGGCGCAGAGCTGCTCGATCGCCGCGGCGAGCGCGGGCGACAGCGGAGCCAGGCCCAGCTCGTCGCGCCAGGCCGCGCCCGCCGCGGCGTCGGCCCCGACCTCGGCGAGCTCGTCCGGGGTACCGGCCTCGGCAACCGCCTCGGCCCAGGACGCCAGCACCGTGAGCTCGCACTCGTCGAGCCCGGCGGCCACACCCGGGTGCGGTGGGAGCCGTGCGGAGCGTCGCCTCGTCCGGAGGCCGCCGTCGCCCGGATCTGGCGCACGCCGGCGTCGCGAAGCTGCGTCGTGTCGTCGGCGGGCCAGCGGCTGTCGGCGGTGTGCCGCGTGGCGCGGTCGACCGACATCGACAGCAGCACACCCTGCGCCCCCGGCTCGAGCGAGACCTCGCGGATGCCGCCGGTCGGGTCCTTCCACAGCGCCACCACTCGTGACGGCGCGAACCCGGCCGGCAGCGAACGCTCGACCATCCCGAAGGCGGTGAGCGTCAGCACGGCCGACCCCGGGTCGTCGGCGAGCACGCTGGCGTACCGCGCCGTCCACCGCGACGCGAGCTGCGGCCCGTCGAGCAGCACCGTGAGCACCAGCGTCGGACCGACGGTGCGCAGCAGGTCGGCGACGGCGTCGAGTCGGGCGAGGTCTTCGCAGATGACCGCGACGATCGTGATCCCGCCGCCGATCTCGACGAACTGCACCGCGCGCCGCGGCACCTCCATCGACTCCCACCAGCGCAACGACGGGTGCAACGCGCCACCGAGGTGGTACTGGCGCACCTGCGTCTCCTCGAGCGACCACCGATGGTGCTTGTTCTGCCGGTAGTGCCACCAGCGCCCACCGAGTCGCACACCGATCGTCACCCAGTTGCCCGGTTGCCGGTCGATGTCGGCCGGCTCGCGGACGCCGGCGACGAGCAGCCCGACGCCGTGACGGGCGAGCACCGCTTCGACGTCGTCGATCGCATCCACCGGCACGGCGCTCTCGGGCAGCACGACCACGTCGACGACGTCGACCTCGTCGAGGGCGGCGCGCAACACGCCGTCGAGCAGCTCGAGGTCGACCCCGTCGTCCGGCGCGAACTCGAAGAAGCCGAACGGCTCACGACCCTCGCGTTGGATCGAACCGGCCCGCGGCCGGAAGTCCCGGGCGCGGATCCGCAACGGCCACGGCAACAGCAAGACGTTGGCCGGCCGGCGCCGCGGATCGTGGTCCGGGCGCTGGGCCGGAACCTTGTGCCACACCGCGTCGACACCGGGCCCGCGCACGCACGCGTCAGCGCGACAGAGATCGCAGCGAGATCCCGCCGGCGGGGGTGCGCACCTTGGGCAGCACCCGCACGCCCGGTCGTCCGACCCGCGCCATCGACCCGGTACGCGCGAGGAGCTCGCGGGCGCGGCCGCGCACGGCGCACGCCGTCTCACGCGGGTCGTCGACGGCCACCCCCATGCCGGCGCACGCTTCGTCGGCGATGGTGTGCAGCACGAGCAACGCCTCGCACAACGGCCACTCCCGGCCCTCGGCGATGTCCTCGATCGGCGTGTCGACGCCGTCACGGACGACCGCCCACGCCGTGCGGACGAGGTCGGGCGCCGTACCGTCGCGCTCGCGGGCCCACGCCGTCCACGCGGCCGCGACATCGCGTGTCGTCTGCGGCCAGTCGGCCACCTCCGCCGGCGGCCACTGGGCACCGGCCGGCGGGGAGAGCACGAAGCGGTAGGCCTCGGACTGCTCGAGCACGACCTCGGTGAGGGCGAACACATCGGCGGGCCACTCGAGCAGGCGATCGTCCACCGCCACGCCGGACGCCGACCACCATGCTGACCCGAGGGTGAGCGGCTCCATCAGTCGTCGATCCGGTTGGCGATGGCGTCGGCCAGCTGGTGCAGCTGGGCGCCGACCCGATCGAGCACGGTGCGCACGGGCTCGGGGGCGACGATGCCGTCGGCGAACTCGGCCGCCTCGTCGAGGCGCTCCCGGAAGCGGATCCACGCCGCCCGCTGGTGCGGGAGCAGGAAGCTCTTCTGGTAGAAGAGCTGGAAGTCGGCGCCGGCGGTGACGCCGGGGTGGTCCGGGCCGACCGGCAAGGTGGCGAGCAGCAGGCCGAGCGGTTTGATCGCGCCGAACATCAGCGTCACGGCGGTGTGAGCGAGCAGCTCGAGACGCTCGTGGTCCTCGCCACCGTGGGCGAAGTAGCGCACGAGCAGTTGCAGGATGAGGTCGTAGTTGACGTTGAAGAGGTCGGACACGGCCGCGGTCACCGGGTCGGTGATCGTCACCTCCGGCACCACCCCGTCGACCGGCCGCACCCCGGCGGCCACCACCGGGTGCGCCGGCTCGAAGTCGGGGAAGGCGGCCTTGATCGCCAGGTACTCGTCGAGCACGGCGAGGAAGCGTCCGTAGTGGGCGTTGGTCCAGTCGCCGCGAGCGCCCTCGCCCTGTTCGACGATGTCGTCGATCGCCTTGCTCGCGGAGACGACGTCGGTGATCGGCACCAGGAGCGACCAACGGAACGACTCCGGGGCCATCTGCGCCTCGCGCGGACCGATGAACAGCCCGTCCTCGCCGAGGCGGCCGGCGAGCGAGTGCAGGCCGGCCTGGATCGAGCGGTACAGGTGCCCGACCGTGCCGAACTCCTGGCCCCACGGGACGATGTCGGTCGGCGCCATGATCGGCAACGCCGGTCCGGTCGCCTCGAACCCGTCGGCGTCGTCGAGCTCCATGCCCTCGGGGCGCTCGAGGTAGAGGAAGTGGCGCAACGCACGCTCCCCGAACGGCACGAGGGCGAGCTGCACGCCCGCCGGGTAGCCCTTCGCCTGGTGCGGCATGTGCGGCCGGGCCACGTAGGGCGCCGACCCCACCGCGGTGAGCAGGTTGTTGACGAGCGCCCAGTGCAACATCTCCTGGGCGGCGACCCCGAGCACCACGGTGCGCCACCGCTCGACGGCCGCGAGATGCTCGGCCGGCAGCGTGTGGTCGGGTGCGGTCTTGAGGCTGAACGCGGCGTAGAGGTACTCGCACATCGAGCGCGTGCTCGAGCTCGGCGGCCTCGCAGAGCAAGTACGTGAGGGTCTTGCGGTTCTCGATGACGATGGGCGGTTCCGTCGGCATAGGTGCGACAAACTAGTGCGCCGCTCGGGCCCTCCCCGGGCGACGGACGGGGCGTCCCGCCGTCGACTGCTATCACTGCTGGCATGAGCGAGCCGACCCCTGGCGTCGGCTTGCGCCTGTCCGAGGGGCGCGGCCGGTGGACCCTCGGCGCCACCGTGCTCGGCTCGGGGATGGCGACGCTCGACGCCACGGTCGTGAACCTGGCGCTGCCGCACATCGGCACCGACCTCGACGCCAGCTTCTCCGGCGTGGCCTGGGTGCTCAACGGCTACACGTTCAGCCTGGCGTCGCTCATCCTGATCGGCGGGTCGCTCGGCGACCGCTTCGGACGGCGGCGGATCTTCCTGCGTCGGCGCGGCGTGGTTCACGCTCGCCTCGCTGTTGTGCGCGCTGGCCCCGACCGTCGGCATGCTCGTCGCCGCGCGCGTCCTCCAGGGCGTCGGCGGCGCGCTGCTGACCCCGGGGAGCCTGGCGATCATCCAGTCGACGTTCCACCCCGACGACCGGGCGCGCGCGATCGGTGCCTGGTCCGGTCTCGGCGGCGTCGCCACCGCGCTCGGGCCGCTGGTCGGCGGCTGGCTGGTGGACGCCGCGTCGTGGCGGTGGATCTTCCTGATCAACCTGCCCGTCGGCGTGGCGGTGTTGCTGATCACGACTCGACACGTCCCCGAGAGCCGCAACGACGCCGACCCGGCGCGCCTCGACCTCGTCGGCGCCGTGCTCGGCGCGCTCGCCCTCGCCGGTTTGAGCTATGGGTTGAGCGAGCAGCGTTGGGCTGTCGTCGCCGCCGGCGGCGGCACTCTTCGCCGGCTTCGTGGCCGCCGAGGCCCGCATCGCCCACCCGATGCTGCCGCTGGCGGTGTTCCGCAACCGCGCGTTCACCACCACCAACTCGGTCACGTTCCTGCTCTACGGCGCGTTCGCGGTCGCGATGTTCCTGCTCGGGTTGGTGCTGCAGGGTCCGCTCGGCTACTCCGCCGCTGCGCGCCGGCCTGGCCACGGTGCCGGCGACCATCCTGATGCTGCTCTTTTCGGCCCGTGCCGGCGCCCTCGGGCAGCGCATCGGCCCCCGCATCCCGATGACGCTCGGCCCGCTGCTGGTTGCGGCCGGGCTGCTGGCGATGACGCGCATCGACGTCGGCGCCACCTACGTCGCCGACGTGCTCCCCGGCGTGCTCTGTTCGGCCTCGGCATATGCCTCACCGTCGCCCCGCTCACCAGCACCGCGCTGGGGTCGGTCGACGAGCACCACACCGGCATCGCCTCCGGCGTCAACAACGCCGTCGCCCGCACCGGCCAGCTCGTCTTCGTGGCCTCCGTGCCACTGCTCGCCGGCTTCGCTCCGGGGGAGATGATCGTCGGCGACGAGCTGCTCGACGGCTTCCACCGCGTGCTGTGGATCTCGGCGACGGTGATCGTGGGGGCGGCGGCCATCTCCTGGTTCGGCCTCGGCCCGCGCCGGCGGCCGCCGGCCCGGTCGGCCGAGGCGCCGCCCGTGTTCCACTGCGCCGCCGCCGGCCCGCCGCCGCGAGGTGGAGGCCCGCCCGGGCACCGATCGCGCCGTCACCGCATCGGGTCGCGAATGACGCCGACGATCCGCGTCGACGATGCGCCGTCGGCCAGACTGCACGCCATGCGCATGGCGGTCGAGCCGTCGGTCGACGTGGCCGACTACGAGTTCAGCCACCCGATCCGGGTGCGGTTCGCCGAGCTCGACGGCATGGGGATCGTGCACCACAGCCGGTACTTCCTCTACCTCGAGGAGGCCCGCGTGGCCTACCTGCGTCACATCGGGCACCCGTACACCGAGTGGCGCGAGGGCGGTGCCGACGCGGCCGTGTTGGAGGCGTTCGTGCGGTACCGCCGCCCGCTGCGGTTCGACGACGTCGTCGACGTGCACCTGCGCCTCGCCGACGTCACCAGGGCGACGTTCCAGATGGCGTACCTGCTCACCGTCGACGGCACGGCGAGCGCCACCGGCGTCACCGTGCACGGCATGGTCGGTCCGAGTGGTGCTCCAATGCGGCTGCCGGCGTGGCTGGTGGCGATGCGGGCCGCGTCGTCGGCAGGCGACGACCAGGGGTGACCGACGGGCCGAGGCTGATGACGATCGGCGCTCTCCACCCGGTGCGGACGTCACCGCGGCACCACCGGTGCCACGCGTCGACGACCGTCCCCGTACCGATCACCGACCCGGCGCCGTCGACGCCGCGACGCCGAGCCTGCGCCGGGCCGCGTCCGTGGGCGCCGCCCTGGGACTGGTCCCGTTCGTCGTCGTGCTGTGGGACTTCGGGCTCGAGCCGCTGCGCCGCGGTACCGCCGCCGGCAACAACGCCGACTTCTTCGACGTGCAGGCGCGGGCGCTGTTCCACGGCCACCTCGACGTACCACCGGGCTCGCTCGGCATCGAGGCGTTCGTCGTCGGCGGGCGTCACTACCTCTACTTCCCCCCGTTCCGGCGTTGCTGCGGATGCCCCTGCTGGCGCTCACCGACCGCCTCGACGGCCGGCTCACCGCGCCGTCGATGCTGCTCGCCGCGTGGTGCTCGCCGGCCGCTGGTCCGCCTCGCGGTCGCCGTGCGCGGGGTCGTGGGCGGCGCGGCGCCGGTGGGGCGGGGCGAGGCGTTCGCCGTCGGCGCCGTGGTCGCCTCCGTGCTCGGCGGGTCGACGCTCGTGTACCTCGCGTCGGAGCGTGGGTGTACACGAGGTGTACGTATGGAGTGCGCTGGTCGGTGACGCTCGCGGTCTGGTCACGTGTGGACCGACGGCGGACGCGTGGTCGTGACGACCTCGCTCTGCGGGCTGGCACGATGCTGACCGGGTCCGGCGGCTGGGCCATGGCGCTGGCGCTGGTCGTCACGGGCACCTGGCTCGCGTTCGGCGACGCCGACGCCGATGTCGCGAGAAGCGGCCCGAACGGGCTCACTTCCGCGACGTCGGCGCGTCGCGCCGGGCGGTGGCTGGTCGCGGCGGCGCGTGCGACGTGGGCGCGGCACACTGGGCGAAGCAAGTACGTCGCTAGGACAGGTGGGAGCAGCCAACGCCACGCAGGTCGTGCCGCCTGAACGGCGGCACTCGACGGGCTGCGGCTGTGGACGACCCGCGCACCGACCGACGGGCTGCGCCGTGCGGGCCGCGTGACGCACGGCGCCCACGACGGGTGGGCGGCGTGGCGACGAGCGCGCGCCGCGCGGCCGGGCGACGGTGGGCCGCGCGGCGCGCGCCCGGACGGCGCCGCGCACGTGGAACCGACGGACAGCGCACCGCGGAGCGGCGCGGCGGCGCCGGCCACGAGCGCGCGCGCGGCCGGCGCGACGACGCGCGCACGCGGCGCGCGCCGCGGCGGACGCGACGGGCGAGGACGACGCCGACCAGCGCGGCGACCGGCGGCGCGACAGCGCGCCGCCGCCCGGGACCCCGACGGTGCGCAGTCGCGCCGCGCCGCGCCGCCGACCCGCGCGACGCGACGCGTAGGCGACGCGAGACCGACCGTGGTGCTGGAGTCGCGACGCCCGCCGCCGACGGGTGCGCCGGCGCCGCGGCCCGAACGCGCCGAGACGTGCGTCGACGGCGACGCGGCGTCGGCACGCCGACGAGCCGGCGCGTCGACTCGCCCGGCGATGATCGACGTCGCGTGGCGACACGGCCCATCGCTACGTCGCCGCGGCGACGTGGCGAGCGCCGCTCGAACATGCGGCCGATGCGGAGTGGGTCAGCGGTTCGACACCGTGCCGATCACCGAGAGCGTGGCGGTCGGCGGCCCGGCGGCGGCCGCCACCCTCGGCCTCACCGTGACGCACTCCCCCGGACGGTCCCGTCGCTGTGCGGGCGGCTCACGGGTGAGCGGCGCGCCGGCCGACCAGCGGTCGGCGGCCGCCACGGCGACGCGCACCGCGTTGTCGACGGCGCGGTCCTTGGCGGCGAGGTCGACGCCCTCGGCGTCGTGGCGCTGGGCGATGATGCCGACCGCACAGCCGGCGTGGAAGCCGTACACCTGACCCATCGTGAACAACGTGGCCGCCTCCATCTCGAAGTTGAGCACGCCGAGGTCGTGGTACTCGTCGATCATGCCGCGCATGCGTCGCAGCAGGTGCGGGTTGGCCGACGAGGTCTCCCGTTCCTGACCCTCGTAGAACGTGTCGGTCGAGGCCATCACGCCGACGTGGTGCTCGACGCCGAGGGCGGTGGCGGCGTCGGCGAGGGCGACGGTGAGGAACGGGTCGGCGGCCGCGGGGAAGCCGGGTGGGGCGATGTCGAGGGCGGCGCCCTGGTTGACGAGGGCGGCGGCCCCGATCACCACCGACCCGATGCGCACGTGCTCCTGGATCGACCCGCTGGTGCCGACGCGGATGATCGTGCCGATGCCCACCTGCACGAGCTCGTTCACCACGATGCTCGTCGACGGCGCGCCCATCCCGCTGGTGGCGCACACGACCGGCGCGCCGCCCGGGAGGGTGGCGGCGAAGGCGTCGAGCCCGCGGTTGCGGGCGAGCACGCGGGCGCCGGCGAGGTGGTCGTCGGCGATGCGCTCGGAGCGCCCGGGATCGCCGCTGAGCAGGGCGATCGTGGTGCCGGGATCGAGGTCCCCGACGCCGAAGCCGATGTGATAGAGCGTGCCCGACATGGGGCGGAGACTAGGGGCGCACGGTGCCGCTCCCGGGCGATCGGAGCGCCGGGTCGCCCGCTTCGACGGGTTGCGCGCCGTGCTCGTGCTCGCCGTGATGGCCCACCACATGGAGGCGACGTTCAAGGGGTCGACCGCTCCCGTGTTCAAGGCCGGCTGGCTGCCCGTCGACGGGTTCTTCGTCTCAGCGGCTACCTGATCACCACCGTGCTGTCCGGCGACTCCGCGGTCGGGCCTTCCTCGGACGGCGGGTGATGCGGCTGCTCCGGCGCTGCTGGTGGTGCTGGCGGCGATCGGCCTGGTGTCGACGACCGTCGACCACCGAGCGTGGCACGACGTGTGGCCGTCGCTCGCCAGCGTGGCGTCGTACGTGCACAACGTCAACTACCTGCGGATCAGCCCGCTGCTGACCGAGGTCGGTCCCTACTGGAGCGTGAGCGTCGAGATGCAGTTCTACGTCGGGTTCGCAGTCGTGGCGTTCGTGCTGTGGCGCCTCCGGGCGTCGCCCACCGTGTGGGTCGGCCTCGTGGTCGCCGTGGCGATGGCTCGGGCGTGGCGGGCCGCGGTCGGCGTCGCCGCGTACCGCGGTCCTACCTGTCGACACCGCTCGCCTCGACGCGGATGTGGGGCGTGCTCGTGGCGTTGGCGGCGCGGTGGGGCTGGCTGACCGCTGTGACACGGCGGGTGCTGGCCGCGCTGCGCGCCGCGATCGTGGTGCTGGTGTGGATGTACGCCCGCCTGCACGCCTTCGACCCGCGGACCTACGAATGGGGCATCGCGGTCTCCGGCATCGGCAGCGCCGTCGTCGTGGCGTGGCTCGTGGCTGACGGCGCGTCGTGGCTCGCCCGCGGCCTCGGCTGGGCGCCGCTCGCCGCGCTCGGACGGCGCTCCTACTCGGCCTACCTGTGGCACCAAGCGGTGTTCCTGTTCCTGTGGCACCACACGGCGAGCGGCCCGTGGACGCGCCCGATCGTGGGCTTCGCCGCGACGTTCGGGCTGGCCGACCTGACCTACCGGTTCGTCGAACGCCCCGGCATCGAGTGATCACACCGACCGCGACGCGCCCGGAGCGCCGCCACCGCCCGGATCGCCGAGCGGCCGCCGCTCACACGGCCGGAACCTGCTGGGTGATGCAGTGGATCCCGCCGCCGCCGTAGGCGAGGATCGCCCCGACGTCGACGCCGACCACCTCCCGACCCGGGTGAACTCGGCGGCGATGATCGCCAGCATGTCGGCGTCGGCGTCGTGGCCGCACACCGGCACGATCACGCCCGCCGTTCACGACGTAGTAGTTGAGGTAGGGCACGGCGACCCGCACGCCGTCCACCTCGCGTACGGGAGCACCGGGACGTCGATCACGTCGAGCGGCCGGCCGGCGGCGTCGGGCGCACCGCGGGCGCTGCGGGCGTTGACGTTGCAGCGCAGCCAGTCGTCCTCGCGCGCGTCGGCGCAGCCCTGCACCAGCAGGGCCCCGGGCCGGGCGAAGGCGGCGACGTTGTCGACGTGGCCGTCGGTGTCGTCGTCGAGCGCCAGGCCGAACGGCAGCCACACCACGGTCGTCACGCCGAGCTCGTCGCCGAGCACCGCCTCGACCTCGAGGCGGGTGAGCGCCGGGTTGCGGTTCGGGTGGAGCAGGCACTGCTCGGTGGTGACGAGGGTGCCGTCGCCGTCGACCGCGATCGACCCTCCCTCGAGCACCATCGGCACCGATCCGGAGCCGGTGTCCGGCGTGGGCCGCCCAGCGGCGGGCGACCGCGCGTCGGTCGTCGAAGGGCGTGAACTTCCCGCCCCACGAGTTGAACTCGCAGTCGAGGGCCACCCGCCGGCCGTCGCCGTCGATCACGTAGATCGGCCCGGTGTCGCGGAACCACGAGTCGTCGATGGCGAGCTCGACCACCTCCACGCCGGCTCCGCACAGCGCGTGGCCGCAGCCTCGCTCGACGTCCGGGCGCGGCGATCATCGTCACCGGCTCGAAGCGGGCGATCGTGGCCGCGACCTCGGCGTGGGCGGCCCGGGCCTCGGCGATGCGCCCGCCGTACAGCGCGGCTCGCGCCGGCCAGCACATCACCGTGCGCTCGTGACGCGCCGTCTCGGCCGGCATGCGCGCCGTCGGCAAGCGTTCGGCCACCGTCGGATCCGCGAGGCGGGCGACGCCGTCGAGGGTGAGCAGCGGGCCGTACAGGTCGGGCCGGCGATCGCGGAACAGACCCCACCCGTGGCGCTGGGCGCGCAGCTCGTCGAGGTCGAACGCGGCGCTGATCACCGCCTCGCTCGTGCGGTCGGCCTCGGCGACCTTGGCGCCCGTGGCGTCGGCGATGAACGACGAGCCGTAGAACGTGATCTCGGTCGTCGTGCCGACCTCGTGGCCGACGCGGTTGGCGGCGACCAGCGGCATCAGGTTGGCGCCGGCGTGGCCCTGCATCACCCGCTGCCAGTGGCCGCTCGAGTCCCAGGTCGGATCGGGCGGCTCGCTGCCGATCGCCGTGGGGTAGCAGCAGCACCTCGGCGCCGAGCAGCGCCATCGCCCGGGCCGACTCGGGGAACCACTGGTCCCAGCAGATGCCGACGCCGATCGTGGCGTGCGCGCGTCGTCCACACCCGGAAGCCGGTGTCCCCGCGGTTGAAGTAGTACTTCTCGGTGTAGCCCGGGACCATCGGGGATGTGGCTCTTGCGGTAGGTGCCGAGCACGGCCCCGTCGGCGTCGACGACGACGACCGAGTTGAACGTGGCCTGGCCGGCCCGCTCGTAGACGCTGAGCGGCAGCACGACGTCGAGCTCGGCGGCGACGGCGCGGAAGTGCTCGACGGTCGGGTGCCCGTCGACCGGCCGGGCGCGGTCGAAGTGCTCGGGGCAGCATGTCCTTGCAGAAGTACGGGCCCTCGAACAGCTCCGGGATCAGCACGATCTGCGCGCCCGCCGGCGTGCGGCGTCGCGCACCAGCCGCTCGGCGGTGGCGACGTTGGCGGCGACGTCGTCGACCATCGCCATCTGCACCGCGGCCAGGGTCAGCGTCATGTCGTCACTCTAGGGACCCCGCGACACCGACGACCGATGGGTGCCAACAGGACCGTACGGTCCTGTTTTCGCCCATCGGTTGTGCGGGTCAACGGTCGAGCTGGGTGTCCCAACGGTCGATCCGCACCAGGCCGTCGGGCGGGTGCGGGAAGTGGTACGCCCAGGCCGCCTCGCCGTCGGCGGTCACCACCTCCACCCGCCGGAGCGCGTCGGTGGCGGTGTCCTCGACCGCGTCGAGCACCTCGAGCGCCTCGTCGAGGCGGGCGACGTCGAGCTCGACGAGCACGCCGGGCACGTGCCTGCCGGCGACCGGGTCGACGGCGAACGCCGCCACCGGCCAACCCTGCCCCGAGTCGTAGATCGCGCCGGCGACGGTGGCGTCCCGCCACCCAACGGCGTAGGGCTCGAGCGCCGGCCAGCGCAGGCGCCCGGGCATCAGCGTGCCGTACACGAACAGGCGCGACGGCACGTCGTCAGGCCGGCACGAGCTGGGCGCCGATGCCGCCCCACACCAGGTCGACCAGCTGGTCGACCACCTCCTGGCGGGGCAGGCGTTCGCGGTCGGCCAGCCACCACGTGGCGGCGCGGTGCACGAGACCGACGATGCCGCGCGCCCAGGCGTCGGCGGGGGCCGGATCACGACCCGCGGCCACCAGGCCGTCGCGCAGCAGCGCCGCCACGTGCTCGGCGTTCTGCTCGGTGAACGCAAGCGTTCCCTGGCCGCCGTGGCGCATGTCGTTGTCGACCACGAAGTGGTACAGCGAGGTGTCGCGATCGATGTACTCGAAGAAGGCGTCGACGGTCGCCCGCACCCCGTCGCGCCCGGTGATGTTGCGATCGCCCATCCGCTCGTCGAGGATCGCCGCCAGCTGCGCCATCGCCTGTTCGCTGATCGCCGCCACCAGCCCGTCGCGGTCGCGGAAGTGGCGGTAGAGGATCGGCTTGCTGATGCCACCGGCGGTGGCCATCTCCTCCATCGTCGCGCCGGCGCCAACGGAGCGGATCACCTCGATCGCGGCCGCGAGCAGTTCCTCGCGGCGCGCCTCGCGGCGGATCCTCACGGTCTCCCCGTCGACCATCCGGGCAACGGTAGCCGGGCACCGTTCACTAGCGTGGTGTGCGACCCGCCCGGAGGCACCCACGATGACACTCGCACAGTTCAGCGCCATGACCGAGGGCACGCAGGAGGACTGGACGATCATCGCCACCCACGCCCTCGAGTTCTACCCGGGCCTCGCCGACCGGGTGATCACCCACCTGCGCCTGCTCGACGGCGACTTCGGCGGGTTCAAGGTCGACCGGCTCACGCACTCCCTGCAGACCGCCACGCGCGCCTGCCGGGCCGGACGCGACGACGAGTACGTGGCGTGCGCCCTGCTCCACGACATCGGCGACACGCTCGGGTCGTTCAACCACGCCGACATCGGCGCCGCCATCGTCAAGCCGTTCGTCGACGACGCGCTACCACTGGATGGTCGAGCAGCACGCCATCTTCCAGGGCTACTACTTCTTCCACTTCCTCGGCCTCGACCGCGACATGCGCGACCGCTTCGAGGGCCACCCGTACTACGACCTCACCGCCGAGTTCTGCGCCGAGTTCGACGGGCCGGCGTTCGACCCCGACTACCCGACGATGCCGCTCGACGAGTTCGCCCCCTTGCTCCATCAGTTCTTCGCCGCACCGAAGCGCTCGATCTACAAGCGTGACGACGACTGACCGCTGGTCGGCCCCCGCCGGCACCGGAGGGCTGATCTTCGACTGCGACGGCACGCTCGCCCACACGATGCCCGTGCACTTCGAGGTGTGGTCCGAGACGCTGGCCGGGCACGGCCTCGCCATGAGCGAGCAGCGCTTCTACGAGCTCGCCGGCGTGCCGACGAACACGATCATCCGCCGGCTCGCCGAGGAGCAGGGCGTGGCGGTCGACGACGCCGTCGTGCCGGCGATCGCCCACGAGAAGGAGCAGCGCTACGTCACCGTGGTCGAGCGGGTCACACCGATCGAGGTGGTGGTCGACATCGCCCGCCGCTATCGGGGCCGGCTGCCCCTCGCCGTGGCGAGCGGTGGCGAGCACTTCGTGATCACGGCGACGCTGACCGCCATCGGCGCGCTGGACTGGTTCGACGCCATCGTCGGCGCCGAGGACACCGAGCGACACAAGCCCGAGCCCGACGTGTTCCTCGAGGCGGCGCGCCGCATCGGCGTCGCGCCGGAGCGCTGCGTGGTGTTCGAGGACAGCGATCTCGGCCTCGAGGCCGCCCGGCGTGCAGGGATGGCCGGGGTCGACGTCCGCCTGCTGGCCGGCGCGGGGGCATGAGCGCCAGCCGCAAGGTGACGACGCGCGTCGCCGGGCGCGAGCTGACCCTGTCGAACCTCGACAAGGTGCTCTATCCGAGCGGGTTCACCAAGGGCGAGGTGATCGACTACTACGCCCGCATCAGCGAGGTGATGGTGCCGCACCTCGCCAACCGCTGCCTCACGTTCAAGCGCTTCCCCGACGGCACCGACCAGGGCGGCTTCTTCGAGAAGCGCTGCCCCAAGCATCGCCCCGAGTGGGTGCCCGTGGCGCTCGGCCCCGGCGATCGCCGTGGCGGCGTCGAGTACTGCGTGGTCGACGAGACGGCCGCGCTCGTGTGGGCCGGCAACATCGCCGCCATCGAGATCCACGCCCCGATGGCCGCCGCCGACGCCCAGGACGCACCGCGAGCGCTGGTCTTCGACTTCGACCCGGGCCCGGACACCGACATCGGCACGTGCTGCGAGATCGCCGTGCGCGTGCGCGAGGTGCTCGCCGCGGTCGAGCTGCGCGGCTGGTGCAAGACCTCGGGGTCGAAGGGCCTGCAGATGTACGTCCCGCTGAACACACCGGGGGTCACCCACGAGCACGCCGCCGAACTGGCGCGGGCCGTCGGGACGGTGCTCGAGCGTCAGACGCCGGATCGCGTGACGATCACGATGGCCAAGGTCGAGCGCCCCGGCAAGATCTTCGTCGACTGGAGCCAGAACGCCTTCCACAAGACGACGATCGCGCCCTACTCGCTGCGCGCCCGGCCCGAGCCGACGGTCTCGACGCCGGTGTCGTGGGACGAGGTGGAGGCAGCCGCCGCCGGGGAGACGACGTTGCGCTTCGAGGCCGCCGACGTGCTCGAGCGCGTCGGCGCCCATGGCGACCTCTTCGCCGAGGTGCTGAGCGTCGAGCAGCGCCTGCCGAAGCACGCCGACGTCGACTGAAGGCGCCCGTTCGGGCTCACTCGGTCGACGTCGTCGAGCCTCCCGCTCGGGTGATCCGTCGGGGTGGCTCGGCGGCAGGCCGAACAGCGGGAACAACCGGGCCGTGTCGAGGAACGAGTTGATGCCGACGACGGCACCGTCGTCGTCGGTCTCGAGCACCATCAACGACCACGGCGTGTAGGACCCGTCCGGCTGTCGCCGGTACTGCCCATAGGCGAGCGAGCCGTTCGCCGCCACCGGCACGAGCCGCGAGTCGCGGCACTCGGCGCCCGGGTCCGAGCAGCCACCGCTCGATCTCGTCGCGGCCCTGCAGCCACAGGTCGTACGGCGGCATCGACATCGTGGCGTCGTCGCGCAGCAGGGCGCGCAACGAGTCCATGTCGTAGCGCTCGAAGGCGTCGAGGTAGCTGTCGAGCAGCGCCTGCTCGCGGGCGTCGGCCGGCGGCGTGGGATCGGTGAGGTCGATGTGCTCGCCCCCGAGCGTGGCCCGGGCGCGCTGCAGCGCGCTGTTGACCGAGGCCACCGTGGTCTCGAGCAGGGCGGCGACCTCTTCGGCGCTGCCAGCACAACACCTCGCGCATGATCAGCACCGCCCGCTGGCGCGGCGGGAGGTGCTGGAGCATGGCGATGAACGCCAGCTTGATCGACTCGCGGTTGACGGCGGCCTGCTCGGGGTCGTTGGTGAGCACCGACGCATCGGGCACCGGGCCGATCCACGTGACCTCGGCCCGCTGCTGGAGCGGCGAGTCGACGGTGCCGCGCTCGGTGAGGTCCATCGGGCGGGCCCGACGCTGCGCTCCGCCGAGCATGTCGAGGCACACGTTGGTGGCGATGCGGTAGAGCCACGAGCGCACGGACGAACGACCTTCGAAGCGATCGAACGCCCGCCAGGCCCGGATCATCGTCTCCTGCACGGCGTCCTCGGACTCCGAGGCCGAGCCGAGCATGCGGTAGCAGTAGCCGGTCAGCTCGCGCCGGTACGGCTCGAATTGGCGCTCGGCGTCGACGGCGCTGCGGTCGGTGGTCGAGGAGGCGATCACGGCCTGGGGCATGGCGTCCACCTTGTCACATGGGTGTCACAGAGCGCGCCCGCGATGTCGCCGGCGGGTCAATCTGCCGAACGTGGGATGGTCAGGCGGCGAGGTACGGGAGCCACACCGGGGCGTGACGCGGGAACCCGGCGAGCAGGATCGCCTCGCGCGTCGGCACCAACGGCATGCGGCGCAGTGCCCAGCCGTGGAACTCCATCTCGACGAGCGAACGGTCCGACTTCTCGCCGTTGTGGCGCCGGCACGAGGCCACCAGGTTCATCCAGCTCGACTCGCCACCGCGGCTTCGAGGCAGCAGATGGTCGACGGAGTCGCCGCGCCGCTCACAGGCCAGGCCGTTGACGATGAACTGGCAGACGTGGTCGTCGCGCAGGCGCACGCGGCGGGCGTTGCACGACGGCGGTCGGTAGCGATTCCTCCCGACCCGGCCGATCCGGGCGATCACCGACGGCACCTCGACGGTGATCGACGGGGAGTGCATCACGGTGGCGATGTCCTCCGACGCGCCGATGGCGCGGCTGCACACGAGCAGCTCGCAGGCCGTCTCGACGCCGATGACGCGGTCGATGCGCCAGGCGGCGTCGAGGAGCAGGATCGGCACCGACACCACCGGACCAGCGTAGACCGCAGCCGTCCGACGGCGCCGATTGGGTCGCCGGCCGTTCCGTCGAACGTTCGCCGAGCGCCCGTCGCGAGGTCACCCCTCGGCCCAGCCGTGTAGCGAGCCGGGCCGCGGACTACCGTGGCCGCGATGGTCGCCACTCGTTCCCGCCACCGTCGCCTGCTCGTCAGCGGCCTCGCCGCCGCGGTCGTGATCGCCGTCCCGTTCGCCGCCGGGGCGGCGAGCAGCGATGACCAGGCGCGACGCCGATGCCGGCATCGCCGCCTTCGGGGCGGCGGCGACCGACGCCGGCTACACCGACAGCGGCGTGGCCAACGACGACGCCGATCCGCTCGACCTCAGCACCGACACCGAGACGACACCGTCGACAGTTCCGGCGAGCCGGCCGGGCCGGAAGCGTGTGTTCCGGACCTCTCGTCGCTGGTCGAGGCCGACGGCAGCCTGATCGGCGAGTCGGCCCGGTCCTCGTCGAACACGTTCGACCTCGCCGACCGCGACGGTGTCGACCGACCCGTTCGCGTTCTCCGACTCCACCAGCATCTACGCCGTCGTGTTCGTCGTCGACGAGGCCCACCAGGACGGTCTCGGCACGCTCGTCGACGTGTTCGGATCGCCGGACACCGCCAGCTGCCTCACCGCCGCCCTGCAGGCCGCCGACACCACCACCGGCGACACCACGTTCGCCCCCGGCGACTTCGTCATCACCAACGAGAGCGATCTCGGCGTCGGTGACCAGAGCGCCTCGTTGACGTCGTCGATCAACTTCGAGATCAACGGCGTCAGCGGCGGTTTCCACTCGCAGGTCGCGGTGGCGCGCGTCGACCGGGCGCTGGCAATCGCCTTCTCCGACTGGAGCAGCGATACCGAGCCCGACTTCACCGCTGAGGACGCCCTCGCCGCGGTCGTCGACGCGCTCTAGTCCGCCTCCGCCCTAGCGTCACGCCCGTGGACGACATCGATCTCGCCGGGCTCGCCGAGGCGATGGCCGCCCGCGCCCACACCCTCGTGCCCGGCCGCGACGACGTCGCCCGCTTCGACGAACCCACCGCGCGGACGTCCCGGCCACGCCGCGCTGGTGGTGCAGCCGGTCGACCGTGACGAGGTGCGGGCGGTCGTGCGCTATGCGGTCGCGGCCGGCGTCCGCCTGGTGCCCCAGGGGGCCAACACCGGGCTCGTCGGCGCATCGGTCGCCCCGTCCGAGCAGCCCTGCGTCGTGCTGTCGACCGAGCGGCTGCGCGCCCCGATCACGATCGAGGTGGGCGACGCCAGCGCCACCGTGCTCGCCGGCACGCGGCTGTCCGAGCTCAACGGCGCCGCCGAGCGCCACGGCCTCCACCTGCCGATCGACCTCGGCGCCGACCCGTGCCTCGGCGGCATGGTGGCCACCAACACCGGCGGCTCGCGGGTGCTGCGCCACGGACCGATGCGCCACCACGTGCTCGGCGTGGAGGTGGTGGCGGCCGACGACGACGCCACGGTGTACGGGTCGCTGGCCGGCGTGCGCAAGGACTCCCGCGGCATCGACCCGACCCAGCTCGTGATCGGCTCGGGCGGAACGCTCGGCGTCGTCACGGCGGTGACGGTGGCGTTGACCCCGATCCCGCGCGCCACCGAGACGTGGTGGCTCGCCGTCGACGACCCGGCGATGGTGGTCGACGTGCTGACCTTCCTCGACGGCCGCCGGCCGGGCACGATCAGCGCGTTCGAGTACCTGTCCGCCAACGCGCTGGCCAAGGTGCTGGCGGCGCCGGGCGGGCCACCCAACCCGTTCGGTGACGGCGTGCCGGCGGCGGCGGTGTTGGCCGAGTGGACGTTCGCCGACGACGGCGATCACGATCTCGACACCGACCTCGCCGCGGCCGCCGAGCACGGGTTGATCAGCGACGCCCGTCTCGTGCAGCCGGCCGCCGGATGGGCGCTGCGCCATCGCGTCACCGAGTCGTTGCGCGTCGCCGGCGTGGTGCTCGGTCACGACGTGTCGGTGCCGCGGCGTGACCTGATGACGATGCGCGACCGCGCCGTCGCCGCGATCGCGGCCGTGGCGCCCGACGCCGTCACGTGCGACTTCGGCCATGTCGGCGACGGCGGCCTGCACCTCAACGTGGTCGTCCCGCGCCGACGCCGGACCTCCGTCGGCGGAGCTGGCGGCGGCGATCCGCGCCGCCATCGACACCGTCGTCGCCGAGTACCACGGCAGCTACAGCGCCGAGCACGGTCTCGGCCCGGTCAACGCCGCCCGCTGGCTCGCCGCCACGCCGCCGCTCGAGCAGCAGGTGGTCGCCGCGGTGAAGTCGGTGCTCGATCCGCACCGCCTGCTCGGTCACCCCGGCCACCCGTACAACCTGCTGTCGTGAACCGTTCTGTGTCAGGAAGTGCGACGCCTGGCGTCGTACTTCCTGACACAGAGCGGTGGGACGGGCGCTCAGGCGGTGCGCTGCTCGACCGGCGCCGGACGGCGGCGCTCGATCACCCCGACGACGGCGTCGCACCACTCGATCGTCGACTGCATCAGCGAGATCGAGCGGAGCCGCCACAGGTACTCGCCGACGTCGTCGGCCTCGACGACGAAGCGGTCGGGGTCGCGGCCCTCGAGCATCGTGTTGACGCTCGCCTGGTCCTTGCGCAGCCGCTCGACGCACCACTTGCGCCGCCGGGCGAGGTCGGCGAGCAGCGCCGTGCGGTCGGCGACGTCGATCCCCATCATCTTGATCACCAGCTCGTCCTTGAACTCGGCCGGCGGCGAGGGCACCTCGGCGTAGCGGCGAGCTTGGCCGGCGTCGGTCAACGAGAACACCCGCTTGTTGGGGTACTTGGTCTGGATCACGTCTCGGCGCTGACCAGCGCGTCGGCCTCGATGCGTGCCAGTTCGGTGTACATCTGCGCCGGCTTCGGGTGCCACCAGTGGGCCGCCGACGGCCGGAAGCGCTTGACGAGGTCGTACCCCGACAGCGTAGCCGTGGAGCAGCGAGTTGAGCAGCGGTGGCGGGTAGACATCGCCTTGTCCCACCCGGTCGTGCCGCTCACGAGCATCCGCTCAACCTACCTTCCGGCTCGTGACCTGGGCCGGGCGTCAGTGCGCCGCCGGCGCCGCGTCGAGCACGCGATGGATGAAGGCGATCACGTCGGCGATGACCTCGGCGCCGTTGGTCTCGTTGAACACCTCGTGGCGGGCACCCTCGTACACGTGCTCCAGGCACACATCGCCGCGCACGCGCTCGACGCCGGGGCGCGAGCCGTCGATCGGCACCAGCGGTCCTCGGCCCCGTGGATCCACATCATCGGCAGTGTGCCGAGCGTCACGCCGGCGTCGATGGCGGCCACGGTCGCCGCCATCGCCTCGACCGTCGGGCGCTTGAAGGGCCGTGCCACACGAGCGGGTCGGCGGCGTAGGCCGCGCCGACGGCGTCGTCACGGGAGAGCGTGGCGACGTCGATCGCCACGTCGAGGTCACCGTCGGGCGCGAGGAGCACATCGAGCTGGCCGACCGGCAGCGGTCACGGCTACCACGCCATCACGTTCGGTTGGCTCGCCGGCGAAGCTGCTGCGGCGGGCCGATCCCCACCACCGCACGCCGCGACGCTTCGTCGCCGACGAGATCGCCAAGCCGCTCGGGCTCGACCTGTGGATCGGACTCCCCCGTCAGCAGCGTCACCGGGTGACGCCGATCGTCGGCGACCTCGTCAGCTTCTCCCATGACCCGGTGGTGCAGGCGATCACGGACGAGTTGATGGACCCCGAGTCGCGGCACGAGTCGCGCCTACACGCTCGGCGGCACGTTCGAGGGCGAGCGCACGCTCAACCGGCGCGACGTGCAGAGCGCCGAGGTGCCGGCGGTGAACACGATCACCGACGCCCGCTCGCTCGCCCGGATGCTCGCCGCGACCACGACCGCGGTCGACGACGTCCGCCTCCTCGGCCGGTCGGTGCTCGACCGGGCGCGCCGGCCGGTGACGCCGCCGGGCGAGAAGGATCTGTGCCTGCTGATCCCCACGTCGTACGCGATGGGCTTCCTCACCGGCGACTACTACACGACGTTCGCCGGGCCGGGCAGCTTCGGTCACACCGGCGCCGGTGGCTCGATCGCCTTCGCCCATCCCGAGCGTGAGCTGGCGTTCGCCTACACCATGAACCGGATGTCGTCGGGCCTCGCCGGCTACGACCGCGCCGACACGCTGATCGCCGCCACCCTGGACGTGCTCGACCGGGCGTGACGGGACGCGGCCGGCGTGTTCAGTGGGCGAGGAAGATCGACTTCGTCTCGGAGTAGGCGTCGATCGCCTCGATGCCGAGCTCGCGGCCGAGGCCGCTCTGGCGCATCCCTCCGAACGGCAGCGCCGTGCGCACCGAACTGTTCGAGTTGACCGACAGCGTGCCGGAGCGGATCGCCGACGCGACGCGCAGGGCGCGGGCGCCGTCCCGCGTCCAGATCGAACCCGACAGCCCGTAGATCGTGGCGTTGGCGAGACGGACGGCGTCGGCTTCGTCGGCGAACGGGGCGACGGCCACCACCGGACCGAAGATCTCCTCGGTCATCACCCGGCTCGTCGGCGCGCCGCCCTCGACCACCGTCGGGGCGAACCAGTAGCCGGGACCGTCCGGGCGGTCGTTGCGGTGCAGCACCGTGGTCGAGTCGTCGAGGAACGAGCTGACCCGGTCGTGCTGACCGCGCGAGATCAGCGGTCCCATGTCGGCACCGTCGTGCGGGCGACCGACGCGCCACGCGGTCGTCGCCTCGACGAGGCGGTCGACGAACCGGTCGTACGCGCTCGCCTCGACGAGGATGCGGCTGCGCGCGCAGCAGTCCTGGCCGGCGTTGTCGAACACGGCGCCCGGCGCGGCCGCGGCGGCGGCATCGATGTCGGCGTCGGCGAACACCACCGTCGCCGACTTGCCGCCGAGCTCGAGCGAGACCCGCTTCACCGTCGCCGCGGCGCCGGCGAGGATGGTGCGCCCGACCGCCGTGGAGCCGGTGAAGCTCACCTTGTCGACGAGAGGGTGGGTGGCGAGGGCGGCGCCGGTGGTCGGGCCGCGACCGGCCAGCACCTGCAGCACGCCGTCGCCGAGCCCGACCGCGGCGGCGAGGCGACCGAGCTCGATGCTGGTGAGCGGCGTCAGCTCGGACGGCTTGAGGATCACCGTGTTGCCGGCGGCGAGCGCCGGCGCCACCTTCCACGAGGCGATGAGCAGCGGGAAGTTCCACGGCGTGATCGCCGCCACCACGCCGACCGGCTCCTTCACGGTCAGCGCCAGTCCACCGGCGACCCGGAGCGTGCGCCCGCCGACCTTGTCGATGGCACCGGCGTAGAAGTCGAACACGTCGGCCACGGTCGCCACCTCGCCCTGGCTCGACCCGATCGGCTTGCCGGTGTTCGCCGACTCCATCTCGGCGAGCACGTCGCGCTGCTCGCGCACGGCGCCGGCGAGCGCCCGCAGCCGGCTCGCCCGCTCGGCCGGGGCCAGGGTCCACCACGCCGCCGCGGCGCCCGCCGCCCGACGCACCGCGTCGTCGACCGCCTCGGGCCCGGCCGGCTCGACGGCGGCGATGAGGTCCTCCGAGCTGGGATCGAGCACCTCCAGCGGGAGGTCGGTGTCGGCGTCGGCGACCGGCGTGTCGTGCATCGCCGACCGAGCCTACGGACGGGCACGCCGGGTGCGGGAGCGAACTTCCCGACGGCCCGTTCCATCGGTCACACTGATCCGATGGCGGGCGGGCACGACCTCGCGATCGGCGACCTCAGCCGGCGCACGGGCGTCGCCACGTCGGCGTTGCGCTTCTACGAGGAGCAGGGGCTGATCCACGCCGAGCGGACCACGGGCGGCCAGCGCCGCTACCACCGCGAGGTGATCCGGCGGGTGTCGTTCATCCGCATCGCCCAGCAGGTGGGGCTCTCGCTCGGCGAGATCGCCGACGGTCATCGCCACGCTGCCCGACCGACGCACCCCGACGCGCGAGGACTGGCACCGCGTCTCGGCGTCGTGGCGCACCCGCATCGAGCGTCAGATCACGCTGCTCGAACGGCTCCGCGACGAGCTCGACGGGTGCATCGGGTGCGGGTGCCTGTCGCTCGACGTGTGCCCGCTGCACAACCCGGGCGACGTGCTCGGGGCGCAGGGCCCCGGCCCCCGCATCATGCTCCGCGGCGAGTCCGCCGCCGACGACTCCTCAGCGTCGCTGCAGGAAGGCCACGCCCTCGGCGCTGCCACGCCAGACGATCTCGGCGAGTAGCGACCCCGGGACCGCGAGCACGGCGACGAGCACCACGCCGACCGGCGCCGCCCATCGCCGGCCGGCGAGCAGGGGCAGGCCGATGCCCACCGCGGCGAGGACGACGAGCACCGACCGGGCGCCGGTGTCGCCGGTGTCGAGGAGGTAGTACGCCTCGGCGGCGACGGCGGTGCCGGCGACGACGAGGCAGCCGACCGCCTGCACGGCGGTCGGCGCCGATCGCCACAGCGCACCGGCGGCGCCGATCACGACACCGACGGCGATGCCGACGACCGCCCACATCGCGGTGACGCCGCGCGCGTCGGGAACGTCGAGTCGCCCGGTGCGCGCCGGGCCGTAGTACACGACGGTCGCGACCACCAGGCAGGTGGCGCCGGCCAGCGCCCCGACCACACCCGCACCGAGCTGGGCGCGGGGCCGACGATCGGCGGCGATCATCGGGAGGGCGCCGGCGACGAAGGCGGCGAGGATCCACGGCGCGCCGAGCTCGGCGAGGGTGCCGGCCACGCCGCCGGTTCCGGCCACGCGCTGACACCAGTAGCCGAGCACCACCCCCACCGCGCCACCGACCACGGGCGCCGCGAGCACGCGCAGCAGCGTCGGCACCACGCTCGGTCGCCGGGCGGCGTGCGACGAGCGCGCCGGTCGGACGGAGGGCCGGTTGGGTGATCACGAGCGCATCGTGTCGCGTCCCGAGCCGGCGTCGCATCGGCCACGTGGGCGGTTCGGAGTGGGCCCGATCGGCCGAAAGGACGATCGCGCCGGGCCGCCGGTGCCGGTTCGACCAGCGAGTTCACCCTCCCCTGTCGGGTGCCGAAACACGCGTGAAACATCGGGTTGCCACCCTGGCGCTGTCGAGGTGACCGAACGAAGGGGAGATCGTCGGATGGAATCCGCAAGCTTGGCGTGGGTGCTCGTGTCCGCGGCGATGGTGCTGTTCATGACACCCGGGCTGGCGTTCTTCTACGGCGGCATGGACCCCCGCAACGTGCTGAACATGCTGATGATGAACTTCTACTGCCTGCTGATCATCCCACCGCTGTGGGTGATTCTCGGTACACGCTGTCCCAGGGCGGCAGTGGGAACTGGATCGGCAACTTCGAGTGGCTCGGACTGCGCAACGTGTCGATCCTCGAGGACAGCGGCGGGCAGATCGCGACGATCGCGTTCCTCGGGATGTTCGCCGTCATCACGCCGGCGCTCCCCGCCGCCCGCACCGGCAAGATCGGTGACGGCAAGGTGTGGGTGTCGTCGCTCGACGAGATCGTGCGCATCCGCACCGGCGAACAGGGCCCCGACGCGATCTGACTGCACGGACAACCGCTCCGAGCGGCCGGGCGGTCGGCCTGCAGCCATAGCATGACGGCGTGTCCGCGCCACCGCGCACCACCACGGCCCACGAACAGCAGGGTCTCGACGCCCGCATCGTGATCGGGCCGATCGTCGCGATGATCGGCTTCACGGTGCTCGACGTCGTGCTCGCCGAGCGGGTGTTCGGCGTGCTGCGGCCGGCGCTGGCCGCCGACGCGCTCGGTGCTCATCGGCGTGTCGATCGCCTTCGCTCGGGGTGGACGCGACCGCTTCCTCGGTCTGCTGGTCGCCGCCGCCGGCAGCATCGCCGTGTCCCGCGCCGTGTTCGCCACCCGCCTCGCCCACGAGAGCAGCTTCACGCCGGTGATGGGTCACGGGGCGTGGCCGGGCGTGGCCGAGCTGGCCGGGCTCGGGTTCCTCACGGGATGGTGCCTGCGGGCGTGCCGGCGCAGCGTGGCGCTCACGGCGTGGGCCGTGCTCGGGGTGACGCTGATCGCGATGTACAACTGGCGCCAGGACGGCGACTACGCGGCGATGCTGATCATGCTGCTGGGCGGCGGCTGGATCGGCACCGGCGTCGCCGGCATCTACCTGCGGATGCTCGACCAGCGCCAGGACGCCAACGCCCGCCAGGTGCGCCACGACGAGCGCATCGCCATCGCCCGCGAGCTCCACGACATGGTCGCCCACCACGTCACCGGCATGGTCGTGCAGGCCCAGGCGGCGAGCCTCGTGGCGCACGATCGCCCGGACGTGGCGGTGCGGGCGCTGAGCACGATCGAACAGGCGGGCGGCGAGGCGATGAGCGCCATGCGCATGCTGGTGGGGGCGCTGCGCGAGGAGTCGACCGAGGCCGACATGACGCCGTCGGCGACGATCCAGGACCTGCGCGCCATCGCCGACGAACCGCGTCGCGGCGAGCTCCCGGTGCGGGTGTCGATCGACTCCAGCGCCAGCCGCCTCCCGGCGGAGGTGATGGCGTCGGTGCACCGCATCGCCCGCGAGGCGGTCACCAATGCCCGCCGGCACGCCGCCGGCGCCACGGGCATCGACCTCCAGGTGACGTGCACGCGCGGGCTGGTGCGCCTGCAGGTGAGCAACGACGGCGCGCCGGTGCCGCCGGCGCGCCCCGGCGGTGGGTTCGGGCTCACCGGCATGGCCGAGCGGGCGGCCGCGCTCGGTGGACGCTTCGCCGCCGGGCCGATGGCCACCGGCGGGTGGCGGGTGCGCGCCGAGCTGCCCACGCGCCCAGCGCATTCGGCGCGCTGATGGAGACGCTCACCACGGTCGCACCGAGGTTGCGCGTCGTCATCGCCGACGACCAGGAGATGGTCCGCTCCGGCATCCGGATGATCCTCGAGGCCCACGACATCGAGGTGGTCGGCGAGGCGGGCGACGGGCGCGAGGCGGTCAGCCTGGCCCAGCGGCTGCGCCCCGACGTGTGCCTGCTCGACATCCGCATGCCCAAGCTCGACGGACTCGAGGCGACACGCATCCTGAGCGGTCCCGGCGTGTCCGACCCGATCCCGGTCGTCGTGGTGACCACGTTCGATCTCGACGAGTACGTGCGCGTCGCCATCACCAACGGGGCGAGCGGGTTCCTGCTCAAGGACGCCGGACCGGCGTTGCTCGCCGAGGCGGTGCGCGCCGCGGCGAGCGGCGACGCGCTGGTGTCGCCGTCGATCACGGTGCGCTTCCTGCGCCACTTCGCCGATCAAGGGGTGCGGGCGAGCCGCTCCGACCCGATCGTGCCGCTCACCGATCGCGAGGAGGACATCGTGCGCGCCCTGGCGCGCGGCCTCACCAACTCCGAGATCGGCGACGAGCTGTTCATCTCGCTGAGCACGGTGAAGAGCCACATCGCCAACATCCAGACCAAGCTCGACGCCCGCAACCGCGTGGAGATCGCCGGCTGGGCCTGGGAGACCGGCCGCATGCGCTGACCCCTCGCCCGACCCGCGCCACGGGACAAAGATTTCCACAAGCATTTTCGAGCGTTTCTGCACGATTTCGCGACCAAGAATCGCGAGCACCGCGCTGGCAGAAGTTCTGGGGCGCGAATCGTGCAGTCTGCACGAATTTGCTTGTGGAAATCCTCTCCCCCGCGGGAGGTGGGGTCAGGCGACTTCGGCGGGGAGGGGGAGGCCGAGGGGGCCGGGGCGGGTCGCGAACTGGGTGCGGTGGAGCTCGGCGTAGCGGCCACCGGCGGCGAGCAGCTCGGCGTGGTTGCCGCGCTCGACGATGCGGCCATGCTCGACGACGAGGATCTCGTCGGCGTTGACGATCGTCGACAGCCGGTGGGCGATCACCACGGCGGTGCGGCCCTCGAGGGCGACGCTCAACGCCGCGCTCACGTCGGCCTCCGACGTGGTGTCGAGGTTCGACGTCGCCTCGTCGAGGATCACCACACGCGGGCGGGCGAGCAGCAGCCGGGCGATCGTGAGGCGCTGGCGCTCGCCGCCGGAGAAGCGGTAGCCACGCTCGCCCACCATCGTGTCGAGGCCGTCGGGCAGCGACCGCGACGAGCTCGCCGAGGCGGGCCTTGGTGAGCGCATCCCACACCTCGTCGTCGGTGGCCTCGGGCCGGGCGAACCGCAGGTTCTCGCGGACGGTGTCGTGGAACAGGTGGCCGTCCTGCGTGACGAAGCCGAGCGTCTCGCGCAACGAGGCGAACGTGAGGTCCCGCACGTCGACGCCGCCCACGCGCACGGCGCCGCTGTCGACGTCGTAGAGGCGCGGGATCAGCGAGGCGATCGTCGACTTCCCGCCGCCCGACGTGCCGACGAGGGCGATGACGCGTCCGGGCTCGGCGCGGAACGACACGCCGTGGAGCACCTCGGCGCCGCCGCGCCGGTCGAGCGTGGCGACCTCCTCGAGCGACGCCAGCGACACCTTGTCCGCCGACGGATAGGAGAAGTGCACGTCGTCGAGCTCGACGCTCACCGGGCCCGGCGGCACGGCGACGGCGTCCGGCCGCTCGGTGATCAGCGGTTCGAGGTCGAGCACCTCGAACACCCGCTCGAAGCTGACGAGCGCCGTCATCGTGTCGACGCGGGCGCTGGCGAGCGCGGTGAGCGGGGCGTAGAGCTGGCCGAGCAGCAGCGCCAGCGTCACCACCGTGCCGGCCTCGAGGCGCCCCTGGACGGCGAGGTAGCCGCCGAGCCCGTACACGAGCGCCAGGGCGAGCGCCGACACCAACCCGAGCGCGGTCATGAACACCGACTGGCCCATCGCCGAGCGCACACCGATCTCGGCGACCCGCCCGGCGCGGCCGGCGAACTCGGACTCCTCGTGCTCGGGCCGGCCGAACAGCTTGACCAGCGTGGCGCCCGGCGCCGAGAAGCGCTCGGTCATCTGCGTGGTCATGGCGGCGTTGTGCGTGGCGGCTTCGCGCTGCATCTGGGCGAGCCGACCGCCCATGCGCCGCGCCGGGATCACGAACACCGGCAGCAGGACCAGCGCGAGCAGGGTGATCGACCACGACAGCCGCAGCATCACGGCGAGGGTCAGCACGAGGGCGATGATGTTGGTGACGACGCCCGACAGCGTGAAGGTGAACGCCCGCTGGGCGCCGATCACGTCGTTGTTGAGCCGGCTGACGAGGGCTCCGGTGCGGGTGCGCGTGAAGAACGCCACCGGCATCCGCTGCACGTGCCCGTACACGGCGCGGCGCAGGTCGAGGATGACGCCCTCGCCGATCTTCGCCGACTCCCACCGGGCGATCATCCCGAAGGCCGCGGCGGCGACGGCGATCACCGCGATGGCGATCGCCAGCGTCACCACGCTGCGGGCACTGCCGTCGGTCGTGATCTCGTCGACGATGCGCCCGGCGATCACCGGGGTGGCGACCGTGAGCACGGCGCCGATCACCGACAGCACGAGGAACACGATCAGCTCGCCGAGGTGTGGGCGGGCGAACGTGAACACGCGGCGAAGCGTGGCGCGAGTGATCCGCTGCTGCGGCTCGAGAGCCGCGGATCGCGCTCTCCATCGCCCGCCAGTTGTTGAAGGTCATGTCCATCGAGACTCAGTGTGCCGGTTCAAGCGAACTTGAGGTCAACCCCTCGGCCGAGATCGGTCGTCGAGCGACCACTCGATCGCCGGCGGGCGCACACGGGCGCAACGCGGGCCGCCGCGCTCGTCGCTGAGATCGACCGTCGCCACGAGCGTGCGATCGTCGTGGTGGGCGGCGTCGAGCAGGCTTGCGTCGACGTCGGCGAGCATCAGCTTGGCTCGACGGAACATCGCGAATGTGCCGTCGGCGGCGACATCACCCCACGTGAGGTACACGAAGCGCTCGCCCCGCTTGCCCTGCACGGCGGGGCCGCGGAAGTCACGATCGCCCGCGGTTTCGACGACGGCGACGTCGAGCGCCCACCGCGCCGACGGCGCATCGCCGGGCACCAGGCCCGACCGGGTCGCGCCGCTCCTGCAGGCCGACGTGGACGTTGCCGTGCTCCTCGAACCGGCGCCCGGGCAGGTTGCGGCCCTCGATGACGATGCGCACGACGCGATTCTGGGGCGCGAAATCGTGCAGAACTGCACGAATTTGCTTGTGGAAATCAGAAGTCTTCGTCGAAGTCGACGTCGCCGGAGACGCCGACCTGGTACGCCGAGACGGTGCGCTCGAAGAAGTTCGACGAGCTCCTGCACGTCCTGCAGCTCCATGAACCCGAACGGGTTGCGCGATCCGAAGCGCTGCGGCAAGCCGAGTCGCGCCAGGCGCTGGTCGGCGACGAACTCCAGGTACTCGCGGGTGTCGACGGCCGACAGGCCGAGCACGCCCTCCGACGAGCATGTCCTGCGACGAACACCATCTCGGCCTCGACGGCCTCCTCGAGCATCGCCACGATCTGACGCGACAGCTCGTCGTCGAACAGGTCGGGCTCCTCGGCCCGCACGGTGTCGACCACCGCGAAGGCGAAGTCCATGTGCCCGCTCTCGTCGCGGAACACCCAGTTGGTGCCCGCCGCCAGGCCGTTGAGCAGGCCCTTGGACCGCAGGAAGTACACGTAGGCGAAGGCGCCGAAGAAGAACAGCCCCTCGATGCACGCGGCGAAGCAGATCAGGTTGAGCAGGAACGTGCGCCGGTCCTCGCGCGTGCGCAGCTCGTCGAGCTCGCCGATCGAGCTCATCCACTTGAAGCAGAACTCGGCCTTGGCCCGGATCGACGGGATGGTCTCGACGGCGCGGAACGCCTCGGCCCGCTCGGCGTGGTCGGGCAGGTAGGTGTCGAGCAGGGTGAGGTAGAACTGCACGTGCAGCGCTTCCTCGTAGAGCTGGCGGGACAGGTACAGCCGGGCCTCGGGGGCGTTGATGTGCTTGTACAGGTTGAGCACGAGGTTGTTGGCGACGATCGAGTCGCCGGTGGCGAAGAACGCCACCAGCCGGCGGATCAGGTGGCGCTCCGACGAGCAGCAGCGTGCCGTGCAGGTCGACGACGTCGTCGGAGAAGTCGATCTCCTCGACGGTCCAGGTGTTGCGGATCGCGCTGCCGGTAGAGCTCGTAGAACTCCGGGTAGCGCATCGGGCGCAAGGTGAGGTCGAGCCCGGGGTCGAGGATGGCGCGACGCTGCGGTGACGCCGGCGTCGCCGGCGGGCGACGGGCCCGGCGTCGTCGAACGCGCCGTGGTCGAGGGCGTAGGCGGTGCTCATCACTGGTGCACCTCCGACCGACGCGACGTCTTCGCATCGGTAGCGGTGCACCAGTGATGCGAAGACCGGGCTCGATGGTTCGCTCGCTCGAAGACTCGCTCGCTCACTGGCAGGCCTCGCACGACTCGGGGTTCTCCAGCGAGCACGCCACCGCTTCGCGTCGGTGGAGGCCTTGGCGGGCATCTCGCTCACCGGGGAGGGCGGCGGGCCGGCGGTGTCGTCACCCACGCTCGCCACGGTCGTCTTGGTGATGCGGGTCGCCGGCCGCGAGCGCAGGTAGTAGGTGGTCTTGAGCCCCGCCTTCCACGCGTGCAGGTACATCGACGACAGCTTGCCGATCGTCGGCGACTCCATGAACAGGTTCAGCGACTGGCTCTGGTCGATGAACGCGCCCGCGGTCGGCGGCCATGTCGATGAGCGACCGCATCGGCAGCTCCCACGCCGTGCGGTACAGCGCCTGCAGGTCGGCCGGCACGGCGTCGATGTCCTGCACCGAGCCCTCGGCCCGCTTGATCGCGTCGCGGCATCTCCTCGTCCACAGCCCGCGCTCCTGCAGGTCGCGCACGAGGTAGCGGTTGATCTGCAGGAACTCGCCCGACAGCGTCTCGCGCTTGAACAGGTTGGACACCTGCGGCTCGATGCACTCGTAGGCGCCGCAGATCGAGGCGATCGTGGCGGTGGGGGCGATGGCGATCAGCAGCGAGTTGCGCAGGCCGTGCTCGGCGATCCGCGCCCGCAGGTCGTCCCACCGCGGCCGGGTCGCTCGGCGTCACGCCCCACAGGTCGAACTGCAGCGCGCCGGCGGCGCAGCGCGGGTGTCGGCGAACGCCGGGTGCGGCGCCGTGCGACTCGGCCAGCTCGACCGACGCCGACAGGGCGTGGAAGTAGATCTCCTCGGCGATCCGCCGCGACAGGTCCCGCGCCGCCGGGCGCGTCGAAGGGCAGGCGCATGCTTGAAGAACACGTCCTGCAGGCCCATCACGCCGAGCCCGACCGGGCGCCAGCGGGCGTTCGACGACTCGGCCGGCTCGGTCGGGTAGAAGTTGATGTCGATGACGCGATCGAGGTAGCGCACCGCCGTCCGCGTCGACCTCGCCGAGGCGGTCGAAGTCGAACGCCGTCGTGTTGTCGTCGGGGTCACGCACGACGAAGTGCGCCGAGGTTGATCGAGCCGAGGTTGCACACCGCCGTCTCGGCGTCGCTGGTGACCTCGAGGATCTCGGTGCAGAGGTTGGACAGGTGCACGACCCGCGGCGTCTCGCCGGCGGGGTGACGTCCGCGTCTGGTTGCACCGGGCGTTGGACGGGTCCTTGAACGTCATCCAGCCGTTGCCGGTCTGGGCGAGCGTGCGCATCATCTTGCTGTAGAGCTGACCGCGCCGGCACCTGGCGCTCGTACAGCCTCTGGCTCTCGGCCTCGATGTACGCCCGCTCGAACTCCTCGCCGTACAGGTCGGTGAGGTGCGGGCACCTTCTTGGGGTCGAACAGCGACCACGTCCAGTCCTTCTCGACCCGCTCCATGAACAGGTCGGGGACCCAGTTGGCGAGGTTGAGGTTGTGCGTGCGGCGGGCCTCGTCGCCGGTGTTGTCGCGCAGCTCGAGGAACTCCTCGATGTCGGCGTGCCACGTCTCGAGGTAGACGCACGCCGCGCCCTTGCGCTTGCCGCCCTGGTTGACGCGCCGACACCGAGCGAGTCGAGCGTCTTCAGCCACGGCACGATGCCGTTCGACAGGCCGTTGGTGCCGCGGATGAGCGAGCCCGCGGCTGCGCACGCGGTGGAAGGCGACGCCGATGCCGCCGGCGAACTTCGACAGCAGGGCGACGTCCTTGTAGCGGTCGTAGATCGACTCGAGGGTGTCGGCGGGCGAGTCGAGCAGGTAGCACGACGACATCTGCGGGTGCGTGGTGCCGCGAGTTGAACAGCGTCGGGGTCGCCGGGAGGTAGTCGAGCGACGAGATCAGCCGGTAGAACTCGATCGCCTCGTCGGCCGCCGTCGACAGCCCGCACGCCACCCGCATGAAGAAGTACTGCGGGGTCTCGATGACGAGCCGCGCTCCTCCGGGTGGCGCAGCAGGTAGCGGTCGTAGACCGTGCGCAGACCGAAGTACTCGAAGCCGTTGTCGGCGCCGTGGTCGATCGCGTCGTTGAGCTTGCGGGCGTTGGCGGGCGACCAGCTCGGCGCGTGTCGGCGCCGATCAGGCCGGCGGTGGCGCCGACGGGCGATCGACTGCGAGAACGAGTGGATGTCCTGGTTGGCCGACCTCCTTCTCGATGAACGTCGCCAGCAGGCGGGCGGCGAGCGCGGCAGTAGCTCGGCTCCTCGCTCGATGAGGGCGGCCGCGGTGCGGATGCGACAGCTCGTCGAGCTCCATCGTGGTGGCGCCGTCGTGCAGGCCGCTGATCGTGCGCGTCGGCACGCGCAGCGGGTCGACGCCGTCGAGCACCGTGCCGTCGGGGTTGCGGCACGCCCGTCCGACCGCCCGCAGGATCTTGTTGAGGTCGACCGGCTCGAGGTCACCGTTGCGCTTGCGCACCCGCATCGGACTGGCGAGGCCCCATGGCGTGTCGTCGTTGCCGGCGGCGGGGTCGCCCGTTGCTGGCTGACCAGGTGCCGGATCGGCGCTCGTGCGGTCGGTGATGGTCATCGGTGCGGCTCCCCCGCTCGTCGCCGACGGGCGGAACCGACGCAACATCTAGCGATGTCGACTGCTGGAGCCACCCCACCGACGCATGATCTTGTGGGTAGGGCTCCGAATTACAGCACAGTAGTTCCGGCGCTGTAAACACATCCGCGTAATTACGCCAGGACCAGCGTCGACGCGCCCTCGGCCGCGCCGTCCGGGGGCGAGCGTCGCTTCCGGTACGGTCGGCGCATGTCGTTCCCCGTCGTCGATGGGCTGCGCGGCGTCGAGTTCGGGACGCCGGGCGAGCAGCGGCGACGCCTCGTCGACCTCGTGATCAACGGCAACAAGCGGGCGACCGCCGGGCTGGTCGCCGAGTACGAGGCGGAAGGCGAGCCGATCGAGCACGTCGGCGAACGGCTCGTCGTGGTGGACAACGACGGCCGTCGGGTCGCCACGATCCGGGTCACCGAGGTCGTCGTGTCCCGCTTCGCCGACGTGCCCGATCGCTTCCCCATCGCCGAGGCCGAGGGCGACCTCGACGCCGCCGACTTCCGCGCCGGCCACGCCGCGCTACTGGGCGGCCGCCGGCACGCCGGTCACCGACGACACGCCGGTCGTGCAGCTCTACTTCGACCTCGACAGCGTCCCCTGAGAACAGGTGGCGCGAATCGGTCACCAGTGTCCGATTCGCGCCACCTGTTCGATCGATCAGGCCGTCGTCGCCGGCACCGAGCCGGCTGGGGCCATGAAGTCGGCGACGTTCTCGGCGGTCACCATCGCCGTGCCGGTGTCGATGTTCGGTTCGACGGCGACGCCGTTGATCGCGTCGAGCGCCGCCTGGGCCCCCATCGATCCCATCTTGTCGGGGAACTGGGCGACCGACCCCAGCTCGGTGCCGGCGACGATCGCCGCCAACTCGTCCGGCCCGGCGTCGAAGCCGACGACGAGCGCCGACGACCCGGCGTCGGCGACGGCTTCGAGGGCGCCGATGATCGGCGGCCCACACGCGCCGTAGATGGCGGTGACGTCGGGGTTCGCGGTCAGGATGTCCTGCGCCGCATCGAGCCCCTTCGTCTGGTCGCAGTCGGTCGGCAGCGAGGCGACGATGTCGAACCCGTCACCGAGGCCTTCTGTGAAGCCGTCGACGCGCGCCTGCAGCGACGGCGCTCCCGCCGCACCCTCGAGGACGGCGATCGTGTCGCCCTCGCTGAGCTGCTCGGCCATGAACTGGCCGGCCAGCACGCCCCCGGCGTGGTTGTCGGTCGCCACCACCGACGTCTTGGCGTCCCAGTCCGGGATGTCGTTGTCGACGAGGATCACCGGGATCCCGGCGTCGACCGCCGCCTGCAGGGCGTCCTGCACGTTGGGGCTGGTGGGCGTGATCACGATCGCTTGCACGCCCTGCGTCACCATCGACTCGATGGCGTTGATCTCGCCCTCGTCGTCGGTGGCGCTCGCCCCCTGGGCGAACATCAGGCTCGACCTCGGGATGGTCCTGCGGCCCAGGCGTTGCGCCGAGTCGACCATGGTGTCGTAGAAGTCGACCGGGAACTTGGTGATGAAGCCGATCGACACCGACCCGGGCGCGGCGCCGCTGGCGGCCGGGCGGTGCGGTCGATGCGGTGGCGGTCCCCGACCAGGCGACGATGCCGAGCCCGACGGCCAGCAGTGCGGTCCGATGTGCATTTCTCATTGGTGGTGTTCCCCCTCTTGGGTTGTTGTGTTCGGTCAGGGCGTCGATGGCGGTGCGCTCGAGCCGACGATGAGCGCCACGATGCGCGGCTGGGTCTCGGCGGTCGGGACCTCCTCGCCCACCTTGCGGCCGCGCCGCATCACCACCGCCCGGTCGGCCACCTCGGTGACGTGGTCGAGGGCGTGGGAGATGACGATCACCGCCTGGCCTCCGTCGCGCAGTCGCGTGATCAGGTCGAGGACGCGCCGTGACTCGCGGAGCCCGAGGGCGGCGGTCGGTTCGTCGAGGATGACGACCTTCGAGGCGAACGCGGCGGCCCGCGCCACCGAGATCACCTGGCGTTGGCCACCCGACATCAGACCCACCGGTGCGTTGCGATCGGGCAGCGACACCTGCAGGCGCTCGAGCACCTCGGTCGTGGCGTCGGCCATCGCCCGGCGGTCGAGGAGCCGCAGCGGGCGAGGCAGCCAGCGCGGTCGCGCCGTCTCACGCCCGGCGTGGAAGTTCGCCGCCGGGGACAGGTTGTCGAACAGGGCGAGGTCCTGGTACACGGTCTCGATGCCGAGCGACCTCGCCGCGGCCGGCGACGCGATGTGCACCTCCTCGCCGTCGATCCGCACCGTTCCCGAGTCGAGGCGGTGCACGCCGGTGAGGCACTTGATCAGCGTCGACTTCCCCGCCCCGTTGTCGCCGAGCAGGGCCACCACCTCGCCGTAGGCGACGTCGAGATCGACGGCGTCGAGGGCGAGCACCGCGCCGAAGCGCTTCGTCGCGCCGCGCATCTCGACCGCCGCGGTCATGGCGAACCCGATTCGGAACGGGCCGCCTGGAGCACCCGGAACCGCTCCTCGAGCCGGCCGCGCACGACGTCGGTCTCGACGGCGAGCACGATCACGACCCCGATCACGATCGGCTGCAGGAACGCGTCGACGTTCAACAGGTTCATGCCGTTGCGGATCACGCCGATCATCAGCGCGCCGACGAGGGCGTTGGCGACCGTGCCGCGGCCCCCGAGGAAGCTGGCGCCGCCGATGATCACGGCCGCGATCGAGTCGAGCTCGGCGAGCGACCCCGCCGTCGGCGACCCGGCGTTGAGCCGGCCGGAGGTGATGATCGCGGCGGTGCCGGCGAGCAGGCCGCACAGCACGTACACGGAGATCAGCACCGCTCGCACCGGGATGCCGGTGCGCCGGGCGGCCTCCGGGTTGCCGCCCACCGAGTAGATCCAGCGCCCCCACACCAGCCCCGACAGCATCAGCGCCGCCAGCAGCGCGACGCCGGCGACGAGGAACGCGGCGTACGGCAGCCAGCCGATCGAGCCGCCGCCGATCGAGCGGACCACGTCGGGCATCCCGCGGATCGGCTGGCCGCCGGACAACCGCAGCGCCAGGCCCCTGGCGATGCTGAGCGTGGCGAGCGTGATGATGAACGGGTGGGGCAGCCGGCCCCACACGTAGGTGCCGCCGTTGACGAACCCCACGGCGGCGCCGGTCGCCACCATCACGAGGATCACGAGCCCGCCCGAGGCGCCGTGCTCGAACGCCAGCGCCCCGACGACCGACGCCAGGGCGAGCGTCGATCCCACCGAGAGGTCGATGCCGCGGGTGAGGATCACGATCAGCTGGCCGACCGCGAGCACGGCGATGGCGGCGCTCTGGGTGAGCACGTTGCCGACGTTGCCGGTGGTGAGGAACACCGGCGAGGCGAGCGTCATCGCCACGACCAGGATGGCGAGGATCAGCACCGGTCCGATGCGGATCACACGGAGCGCGACGCGGAGCACCCCCAGCGGCACGCCCGAGACGGTCGGCCCGACGCCGTCGTCCGCACCGACGGGCGGGGCGTGACCGACGAGCGCCGCCGGCGCCTCGTCGCGGGTCGTGTCGGCCATCTGCTCCCTTCCCCCGGTCGCTCGCAGTCGCGATCGGATATACCCTATATGATCGAGGCAACAGGGTCCAGCGCGGACGCGTCACGTCCACCGGGCGAACCGCGCGGCCGAGCGCGGCGAGCGGGAGCGACGTGGCGGGTCAGGCCGGGCGGCCAGCCGCGGCTGGCGGTGCGGGCGAGGATGCCGAGCGTCGCCCGCAGCGCGCCCTCCGACAGCACCGGGAAGATGTTCGCCGCCTTCCAGTCCGGGTGGATGTCGGACCAGTCGTAGTAGGACGTGACGAGCGTGCCGGCGCCGTCGTCGAGCGGCTCGAGGCGGTAGCCGTAGACGTGGCCGATCGGCGGGCGGATCACGCCGAGGATCGTCCAGGCGATCTCGCGGTCGGCCTCGAAGCGGGCGATGGTCACCGTCACGTCGTAGCGGCCGAGCGGATAGTCGTTGAGCGCTTCGCGGTCCATGTGCACGACGAACGTGTCGCCGACCGCGCCGACCGGGTCACCCTCGGCCGACTGCAACATCCCCGAGCTGTCGATCGCCACGTGGCCCTGGGGATCGCAGAGCACCCGGAAGATGGTCGCCGCATCGGCGGCGATCGGGCGCGTCACCTCGAGACGCTCGGTCGCCGCGGCACCCGCCGCGTCGTCGCTGGCATCGCTCGTCGCGCCGGTGTCGCTCATCCCACGATCGTGGCAGATCGCGGCCGGCAGTGGCCCAGGGGCGACCGGACATCGGCGCCCCGCACGGGTACCTTTCGCCCTCGTGCGGCGACAGCTCAACTGGGTGATCGGCACGGCGGCGGGTCGGCGCGCTCGGCGTGCCGGCGGCGAGCGCAGCGGCCGCCCCACCCGCGCCCGAACCCACACCGACGCCGGCGCCCCCGTTGCCGATGCCGGCGGGGGTGGCCAACCCGGCCTGCGTGCACGTGATCCAATCCGGCGAGTCGCTCAGCCTGATCGCCGATGCCGTCGACCAGACCGGGGTGTCGGTGGCGACGCTGCAGGCGGAGAACGCGATCGCCGATCCCGACCTGATCAACCGCGGCGGGCTGCTCGACATCTGCGTCGGCAACGGCGTCGACGACGTCACCGGCGACCCGCGCTCGCCCAGCGCCCCACCCGCCGCCGCGTCGGCGCCGGCACCGGCGGCGCCGATCGACTGGTCGACGGCCAGCGGCGTCGAGGCGCAACAGCAGAAGTTGAACGCGCTCTTCGCCCCGTACGGCACGCCCGCCCTCGCCGTCGACGGCGACTCCGGTCCGCTGACCCGCCAGCAGCTGTGCGCCGCTCGCCTCGCCCTCGGCCTGCCGGTGAGCCGCAGCGACATGGCGCCGGGGAGCGAGGAGGAGCGCACGCTGATGGCGGCGACCACCGTGCACGCCCCGGCCAGCGCCGACGTCGACTCCGACCGCTGGGCGCTGATCGACAAGACGTGCCAGATCATGTTCGTCGGCGCCGGCGGCGACGCCATCGTGTTCGTGTTCCCCACCTCGACCGGGGAGGAGGGCTACGAGACCCCCGACCAGGACGAGTCGCGGGCGTTCCGCTTCGACCCCGCCCTCGACAACGCCGGGTGGCACAACAGCACCGCCTATCCCGCCGCCGTCGACAACCCGCTCAACGGCAACATGTACAAGCCGATCTACTTCCACCGCGGACAGGCGATCCACGGCGCCAACAACGTGCCCCCCGCTCCGGCGAGCAAGGGGTGCGCCCGCCTCCACGTCGAGGACCAGGACCAGCTGCTGGCGTGGCTCGGCCTCGCCGACGCCGCCGGCCCGGTGTGGAGCCGCGACCGCATCGACCTCGTGGTCACGGTCCAGGGCGACTACGTGCCGTAGTTGCCGAGGGCGGCCATCGCCGCGTTGCGGCCGGGGATGCCCGAGACACCCCCACCACGCCGGGCGCCCGCCCCGCACACGAACACGCCGGGATGGGCGGTCTCGGTGCCCCAGCGGCCGATCTCGTCGGGTCGTTCGGCGAAGGGCCACTGCAGGTCGCCGTGGAAGATGTTGCCCCCGGGCATGCCGAGCGCCGCCTCGATCTCCAGCGGACCCATCACCTCGATGCACTCCGGCGACAGCAGGCAGTCGGCGATCGGCTCGGCCAGCACGCTGTCGAGCGACGCCAGCGCGGCGTCGAACGCGCTGGTGCAACGCGCCCACCGGATCCTCGCGGAACAGCCGAGCCGGTTGGTGCAGCCCGAACAGCGTCAACGTCTGCGCGCCGGCGGCGGCGAGGTCGTCGCCGAGGATGCTGCGGTCGGTGAGCGAGTGGCAGTACACCTCGCACGGCGTCACCGCCGGGATGCGCCCGGCCGTCGCCTCGGCGTGGGCGACCTCGAGCTGGCGGTAGCCCTCGTTGACGTGGAAGGTGCCGGCGAAGGCGTCGGCGGGTGCCACCGACCGGTCGCGGAGGGCCGGCAGTCGGGCGAGCAGCATGTTGACCTTGAGCTGGGCGCCCTCGGCCACCGGGGCCGCGGCCCGGCCGAGCAGGCGGTCGAGCACCGCCGGCGCCACGTTGGCGAGCAGCTGGCCGGACCGGACCGGCGCGCCGCCGCGGAGCGTGAGGGTCGCGCCGTCGTCGTCGAGGCCGACCCTCTCCACCTCGGCGTCGGTGCGCAGCTCGACGCCGCGCCGCCGGGCGGCGTCGGCCAACGCCTCGCTGATCGTGCCCATCCCGCCGACCGGCACGTCCCAGTGGCCGCTGCCGCCGCCGATCACGTGGTACAGGAAGCAGCGGTTCTGCCGCAGATCCGCGGCGTGGGCGCGACTGAACGTACCGATCAGGGCGTCGGTGAGCACCACACCGCGTGCGGTGTCGCCGGCGAGGCGCGACTCGATCAGCTCGCCGAGCGGGCGCTCGAACAGCGCCGACCACGCCGCGTCGTCGGCGACGTGGGCGCGGATCGCGTCGTGGCCGCGGAACGGCTCGAGCAGGGTCGGGAACACCCGCCGCGCCACCGCCGCGGTGGTCGCGTACAGATCGAACCAGCCGTCGGCGTCGTCGCCGAGTCGCGCCGCGGTCGCCGCCGCGTCGCCCTCGTCGATCAGCAGCCCGCCGTCGCCGACCGGCGTGTACGACGAGATCCGCCGGCGGCGCAGCTCGATGTCGAGGCCGAGCTCGTCGATGATCGCCGGCGGCAACAGGCTGACGAGGTAGCTGTACTTCGACAGGCGTGCGCCGAAGCCGGGGAACACCGCCTCCGACCGCACCGCGCCGCCGAGCACCGGCGCCCGCTCGAGCACGACGACCGAGCGCCCGGCGTCGGCGAGGTAGCACGCCGCGACGAGCCCGTTGTGCCCGCCGCCGATCACGGCGGCGTCGTAGCGGGCGGCGCCGATCACCACGATGGGTGCGACGGCCGGGAAGTGTGAGCCACGCGTACAGATTTCCGCACGCCGCGCTCACACTTCCAACGCCGGCGACCTCAGCGTTTGGGCGGCAGCGTGCGCACGAACGTCGTCGCCCGCTTCACCCACGTCGTGAGCTGGCGCGACGTGCGGACATCGGCGTCGTCGACGCGGAGCCAGCCACGCATCGCCCGGCCGCGGATCTCCATCGGCCGGGCGTTGGTGGTGTCGACGAGGCGGTCGGAGTCGGCGGGGTCGACCCGTACGAGCAGCCCGCCCTGGCCACTGGCCGCCACGACCATGTGGCCGGCGAGCATGAACCCGAGCCCACCGAACATTCGCTGCTCGGTGAGGTCGGGCTCGTTACCGAGGGCCGTGCGGATTCGGGCGGCGAACTGCTCGTCGTAGGCCACGGAGACGATCGTACGACGGTGAAGTGGTCAGCCGTTGTCCGCCGTGGCGTCGGCGAGGGCCTGGAGAAACGCGGTGTTGACGGCCAGCAGGCCGCCGTCGACGCGAGCGTGGTGCCGGTGATCCAGGCCGCGTCGCTCGACGCGAGGAAGGCGACCGCCGCCGCGATGTCGTCGGGCTCGCCCACCCGGCCGAGCGGGTAGATGCCGGCGAGGGCGTCGAGCTCGTCCTGCCGACCGTCCCAGTTCGGCGTGCGGATCGTCCCCGGCACGACCATGTTGACGCGGACCCCGCGGCCGGCCACCGAGCCGGCGAGGGTGCGCGTCAGGGACGCCAGCCCGGCCTTGGCCGCGGCGTAGGCATGGTTCCCGAAGTCCTGCTCGCCGTTGACCGAGCCGATGTTGACGATCGCCCCGCGGCCGCTGGCGGCGAGGTGCGCCACCGCGGCACGAGAGCAGCGGAAGGCGCCGGTCAGGGTGACGTCGAGGTCACGCTCCCACGTGTCGTCGGGCTCGTCCTCGAACCGGGCGCGTCGAGCCCGCACGACGCGGCGTTGTTCACCAGCACGTCGAGACGGCCGAAGCGCTCCACCGCCTGGGCCACGGCCGCCCCACCGCGGCGTCGTCGGCGATGTCACAGGCGGCCGACGCGGCGCCCTCGATCGTCTCGGCGACGCGGCCGGCGAGCTCGCCACCGTCGCGGTCGGTCACCAGCACCCGTGCTCCTCGGCGCTGAGCCGGCGGGCGATCGCCGCACCGATCCCTCGCCCCGCCCCGGTGACCAGGGCGGCGTGGCCGTCGAACCGTCTCACCCGGCCGACCGTAGCCCGGTCCCCCCAACAACCGATGGGGGAAACCGGACCGTACGGTCCTGTTTCGCCCACCGGTTGCGGGATTGGGCGGTCACATCACCGAGCGGCAGGCGGCGACGATGCGGGGGGCCGACGGAGGTAGGCATCCTCCAGCGGCGGGCTGAACGGCACCGGCGTGGCCGCAGCGTTGATGCGCCGCACGGGCGCGGCGAGCTGGCCGAACAGCGCCTCCCCCACCACCGCCGCCACGTCGGCGGCGACCGAGCAGCGCGGCGGGGCCTCCTCCACCACCACCAACCGACGCGTCGCGGCCACCGCCGCGACGAGGCCGTCGACATCGAGCGGTTGCAGCGTGCGCAGGCTCAGCACCTCACAGTCGATCCCCTCGGCTGACAGCTCGTCGGCCGCGGCCAGCGCCGGCACCGCGGCCTGACCGACGCAGGCGATCGTCACGTCGCGCCCGGCCCGCAGCACGCCCAGCTTCCCGAGCGGCATCGCGACAGGCTCGACCGGCACCGGGCCGCGCTCGCGGTACAGCGCCATGTGCTCGATGAAGATCACCGGGTTGTCGTCGGCGACCGCGGCGAGCAGCAGACCCTGGGCCTCGGCCGGCGTGGCCGGGACCACCGTCTTCAGGCCCGGTACGTGGGTGAAGAACGGGTACAACGTGTCGGAGTGCTGCGCCGCGGCACGCACGCCCGCGCCGGCGGCCATGCGCAGCACCAGCGGGATGGTCGCCTGGCCGCCGCTCATGTAGCGCAGCTTGGCCGCCTGGTTCACGATCTGATCCATGCAGTACGGCGTGAAGCTGGCCCACATCAGGTCGACGATCGGCCGCAGGCCGGCCATCGCCGCGCCGACCGCCGCCGCCGTGATGGCCGCCTCCGAGATGGGCGTGTCGCGCACCGGCGCCGCCCGAACTCCTCGAGCAGGCCCTTGGTGACGCCGAACGATCCGCCCATCGACCCCTCGAGCGGCGGACCCTGCCCGGCGCCGCCGGCGATGTCCTCGCCCAGGACGATCACCCGCTCGTCGGCGCGGATCACGTGGGCGAGCGTCCGCCCGACGCTCTCGACGAAGCTCAGCTCCACCGTCGGGGCGTCAAGCGACGTAGACATCGCGCCCGACCTCCTCGGCGAGCGGCCAGGGGGCATGCGCGCCGCGGCGTACGCGGCGTCGAGCTCGGCGGTGGTCGTCGTCTCGGCGGCGGCCACGATCGCGTCCGCGTCGATGCCTCGATCGCGGGCGGCGGCGGCCAGCCGGCGGATCGGATCGTCGTCACGCGCCGCGCTCCGGTCGTCGCGACTGCGGTACTTCTCGGGATCGCCGAGGAAGTGACCGGTGTGGCGCGGGATCACCGCCTCGATCAGCGTCGGACCATCCCCGGCCCGGGCCCGGGCGACGGCGTCCCCGGCGGCCGCGTACATCGCTTCGAAGTCGGTGCCGTCGACGCGGACGCCCGGCATGGCATAGCCGGCCGCAGCGCGGCGACCGTCGGCACGGCCGTCGCGTACGACACCGGCGTCGACTCGGCCCACCCGTTGTTCTCGCACACGAACACCACCGGCAGACGCCAGATCGCCGCCAGGTTGAGCGACTCGTGGAAGATCCCCTCGTTGCCGGCGCCGTCGCCGAAGAACGAGACCGCCACGCGGCCGTCGGAGAGCACGTCGCCGGCGAGCGCCGCCCCCACCGCCAGACCGATGCCGCCGCCGACGATGGCGTTGGCGCCGAGGACGCCACGTCCGAAGTCGGCGATGTGCATCGACCCGCCACGGCCGTGGCACAGCCCCGTCTCGCGCCCGAACAGCTCGGCCACCATCGGTGCGATCTCGACGCCCTTGGCCAGGCAGTGGCCGTGCCCGCGGTGCGTGCTCGTGATCAGGTCGTCGGCCGACAGGTGGCGCACACGCCGACCGCCACGGCCTCGGCGCCGACGTAGGTGTGCACGAACCCCGGCATGTCGCCGCGGCTGAACTCGCGCCGCACACGCTCCTCGAACCGGCGGATGCGCACCATCGACGTCAGCGCAGCAGTGATCACGTCGGCCGACGTGCTCACGGCGTTGCCCCGAGTCGCTCTCGTTCCTCGGGCGAGGAGACGACGTAGCCGATCACCGTGCCGATCGGGGCGCGGAACCCGGGCGGCTGCAGCTGGACGAGCAGCCCGTCGTCGTCGGCCTCGATCTCGCTCTCGATCTTGTCCGTCTCCACCAGGAACAGCGGATCACCCGCCGCCACGGCGCCACCGTCGTCGACGAGCCACTCGATCAACGTGGCGTCGCCCTCGTACATGCCGAGCTTCGGGAGCACGATCTCGACCATCAACGGCCGGCAGCAGCGATGTCGACCACGACCTTCGACGCACCGCTCGCCGCCGCACGCCACGCGTCCGCGACGTCGGTCAACCCGAAGCGCTGCACGGGCATCACGATCTCGCCGGCGACGACGAGGTGGACGAGCTCGCGGTAGCCGTCGGCGAACACGGCGGCGGGATGCCGAAACCGGAGTACCCGAGCAGGTCGAGCTGCTTGCCGCGATCGGGGCCGACGGCATCGGCACGACGGCGCCGGCCGAGGTGCCCACGTTGACGACCCGCGCGCGGCGCCAGCACCGGGAGCACCGACACCAATGGTTCACCCCAGAGCATGTCGATCACGACGGTCGGCGGGCCGGCGACGGCGTTGACCTCCTCGGCGAGGGTGGGGCCGATGACGATGCGGGCGTCGGCGCCGGGCACGGCGGCCAGTCTGGCCTCGTCACGGCCGACGGCGATCACCGCCCGTGCCCCGCACCGCTTCGCCGCCTGCACGGCGATGCCGCCGACGGCACCGGTCGCCCCCAGCACCACCACGATGTCGTTGGGGGCGACCTCGGCCCGCGCCGTGGTCGCCAGCCAGCCCGTTGCGCCGGCGATCCCGAGCGCGGCCGCCAGTGCCGGGTCGGTGCCGTCGGGGAGCTCGACCAGGTCCGCCTCCGTCACCACCACCCGCTCGGCGAGGAAGCCGTCGGTCGCGACACCGCGGCCCGAGCCCTGGGCGTAGACGAACCGATCGCCCACCCAGCCGGCAGCCTCGATGGCCGGGATGTAGGCGAGCGGGGGGTGCCCGGCGTAGAACGTGCCGGCGGCGATGGCGATGTCGACGGGGTTGAGCGCGACCGCGGCGACGTCGAGCACGAGCTGCCCGTCGGCGGGACGGGGATCGTCTCGCTCGGCCACGACGGGCGGCGACGCCAACTCGGTGATCTCGGCGGTGCGCATGGTGGGAATCCTGTCTTGTCGTTCGGGGGCGTGTTCTGGGTGGAGCGGTCGGAGGTTCAGGCGTGGGCCAACGGCACGGGGTCGCCGACGGGCGGGGGGCCGGGCAGCACGAGTTGGTTGAAGTTGACGTGAGGGCGTCGCCCGTGAGGTGCAGGTGGCGCAGGAGGATCTCCGCCGCCTGCTCGGCCTCGCCGGCGACGAAGGCGTCGACCAGCTGGTGGTGCTGTTCGGCGGCGACGTCGTGGGCCACCGAATTGGTGAGCAGCACGTAGCGGTCGGCGACGTGCCACAACCGGCGCACCAGGCGCGTGATCTCGCCGGTGGCCCCGGGCTCGAGCAGCATCCAGTGGAAGTCCCAGTGGACGTCGGAGAAGCTGCGCTCGCCGTCGTCGCCGGCCGCCGAGCGCTCGAGGGCGTCGAACGCCGCCCGCAGCCGGGTGACGTGCTCGGCACTGGCCTGAGTGACGGCGCGCCGCAACACCGGTGGCTCGACGATCCGGCGCAGGTCGTAGATGTCGTCGAGCTCCTGCAACGACACGTCGGCCGCGACGACCCCGCGGTTCGGGACGTTGACCACGAGCCCCTCTCCCTCGAGGCGCCGGATCGCCTCGGGATCGGGATGTGCGAGACGCCGTAGATCGCTTCCAGGCGCCGGACGTTGATGCGCGCACCGGGGCGGATCTGACCGCCGAGGATCTGGTCGCGCAGCTCGACCACGATGCGATCGGGGATGAGCAGGTCGTCGACGCCTGCGCACGGCGTCGGTGGGCGCCACGTCAACCTTCTCCCCGGCGACGCCGGTCGAAGTAGCGGCTGGTGCCCTCCATCGCCGCGGCCGCGACGAGCGCCGCCCCGGAGCTCACCCGCAACCAGAACGGTGGGGCACCCATGAGCAAGAGGCCGTTGTTGAGGAACCCGATGAACAGCACCCCGGCGGCCACGCCGACCATCGAACCCTTGCCGCCGCCGAATGCCACCCCACCGAGGAGAACCGCGCTCAGCACCTCGATCTCGAGGCCGTCGCCGAGGGTCGGCGGGGCGGCATCGAGATGCGCCGCGAAGATGATTGCGGCGATGCCGGCACACGCCCCCGTCGTGGCGTAGGTGAGGAACGGCAACGTGTTGAGGCTGATGCCGGCGCGCCGTGACGCCTCCGGGCTCACCCCGAGGCTGACCACGTGGCGACCCCATCGGGTGCGGGTGTGGAACAACCAGCCGAGCAGCAAGCAGCACGGCGGCGATGGCGACCGGGTAGGGGATGTCGGTGCCCGGCACCGTGCCCCGCCCGATCTCGGCCAGCCCCGGCCCGAGCCGGCTCTTCACCTTGCCGCCCCCGATCACGAAGACCAGGCCGTGCACCCCGGTGTAGAAGCCGAGGGTGACGATGATCGGCGAGAGGGTCAACCCGGGTGGCGAGCAGGCCCTGCGTCGCCCCGACGGCGACGCCGACACCGATCGCGATGAGCACCCCGACGAGGGCGTTCTTGTCGCCACCCTGGAGGTACATCCCCATGAACACGCCGGCGAGGCCGGCGGTGGACCCGACGGCGAAGTCGATGTACCCGCTCAGCAGGAGCAGGGCCACCGGCACGGCGAGCACCGCCGTCGCCGCCATCTGCGTGAGGACCAGCTTGGTGTTGGACGTCGAGAGGAACTTGTCGGACTGGGTGTGAAGAACACCACCTCGGCGATCAGCGCGACGACGATGCCATTGACGAAGTAGCCACGCGGTGAAGCGTTGGCGCAGCGGCTCCGGGTCGGTCCCGACACCGCGGATGCGATGTCGGGACCGTGCTCGGGGCCGCCACCCTCACCGTGTGGACCCGGCTCGTCCACGTTCGCTGAGGCGACGGTCGTGGAGGACATGGGCCCCGATCAGCCCTCGGAGCCGGCAGCGGCGGTCGCCTCGACGGCGGTCCCGGCGGCCGACGTGTCGGCGCTGACGTCGGCGGTGAACGAGTTGTAGGTGTCGACGATCTCCTGGGCTGCGCCGTGTTGGCCGGGGTCACCAGCTCGTATGGCAGCTCGAGAACCGACACGTCCTTGCCCTTGATCAGGTCGGCGGGCAGGTCGGCCATCGCCCGGCCGAGGTCGTCGAGGATCAGCGCGCCGCTCGCCCGGTAGATGCCGCCCTCGCCCCCGCCGTCGGCGATCAGCTCGAGCGCCTCGGTCTGGCCGTCCATGCCACCGACGAAGATGCTCTCGGGGTCGCGGCCGTTGGCGATCGCCTCCTGGAACGCCTGGTAGGCACCGAGCGCCCCGGCGTCTTGACGCCGATCAGCATCGCCAGGTCCGGCTCCTGCTGGAGGAACGTCTCGGCGGCGTCCAGCCCGGTCGTTCCGTCGACCGCCTCGGCCTCGAGCGGCTCCACGCGGTACGCGGTGATGATTGTCGCGAATCGGTGTCGGTGCGATCGGTGCACGGCGCGCCGCACTGGTCGTAGGTGTACAGCGCCCACGTGAAGCTCTCGGATCCCCGGTGTAGTTCTCGTCCAGCCAGCGCAACGCCTCGTCGGCGACCGCCTGGGCCCTTTGTCGTTCCGAGAGACGATGGCGCCGTCGCCGCCCGGGATCTCGGTCGAGTAGCCGACGACCTTGATGCCGGCGGCCGTGGCGTCGGCGAGCACGGAAGCGAGTGGGTCGACCCCGCACAGCGGCAGCACCACGATGGCGTCGACCTGCTGGACGACGAAGTTCTCGATGTCGGACACCTGC
>CAVRBV010000003.1:0-262325 GCA_963719295.1 Ilumatobacteraceae bacterium
CAGGTGTCGCTGTCGGGGGCGGCGGGCGGATGTTTGTCAATTCGTCGCGATCGAGGTAGCTGACGGTGTTGCGCTCGTGGCGCTTGGTGGGGATGGCCGTCACCACCGCGGATTACCGCGGCGTGCTCGGGATGTTCGAGCGCGGCGAACCGGTTCAAGGAGTGGATCGCCCCCAGCCTGGCGTTGCGGGTTCTCGGGCTGTTGCCCCGGTGTTGTTCGAGGTCGTTCGGGACCGCGCCGAGAATCGCGGCACGTTGGCAACGTCGATGTCCAGCTGGAAGGGGCTGCTTGCCCGTGACTCATGGGCGAAGCGCAACAGCAGTCTGAATGTCTAGCGGTAGGCGGCGATCGTCTCTGGGCTTGCGTTGCGCTGGGTGATCGGACCGGTGGGGTCCAAGAGCGCCTGGAACCACGGGCCGCGAGCGCGGTCATGAGAGCGCCTCGGGGAGCTGCTCCAGGCGCCGGCTTCATCCGCTCGAGCAGCTCGGGAACCGCCTCCAAATACCGAGTACGTGCTGGCCGGGTCGGCATGGCCGAGATAGGTAGACAGGAGCGGCATCCGCCGGTCGACGTCCTCGCCGGCTTGATGCCAGTCGAGGAGCGTGCGCACAGCGACGCGGCTGTCTGAGATCGTGTGGCCGGGGTCTGGCACGGGCGCCGCAGCGGTCGAGACCGACCTCACGGATCAGTTTCGTGAACATCCGGTCAGTTCTGCTCGGGCCATCCGTCGTCCGTTGGCGGAGATGAAGAACGCCGGCGGTGGAGGGCTCGGGGTCACGCGTGTCGCGCAGGCGGGCGTGCTGCGCGCAGCGCGTGGATCGTGCTGTCGTGCAGCGGCACCTCGCGCTGCTTGTTCTGCTTGCCCGCCCGAACGTGGCCCACGCTGTGGCGAAGATCGACGTCGTGGCGGTCGAGGAGCGCGAGCGCCTCTCCAGGGCGCGCTGCCGTGGTTCGCCAGCAGCCCGATCAGCGTCTGGTGACGCGCCACCCGCAGCGGCAGTCGGAGCTTTCCTGCCGCCTCCATCAACGCCGTGATCTCGGCGTCGGTGTAGATGTAGGCGAGATCCGCGGGCGATGCCCTGGCAACAGGTCCTTGGAGGGAACCTCGCTCGCTGGGTCGATGGCCGCGAGATGGCGGGCGAACCCACGCACGACAGAGAGCCGTTGGCGCCAGCGGTGCGGGTGTGCGTGCACGGGCGTCCACGCCCACGTCAGAGCCAGTTCGGTGGTGATCCGCTCGGCGCCTGCCCGTCGAGGAAATCGACGAACCCTGCGAGCAGCCGGCCGTCCTGGGGCAGTCGAACCCGAGCCGACGGCGGATCGCCAGATAGTCGGCGAGGGATTCGGGCAGCGTGGTCATGCCACACCTGCCGGCGACGGCCACGGGCGGGCGAGCACCTGCAGCGCCTTGCGGTCGACCTTGGCGTATATCGCGGTGGTCTTCTGCTCGCGGTGGCGCAGCGCTTGGCCGATCTCTGCCAGCGACGCGGCCGTGCCTGAGCATCTCGGTCGCCGCCGTGTGCCGCAGTCGATGGGCGCCGACTCTCGGCAAGTCCGCCCGGTCGCACACGGCACGAACGACCCATCCGATCGTGCTTCGGTTCAATTCCCGGCACCGGCGCGGTCACCCGCAGAAACAGCGCCCGGCACTCGCACCGCTGGCGACGGCGAAGATAAGACACGATCGCCTCGCCGACATCGACGGGCAACGGCAGCACGTCTTGGCGGGCGCCCTTGCCACGAACGAGCAGCAGCCCGGCCCGCCAGTCGATGTCGTCGAGCCGGTACGCGGCGATCTCGCCGGCCCGCAGCCCGAGCCGCGCCAACAACAGCAAGATTGCGTAGTCGCGCCGGCCGACCAGCGTGCGCCGATCGCAGCTGGACCAGCAGCTTCCTGACTGCCGCTGGTTCCAGCCCGCGCGGCAGCGTGCGATCCCGCAGATCGGCGAGCGGGCCGGGACCGCCCACACCAACGGCGCCTCGATCAACCCCGCCAGGTGCAAGTAGCGCAACAACGACCGCAGCGCGGCAGACCAGGTCCCGCGCTCCCGACACGCTGCGCCTCGCGGACTCGCGGACCAGGAACGAACTCACGTCCGCCGCCGAGAGCCGCTCGAGCTCGAGCCCGTCCGGGGCCTCCTGCTCGGCCAAGAACAATCGCGCCGCCGGCCCGAACGCATCGAGCACCGTGTGTTGCGAGAGCCCACGCTCGACCAGCAGATAGCGGCCGTAGTCCGCCAACAACTCCTCGAGTGGCCCCTCCACGACCGTCGGCGCCGGCGTCGGTGCGACCCCCAGCCAGCGCAAATACTCAAGCGGCAGCATCACGCTCTGCAGCGAAACCCACGTCACCCGGCCCGCCGCGCGACGCGCCGCAACGAACCGCTCGGCCTGCTCGCCGGTCAACTCGCCCACGCCAAGCCCCTCGCCCTCAAGCCAACGGCTGAGCTGGTCGAACTGACACAGCCTGTCGACCCCCGCCGACAGCGAGTACGCCCGAGACCTCAGCCAGCCCTCGAACCCCGCCGCGTACAGCGCCAACGGCCCCGACACAACCGGGACCCACACCTTCCTGCCCATCGCTTCCTCCTGTCGGACCGCGGAACACGGTCCGCGAAGCCTCGACAGGACAGACCCGGTTATGTGGAACGCATCACCACAACAGCAGGCGCTGAGCAGGACAAACGCGGCCGAGGAAGCGCCTGTTCAACATAACCACGGCTTGGACATACAACCGGACGTGCGACTTCCACCGCATCCGGCTCTCCACGTGGTCATGCCGCGGGTGCGGATGGTCCTGTTGTCACGCTCGACCATGGGGTCGGGATCTTGGTGCCCCGGTAGCGGTATCGCTCGATGGCGACCGCTTGTGGCCGGAACATGTCGATGCCTCCGTCGCGAATACTCCAGCCTGGGAGGTAGCGGCGGGCCAGGGTGTGCTTGTTCAGCCCGACGTGTCGTTTGCGGAGCCAGCCGAAGACCCGCCAGAAGGCGTAGTGATCGACGTAGCTGAATGTCCGTGCGGACACGCCGTGACGGAAGTAGTTGCACCATCCCCGCAGCACTGCCGATTCCGGTGTTTCCGTACGCGTAGTCCGGTGATTTCGTACGCGCTGGTCGGAGGCCGCTTGGCGGCCGACGCTGAGCTGGTTAGCCCGTGATGGTCACCTCCTTCGCGTTGTCGAGTGGAAAGTCTGACCGGGTGTCGACGCGCCGGCCAAGACACGTTGGCCCTGGTCGGTTCCCGGGTGGTTGGACGCGGGGTGGCGCTGTTCGCGGCTCACAGGGCAATACAGGGCCTGGTTTCTGGCGCCGATCGTCGTGCGGGTCGTTCATGGCTTCTTCGAGGTGAGGTGTGGAGGCATCGGGTTGGTCGCTGGCGTGTCGGTGTCGCTGTTGTCGTGGGCGCGACGGCGCATGGACTCCCCGTGGAGTTCGATGCGGTGGACGTTTTCGAGGAGGCGGTCGAGGATGCCGTCGGCGACGGTGGGTTCGCCGAGGGCTTCGTGCCACATGGCGACGGGTAGTTGGCTGGTGACGATGGTGGAGCGCAGTTGCACGCGGTCTTCGATGACTTCGAGCACGTCGGCTGCTTGGTCGGGGCGGAGTGGTCTGATGAGGAAGTCGTCGATGAGTAAGACGTCGACACGGGCCCAGTGGGCGAGGATGCGCGCGAGTCGCCCGTCGGCTCGGGCGAGGGCGACTTCGTCCAGTAAACGCGGCGCGCGGAGGTAGAGCGCGCTGTGGCCGTGGCGGATGGCAGCGTTGGCCAACGCGCAAGCGAGGTAGGTCTTGCCGAGCCCGGTGGCGCCGACGATGACGACGCTGTGGTGGTTGTCGATCCAGTGCGACTCGGCCAGGGTGAGGATCTGGGCGCGTTCCACGCCGCGGTGGCGGCGGAAGTCGATGGCTTCGATGGTGGCGGGGAACCGCAGCTTGGCGGTTTTCAACGCCCGTTCGAGTCGCCGGTTGCGACGTTCGGTGAGTTCGCGGTCCACGAGCATGGCGAGGCGTTCCTCGAAACCGAGCGTCGTGTAGTCGGGGTGTTCGCGTTGTTCGAGGAGGCCTCGGACCATGCCGGGTAAGCGAAGGGCGTGTAACCCGTCGAGGGTGGCGTTGGTCAGCATGTCGGTTCCTTTCATTGGTAGTAGTCGCCGCCGCGCACGTTCTGATGGGGTGGATGGGTGCGCGCCGGTGCGGTGTGCAGCGGTTGGGTGTCGAGGCCGTGACGCAGGATCGACTCGACCGAGCGATACGACAACGCCCTGACGTGCAGAGCGCGGGCGCAGGCCGCTTCGACGCGTTCGGGTCCGTAACGCTCCGCGAGGCGGATGATGCCCAGGCAGCTGCGGTAGCCCTGCTCGGGATGGCGGCGAGCATCCAGGATGGCCGCGGCCAGCGCCGCGGTCGAAGGCCCGGTGCGCTGCGCCCATGCCACGATGCGGCCCGGGTTCCATTCGGCGTGTCGCCGGTGGGACTGCGGCATGTGGGCGGCGTCGGTGGTGTGGCGCCCGGGGGTGTCGTCGCGTCGATGCGACGCCACCCGTTTCGGACGCGTGGAAGATCTCGACGGTGCCCGCGGTGACCCGTACGTCGACGCGGGCGCCCACCAACTGGTAGGGCACCGAGTAGTAGTGATGGTTCGACTCGACGTGGTAGTCGATGTTGACCTTGAACCCCACCCGCCAACGGGCGAACTCGTAACGGGTGCCCGGCAGGGGTCGCATGGCCGGGGCTTCGAGCTCAGCGAACCAGGAGCGCCGCGAACCGGGCAGTTTGCGGAACGGCCGTTCGTTGATCGCCGTCACGCACACCGCGATCGCCGCGTTGGCTTCGGCCAGGGAATAGAAACGCCGGTTGCGGAGCCGGGCCAGGATCCAACGTTCCGCCAGCAACACCCCGGCTTCGACTTTCGCTTTGTCGCGCGGGTTTACCCGGACGAGTCGGGATGATCGCCACCCCGTATTCTCTGAACTCGATTTCTTCGTCGCTGCGCCATGCCAGCGTGTCGATCGGTGGGCGCGGAGGCGATGTTCAGCCGGGCGTGAGGGCGTGTCGGCCGTCGATCTGGTGCGAGCTTTTCGTCTGCGCCGGCGAGGCTGATCTGTGAGTCCTTCGACTTCGCCGAGCCAGCCTTCTCGTTCTGCTTCGGCGATGCGGGCGGTGAGGTTGTCGCGGATCTCGACGAGGCGGCGGCTGCTGTTGCCGGGTCGGGCCACAGCATCGAGCAGCGGACGCAGGCGTGTTCGTGGATGCACGGCGTGCGAGAACGCTCGAGCGCAGGTGCCGATGGAGACCTTGCGTCGCTCGAAGTGACCGAGGAACTCTTGCCATTCCTCGTCGGTGGGGGTGCGGTATTCGTCGCTGGGCCGCAGTGATCGTCGCCGGGCGAGGAAGGCGAGGTGGGCCTGCACGGCTTCTTCGGGGTAGACGGCCTTGTAGCCGATCGTGACGTTGATGTCGCGGTGCCCGGCGATGACCTGGGCGATGTGCGGTGGGAGGCCGTTCATCATGGCGTCGGTGATGAACATTCGACGGAAGTCGTGGGGCGTGTAGCGCAGCGGCTTTCCGTCGACGGGGTCGACGAGGCCGGTGTGGGCGAGCGCGGCGGTGAGGATGGTGCGCACCATGCTGTCGGCGATCACCCGGTTCTCGGTGTTGAGACGGCGTTGGAACAGCAGCGGCGCCGGGGCTGACCACACTCGTTCGTGGGTGTCGTAGGCGGGCGACGAGCGGGACGGCTCCGGTCCCGTCGCTGACGCGCAAGATGATGGCGCTGAGCACGTCGGCGAGTTCGGGGCTGACCACCAAGCAGGCGTTCGGTGTCGGTCTTGGACGGGAGGATCTGCAGCAACGGGACGATCTCGCCGGTCGTGGGCAGGCGATATTGGACCAGGCTGTGGTGGCTGAGCTCGCGCAGTTCCTCGACGCGGACACCGGTGGCGCGCAGCACCTCGACGATGGCCCAGGCCCAGAAGGCGTGGTCTTCTTCGCGCACCAGGTCGCGGCGTCGGCGGTCGGCCGGGTCGTGCGCCCAGACCTTGCCGGCACCGGACGCGCGGCTCGACGGTCGGAGCGCACCAGGGTTGTCCCGGCTGCGTTGAACGTCTCGCCGGGTCGGGCCTGACGGGCCGCATCGAGGAGGGCGGCGGCGTGCCGTGCGCCGCTCGGCGACGATGCGCACGAGGACTGGCAAGACGGGCAGGCGTTCGCGGGTGCGGGCGTCCATCCGTGACTTGCGCTTGCGTTTGGCCTTCTTGCCGGTTGATCTCCTCTTCGCCGATCGGGCAGGGCGCCACCCACGCCGCCCAGCGTCCCGGGTCTTCCACCGCCCAGTGAGCCAGATCCAGGTAGAAGGCCCGCACCGGGGTCAGGCACTCCCGGTAGTTGATCCGCTCGACGGCCACCTGCGTCTTGTCGCCCGTGGCGGTGGTGATCGTCTTGGTCACCGTTCGCAGCCGCTGCTTCCACGCCCTCGGCGACCTCGACGCTCAGGTGCAGGCTGTCGATGCCGGGATGATGGCGCTCGAGGTCGGACCAGAACAGCTTGCCGAGGTAGTTGGCGAGGGACTCCAAGCTGTTGTAGTCGAGGGCCGGCTGGCGCTCGCGCAGATACTCGACGAGCAGGTCGCGGATCGGGCGGCAGCTGAGCCGGTAGCGGTCGATCAGCTCCTCGGTGCTGGGCTGGCCGGCGGTGCGCAACGCTCGCAGCGTCGGCGGTGCGCCGTGGCCGAGGACCCCCATCTGGTGCAGCAACCGGTAGAGCAGGGTCCGGCCGGCGGCCGCGTTGGGGGCCAGCTCGTCTTGCGGCGTCGAACAGCTCGACGACATCGCCGACGGTGATGTCGCCGAGCGTGCCTCCTTTGGCGGCGACGATCATCGCCGCCCGATACAGCGTCTGGCCTCTCGCCACCGCCGAGACGCCCGGATCGGCGTCGCAGGCTGCGGCCAACCGGGCGAACCCGTCCGGGTCGCGTGAGGCCGCCAGGGTGCGGACGAACAGGCCGCCTCTGGCCGGGCCGCCGCTCACCAGCCACGTCAACGACGGCCGGATGACATCGGCGCGAGATCGCCACCGGCAACGCCTCGACCAGCGCCTGGTGGCGATACGCCGATCGCTCGCCGTGGGCGTGCAGCCAGCCCACCGGGACCTGTCGCCATTCAGCCCCGGCGGTGTCGGCCCCGCTCGACAGCCAGCGCTCCTGCCATGTCCGCCCGGCCTGGTCGGCCAGCCAGCCGACCAACAGCCGCACGCCCCGAACGCGCTTGGTCTGCTTGTCTCGCTGCGCCGAGACGAACGGCGGCGAGGTCAGCCGGGCCAGCACCTGCGTCGCCCGACTGGCGTGTCGCCGGCCACCGCGTCTCGGATGCCCGGGCCGGGAACCGAGCCGCCGCCACGGCCGCCACCGGCCGGTCGGCGCTGACCGACGACGTTGGGCTGCTCGACGGCGACGCTCACGAGCCGACCGCGCCGAAGAGGACATCGAGCGTCTCGGGCCGGTAGCCCGGTGCCGGCGCCGGGCATCACCCGTTCCGCCGCCAGGCGGGTCTGCTCGGCGTGATGGGCCAGCACCCGGCGGATCACGTCTTCCTTTCGCGGGGTCAGGTAGATCTGGGTGGTCGTCAGCTGGGCGTGGCCCAGCACCGCCTGCACGTCGGTGAGCGGCAGCGCCGGGTCCTCGGCCATCCGGTAGGCCGCCGTGTGGCGCAGCGAGTGCAGCGTCGCCGTCGTCCCGGCCAGCCGGTTCACCCGCTCGAACATGCGGTGCGCGCCGTGATAGGTGAGCGGGCGCGCCGGGCGGCGCAGCGTCCACCACAACGGCTGCCGGCGCCCCGACGGGATCAGCTCGCTCCATCTCCACCTGGTAGAGCCGCAACCACACGAACGCGTCGCTCGACGCCGGCAGCTCCTGGGTCACCCCGCTGCCCTTGCGGACCACCCTGATCAACTGGCGGCCCGGGTCAACCCCGCCCTGCGAACCGACAACAGCTCCGACGCCCGCGCCCCGGTCGAGACGTAGAACGCCACCAGCGCCCGATCCCGGTGCGACGGCAGCCGGGCGAAGATCTCGTTGAACTCGCGCGTCGGGCACGCGCGCGGGATGCGGGTCGGGACCGTCGGCCGGTAACGGCCCGCGCGATCGTTGCGGTGCGGCTCCATCGGGTTGTGATGCGCATGCGCCCGCCCGCCACGCCGGGACCGGTCCAGCGGGAACGGGTTGAGCACCGGCCCGCTGCCCGCCTCGCGGTGGAAGTCGTAGAAGCCGCGCAGCACCGTCTCGCTGTGCGCCCGCACCGACGCCGAGTACACGCCGCCCGCCTGCGCCGACCGCCGGCTCGTCGTCCGGCACGCCGCCAGTGCGACCGCGCCGGCTTCCCGGCGACCTGCAACCACCGGCAGAAGTCGCGGGCCTCGACCACGCGTCGCCCGCTCCCACGCCACCCCGACCGCCCACAGGAACCGGAACCACCGCAGCAGGTCCGTCCCATACGAGCGGACCGTCGCCGACGCGACCGGCCCCTCGCCTGCAGATCGGCGAACCACGCCGACACCGCCGCCACCGCCACCCCGTCCGCGCCGACAAGCCGATACGGCTCCCACGCGGTCGCCCGTGTCGACCAGCCGGCCGACCTGAGGCACCACCAAGGCAGCCAGGTCCCTCGACGGCTCCTGCTCGCTGCTCATGAGGACGGCTGTCTAGCAGCCTCACCACCATCAACGGTGGATGGCCGACATGTGTCTCTAACTGGACATACACAGGCCGTAGTTCAGTCAATAGGTAGTGGGCGGCCATCTCCTCATAGGTGGCGTTGACATCAGGCTCGTAGCGATGCGCCCGGGTCACCCCACTGCGCAAGTTGTCGCACACCACCACCCTGGGCACACAGCCCATCGCCTCGAAGCAGTGGACGTGGGCACCGACCCAGTGCTCCAGGCTCTGGGAGGCGATCGCTTCGGCGTAGAGGTAGTCCGAGGCGCCCAACACGGCGACGAACAGCTCGGCCTCAAGGTGGACCTCGCCGCTGCGCCGGTTATAGATCGGCAACCTCTGGCCGGGAAAGTCGACGAACAGCCGCTCACCGGCTCGATGCTCCTGACGCATCGGCAGATCCAGGCGTCGCTGGAAGGCACGGTAGTGCAGACAGAACTGGGAGTACGCGTAGCCGTCGGGGTGCTCCTCGCGGTACTCGTGCCACAGCAGCATCAACGTCACCCCCGGGCGGCGCAGCTCACGGTGCACCCGGCGCCAGTCCGGCACCGGCCGGGTCGGCTCAGGCGCCGGACCCCGCGGGAACAGCAACGCCTCCAACGCGGTGTCGTCCAGCTCGGCGGGCAGCGGCCAGGCCACACCCGCACCGGCCGCACGGCGCAGATGATCGCCGACGGTCGTGAACGGCACACCGAGCGCCGCGCCGATCTGACGAAGCGGCAAGCCCTCATGGGCCAATCGGAGAATCTCGCGGACCTTACGCATAGCGAGACGGGGTCTCGGCACCAGCCACCTCCTCGGAGTCGGAACTCCAAGCGAGAGTGGACGGCGGCCTCAGCTCACGCGCGGACCATCGGCAACCTCCTCAAGGGCATGTACAAAAACCCTCGGAATCGCTGTACGGAATCAACCGGAACCGGCGTACGAAATCCTCCGGAACCCGCACAGCACCGGGTTCAACCGGCGCAGCAGGTCTGCAAGCGTTCGATGGCTTGCTCTGCGAGTCAGGGTCCGCACCTTGTCGATGATCGACGCGAGCGCCTTCTTCGACGGGTAGGTGTAGACCGCCCTCTTCCCGATCCGGCCTCGCCAGGCTTGGCGCTGGATGCGCCACCCGAGGAAGTCGAACCCCTCGTCGATGTGGCAGACCCTCGTCTTGGCTTCCGACAGGCGCAGGCCCATCGGCGCCAACACCGAGCCGACCTCGTCCCACAGCGCGTCGGCGTCGTCGCGGGTGCCGGCGATCATGACCACGAAGTCATCCGCGTAGCGGATGAGCCTCATGGCCGGAACCCCGGCGCGGCGATGCTTGGCGCGTGTCCAATACGGGCCGAGCGCTTCCCACTTCGTGGTGAAGTGCTCGTCCAGAACGGACAGGGCGATGTTGGCCAGCAGCGGTGAGAGGATCCCGCCTTGGGGTGTGCCGGTGATCGTCTCGCGGTTGGCGCCCTCTTCGGTGAGGACCCCGGCCCGCAAGAACGCCTTCACCCAACCCAGCACGCGCTTGTCCCCGATCCGACGTCGCACACGACCCATGAGGGCGGTGTGGTCGATCTCGTCGAAGCACGCCTTGATGTCCGCCTCGAACACCCACTCGTAGGTGCGTGATCCGAAGTAGTGGATCTCAGCGATGGCGTCCTGGGCTCGGCGCTTCGGGCGGAAGCCATACGAACATGGCTCGAAGTCCGCCTCGAAGATCGGCTCGAGCACCAGCTTCAACGCGGCTTGCACGACCCGGTCTGCGGTCGTCGGGATCCCCAGCGCACGGAGCTTGCCGCCCGCTTTGGGGATCGTCTTCTCCCGCACCCGCCGAGGAACGAACCGGCCGGCCTTGAGATCATCTCGCAGCCCGCCGAGCAGCGCCTCAACACCGAACACGATGGAGCGGGGTGCCACTCCATCGACGCCGGCGGTTCGTGCACCCTTGTTGCCCCGCACCCGAGCCCACGCCACAACGAGGAACGCCGGGTCATACACGAGGTTGGCAAGGTCATCGAAACGACGGCCAGGATCGGCCGATCGCCCATTGGTGCAGCTTCGTCTGCATCACGAGTACCCGCTGCTCGGCCTCGACGAGGTCGGGCCACGGAGCGCCGGTGTTCACCAGCGACCTCCTCGATCAGCGGGGATGCTGCGAACACGCTGGACCCCTTCGCCATGTGACCGGCTTTCCCGGCCTCGGACTACTACGGGTCCTCCGTCCCATCCCGTCGGCATCGACCGGCGACGGGCCTTCCCGCCGGCCAGCTGGCTGCTGGCCGGGGAGGGGACCGCCGGGATGGTTCCCACGTTCACTCTCGAACCGTTCGACGGGGTCGGCGCCCAGCTATGCCCCCGCAACATCGCCACGGCTACGCCGCAGGCCTTCACCATGGCCTCCCGACCGGCGACATCAACCGACCAAGGAGTTCCCCGCACGTTGCCGTGTGGGTGCGCGTTGCAACCCAGCCCAGATCTGCCAGATTCGAGCTGGTGGTCTGCTCTTGAGGGGCGTTCAGCCGCTGGTTCCTCACGTACACCTTTCCGTCTTGCTCGCCGGACCCGCACCATCTGGCAGTGCTGGCACGTCCCGGCTTTGTCAGGGCTGCTTGCCGCCCTCCCCCTCGTCCCAGGGATCAGGCTGCCCTCAGCTTCAACCGGCTCGCTGCGACGAGCCGACGGCGGTGTCCTTTCACCACCGCACGGTTCAAGAGCGCCTCGTGGCGCTCGATGTCCTGGCACCACGCCACATCGGGCTTGCCCGGTGTGAACGCCCGGCCGACGAGGTCGGGGATCGTGTAGCCGTCGGGGCCGGGGAACGTGGTGCGGACACGGCGACGGATGCAGCGCCCGGCCATGCCGTGCAGGCGCATCAGGCGTCGCACCCGCTTGACGTTCACGACGACGCCGCCCTGGCGAAGCTCGCGGTGCATCCGCGGGACCCCGTAGTTGCCGTCGGCGGCATCGAAGATCTCCCGCATCAACGCCACCAGTTGATCCTCGGCGATCTCACGCTCGGTGGGCTCGGCCGCCTCGCGTGCGCACCAGTCGTAGAACCCCGACGTCGACACCTCGACGACCTCGCACGCTTTCGTCACCGGGAACCCGGCTACCTTCTGGTCGGCGACACACTCGTAGCGGCTCACGGTGTCGACTCCTTCACCCAGAAGGCCAGTGATCGTTTGAGCAGATCACGCTCCATCCGCAGCTGCGCCGTCTCCCGGCGCAGCTCGGCGAGCTCGGCCCGCTCATCAGTGGTGAGCGACGAGCCCTGCACGCGGTCACGTCGAGCCTTACCGACCCAGTTCCCGAGCGTGCCTTCGTTCACGCCGATCGAACGGGCAACATCCGCGATCGAGCGTTCCTCATCGAGGACCATCGCGACCGCGTCGCGCTGGAACTCCGGCGGATACTTCGACGGACGACCCGGCGCCCGTTTCTTGTTGGACATGGACTTCCTCCTATACGAGGTGTCCGCCCAACGGGGGGATGCTCAGCCAGACCGAGCCCGACACCTTCGACCTGCTCGACCGCCTGCTCGACGATTACACCGACGCCGAAGTCGCCGACGCGCTCAACGCGGCCGGACACCGCTCCGGCACCGGCCAACCCTTCACCCGCCTGATCGTGCTGCACCTACGCCGCACACACCAGCTCCCCAGCCATGCCGAACGGCTGCGGTCCCGCGGCCTGCTCACCATCGGCGAGATCGCCGAACGCCTCCACGTCCACCCCTCCACCATCAAGGACTGGCACCACGCCGGCCTGCTCGTCTCCCACAAGGCCAACGACAAGAACGAGCGGCTCTACCAGCCGCCCACCGCCAGCGACCCCCGGCTCGTCAAACACATGGGCCACCGACTCGCCAACCGAGTCCTCATCGAACCAACACCAGAAGGTGCAGTGTGAAGCCAACGTCTTATCGAAGCTGTCGCCGACGCTGCCGATCGACGGGGTGGCGCCGAGCTCGGCGAGACGTTCACCCCAACGCACCGAGGTGAACTGCTCGGGTTCAGGGGGTGCTGGCAACACCGGCCTTCTAGGCAGAGCGTAGAAGGCCGTCGAGGGCCTCGGCTGGTGTTCTCCAGTGGAGGCTCTTGCGGGGCCGGCCGTTGAGCGCGGCGGCGACGGCGGCGAGATCGGTCGGGGTGTGCTTGGCGAGGTCGGTGCCCTTCGGGAAGTACTGGCGCAGCAGGCCGTTGGTGTTCTCGTTGGTCGGACGCTGCCACGGGCTGTGCGGGTCGCAGAAGTAGATCGCCAGTCCGGTGTCGATGCGGAGTCGAACGTGCTGGGCCATCTCGGCGCCCTGGTCCCAGGTCAGCGATCGGCGCAGCTGCTCGGGCAGCGTGGCGATCGACGCAGCGATGGCGTCGCGGACTGCGTCGGCGCCGTGGCCGGCGAGCGCCGGCCCGTTCTTCACTCGGGGCCCGTCGCCGTGGCCGTCCATTGCGTGGAAGGTGCAGCAGCATCGTGAACCGGGTGGTGCGTTCCACGAGGGTGCCGATTGCTGAGCTGTCGAGCCCGATGATGAGGTCGCCCTCCCAGTGGCCGGGCACCGCCCGGTCGTCAACCTCGGCCGGTCGTTCACTGATCATCACCTCCGGGGTGATGAACTTCTTGCCCCGCCCCGTGGTGCGCGCCCGGGGGACTCTCAGCGCTCGACCGGTGCGCAGACAGGCGACGAGCTCGCGGCGCAGCGCCCCACGGCCCTGCACGTACAGCGCCTGATAGATGGCCTCGTGCGAGATGCGCATCGACTCATCATCGGGGAAATCGACCCGCAGCCGGCTCGAGATCTGCTCCGGGCTCCACGACTTCGCCCACCGCCGATCCTGCCGTCGCCCGTGACGCCGACCGATCCAGCACACCTGTGGGCCAGCCACCATCGAACCGTCGGGGGCGGTGATCGTGCCCGGCCAGACGGTCCTGCACCGTACCCGCGAAGGGCCTCGCTGGCAGCCAGCTTGCCTACCTTCGGTCGACGCGCTCGCCGATCGGCATGCCACTGAGCGTTCGACGCCCGGTAGTCCACCGCACCGCCGCGAGTGGCGGCGTTGCGGCGCAGCTCCCTCGACACGGTCGATGGCGACCGCCCGATCCGACGAGCGATGTCACGCACCCCGCAGCGCTGGGCGCGCAGGATGGCAATCTCTTCCCGCTCGGCGAAGGACAGATAGCGGCCCGACAGCGGGACGAACGTGAGCGGTGGCATGCCGCCACCTTCACGGAACCAGCGGGTACCGACCGCGGATGCCACGCCGGCGACCGCGGCCGCGTCCTCGCTCGACAGACCGCCGGCGACCGCCGCCCAGAACCGCTGCCGATGCTCACGCCGCCACCCCGGCGGCCGACCCGGCGACCGCATCGGACCACGCAACACTCGGATCGCTCGTTGACGCTGCCTCGAACTCATCGCATCCTCCGCGCTCGAGGTGTTGCGAGGACCGCCTGATTCCGCCCTGCGAGCCGGCGTCGGAATGACAACGCAGCCCGTCGATGCGAGCACCACGCGACCAGGCGGCCATGTCGACGGCGTCGAGGACCATCGTGGTGCGCATGTGTGCAGCGACACGCCAGCCGACGATCATCCGACTGAACCCGTCGACGATGAAACCCTCTCTGTCATACTAGGGGTTGCCGCTCTTGACGAAGAGACTGTTGAGTAGGGCGGGAATCGAGAGGAAGCATGTCTACTACTACTACCGTTGAGACTGTGGTGTCGCGCCCGGACCCTGAGGTTCGTGCCCCGAACCGGTCGTACGCCCCGAAGTACAAGCTGGCCGTGCTGGCCGAGATCGACGCCGCCGAGTCGCGCGGCCAGGTTGGGGAGATCATGCGTCGCGAGGGCTTGTACTCGTCGTTGATCTCGGAGTGGCGCAAGCAGCGTGAACGGGGTGCCCTGGAGGCGATGTCGGGCCGGCGGCCGGGCCGCAAGTCCGACCCGGTCGCGGCGGAGAACGCCCGGCTGCGTCGACGGGTGAGCAGGCTCGAAGACGAGTTGGCGACGGCGACGGAGTTGATCGAGGCGCAGGGAAAAGTTTCGGCGCTCTTGCAGCAGATCTCCCGCCAGCAGCGCCGAATCGAAGTGACTGGGATGCTCGACGCGAACGTGGAGACGTTCGCCGGGCGCGTCGGGGTGGCCCGCGCCTGCGCGGCGTTCGGGGTCAACGTTCGCACCTTTCGGCATCGCCGCCAGGCCGCCGACGGGCGGGCCCGGCCCCGCCCGCCACGCGAACCCGTGGCCGCGTCGGGCGCATCCGGCGTCGCTGTCGGAGGTGGAGAAGGACTGCATCGTCGAAGACCTTGTGCTCGGAGCGGTTCTGGGATCTCGCCCCGGCCCAGGTGTACACGACGCTGCTCGACGAGGGCAGCTATCTGTGTTCGGAACGCCAGATGTACCGGGTGCTGGCCGAACGCGGCCTGGTCCGGGAACGTCGCCGCGGCGGGCACGCCCGTCACGGGTTCTACGCGGTGCCCCGCCTCGAAGCCGACGGCCCGAACCAGTGCTGGACGTGGGACATCACCAAGCTGGCCGGCCCGACCCGCGGTGTCGCGCTACTTCTTGTACACGATCATCGACATCTTCTCCCGCAAAGTCGTCGGCTGGAGCGATCGCCGAGCGCGAATCGGCCAAGGTCGCCCGCCGCCTGATCACCGAAACCTGCCGCCGCGAGGGCGTCGACCGGGACCAGTTGACGATCCACGCCGATCGTGGCGGCCCGATGATCGCCGGCACCGTCGCCGAGCTCCTCAACGATCTCGGCGTCACCAAGTCGCATTCCCGGCCGCGAGTGTCGAACGACAACCCGTTCATCGAAGCCCACTTCAAGACGCTCAAGTACCGGCCCGACTACCCCGACCGGTTCGCCTCCATCGCCGACGCCCGCACGTGGTGCCGGCGCTTCTTTCACTGGTACAACGAGGTCCACTACCACTCCGGCATCGGCTACCTGCGACCCGCCGACCTCCACGCCGGCAACCACACCGATCATCGTCGCCCACCGCCAGGCCGCCCTCGACGCCGCCCACGCCGCCCACCCCGAACGGTTCACCGCCCGGCCCACGCCAGCGAAGATCCCGACCAAGGCCTGGATCAACCGACCAACCATCCAAACATCCTAGAAATCCGGCAATCACCTATTGACAGGTTCCGTCACAGGCGACAGCGACGGTGACCGCGATCGATGAACCCAACGGTCGCGTCCACTACGACCCCGCCACCGGTTACTTCGTCGCCGTGTTGCCGGGCCAGCCGGCGCCGGGCACCCGCGACGACCTCACCGTCACCCTCGATGACGGATCCACCGACTACATCACGATCGGCTACGGCTAACGGGGCTTCGCCCCAGCCCGACGAGCGGTGTGGTGCGTAGGCTCCGGTCGCGGGAACGAGTTGGGGTCGTTGCTGGCCCCGCTTGATACCGCGTGTAGCGGTGGTTGGCCCGTGGTGGGCCCCGACGACCGGAGCCCGTGATGACCGTAGCTCGCAGCGTGTCGGACGTTCTGGCCGATCACGTGACGTTGGAGATCGAGTGCATCGACCGGATGTTCTTGAACGTGTACGTGCCGAAGTTGCAGTTCGTCGGTGGCGTGGTGTCGTTCCTGCGACAGCATCGGGGTCACCGGTTCGCGTCGTCGGCCTTGCTGGAACCGATCAGCCGGGCGTTCGTCGACGACCTCCGTCGTTTCGCCCGCGATCAGGGCGTGCCGCTGGTCGACTTCGCCAAGGGGCAACGCAAAGACGACGTCGCTCACGAGTTCCTGGCCGGCTTCGACGGCGACGAGGGGGTGTTGTTCATCGGTCGGGCCCAGGAACGCACGGCGGTGTTCCGCACCGAGAAGCGACGCAACCCAGTGACCGGGGCGACGTATCCGTGGATCGTGCGCTCCACGGCGATGGTCAACCACTTCTACGTCTATGCCGTCGACGGGGACTTCGGGCCGTTCTTCATCAAGTTCGCCAGCTACTTCCCGTACACCGCCAAGTTGTGTATCAACGGCAACGAGTGGGCCAAACGTCAGGCTGCCAAGGCTGGTGTCGGCTTCGAAGCGTTGGACAACGGCTTCGCCGCTTGCGAGGACCCGGCACGGTTGCAGCGGATCTGCGACCGGCTCGGACCCGGTCAGATCGATCGGCTATTACGCAAATGGCTGGCCCGGCTCCCGCACCCGTTCACGCCGGCGGATCGTCGGGCCGGCTACCGCTACGACATCTCGGTGCTGCAGGCCGAGTTCTCCCTCACCCAGATGCTCGACCGGCCCCTGTCGGGTCGAGTGTTCTTTGAGGAAGTGGTCCGCGAGAACATCGACATCGGTCGCCCCGACCGGGTGTCGCTGATCTTCGACCGTCGGCTCATCACCCGCGGCCGCCGTCCCACACCGACCCGGTTCCGCACCCGGGTGTTCACCCAAGGCGTCACCCCGTCGCTGCACGTCGAGTACAAGTCGACCAGGGTCAAGCAGTACCACAAAGAAGGCCGAGCCATCCGCACCGAGACCACAATCAACGACAGCCGCGACTTCGGGATCGGCAAACGGCTGTGCAACCTGCCCGCCTTACGGGAGGTCGGCTTCTCCGCCAATCGGCGTCTGCTCGACGCCGAACGCATCGACCACGACCCAACGATCGGCGACGAAGTCTTCGGTCGCATCGCCACCCCAACCATCATCGATGGCCAACGAGTCCCGGCGCTGCGCTTCGGTGACCCTCGAGTTCATGCCCTGCTCGCCGCCATCACCATCGCCCGGCTCCAACCCGACGGGTTCACCAACCGCCACCTGCGCAACCACATCGCCCCGCTCCTGGGCATCGAACCCGATCAGCTCAGCCCAGGCCGGATGAGCTACGACCTGCGTCGCCTCCGCCTCCACGGACTCATCGAACGCATCCCCTCCACCCACCGCTACCGCCCCACACCGCTCGGCTGGCGCGCCGCGGTGTTCTTCACCCACGCCTACAACCGGTTCCTGCGCACCGGACTCGCCGAACTCGCCGACCCCGCCAACAGCAGCGGCCTCCATCAAGAACTCGACCGCCTCGCTGCCCGCTCAGGCCTGGCGGCCTGAGCGCTAGAGGCCATGGTCCGTGCGAACATGACGCAGGCGCAACTTGACTCAATCACACCGACACAGCCGGACCAAGGCCTCTAGCGAGCCGCGCTCGATCGCTTACCGTCCGGACGGAGTAGTGATCACGTCTCGCGCTGTGACGATGAGCCTGCCGTGACTCGGTGGCCCTCGATCGGTCGCCGTCGCGAGCGGACGGTGACCGGCAACGGCTCGAACACGATTGGCTGCGGCAACGCCGGAGTAGGTCGACTGGTTTGGATCATCACTACAAGGTCGTAGCTGCGAGCCGCGGGCCGATAATCGGTCGCGACGGGGTTGCGATGCTCATCGTCAGTTCGTGTCATTCGCCCGGATTCGGATCGACGGTCTCGAGCACTCCTGTCTCATCCAATCGACGAGGTGGCGGGCCGGTGCGGATCGACCATCACGCCCGGTAGAGGCGCACACCACGCCGACCCGGTGTCGCGCTGCTTCAAGGTCCCAGAGCATGTCAGCGCCCAAGCGGTGTGCTGAGCCCCGATCGACGGACACCGAAGCGGGCGACCGCCAACGAGACATCGTCAGCGGAGCAACGCTCCGGCTGCGGTCTCGGGGACTGCGTCGCAAACGGTGTCGATGTGCTGCAGCGTGGCGAGGAGTGCTTGGGCTTCTCGAGGTAGCCGGGTGATGCGGGCTGGCGGGAGGGGTGGGATGTGGGTGCGGATGTCGCAGCGTCCGTTGCCGTCATGGCGAAGATAACCAAACTGCTCGAGGCGCAAGAGCACTCGGATAATCCGGCTGGCATTGGTCGCGACGTTGGGGCCGCCACCGCAGGCGTGAGAGAGCTCGCTGAGATCAAACGTGGTCGACAGAGTGGGTGGCTGCAGGCGACGCGTGATGTGGTGCAGGGCGATGACGCAGGTGGGTCCGAGGATGGGGGTGAGGATCTCGATGGCGTCGTGGCTGTCGGCATCAAAGACCGCTACTTCCGTGGGCCAGGGTGCGAACAGCAGGGTGCCGTGAGCGGTGGCGATGGCGGCGAGGTTGGACACGGGTGGGCCTCCTTCGGGGGCGAGTCGGTTGGTGGGGTGACCCGTCCCGGTCCGGGCGCGAGGGGCCGACATCCTCGAGATGCGCCCGAACCGGTCAGGGTCCGCACCGTCAACCGTTCCGTTTCCGTTCGGAAGCGGCGCCGGTGCGCCGCTTCCTAGAAGCCGTCCCGCCTCGTCGCGGAGCCGGAGTCAAGGGCGGCCGGAGGCCGTCCCGAAGGGACGCGCAGCGCCCTTGACAGCGGACGCAGCGACGTGGCACCACGTGCTCCCCGTTGATCGTCTCCGTGACCTCTCTTCCTGCGCCGTGCGTGCCGATTGTGCTCCACCGTGAGGGTGGGCGGGCGGACGCGCCGGGGCTCCCGCACCGGGCCGGTACGGGAGCCCGGGCTGGGCCGGTTAGGCGTCCGGCTGGTCGGGTTCGGTCGCTGGCGGGGTTGGTGCGCTTGCGGGTAAGGAACTCGACCTCTTCGGCGGTGACCTTGACGGTCGTGCGCTTCTGTCCGTCGTCGCCGGTCCAGCTGACCGGGGTGAGGTGGCCTCGGACGGCGACCTGGTCGCCCTTGGTCTTGTGTTCGGCGATGGTCTCGGCGAGGCCGGCCCAGGCGACGACGTTGAACCAGTCGGTCCCGGCGCTGTGGCGGTTGTCGACGGCGAGGCTGAACTCGACCACGGCGGTCTGGTTGCCGGTGTAGCGCAGGGTCGGGTCCTGGCCGAGGCGGCCGATGAGGGTGACGGTGTTGTTGGCGCTCATGACGGGTGCTCCTTGGTGGTTGTCCCCCGGTGGGTCCGGGGTGTTGACGGGGATCGGTCGTGGCCGGCCCGGGTGGAGCGCACGCCAGGTGCGAGCCGCAGCCGTGGCGGGCTGCAGGCCCTAGCGGGGCACCCGACCGTCAGGGAGGTTTGAGCGCAGCGTCCCCGCTCGAGCCGAAGGTCGCTCGCCGGTGAGGGTGAGAGGCGAGGACACGAGAGCGCAGCGAAGTCCCGCAGCCGGCGCCTTGCGGGAGCGGAGCCGGGACGGCAGGATCCCTCGCCTCAACACACCGACCGCCACCGGAACGAGCGTCGAAGAGTACCCACCGCAGCGCCGGCGGCACGCCACCCGCTGGTGGCCCGCAGGGTCGGTCGGGCTCCTGCGCGTTGGACGGCGGACCCGTCAGCGTGGTCGGCCGTGCTCTCGGCAGCTGTGCAGCGGGTTGACGGCCTGGCATCGTCTCCACTGACAGGCGAGACCAACGGAGACAGTCACCAGTCAACCAGGCGCAGAGCCGCCCGCGGCCGAACCCACCGCCATCCGCCCTTCCTGGTCACAGGTTCGCAAGAGCGGTTGCCTTGAGCAGGCGTACCGCACTGGGCGCACGCTGTCGGATAGTGCGTCGGAGCGCAATCTCGCGCTCGACGGACGCGAGCCGAACGGCGGGGACTCGACTGCGTGAACCTGTGAACACGCAGTGGTGTGTTCGGGACACGATCCACCCATCGCATTGTCCTCGAACAGCGCTTCCAGGGCGCGCTCCCGCTGCTCGAGCCGCACGTCACCGGACACTCGATATCGGACATCGCCGTCGAGCTCACGGAAACGCGGAGAACGGCACTTACCCACACGCTGCTCAGGCCAGCATTTGGAGCGTTACCGGATACATGAAATCGGACATCGTGCAGACGCGGCCGGTTGGGCGGAGAACGGCTTTCGAGCACGCGGCTGCGGCCGGGTGAGTGAGCACTCCTGGACGCGGGCCGTTATCGGACAGAACGCTTATCGCATTGCCCTTCGAGATGGGTACATGCTCGACGTGCCGGCGGGATCGGTGAGGATCGTTGTCAGCACCCCAGTATCGGCGTCACCCGCGTCGATACTCGTCGACAACGCGCCGGTCGGTGTGGTCCCGGGAGTGGACGACGACGGCCCCGTTGGGGAGCGTGGGGGCCAACGCCGCATGCCGCGCAAACGTAGACGCGTCCAGAATGATAGTCGCAACTGGTCCTTTGTCGGTGCGGTCTCGGTCAATCTTGCGCGGCCGGGCAATCGTCACAGGACCATCCGCCCGCTGCGCAGCTTCAGCCGACGCCCGGACCGGGTTGATAGGCGCCAAGAGCTTGGGCGATCATGAGAGCCTCGTCGATAGCGCGCTGACCGGCAAAGCATGTCCACCGAGTGCCATCGGAGTTCGCGGCACGACAGCCGCCGGCGACGAGGTGATCCTCGTCGACGAACCATTCGGCGGTGTCGGTCCAGTCGAAGTTCGGGTCGGGCGGCGCGTTGGTCGGCTCGGGATACTCATCCACATCCATCGGCTCCGTGCCCCCGGGCTCTCCCGGAGCGGGAGTCGACGGCGAAGGTTCAGCGCGTTGCACACGGTCACGGAGCGACGACTAGTCTCCAGAGAAGCTGGAGGGAGGATGAGATGTCGACGATCTCGCCGAGCCGGGAGGACGTGGCCGCCGCCGAGGCGGTGGTCGCACAGATCGATCTGACCCCGATCAACGCCAAGCTCGCCCACGACGATCCCGAGACTTGGGACGACGCTGCGCTGGCGATCGTCGAACGGAGGTATCGGCGCTTCCTCGTGCTCAACCTGCTACATCCGCACACGACGCTGTCGGTCGACAGGGCGCTCGACGAATACTGGCACCAGCACATCCTCGACACCAGGAAGTACGCCTACGACTGCGAGCAGGTCTTCGGGTTCTTCCTGCACCACTACCCGTACTTCGGGATGGACGACGAGGACGAGTGGCAGGAGAACGTGGCGCTGTACGCGGCAACCCGACGGCTCTACGACGAGGCCTTCGGGGACGACCCACCGGCACGCCGGACGCTGACCATCGACAAGGTTGTCGGCGGCTACCAGGCCACGCCCGACCACTTTGACGCGACGCCGCGTCTATGCCTTCCCGCAGACGTGCAAGTGCGGCCAGCACTGCAACAAGATCGTTGCCCCGGATCGCTTCGATCCGTCGATCCCGGCGGTGCCACGTGAGCCCTTCACGGCGCCGTTCCAGCCGTTCGAGCCGGGTCGCCTGCCCGGGCCGGGGTGAGCCCCAGCTATATCCGACCGGCGATCTACGTCGGCCCGTCAATCCCCGTTGGACTCGCGGAGCGCATCCTCCCGGGCGCCGACTTCCGCCCGCCGATCAGGCGTGGCGATCTCGACCAGGTGGCGGAGGGCTCGATCGTCGGGATCATCGACGGCGTCTTCGCCCAGACGCTGGCGATCAGCCCCGGTGAGGTGCGCCAGGCGATCGAGAGAGGAGTGGTCATCTACGGCGCCGCGAGCATGGGGGCGCTGCGGGCCGCCGAGGTGCCCGCGGTGATCGGCGTCGGGCGTATCGTCGAGATGTACCGCACTGGCCTAATCGAGCGCGACGACGAGGTCGCCCTGCTCTTCGAGGCCGAGTCCGGGGTGAGCTTGACGGAGCCGCTCGTCAACGTGCGCTACGCCGTCGAGCGTCTCGTGCGTGTGGGGACGATCTCCCGGTCGACGGGCGACGAGCTGGTGGCAGCCTGCGAGAAGCTCCACTACACCAGGCGCACCTACCGGAACATTGTCGACGCCTCCTCTCTCGCCCAGACCGTCGATGCCGATGACCTGATCCAACTGCTGCGCCGCTTCGATCTGAAGCGGGAGGACGCTCAGTTGCTCCTTGAGACGATCGCCACCGCCGACGTTCCGGGCGACTCGCCTGCGGCCGTCGGCCGGCGCTACGTCGTCGCCGAGCGTCGAGAGGCACCACACGTGCTCGGTCGGGTCGGCGGTGACGCTCCGGTGCTCGTGTGGGAGAGCGGCGACTCGGTCGATTTCTCGGACCTCGTCGTGTTCCTCAAAATCACTGGCGCCTTCCAGCCGGCTGCACGCCGGGCGCTGGCGCGGACATGCCTCGGTGGACCGTCGCCGTGGATCGCGCCGGACGCACTGGTGGTGTCGTCCGACGAGCTCGGCGATGCCGCCCAGTCGCTGCTGGACTTCATCCGCCTGCAGTGGGGGTGGGAGTCACCGGAAGAGGCGCACGTCACGATGCGGGACCTGGGGTTGGGCATCGAGGACATCTCCGACGTCCTGCACGAGGAGGTGCTGTTCGAACGGGCGATCGCTACGTTCGCCCGGCACCCGAGCGACGGGGCGCAGAAGGCGCTCCGAGCCGAGCTGTGGATGGACACGTTGGGCCTCAAGCGTGAGGTCCTGCGGCTCGGCGCGATGCGCGCCCTCGCCGCCGTCGCCGCCGAGCACGGAGCGCCCGACGATGGCGAGCTGGAGGGCGCCCGCCGCTGCGTGGCCCGACTGCGCAACACCCTGCGGTGGTCCATGGTCGAGTCGGACCTCGGAGCGCTCGGCGTCTCTTGTGAGGTGCTCGACGCGTTCCTGGCCGATCTGGCCCTGGCCCGCCGTGCCGGGCGACCGCACGTCGAGGCGCTGGACCGACGTCCACCGACCGGAGCCAGCCCACGTCGCAGTGGGTGGCCGGAGCGGGGGTTGGCGCTCGAGCCGACACCGAAGGCGCGTGGGTCGCGACGCTTCGGCGTGGAGCCGGAAGAGGCGTTGCGACGCGCCGAGCGCATCGCAGAACAGATCGGGATCGTCCGCATCGGCATGGTCGGCGAGCTCACCACCCTCGGCATCCACGTCGCCCAGGCCTTTGCCGAACGAAGCGGGTGGTCATCGAGCTTCGCGAGCGGCAAGGGCGAGACGCGGGAAGCGGCGAGGGCCGGGAGCATCATGGAGGAGGTCGAGATCCACGCCCAGGACTTGTTCCGGCCACCACGTGTCCGCACCTGCTCCTACCGCCTCCTCGCGTCGATGGCTGCGCCGGTCATCGACCCGGCGACGCTGGGGCTCCCGTTCGATTCGAGGTACCGCCCCGACGCCGAGCTGGAGTGGTCGGAGTGCGTCGACCTGCTCGGGGAGGGGTTGGTGCTGGTGCCGACGGCGTGCCTCGTGGGCGAACGGCTCCCGGACGACATCCTCTTCTCGCCGCGGCTCGGCGGCAAGATCTTCTCCTCCAGTGGGTTGGCCTCCGGGTTCAGCATGGCCGAGGCTGCGGTCCACGCGGCGTCGGAGTGCATCGAACGGCACGCCACGCGGCTGGCCGAGCTGGAGCTGGACAACCCGGGCGGTGTCGGCGTTCGCCGGTTCACCTTCGTCGACCCGAGCTCGCTGCCGGACGCGCCGCGGCGGATCACCGACAACTACCACCGCGCCGGCATGGCGACGCGAATCGTCGACATCACGTCCGAGATCGCCGTACCGACGTTCTATGCCAGGGTCTTCGAGGATCCGTTCCACGGAGGGCAGAGCACGTCGGCCGACGGCTTCGCCGCCCATCCCGACCCGGAGGTGGCCGTGACGATGGCGCTCCTGGAGGCAGCGCAGACCAAGGCCGGCTTCATCGCCGGCGGCCGGGAGGACTACTCGCTGCAGGCCCGCAGCCTCGGCCGGCACGAGCGTCCGCGGACGGTCGTCCCGGCGGCGCAGGCCTTCTGGTTCGGAAACGACCGGCCCACTCGTCCCCTCGCCGACACTGAGGGGCTCGAAACGGACGATCTGCTGTTCGAGCTGGAGTGGATCGTCGAACGCACGGCATCAGCCGGCTACAAGCACCTCGTGATGGCGGATCTGACCGTAGGCTCGATCGCCCCGGCCCACGCCGTCCGGGTCATCATCCCCGGCACCGAGACAACGAACCCGCTGTGCACGGGGCCACGTGGGCGGGTGACGTGCATCCGTGACCTTCTTCCCCGAGGTGCGTCGTGAGCGGGCTTCATGCGGTCGCCGCTCGTCCGCCGCGCCACGTGGTCTGGGACATCACTTACGCCTGCCCGCTGCGCTGCGTCCACTGCTACTCCGAGGCAGGTCGACGACCATCCCGTGCGTTGGGGCCGCGTGACATGCACCGCGTGTGCGACACGCTCATCGAGCTCGGGGCGGAGGTCGTCGTGCTCTCCGGTGGGGAGCCGCTCGTCGTTGCGGCGATCAGCGAGGTCATCTCACACCTCCACAGCGGCGGCGTCGGCGTACACGTCTACACCGGTGGATGGGCGCTGCCGCCGTCGGCGCGACGGACGATCCTCGACGTCGCCGCCAACGTCACCGTCAGCGTCGACGGGGCCAACGCTGCGGTCCACGACAGCATCCGAGGCCGCCCAGGATCGTTCGACCGTGCCATGCGCACACTGACGGCGCTCGACAGGGACCGCGACGACCAGCGCGGTCCTGCGCTCGGCATCGACTACACCGTGATGCGCAGCAACATCGGGCAGCTCCGGGACTTCTGCACGGAGGTACTCGCCCGCTTCGCCCACCTCGACTACGCCTTCTTCGGCGCGGTGATGCCCATCGGGTTGGCCAGCCGGCCCGGCTTCGAGGAACACGAACTGCTCGATCGATGCCAGCTCGACGCGCTCCGTGATCCCCGCCTGGCCCACGAGCTGGCGCGCTCGCGCCGAGCGTCGACGTCTGCGTCAGCGACAACGGCATGTTCCAGATGCACCCGGATCGGCTGGCCGCCGGAGAGGTCCCGGCGATGCAGGTCGAACCGGACGGGAGGGTTCGGGCGATGCCCGTGTACGAGGGCACGGTGGGCAGCCTGCTCGAGGAGTCGCCGCTCGTGCTGTGGGAGCGGGCCGTCGCCCGCTGGGGCGATCCGCTCGTCGCCTCGTTGCTCCGAGAGGCGACGACGATGGCGGGGTGGGCCAGTGCGACGCGCGAGATCGACCTCCGATTCGGATCGCCTGCCGACCGGGCCCGCATCGCCTGTCGGCCCGCATACGCGCCGTGACGGGGGGCGAGCTGGCCACGTTCGTGGTTTCTCCGCTCGTGACGGTCAGGTGGCGCGACGGGCGGATCGAGCTCCGTGCGGCCGGCGCCCCGGTCGAGCTGACGACGGTCGAGCTCGACGTCCTCGGTGTGCTGCACGCCTTTCGCCGGCCGCGCCTCGTCCGCGACGTCGTCGCCGAGCTGTCGGCGTTCCCCGACGAGGAGGTGGCTGCGTTTGTCAGCGACCTCTTCGAGGCCGAGATCCTCATCGAGCCGCCGACGCAGCTGGTGGGCTGGGACCTCGATGCGTTGGCGTTCCACCGCCGCTCGCGCTCTGATCGCGTCCCGGTCGTCGGTGCGCCGCCCCCGCCGGCGATCGAGCCGCCACGGTCGTCACACGTGCTGGCACTGGCTAGAGACTCGACGGTGGGCAGGGGTGACCTGACCGAGGCGCTTGCCGCCCGCCGTTCGCGCAGATCGTGGCCGCAGGCCCCGATCGCCTTCGAGGGGCTCTCCCGGCTGCTCTGGCTGTCCGCCCGCAACAGGGACGCCGCCGAGCGGGCCGACGGCGACCGCGTCGTCTCCCGTGCCTATCCCTCCGGAGGCGCTGCTTACTCGCTGGAGCTCACGCTCGTGATCGGCGCCGACGCGGTGTCCGGGCTGGAGCTGGGCGTCTACCGCTACCTACCCGAGGTGCATTCGCTCGACGTCCTATCCCACGACCGCGCCCACGTCGCACCGTTCCTCGACGCCGCAACGGTGGCCGCCGCCTGCGACCGCCCGCCCGTGACGATGGTCGTCACGAGCCGGTTCGGCCGCCAGGCCAGCAGCTACGACCACCTAGCCTACGGCCTGGTGCTCAAGGAGGTCGGCTGCCTGTTCCAGACCATGTACCTCGTGGGCGCGCACCTCGACATCGGCGTCTGCGCGCTCGGTGGGGGTTCACCCGACAGTCTGCTCCACGAGCTCCTCGGAACGGACGACCTCAGCGAGCCCGTCGTCGGTGAGCTCATGCTCGGCCCCCGGGCCTAAGTCAACGTTCGAACGGCGCTCCCTCGACGTCGCTCAACTCTTCGCTGTACTGGCACGGGAACTCGTCGCCGGTCGGCTTGCGCTCGAGCGAGGCGGGATCGACGTCGAACGTCGCCTGGTCGAACCGGACACGGAGCCGATCGTCCGAGATCGTGTAGCGGTAGATGCCGTCGAGGGCGACGGGCTTGCGCTTGCCCTCCGGCGCTGGGAAGTCGCCGTACCCGATCTGTGTGTCCCGCACGACGAGCTGGTCGCCCTAGGACATCCGCGACAGGAAGCAGGTTCCGGCCATCGGATCGGACTGTACGTTCGTGGAGCTGACGAACCGAGCGAAGCCGAGCACCTCGCCGGTGCTCGGGCGCTCGGTCATCTCGTAGCGGAACACCCGGACAGCGTCCATGCTGCCTGCGAGCTGGACCTTCTCGCCGTTCGCATCGAGTCCGTAGCGGCGGCCGAGCGTGATCGAGGTGAGGTCGAAGGTGAACCCGTCGGACCGCACGGCAAGGTCGCCGAAGAAGTTCTGATCGGCGTAGGTGACCTCGGTGCCGCCGTCGTTGGTCTGCGCCGTGATCGGCGCTGCGACGACGGTCCTGCCGATCACGTTGCGCTGGAGGAACTCCACGACACGTTGTGCGGACGACAACTTCTCCACGTGACCTCCCTCGTCAGGTGTCGATCGCATCACCCTAGTCCCAGAGCCGCTCGGCCGATGGCGCCTGCACAGCTACACGATGGTCGGCGTTGGCTCCGTCCGACGAACTTTGAGGCGATGTCGCCCAGCTTGACGTGGTCCTGCTGCGACGGTGGGCATCGATTGAGTCCGCGCGGTGGTGGGGTTTCGGGGTGAAGTTGGCCTCGGTGGCTCAGGTGGCGGGGGTGAGCTCGGCGGTTTGAGCGTGGTCAGTATCGCGTGGCGTGTTGAGCTTGGCCATGGAGGCTTCGGAGAGGTAGCGGCGGTGCGATGGCCCATTCGTCGTGTTGGTCGGCGAGCACGGCGCCGACGAGGCGGATCACGGCGGCGTCGTTGGGGAAGATGCCGACGACGTTGGTGCGTCGCTTGATCTCCTTGTTCAACCGCTCGAGCGGGTTGTTCGACCAGATCTTGCGCCAGTGCTCGCGGGGAACGCGGCGAACGCGAGCACGTCGGTCTTGGCGTCGAGTCCATGCAGCGCGGCGGCCTTCGGGAACCGGTCGGCGAGCATGTCGGCGACTTCGTCCCAGCGGGCCGTGACGTCGTCGGGGTGCGGTCAGCGCGAAGATCGATCCGGAACGCGGCGGCGACCATCTCCTGATGGCCTTGGGCACGCGGGCCAGCAGGTTGCGGGCGAAGTGGACGCGGCAGCGCTGCCAGACTGGCGCCCTGCGAGGATCTTGCGGATCGCGGCGCGTCAGCCCGCCGTGGGCGTCGGAGATGACCAGGCGCACACCGCCCAGCCCGCGGGCCTTGAGCGAGCGCAGGAACTCGGTCCAGAACGTCTCGTCCTCGCTGTCGCCGACGTCGACGCCGAGCACCTCACGGCCGCCGCTTGGCGGTGATCCCGGTGGCGATCACGACCGCCCGGGACACGACCTGGCCGAGGGCGTCGTCGCGGACGTTGACGTAGGTGGCGTCGAGGTACACGTACGGGAACTCGATGTGGCCGAGGGTGCGGTTGCGGAACGCGGCGACGCGTTCGTCGAGCCCGGCGCAGATCCGCGACACCTCCGACTTGGAGATCCCCGTGTCGACGCCCAGCGCCTGCGACCAGGTCGTCGACCGAGCGGGTCGACACCCCCTACACGTAGGCCTCCATGACCACCGCGTACAGCGCCTGGTCGATCCGCCGGCGCGGCTCCGAGCATCGACGGGAAGAAGCTGCCCCTGCGCAGCTTCGGGATCGCCAACTCGAGATCGCCGGCCTTGGTCGCCAACATCCGCGGCCGGTGACCGTTGCGTTCGGTGACCCGGCTCGTCGGTGCGTTCGTAGCGGCCGGCGCCGATCGCCTCGGCGGCTTCGACCTCGATCAGCTCTTGCAGCGCCCAGCTGGGCGAGCTCGCGGACCAGATCGACGCCATCACCGGCGCGGAGCGCGTCGAGCAGTTCGGACAGGGCAGACTCAGCCAGAGCCATCGGTGTGTTCTCCTTCAGGTGGGTTCTTGCGGAACACACCAAGGATCACGCCGATGGCTCACCTCACGGTGGACCTACCCGAAACCCCACCACGCCACGGGACTCATACTGGGCAGCATCGTCGGCGCTATTGCGGGGCTTGTCATCGAATCAACGCCCGGAGAGTTAATGCAGGTCGCTGAGCCGTCGGCGAGCAGCGAGCAGATCGGCGTCGACTTCCGTCGGTGACCGCGGCGGCCGGCTGCCGATTTCGGCGATGACAGTCACGTGGCCAGAGCCGTTCGGGTACGGGTTGATGTTGGGCTTGACGAGCGTGACGGCATTTCCGAGCGCGTCGGTGAACTGCGCCGAGTCGCCGACGGTTTGCTCAAGCAGGTGGCGGTGGACGAACCGCGGCACGTCCCGGGCATGTATTCGCCGTGCGCTCTGAGGCGATGGAGATCGAGCGCCGGTTCGAGCACAACGTCGGCGTCGTCGAGTTGATCAAGCAACAAGCCGGGCGTTGCACCGTCGTTCCCAATCGCGCACTTGGATACGTCGACCGACGCCATAGTCTGCGTGCTGAATTCCTTTGACCCGACACTGATGAGGTCACCCGCCTCCTGTGGCAAATTCGATTCGAAGCGGCGGCGGTCTATTAGGGCGGCCATTCGATTCTGTCGAATGGCAAGCAGACGTAGTGGCAGCCCGGAAGTGGTGTACAGACATCAAAGCACACCATCCGCCTACCGAACGGCAGAGGAATTTCGATCACCGGACAAGACTTGCCATGATTGGCTGCATCTGGCCGCCTTCGCCACCGCAACCACAGGGCGGCGTGCCGCACCTGGCCGCCAGTACGCGCCACCGGTCGTGATCGGATTTACGATAGGAGGCGAGGTTGTGAGTAATACCGTCTTGCAATGCTTACATCTCGTGGCTTCTGGATGAATCCGCTCGTCACGCCATGGGCAGACGCCTCCGTGCGACGGCAAGCTCGGTGAAACCATCGACTCACAGTGCTTGCACTTTGATGGCCGCAGCTTTAATGGCTCTACGCGTGAGCGTGGGGACGAGGCGTTCTGAGGATGGGTGGTGTGGGTCGGTTGGGCCAGGTCGGTTTGCCGGCGCGGAGGAGGACGCGGAGCCGGTAGTGCTCGAATCTCGGAACCCGAACGCACCGTTTGACCTCTTTGACGAGCAGGTTGAGCCCTTCGGTCGGCCCGTTCGAGGCGCCGGTGTCGTGGTGGGCCAGGATCTCGGTGCGCCACGGGCGATGGTGTCGCCGAGGCGTGCGGACCTCGAGTGGCATCTCGGCGTCGGCAGCCGCGGATCGATCTTGTCGAGCAGCTCGATGGCTGGCGCTCGGCTGTCGGTCGTAGACGTCCCGGACCGATCTCCTGTCGGTTATCCGGCCCTGAACGGTCTGTCGGTGGGAGATCCACCACTGGCGTTCGGGGAGGCGGATACTCGTCGGAGGAGGCCGTGATGGCGCAGGTTCGTGTGGTCGATGCAGCGGCAGGGTCATCGGCTCGTCGGTGACGGCGCGGTGGTGGGGCTGGCAACCGGTTCTTGGATCATCTGGTGGTGCGGGCGTTCTCGCCGGCGACGGTGCGGGCGTACGCGTTCGATCTGGCCAACTTCGCCGGGTTCCTCGCCGAGCGGTCGCTCGGCGCTGGATGCGGTCGCGCCGACGACCTGTTCGACTATCTCGACTGGCAGTCTCGGCGATCGCCGGCGGGCGGCAACGTGGTCGAGCTGCGTCGGCGGGGTCCGGCGCCGGCGACGATGAACCGGCGGATCGTCGACGGTGCGTCGATGTTCGAGCATCTGGTGATGACCGGCGCGGCGGGCCGAGAACCCGGTGCCGGCGGCGCGCCGCTCGTCGGGGCTGCGGGGCCGCGCCGCGGGCATGCTCGGTCATGTCGCTCGTGCGGCCCGTCGGGCGGGGCCGGCTGGTGCGGCAGCCGAGACGGCTGCCGGAGAGTCTGACGCCTGAGGACGTGACGGCGTTCGTCGCCGATCTGACACGCACCGGGACCGGGCGATCGTGTTGGCGATGGTGCTCGGCGGTCTGCGCGCGGCCGAGGTGCGTGCGTTGCGGCTGGCCGATGTCGACATGGGGAGCGCCGGGTGCGGGTCGTCGGCAAGGGCGGCCGGGAGCGGGTCGTGCCGATCGACGACGTGTTCTTCAGCGAGTGCGCCGCCTATCTCCGCGCCGAGCGTCCGACCGGGTGCGCGCACGCGCGGAGTGCTTCGTGGTGTTGCGCGGCCCGACTCGTGGGCGGGCGATGACCGAGGCCGGGCTGCGCAAGGTGTTCCGCGTCCACCGGGCCCGATCGGGGGCGACGAGGGTGCGACCGCATCGGCTCCGGCACACCTATGGCACCGAACTGGCCGCGGCGGGGATCGATCTGTTGGTGCTGCGCGAGTTGATGGGTCACGCCTCGCCGGAGACCACCGCCCGTTATGTGCATCTGGCCCCGGACACGCTGGCGGCCGAGTTCGCCGCCGCCCGGGCGGTGACGGGCGATGAGCACCGTCAACACGACCGCGTCGTCGGCGCCGGACCTGTGGGCGGCGTTCGTCGCGCACAACGACTGCTGGGCGGCCAGCCGACGTATCGGCGGGTGCGGCTGCGGGCGGCCCGAGCGTTCCTCGACGATCATCCCGATCTGACGCGTGGATGGCGACGCCCGGTCGACGCACCGGCTCGCTGAGCTGGTCGCGGCCGTCGCCGATGTGGCCGCTGGTGTCGTTCGCGTTGTCTCGACAGGGCGTGCCGGGCCGACGCCGAGTTCCTGTTCGCCAAGAACTTCGGTCACAGCTGCTCCGCTGGGTCGCCGCACTCTACCCGCGCGGACGTCGACCGTCTGCGTGACGCCGCCGGCCGGCTCGGCGTCAGCCGCACCAGGCGAACCGTTCATCGCCGAGGTGCTGCCGTTCGCTGTCGCCTTCACCGGCCGGCCGCCACGTCGCTCACCGTCGAGGACCTCGACCGCTCGGCGAAGCGATCGAAGCACGACGCACGGCTGACCGAGCCGATGCGGCGCGGGCGGACGAGGGCAACTGTTCCGGCTGCGCAGCTGCTGTTCGAAGCCGGCATGGTCGACCTGCCCGCCCAGCGGCGACGCGCAGGGCGGGCCGGCTACCCGCAGGCCCGCCTCGCTGCGGTCGCGGCCCGGAGATCCGTCGCACGCTGCTCGCCTATCTCGACGTGCGCGCGACGGTGCTGCGGCCCAAGACGATCGACAAGCTGACCAGCGCGCTGGCCATCTTCGGTGAGTTCGTCTGCGACCAGACCCGCAGCTGCGCGCGCTCGCTGATCTCGAACGCCGCCACATCGAAGCGTTCCTGGCCTGGACGGCGACCCGGAGCGGTCGGGGCAGCCACGACCCGTCCGGACTGTCGGTGTCTACGTCCACGCCCACGCCGCGATCACCGTGCGCGCCCTGCTCGATGACATCACCGCGTGGGGCTGGGCCGACGCCCCCCAGCGACGGCTGATGTTCGACGCCGACATCCCCCGTCAGCCCGACACGTTGCCGCGGGCGCTGCCGCCCGACGTCGACGCCGCCGTCATGGCCGCGGTCGCCACCCTGGAGGACCGCTTCGCCCGAGTCGCCATCATCGTGTTGCGCCACACCGGGCTGCGCATCGGCGAGCTCCTCGACCTCGAGCTCGACGCCCTCGTCGACTACGGCGCCAACGGCACCTGGCTGCGCGTCCCGGTCGGCAAACTGCACAACGAACGCTCCGTCCCCGTCGACGACACCGCCCTCGAAGCACTCGACGAATGGCTCGCCCACCGGCCCCCATCGGGCCCGACCCCATCCACGCGACGGGCACCTCGCCGACTTCATCTTCGTCGAACACGGCAGACGGCTCGGCACGGCCCGCATCCAGCGTGGCCTGCGCGACGCCGTCACCGCCGCCGGGCTCACCGGCGTCGACAGCCAGCCGCTGCGTGTCGTTGCTCACCAGCTGCGTCACACCTGGGCCACCGAGCTGGAACCGGCGGGAGTTGCATCGGGTGCATCATTCGCCGGGTGCGCGAAGGCTGTGGCACAAGGGCCTGCGGCCTTCCGCTTGCTGCCTGATCGGAGGTGATCGGTCGCGTGTGCTGGTGTTGTGCCTGTTCAGGGTGACCATCCACCACCCGGCTGGTTGCATTCGTTGCAACGATGCGGCATCGGCTCCAGTCCGGATCCGGGACTGGAGTGCCGTGATGCGTGCAGATGGATCTGGCGGGGGCGGCTCATCTGGTGCTGGCCGGTGGGGCGGCACTGTTGCATCCGGAGCCGGCGGTGTTCGAAGGGATGTTGACGGGCTGGCGCCAGCAGCAGGAGAGCCGGCTGCTCGGGGTGTCAACGATCGAGGTGCGGGATCAGACGATGCGCCGGTTCCGGGTGTTCACCGGCGAGTATCCGTGGCGGTGGGGCCCCGAGGACGTGGAGGGGTGGACGGTGTCGTTGCGGTCGGCGGGTCGGTCGCGTTCAACGATCCGCTCCTACCAGAACTCGTTGGCGATGTTCATGGGGTTCATCTGCGATCCCCGCTACCGGTGGGTGAGCGAGTGCGAGGACCGGTTCGGCGAGCACCCGGTGCAGATCTGCCACGAGTGGAACACCGCCGATCACGTCGCCGACTACGAGGGCGGCCCAGGGCGGCGCCCGTTCACCCGAGGCGAGCTGCAGGTGTTCTTCGATCACATCGACGATGCGGTCGCCGTCGCGCAGCGGCAGGGACGCAAGGGTGCGGTGGCGGCCTGGCGGGACGCGACGATGTTCAAGGTGACCTACGCCTGGGGGCTGCGCCGCCGGGAGGTGACGATGCTCGACACCGTCGACTTCACCGCTAACCCGGCCGCCCCTGAGCTGGGCCGGTTCGGGATGCTGGCGGTCCGCTACGGCAAGGCGATGCGCGGCTCGCCACCGCGGCGGCGCAACGTGGCGTCGGTGATGCCGTGGGCGGTGCGGGCGCTGGAGGAGTATCTGGCCGAGGTGCGGCCGTGCTATCGGCCGGGCAACCGGGCCGTGTTGTGGTTGACCGAGCGGGGCGAGCGGATCAGCGTCGGCCACGTCAACGACCGGTTCATGGCCTGGCGCGACGCCGCCGGTCTGCCGGGCGAGCTCAGCCCGCACTGTCTCCGCCATGCCTACGTCAGCCATCTCGTCGAAGACGGCGTCGACCCGTTGTTCGTGCAGCAACAGGTCGGGCACTCCCATGCCGCGACCACCGCCATCTACACGTCCGTCACCACCGACTACCGCAACCGGGTGCTGCGAGCGGCACTCGATCGGGCCTTCACCGCCACGGCGGAGACCGGGCAGTGAAGGGCCGGGTCACGACCTACCAGTGGCATCTGCGCCAGTTGATGGCCACCCAAGGGATGTTCGCCACCACCGATCTCGTGGCGCCGCTGGCCGAACGGGGCGTGTCGCTGTCGCGCGAGCAGGTCTACCGGCTCGTCGTCGGCACCCCGGAACGGTTGAGCCTGCCCACCCTGACGGCGCTGTGCGACATCTTGTCGTGCACCCCGAACGATCTGATCGAGGTGGCCGCCGAGCCGGGACGGCTGCGCAAGGTCGCCGGCGCCAAGTCGGCGACGACGCCGACCGGTGGCCGCCGCCCGGTCCGGGCTCGCATCGTCGAGGACGAGGACCGCTGAGATGCCGGATGCCTCGGCGGTGCTGGCCGCGCCCGCCGAGCGGGCGTGCGGTCATTGCGGGCGGATCAAGGAGATCGCCATCCGGGCCACCGCCACCACTGACGACGTCTGCGTGAACTGCTACCGACCTCCTGTCGCCGTCTGCGAGAGGTGCGGCCGGCGCCGGCCCTGCTACCACATCGCCGAGGGTCGGCCGATCTGCGCCAGCTGTTGCCCGCGCGTTGACGCCGAGTGCGCCCACTGCGGTCAGCTCCGCCCCCCGTCTGCCCGTTGGGCCGAGGGCCCGGTGTGCGAACGGTGCTACAGGACGGCGCTGACTCGCCGTGGACGCTGCGATCGTTGCAGCCGGGAGCGGCGCCTGGTGTCACCCCCCGGTCGCGGCGCCACCCGGTGCTGCGACTGCGCCGGGCTTGCCGCCGCGGCGGCCTGTTCGCAGTGCGGTCGTGAGGACCGGCTGTTCGAGCGGGGCCGTTGCGCCTACTGCGCTCTGGCCCGCCGTGTGACCGAGCTGCTCACCGGTCCCGACGGCGACGTCACCGCCGCCCTCGTCGCCGTCCGCGACGCCATCGCCGCTTCGGACCCGCCGTTCGCCGCGCTCAACTGGCTGCGTCAGGGTGCCGGCGCACCGATCCTCGCCGCGTTGGCGTCGGGCACGATGGCGTTGACACACGACGCGCTCGACACCCATCCCCGGTCTCGAGCGGCCGGCTACGTCCGCCAGCTCCTCGTCGCCCATGGCGCCCTCCCCGAACGCAACGAGTCCCTCGCCTGGCTCGAACAGTGGATCGCCACCACCGTCGCCGCGATCGACGCCCCCGAGCATCGTCGACTGGTGCACACCTTCGCCACGTGGCAGACCGTGCGCCGGCTCCGGCGGCGAGCGGCGCGGATCGCCCCCACCCGGCGCGTCGCCACCCGCTACTCGCGCAATCAGGTGGCCGCCGCGGTCGCCTTCCTCGGCTGGCTCGACCACCACGGCCTCACGCTCTCCGGCTGCACCCAGGAGCACATCAACATCTGGCTGACCACTGGACCGGCCTCCCGGCGAGACGCCCGCCACTTCCTCGCCTGGACCGCACAACGGGGCGTCTCCGCCACCTTCATCATCTCCGCACCGCCCGAACACGACGGCGACGCACTCGATGCCGACCATCGCTGGACCATTGCCCGTCGCTTGCTCCACGACGACAGCCTCGAGCTCCTCGACCGCGTCGCTGGCAGCTTCGTGCTCCTCTACGCCCAGCCTCTCAGCCGCGTCGCCGTCGTCACCCACGAACAGATCACCACCACCAGCGGCAACGTCAGCGTCCAGTTCGGCCGCCACGCCATCGAGATTCCCGCCCCGCTCGACGGGCTCGTCGCCACACTCGCCGCCACCGGCCGCCGCCCGCACGGCAGCATCGGTGCCCCCACCACCTCACCATGGCTGTTCCCCGGCCATCTCCCCGGCCGCCCAATCACCGCCGGCCGGCTCGGCGCCCGCCTCGGCGCCCTCGGCATCGACGCCCGCGCCGCCCGCCGCTCCGCACTCATCCAACTCGCCGCCGAGCTTCCCGCCCCCGTGCTCGCCGACAGCCTCGGCATCAAGATCGCCACCGCCAGCGACTGGGTCAAGACCGCCGGAGGCGACTGGTCCAACTACGCCGCCGCCACCGCACGAACATCACGATGAGCCTGGAGAGCCACAGCCGATGCAACAGTCCCGCCTCGCAGCCCACCCATTCGGCCAGGTTCGAATAACCGAGTCCGCCAGTTTCAACCGGGGCATGTCGCTCGAGGCGATCGCCGCGCTGCTCGGGCATCGATCCCTGCGGATGACCCTCGTCTATGCCCGCATCGCCGACCGCAAAGTGGCCGACGAGTACTTCGCCGTCACCGGACAGGTCGAGGCGCTCTACACCGCCGCCCCGATCGAGCTGCCTGCCTCCGCCGAAGGCGAACAGATGCGACGGCTGCGAATCGAGATGCAACGTCGACTCCTCGGCAACGGCTACTGCACCCGCCCCCCCGAGCTCGACTGCGCCTTCGAAACGGTGTGCGAAACCTGCGTCCACTTCGCCACCGGCCCCGAGTTCGTCCCCGTCCTCGTCCGGCAACGTGACCACGCCGCCGAACGCGGCCAGCAGACTCTCGTCACCGTCTTCGACCGGCTCCTCAACCGAGTCGAAACCCAGCAACCAACCTCACCGGGAAATGCCGGTGAGCACACTCACTTGACCGGATCACCGGCATAAATGCCGTTCGGAGCGGCTTCTGCCAAGGCGTCGTCCGTGATTCCGTGCGCACCTTCGGTACGCACGATCGCTCTACATTGGAGGTGGTGGATGTGTTCGCCGAGCGGGGCGTCATGCTTGCTGAGGCCTGGCAGTGGTGGGCAACGACGTTGACGGAGTTGGATGCTGTCGCGTGGCAGCGGGAGACCCGACTTCCTGGCTGGGACGTGGCCGCACTCTCCGCTCATGCGTCGTTGTTGGTGCGCGGGCTGCGTGTGCTGTCGTCACAGCCGCTCGACACCGAGCCGGCGGTTCGCTCCGCCTGCGACATGCTCCGCGGTTTCAACACTCCGGGTGGCGTGGCGACCACGTTTTCCGACGGGATCGCTGCGATGGCCCGGCGACATGCGGCCTCGATGCAGCGTGATGGGCTCGTGGCGGCATTCACCATGACGGCACCTCAGGTCATCGCCAGCCTCGAAGGGTCGGGACCAATCGTGATCGAGTACTTCGGCAACGGGACGTTCCCGATCGCCGAGGCGATGTCAATCGCCGTTCTCGAGGCGGTGGTGCATGGTCTCGACCTTTGCGCCGCTGTCGACTGGCCGGCAAGCTCGATCCCGACGTCGCCGATGGCACACACCGTCGGGCTGCTCGCGAGCATGGCCGAACCGGTGTCATTCATCGAGGCCGCGACCGGTCGCACATCGGCTCCAGTGCTGCCCGTTCTCTGCTGACTGATCGTGGCGGCATGGCCGATCGGGGTGGGTCGCCGTTGCGCTCGCGGCGTTGTTCTGGTGCGTTGTTGGGTGAGTGGCCCCTTGTACGTAACGCAAAACCCCCAGTCGTGTATCGACGCTGCGTCGGCGACACTGGTTGTTGTGGCTCAGCGGCGCTGGGGACCTGCCCCAGTGCGGCCGCGGGTTCGCCAGCGCAACCTCTGGCACTCGTGCTGTGTGATGTTCGATAGCTGGTCCTCGTCAGACTTTCCGACGGACCCAAGCATGGCTATTCGATGCAAAGCGACACCGAGGCGTTCGCCGGTGTCCGCCTCGGACCAGGAACGCTCTACGGCGCTATACCACGCTCGAGCGGGACCGGCTCATCGAGGCGGTACCCACCGCCAACCGGCGACGCGAGCGCTACGGCGACGAGCTCACAGCGTTGATGAATCGCTCCGATCACCAGCGGCGCGATGCCGTCAACGTGGCCGTTCACGCCAGCCGACTGCGATTTGGAGACCCTCATGACCCGCCCGTTCCGTCACCTCCTCGACGTCTTCGTTGTCCTCGCTGTGTTCGTTTTGGGCTATGTCGTCAACGATCTGCAAGGCGGCGTCAGCGAGGTTCACCATCACTGGTGGAGTTCGTTCGCCCTCGTCGGCACAGCGCTCGCCATCACCGCCCGCCTCGCCGTCGACGTTGTTGCGGGCCGTCGTCAACGGCCAACAACCCACCACTGACCCTCGCCGCGAGGCCCCGGGCAACGGCGCAGGCAACGGACCCACCGTGAACATGCCGGTCGGTGAGCGTCGCGACTGATCGCATGTCGCCGTTCGGTCGCGTCGTTCGGTGCTCGCCATGTGCGGCAATGCGGAGGTGTCGATCAGCGACCGCGTACTACTTCGTGGGTCCAAGCGACGTGAGCGTCGATGCCTGTCGGCAGGGTATGGCGCGTCCGAGTCCGATCTAGCGACGTCCAGCTCCCGGCCGCAATCCCGTGCAGATCGCCGATTCTGGCGTGTCGCAGTGCGACGGCCTCCCTACCACGCTTGACGCGACTGAATGCCGAGTCGTTGTCGCGCTCGCCTCACCGCATCAAACGTTCGCTGAAACGGTGCCGCCCGCCAGAGCGTCGACATGCGGGCGTATGAGCGGCGACGTGAGATATTCGATGGCGTTGACCGAATCACCTCACTAGTGTTGGCTGTCGCCTCAGCAGCGAACATGAGCCTGAGCGATCACAGTGGGGAGAGATCGGATGAGAAGAACATTCTATGCTGTCGTTGTCGGCGCAATGTTCATGACGTTGACGGCAGCGTCGCCTGTGTTGGCTGACAGGCCAGTTACGTTCACGGATTCCGTCACGTTTACGGATGTGAATCCATGTACGGGCGTGGACCACGAATTGACCATTGAATTTGTGGTATCGATTCACGAGCATCAAAACAACACTGTTGTCCATGTTGACAGGTCCGGCACCACCGATTCAGGCTTCATTATGATCGCCGGAACGTATAGTTTCGTCGCCAATGCCAATGTCGAACGCGAAGCATTAACAGATCAGTGGCGACATCCCGATGGGTCCAAGTTTGTAGCTCAGGGCCAAGTCGTGTTCAACCTGAATCAGGGTGAGGTGTCGGTTGACCATGGCAGTCTGCGATGCCTCGGCAATGACTGACGACCCGGGACTGGGTGTTTAGTTTCCGACAACTGCGGGAATCTGAACGCGGTTCAACCCAGCGGGTCCGGGACAGGGCTGCCTACCAGCGGCGACGTTACGCCTTCACGAGCCTGCGCGTGCGGCCTGGTCTGTCTCTCCTTCGGCTGCGGCTTGATGCGCGGCTGCACGATCGCCCTGCCGACGCGACGAGGCACGTCGGATTGCGGGTGTGTGGGAGCCCGCACGTGAGCACCAGTACAAAGGACTAAGAACGTGCTCCTTGTCGCTTTGACGGGTGCTCACGCCCACAACCGAGGTAGGGCTCCTGGCATCACTCTTGAAACTGGCGCCCATCGGCGGCTATGGAGCGTCGCCTATCTCGTACGATGGCGGAGGAGTCGGACATGCCGCCGTACGATCTCATTGGAGGGACGCACATGCAGGTCTGGATCGATCAGGACTGTTGTACCGGCGCCGGGCTGTGCGTTGACCATTGTTCCGACCTGTTCGTCGTCCTCGACGACGGCATCGGCTATGTCCACGACCGCGGTCGCGATTGACCGCGGTCTCGCGATTACGGATCCCAACCACCCGGCCATACCCGTCCCTCGTCGGTACGAGCAGTCGGCGATCGACGCCGTCGAGCGCTGCCCGGGCGAATGCATCTATCTCGAACCCGACTCACCCCAGCCAGACGCCCCCAACGATTCCGACATCGTCGACGCCGAAATCGTCAGCCCTTGAGGGCCCGGGTCGGAGCAATAGCGACCGCATCCGGGAACGCGACCATCCGCAAACGACACCCAGTGCACGCCGCCACCGTGCCCTCCACCGCCGGATTGATGACCCGCGACCGACGCCGCCGGAAGGCACCTGCTCACAGGCGCGAGCGTGCCCGATTGCCCGCTCGGGAACGGGGACGACGACGCGGCCGGCTGCTGTGGCTCGCGCGATTTAGGGTGGCAGCACATTGGCAACGGCACCACGACGGCATCCGAGTAGCCGGCACGCCGAGATGAGGATATGTCGGTGATCCGCGCGCGCTTTCGGCAGCTGTATGAGGCTGTCGGGAACGTGGTGGAAGGAGAATCACGATGGCCCAGTGGATGCCCTGTCGGGTGGACCCGACGCCGGGGCGGGTTGAGCTCGATCACCCCGTCGTCGACGACTATCTCGAGCTGGTTCGGGCACGGTTCCGGCCGAACACTCTGTTGGCGACGGCGTATGACTTGAAGGTGTTCTTCACCGTCGTCCGCCGCGATCCGTTGGAGGTGACGACGGCGGACGTGTTGGAGTTCGTGAAGGCGCAGCGCTCACCGCGCTCAATGGTGGTGCGCCTCGCTGACGGTGGTTCGGGTCTCGCCTTGTCGACGATCAAGCGGCGGTTGGCGAGCGTGTCGGGCTTGTACGCCTATCTCGTCGCCCGCGGCGATGTCGCGGCGAATCCGGTGTTGCGCGGGTTGGCAACCCAGGGGTCGCGGCGACGCCACAAGCGTGGGACGGCGTTGGTCCGTCCGGTGCGGCTGCTGCCCCGGGTTCTCGAACCCGACGAGGTCAACGCACTGGTCGGGGCGTTGCGCAAGTGGCGGGACCGGGCGATGCTCGAAGCGATGGTGCTCGGCGGGCTGCGCCGAGCCGAGGTACTCGGGCTACGCCTCGAGGATCTGCGCACCGGCGAGCGTCGCGTGTTCGTCGTCGATGGCAAAGGCGGCCATCAACGGCTGGTGCCGATGTCGGGACGGTTCTTCGCCTCCGTCGCCGCCTACTTGGACACGGAACGACCCGCCGACACGGAGACGGATCGGGTGTTCGTCGTGTTGAAGGGCCCCAACCGCGGTCGGCCGCTGAGCGCGAAGGGACTCGACGAGATCCTTGACGGGGCCCGCCGCCGGGCCGGGCTCGCCCATGCCACCTGCCACGAGCTGCGCCACACCTGTCTGACCCGGTTGCGCGAGGCGGGGATGGCGTTGGAGGCGGTGCAGGCCCAGGCCGGGCACCGCTCGATCGAGTCGACCCGCATCTACCTCCACCTGGCCAATGATTGGCTGGCCGGCGAGTACCGCCGGGCGGCCGAAGCGATCGACGCCCAGCAGCACGTCGGCGAGCCCGAATCATGACGGCCGCCGCGAAACCGGCCTCTCAGATCGCCTGTGAGGCCCGTAAAGCACCCCGCCCGCTGTCAGGGTGCGAGGCTTCGACTCCGAGAACAGACGATCCGAGCCGCCGGCGGCCGGTGTCAAACGATGCCCGCTGGGAACCGGTTGTTGCCCGTGCACCCCAGCTAGCGGCCACGATGCGCGCCTACCTGGAACAGATGGCGCTGTCGCTGCGGCCCGCCTCGATCGAAGCAATCGACCTCACCCTGCGCAGCTTCGCCGGCTACCTCGTCGCCCATCACCGCCGAGTGCGCCGCCTGCGCCAGGTCCGCCGCGATCACATCGAGGGCTACCACAGCTGGCTCGCCGCCCAGCCCGTCGGTCGGACCAAGACGATCTCGCGGCGCACCGTGCGTCACCGTCTCGGGATGCTACGAGTGTTCTTCGAAAGGATCGCCGAGTGGGGCTGGGGAGACGCCCCCACCGGCTGTCTGATCTTCGACGCCGACCTGCCTCGACTCGATGACCCGCTACCGAAATTCTTAGACGACGCCTCAGCTACGGCGTTGATGCGTGCCGCCGCCACCGCCGCACCGCTGGACCGTCTCGTCGTCGAGATCCTCGCCCGCACCGGGCTACGCGCCGGTGAGCTGTGCAACCTCGCCGCCGACGCCGTCGTGCGCATCGGCGCCACCCACTGGCTGCGCGTCCCAGTCGGCAAATTGCACAACGACCGCTACCTCCCACTGCACCCGCTCCTCGTCGACCTCATCGACGACTGGCGGACGTCGAACACCGACGACACCACCGGGCTGTTGATCACCGACCGGGGCCGGCCGATGGACCGTCACCACGTCGGACGGATCGTGCGCCGCGTCGGACGAGCAGCCGGCATCGGCCACGTCCACCCCCACGCCTTGAGACACACTCTGGCGACGCAAGCGATCAACCGGGGCATGTCGCTCGAGGCGATCGCTGCATTGCTCGGGCATCGATCCCTGCGGATGACCCTCGTCTATGCCCGCATCGCCGACCGCAAAGTGGCCGACGAGTACTTCGCCGTCACCGAACAGGTCGAGGCGCTCTACACCGCCGCCCCGATCGAGCTGCCTGCCTCCGCCGAAGGCGAACAGATGCGACGGCTGCGAATCGAGATGCAACGTCGACTCCTCGGCAACGGCTACTGCACCCGCCCCCCCGAGCTCGACTGCGCCTTCGAAACGGTGTGCGAAACCTGCGTCCACTTCGCCACCGGCCCCGAGTTCGTCCCCGTCCTCGTCCGGCAACGTGACCACGCCGCCGAACGCGGCCAGCAGACTCTCGTCACCGTCTTCGACCGGCTCCTCAACCGAGTCGAAACCCAGCAACCAACCTCACCGGGATATGCCGGTGAGCACACTCACTTGACCGGATCACCGGCATAAATGCCGTTCGGGCGCGACCGCGAGCGCAGTGCTGTCGATATTCGGTGCTGACGTTCGGGCGCGAGGCGGATGGGCTCGTCGCAAGCACGGCGGGCGCACCGATCGCCGAATCCGTCGCGCGACAGCAAGCGCTCGCTCCTGGACCGGCCGTTGTGACGCGTCACCGAGCCGCGGGTATGGGCGTGGTCACTCGGCGCGGAGCACGAGCGTCTCGAACTCGTCATCACCGGCGCCTTCTGCGCCCGAGAGGTCGCCGAAGCGGGAATCCACGGCAAGGCCCGCTCTGACGATCTCATCCTTCGAGCGTCGGATGCCACCACGTCGTCGTGCCGAGTGACCGAGGACGCGGTGCCGTCCCATCGATGACCCACCATCGTTCGACCGAGGCGTTCTCGGCTTCGAACCACTGGCTTTCGCGCAGCACGAGGTGTCGGCCCTCGGCGAGCAAGCCACCGTTCGCCGTGTACCAGCTCGCCGGGCGTTGGCCCTTGCCGGTGACTCCCTTGTAGGTGGAGAGCTCGATGACGACGCTGTCCTCCGTGACGCAAGCGTCTCGATGCGCCGCTGAGCACGGTGCGCACGTCATCGAGCGGAAGAGTGCTCAGCTCACCGAACAGACACAGCACCAGGTCGAAGTCGCCGTCCACCTCAGCGTCGCGGAAGTCTCCCTGAACGTACGAGCAGGCCAGCTGCCCTTCGACCGCCCGGCGGGCGGAGTAGTCGATGGCCGCTGGCGATATGTCGACGCCGACGCCTTGCCATCCGGCGCGAGCAAAACGCTTGAAGATACAGCCCGGGTCCGCATCCAAGATCGAGCACACGCTGTCCGTCCGGGACCAACGTTGCGAGCCACTCCACGTGGTGCTGGATGGTTACCCCGCGTCGGCTCGCCATGTCGTGAGTGTCATCCAGGTGCTCGGCCAGCATCCGAGCAGAGAAACTCGGGTCGGCCCACGGCAGACGGGCTTCGCCCGGCATGAGCGGTGGGCGCTCGACCAAGTCCACGAGATCCACGAGGCTCAGCATGCCAAACAGCCGGCAGCAAGCGCTCGGGTCAATCTGCCTGGACCGCGTGCGCCGTAACGGTTCCGTGTCGCGGCACGGACGCGCGTCCGTCTTCGAGGCAGATAGGTCCACAGCCGCGGAGATGCCGTTACGCGTCGGCGTAATCGAGGGTATGAGCGACGTTCGGTGTTGTCTTTCTGGGCCTGTGACTGTTCCGTTTCGGCTCGTTCGTCGCCGTGCCTCGTGCGGACTCTCAGCGGACGGCCAGCCGCCTGTTCTCTACACTGTGGAGCGCGTTGGCCGTGCCCGACGGGATGGGCGTCCTGGGCGAGCTGGGCCGCGACCAGTCGGTGGCGATCAAGCCACGCCCCGTACGACGCGCAACGCTGATAGGAGTGAACTGATGCAATACCGACGTCTTGGTGCTACCGGGCTCCAGGTCAGCCCGCTGTGCCTCGGCGCCATGATGTTCGGCGCGTGGGGCAACCCCGACCACGACGACTGCGATCCGGATCATCCAGCCGCGCTCGACGCCGGCATCAACTTCATCGACACCGCCGACGTGTACTCGGCCGGCGAGTCCGAGGAGATCGTCGGCAAGGCGATCAAGGGCCGCCGCGACGAGGTGGTGCTCGCCACCAAGTTCTTCGCGCCTCATGGGCGAGCGACCCGAACCAGCAGCGGGGCGTCGCGGCGCTGGATCATGCAGGAGGTGCGAGAACAGCCTGCGCCGGCTCGGCACCGACCACATCGACCTGTACCAGGTGCACCGGCCCGACCCGACGATCGACATCGACGAGACGCTCGGCGCGCTGTCCGACCTCGTGCACCAGGGCAAGGTCCGCTACATCGGCAGCTCGACCTACCCGGCGTCGAGCTGATCGTCGAGGCGCAGTGGGTCGCCGAGCGCCGGGGCCGCGAGCGGTTCTGTGCGAGCAGCCGCCGTACTCGATCTTCGTCCGGGGCATCGAGACCGCCGTGCTGCCGACGTGCCAGCGCTACGGCATGGGCGTGATCCCGTGGAGCCCGCTCGCCGGCGGCTGGCTGTCGGGCCGTGGCGCAAGGTGCCGAGCGACGCTCCGAGCCGCGGGCCCGCCGCATCCCCGATCGCTACGACCTCGCAAGCCGGAGAACCAGCGCAAGCTCGACGCCGTCGAGGCGCTCGGCGAGCTCGCCGACGACGCCGGGATGACGCTCGTCCACCTGGCGCTCGCCTTCGTGCTCCAGCACCCGGCCGTGACCTCGGCGATCATCGGCCCGCGCACGATGGAGCAGCTGACCAGCCAGCTCGGCGCGGCCGACGTCGAGCTCGACCGACGACGTGCTCGACGCGATCGACGAGATCGTCCCGCCCGGCACCAACTTCACGCTGGGCCGACGCCGGGTACTCCCGCCGGGCTTGGAGGACGCCCGCCGCCGTCGCAGGGAAACCACGTCAGGCCGGTGAGGGTCCGTCAACGCCCTCGCCCCGTCGATGCTATGGCGGGTAGATGACCTCCGACGTGTGGGGGGACTCCTCGAGTAGCCCGTTACGGGACCATCAGCTCACCGATCACTTCGAATCAAATTCCGAGGATTCCTGAACCAACATTCTCAGCCCGATCCGGCGACGTTCCTGATCTATCGAGATCACCTCGACCCGCAGTATCTCTCCGACCGCAAACGCAGTCCTGGGGTCTTCCGAGTCCGCAATCATTGCGGACTTGTGAACCAGCCCGTCGACGCCTCCGACGTCGACGAACACTCCATAGTTCATGACGCCCTTGATCGGCCCGTCGAGCACGGTACCGACGCTCAGGCCGTCGGGCAGTGGACTCGACTTGCGTTTAGCCTCACGAATACGGCCTTTGCGAATCCGGCTCCGCACGCCCTGCGCCACCATTTTCGGCGTTCGTTCGAAGTGTTGCGTTCGATAGCCGGTCACCGTTCCCAGGTCCGGCGTGAGCACCGCTTCATATCCGCGCCACCGCAGGCGGTGACCCCCGCTCTCTAGGTCAGCGTGGCGCCCATCCGCGGCGGCGAGCTTCAGCAGTAGTCGAACGTTGACGATGGCCTCGTCTGCACTGACGCCGTGGAAAGAGGTAAAGGCGCTCTGCACACGTGTCGCGACCCACACGCCATCGGCGTCGAAGGTCGCAGGGTCAAACTCGACACGAGGGCCGCGCTCCTCAGGAAGCAGCTCGTAGTCCTCCTCGACGACAATTGATGGGCGGGGCCACGTTCGCGACCGGAATCTCGCCTCACCACGGGGTCCACCCACAGGCACGATCCTGATGTGAGAGCTGACGCCGCAGTCAATGGCGTCGGCGGGCATCGGCCGATCGCATTCCTGACCGGATACCTCGCTGCACACGACGTAGAGCGTCTCGCCGGTGAAGACTCGCGGCGCAGCTACTCGACCGGATCGGCGGGTTCTCACCAGCCATCGTGACAACATACCGATGCCGAGCACAAGCGAACCCTGAGGCCACGCCGCTCGCACCCACGCAGGGGAGCCTGGACCCGACGACCGAGTTCGCCAGCAACACCTGGGACAGCGCACCGGTGACATCACCGGCACACTGCAGTCACGGATGACGGACCTACGGGTCAGCGGGCCGATCTGGCGCGTCGGCTTCGAGTGGACCATCACCCCCGCTGACATATTCGCGTCGCGGCCTGGGGCACCCCTGGACATCCACCCATCTCAGACCACGATGCGGCGGGCAGTCCTTCGTCGCTGACCTGGGCGGCGTCGTCAACATCGAGAGGCGGGCCGTGGTGATGAACGGGACGGTCGTCGAGGGCTATCGCCTCGGCGCTCAGGTGCACGAGGTGGGTCAGCTCATCGATGCCGACACGTTGCGCCTCCAGGGCACGATCCAGGTGACGGCGGCCGAGGCGTTGACGACGGACGTGGGCGGCACCAGCGGGGGACCGATCATCGAGAACTTCATGTAGTCGACGGGAGAATTCTGTTTCCGCAGGGCCTCGGCCCTGGGGACCCCTTCGCCGTCCCGCACCCAAATGCGTATTGCCCGTGGCGCGTCATCCCGCCACTGCGCGCCCCCGATGCAACGGTCCACAGCCGGGCGGTTACCGAACACCGGAGCGAAGGCCGGCCGCACAGAATCACGGCGTCGAACGACCGCGAAGCGATGCCGTACCAGGGCATCGGAGCGGTTCGCATCCGTAGTTCTCCGTCGACATCGCGTGCGCACCGAACATCGCCGCCAAGACCGCCGATACCAACCCCATAGCCGGCGTTCTGTGTCGGGGCAGGCGCGTGGGATGCCTCCCGTGGGGCCGACCGCTAGATGATGGTGACCACGGCGGTCCTGCGGCGGTGGGTGTCCGCCGCTCGTGTTACCGGGCCGCAACCACACGTCGGCAAAGTCCGACTGCACCGACCATCGCCGCGGACGTCAGACGACGAGGATGACCGCAGGCTTCGACCCGGTGCTGGCACGTCCATCCATCCCGGCGGTGCGGCGCCCGGTCAGACCGCTCGGGCTACTCACGCGTGGTCGATCTCTGTTTCGAAGATGTGGCTGGCGACGAGGTTGGCGGCGTCGCGGGCGATCGACGGGAACGACGTGGGAGTACAGATCGAGGGTGACGCCAACCGTGGCGTGGCCGAGCCGCTCGGAGACCACCTTCGGATGGACTCCAGCCTTCAGCGCCAACGTCGCGTAGGTGTGGCGGAGGTCGTGGAGGCGGATGCGTGGCACGTCGAGCGAGCGCACGAGCCGGGCGAACTCGTACGAGAACGACGTTGGGTTGACCGGTCGGCCCAGTTCGTCGCGGAACACCAGGTCGACCGTCGGAATCCCACGCCGGACCGACGGCGAGCCGTTCCTCGCGTTGACGCTTGCGGTGCTCGCGCAGCACGCCCAAGGTCTGCGGATCGAGGTACACGTGCGGCGGCTACGCGGCGTCTTCGTCGGGCCCATCACGGGCTCGTTCCCACCGTCGTGAGCGTGTTGCACGACGGCGAGCTGCGAGCCGTCGAAATCGACGTCGGACCAGCGCAAGCCGAGCACCTCACCACGCCGCATACCGGTCGTCGCGAGCAGCACGAACGCCGACGAACCGCGATCGTCCTTCATCGCCGCCAGGAACTGGCGGAGGTCGTCCGACGACCACGTCGCGAACTCCGGGCGCAGCGAACGTCGGCGGCCGGGCCGCGGCCGCGGCGTTGCGCGGCACCAGACCAAGCGTTCGGCGTCGGACGAGCGCCTTGCGCAACACGACGTGCGACGTTGCGCACCGACTTGGCCGACAGCGCACCGCCGGCGCGTGCCGACCGTTGCGAGCGATCGGCGTAGAAGCGCTCGATCTGCAACGGCGTCAGCGACTGCAACTGGTACCGCCCGAGCCGCCGGTTGATCTTGGCCGACCGACATGCGTGTAGCCGTGGAGGGTCGTCGGCCGCAGCTCGAGCGCTGACGTCGTCCAACCACTCGTTCAGGAACTCCTCCGACCGGATCGTGGATCGACGCCACGCCGTGCCGCTCGAACGCGTCGCGCGACGCCTCGGCGAGCGCTGCCTCGGCCGCCTTCTTCGTGGTGAAACCCTGCTTCGCGTCTGCCGGCGCTTGCCGGTGTCTGGGTTGAGACCGGCGTCGACGCGGTACGCCCAGCTGTCCTTGCGCCGGAACACCGAACCCCGTGCCACACCCCCATGCTAAACATTCTGTGCACAATCTGTGCACATCGGCGATTGATGAGGCATTGACAGTGTGTGCTGCGATTCGCGTTAAAATCCCAGCTAGATGGGTGCCCGGGGCGGGGATCGAACCCGCATGGTGTTGCCACCAGGGGGGTTTAAGCCCCCCGCGTCTGCCAGTTCCGCCACCCGGGCGGGTGGCGCGCCCTACAGCGCTTCCTCGATGGCGCCGACCAGCGCCGGGTCGCCACGGGTCGTGGTACCCGCCACCACGATGCCACGTCGGCGGCGACCGCCGGTCGGTCGTGCCCGAACAGGGATCAGAAACGCCCGAGGTTGTCGAGTTGGAGCGTGGGCGCGCCTTCGCGCCGCGAGGCGACGAGATCGACGCTCGCCACGAACCGCCACTCGCCGTCGCCGGCGGGATCGACGATGCGCTGCGTCACGACCCAGCGGTCCGGTTCCTCGACGAGCGTGAAGTGGGCCGCACTGCGCGCGTCGGAGTCGATACCCATCACGTCGTACTCCGCCCAGTAGGCGCCCATCGCCTCCACCAGGCGCTCCTCACTCCACCCGGTGCGGTCGGCCAGTGTCGCCCAGGATCGGTTCGCCAGCAGCTCGACCCAGCCGAACGACGCCGTGCGCACCGCCGTGCGCCACGCAGCGGGTGGCCACGCCACGGGCGCCGGACGGGGCTTCGGGCGCCAGGTGATCGTGGATGGGGGCGCCGCTGAGGAGCGTCCACTCGTCGAGCAGCGTGGCGTCGGTCGCCCGGATCAGCTGGCCGAGCCACTCGACGACGTCCTCCAACGTCGGCGTGTAGACGTCGTCGGGCAGCGAGCGGTCGAGGGTGCGCCACGCGTCGGTGAGGTAGCGCAGCACCAGGCCCTCGCTGCGCTCGAGCCGGTAGCGCCGCACGAAGGTGGCGAACGTGTCGCCCGACTCGAGCATCTCCCGCACGATGGCCTTCGGCGCCGGGTCGGTGGCGATCCACGGATGGTGCTTGCGGTACGTCGTGAACCAGGCGTCGAGCAACTCGGCCAGCGGGCGCGGCCAACTGATCGACTCCAACAGCTCGATGCGCTCCTCGTACGGCACGCCCTCGGCCTTGAGCCGGGCCACCTCGGCGCCCCGGGCGGCGTTCTGCTGGGCGAACAGCACCTGGCGCGGGTCGTCGAGGACCGACTCCACGACGCTCACCACGTCGAGGACGTAGGCGGGGTCGTCGCGATCGAGGGTGGCGATGCCCTCGATGGCGAACGTCATCAGCGGCGCCGAGAATCGCAGCGCGCTGCGCTCGTCGGCGCCGTCGACGAGCGAGCCGACGCGCACCCCGAGGCAACGGCCGTCCGCGTCACGTCGACGCTCGGCCACGCCCGCCGCCTCGAGGCTGCGGTACACGGCGATGGCCCGCCGCTGGTGCTGGCGGCGCCGAGGTTCCGGGTCGTGGTTGGTGCGCAACAGGTGCTTCAGCGCAACCGGCCCGTCTGGTCGTGAGAGCACGCTCGCCACGAGGTCGGCGGTCACGCGGAAACGGGACAGGAGCGGCTCGGGCTGGGCCGCCACGAGGCGCTGCATGGCCGCCTCGTCGTAGTGGACGAAGCCGTCCGGCGCCTTGGCGCGCGATCGCCTTGCGGCGAGCTTTCGGATCGTCGCCGGCGCGCGACAGCGCCCGCTCGTTCTCGATGACGTGATCGGGTGCTTGCACCCAGACGTGGCCGTCGGGGTCGAAACCGGGCCGCCCGGCCCGGCCGGCCAGCTGGTGGAACTCGCGCGCCGTGAAGCGCCGGACCCGGGAGCCGTCGAACTTGGTGAGCGCGGTCATGAGCACGGTGCGGATCGGGATGTTCACGCCCACGCCGAGCGTGTCGGTCCCGCAGATCACCGGCAACAGCCCCTGGCCGGCGAGACGCTCGACGAGGCGGCGGTACCGGGGCAGCATCCCGGCGTGGTGGACGCCGACCCCATTGCGGATCAGTCGGTCGAGGGTGTCGCCGAATCCCCGGCCCATCCGAACGTCGGCCATCGCCGCGGCGATCGCCTCGCGCTGTGGGCGGGTGGTGACGTTGAGGCTGACGAGCGCTTGCGCCCGCTCGATCGCCGCTGCTTGGTTGGCGTGCACGACGTACACCGGGCTGAGTCCGTCGGCGACCGCCTCGCGGACGCTCTCGGCGACTGGAGTCGTGCGCCACTGGTGGTAGAGCGGCGTCGGCCGATCGACCGAGGTCACCGCCGTGACCGCCGCGCCGCGACCGCTCGGCCAGGTCGGTCGTGATCGCCGTCATGTCACCCAGCGTCGCCGAGGCGAGCAGCATCTGGCATGCGGTCAGCTCGAGGAGCGGCACCTGCCAGGCCCAGCCGCGGTCGGGATCGCCGTAGTAGTGGAACTCGTCGAGGCAGGCGAACCCGAACGGGCTCGCCGGTCCGGTCACCAGGGCGTGGTTGGCCAGGACCTCGGCCGTGCACACCAGGACCGGCGCCTCGGAGTTGATCGCCGCGTCGCCGGTGGCCAAGCCAACCTCGACCGCTCCGAGCAGCTCGACGAGGTCGAAGAACTTCTCGGCCACCAGCGCCTTGATCGGCGCCGTCCACACCGCCCGCAGCCCGGCGTTTCGGGCCAGCAACACACCGGCGACGGCGACCAGGCTCTTGCCCGAACCGGTCGGCGTCGCAAGCACCACGTGATCGCCGGCGGCGAGGGCGAACGAGGCGTCCTCCTGATGCTGGTACAACGGACGCCCGGAAGCCGAGGCCCACGCGGCGAAAGCGTCGAGCACGGCCAGCGGGTCGGAACCAGGAGGCGGAAGGAGCTCGGCGAGCTGGGCCATCACCGGGCCAGTGTGTCTCGCCGGCCCCGCCGCGAGGCGCTCGTGTCCGCCTGCTGCTCGCCGCTCGGCGTCAGCCTAGAGCGCCTCCTCGATGGCGCCGACCAGCGCCGGGTCGCTCGGCTCGGTCTGCGGGCCGAAGCGGGTGATGGCGCCGTCGCGGTCGACGAGGAACTTCTCGAAGTTCCACTGGATGTCGCCGTCGCGGCCCGTCGGCGTCGGCGACCGCGGTGAGGTCTTGATAGATCGGGTGACGACCCTCGCCGTTGACCTCGATCTTCTCGGTCAGCGGGAACGTCACGCCGTAGGTCGTCGAGCAGAACGTCTGGATCTCCTCGGCGCTGCCCGGCTCCTGGGCGCCGAACTGGTTGCACGGGAAGCCGACCACGCTGAACCCGCGGTCGGCGTACTGCTCCTGCAACGCCTCGAGCCCGGTGTACTGCGGCGTCAGGCCGCACTTGGACGCCACGTTGACGAGCAGCAGGACCTCGCCGCGGTGCTCGGCGAGCGACGTCGGTTCGCCGGCCAGGGTGTTGATCGGGTGGTCGAAGATGGTCATGGCGCCATTGTGCTCGGCCGCACCGGCGATGACGCCTTCGTCCGCGAAACGACGGCTCGGAGACCGTCGTTCTGCGGACCGAAGCGGGCGCGACCCCGGCGACGCGTCAGGCACGCACGCCGCGGGCGCCGATGGCGTTGCGCAGGCCGACGCACCCCACGCAGCCGACGCAGTTCACGCAGTCGATGCACGCCACGCAGGCGACGCAGCGCCGGCAGCGCACGCACGCCACGGTGGCGACGCACGCCCGAAGTCCGACGCCGAGGAACGTGAACACGCTCGCCATCACCCCGACGCTCGCCACCGTGGCGACGCTTCCGGCGACACCGGCGCTTCCCGCTGTGGCGACGCTCCCGGCGACGCCTGCACTCCCCGCCGTCGCCACGCTTCCGGCGACGCCAGCGCTCCCTGCCGTCGCCACGCTGCCTGCCACCCCGGCGCTTCCCGCCGACGCGGTGCTGGCGACCACGCCGACGTTGCCGGCGACATCGACGTGCGCCGGCGCGCGAGTGGACCCGACCGACATGCCGGCAACCTACGCTGCGCACATGACGTCGGACCAGCCCGCTCGCGTCCGCTGGCTCGGTCACGCCAGCGTGATGATCGAGCTGGCCGGCGTGCGCGTGCTCACCGACCCGGCGCTCACGCCCCGTCTCGCCCACCTGCGGCGCCACCACCTCGTCGACGTCGCCACGCTGGAACGCCCCGACCTGGTGCTGATCTCGCACGTCCACCTCGACCACCTGCACGTCCCCTCGCTGCGCCTGTTCGGCACGGACGTGGCGATGATCGTGCCCGCCGGCGCCGCGGCCTTCCTGCGTCGCAAGGGCTTCGGTCAGGTGCGCGAGACGCGCGCCGGCGACACCACCACCTTCGGACCGCTCACGATCGAGACGGTGCCGGCGGTCCACCCGTCCGGCCGTGGGCCGCACAGTCGCGTCAGCGCCGACGCGGTCGGGATACGTCGTGCGCGCCGGCGACGCCGGCGTGTACTTCGCCGGTGACACCGACCTGTTCGAGGCGATGGGCGACGTTCGGCCCGGTCGACGTGGCGCTCGTGCCGATCTGGGGCTGGGGCCGCACCATCGGCGAGGGCCACCTCGACCCCGAGCGGGCGGCTCGCGCCGTCGAACTGATTCGCCCGCAGCTCGTGGTGCCCGTGCACTGGGGCACCTACTCCCCCGTCGGCGTGCGCCGACCCGCCTGGCTCGACACGCCCGTGCACCGCTTCACCGACGAGTTGACGACCGCGGGCGCGGCCGACCGGCTGCGTGTGCTCGCTCCGGGGAACGACCTGTTGCTCCCCGCCCACGCCCGCCCGAGCGACCGGAGCTGAAGGCACATGACCGCAACCGACACGTTCGTCCGCGCCCCGGAGGACCGGCCGACGCCCACCAAGATCCTCCGCCGGGCGATCGTGGTCGTCATCACCACGGCGCTCGCGCTGTGGGTGCTCGCCGCCGTGCTCGACGGCTTCGACATCGACAACCTCGCCCACGCCCTCCTCGCCGGCCTCGTCGTCGGCGTGGTGAACGGGGTCGATGTGGCCGCTCCTGTCGATCGTCGTGGTGCCCATCTCCGTGCTGACCCTCGGCATCGGGGCGATCGTGCTCGACGCCCTCCTCGTGCGGCTGGTGCTCGACGAGCTGCCCGGCGTCACGGTCGACGGGTTCGGACACGGCGCTCGTGATCGTGATCGGGCTCGCCGTCATCAACGCGATGGTCTCGTCGCTGATGGCGATCGACGACGACGTGTGGTTCGACCGTCGCACCGCCACGCTCGCCCGGCGGCGGTCGAAGTCGGCCGCTCGCACCAACGTTCCCGGGCATCGTGTTCGTGCAGCTCGACGGCGTCGCCCACGACGTGTTGGTGCGGGCGACGCGCTCGGGCGACTGCCCCACGATCGACGGATGGCTGCGCGACGGTCGGCACCGCCTCGTGCGCTGGGAGACCGGCTGGTCGTCGCAGACCGGCGTCAGCCAGTGCGGGATCCTCCACGGCTCCGTGGCCGACATGCCGGCGTTCCGTTGGGTCGACAAGGAGAGCGGGCAGGTCGTGGTGTCCAACCGCCCGAAGTCGGCGGCGGAGATCGAGCGGGCCCACTCCGACGGCGACGGTCTGCTCGCCGTCAACGGGTCGAGCTACAACAACCTCTTCTCGGGCGACGCCGAGCGCGCGGTGCTCACGATGAGCGGGATCGCCCGGCGCAAGGAGGGTCGCCTCGGCGCCGGGTACGCCGGCTACTTCTCGCGGCCGGGACAGGCGACGCGGACGCTGATCAGCCTCATTCACGACGTCGCCCGCGAGCGGCGGGCGGCCCAGCTGCAGGTCCGGCGCGGCGTGGTCCCGCGGGTCTCGCGCAGCCGGAGCTATGCCCTGCTGCGCGGGTTCACGACGGTGATCAGCCGCGACGTGTCGTTGCAGGGCGTGATCAACGACGTCGCCGAGGGTCGCACGGCGATCTACGTCGACCTGCTCGGCTACGACGAGGTCGTCGCACCACTCCGGTCCCGAGCGCGCCGACGCGCTCGTCGTGCTGCGCGACATCGACCATCAGCTCGGGCGGATCGCCCGCGCGTTCACGTGGGCGCCGCGGCCGTACCACCTCGTCGTGCTGTCCGACCACGGCCAGACCCAGGGCGCGCCGTTCCACGAGCTCGCCGGCGAGACCCTCGCCGAAACCGTCAGCCGGCTGTGCGGCGGCGCCCGCTCCGGCGACGACGACGCCGAGCAGGGCAAGACGGAGTCGACGGCATGGCTACGCCGGGCCGGACCGACAGACGGCGACGACGAAGCGATGGCCCAGGACGTGCCGACCGTGCTCGGTTCGGGCAGCCTCGGGCTGGTGTCCTTGCCGGGCTTGCCCCGTCGGTTGCTGCGCCAGGAGATCGACGAGCGCTACCCCGACCTCATCCAGGGCCTGCGTGCGCACCCCCACATCGGCTTCATCCTGGTCGGCGCCGAGGGCGGCTCGCTCGTGCTCGGCGCGACCGGCGAGCGCAACCTCGCCACCGGCGAGGTCACCGGTGACGATCCACTGGCCCCGTTCGGGCCGAGTGCCGTCGCCCAGGTCGCCCAGGCCGACTCGTACCGGACGGTGGCCGACATCATGATCAACGGCCGCTACGACCCCGAGCGTGACGAGGTCGCCGCGTTCGAGCACCAGGTCGGCTCGCACGGGGGCCTCGGCGGCCCGCAGACGCACCCCTTCATCCTCTACCCCACCGACGCTGTCGGCACCCCAGGAGCCGATCTTCACGTCGCCGGCGGTGCACCGGGTGCTCAAGGGGTGGCTCGTCGAGGTCGGCGCACGCACCGCCGATAGCGTCGAGAGGTCGTGAATCCCGACCCGTCGCCGCCCGACCTGCTCGCCGAAGCGGCGCGGCGTCGCACGTTCGCGATCATCAGCCACCCCGACGCCGGCAAGACGACGCTCACCGAGAAGTTCCTGCTGTACGCCGGAGCGGTGCAGCGAAGCCGGCGCCGTGCAAGGCCCGCGAGGGGCGGCGGGCGGCGACGTCGCGACTGGATGGAGCTCGAGCAGCAGCGCGGCATCTCGATCAGCTCGACGGTGCTGCAGTTCCCGTACCGCGACCACGTCGTCAACCTGCTCGACACGCCCGGCCACCGCGACTTCTCCGAGGACACCTACCGCGTGCTCGCCGCCGTCGACGCCGTGGTGATGGTGCTCGACGCGGCCAAGGGCATCGAGGCCGCAGACGCTCAAGCTGTTCGAGGTCTGCCGCGATCGCGCGACCTGCCGGTGCTCACGTTCCTCAACAAGTACGACCGCCCGGGCCGCGAGCCGCTCGAGCTGCTCGACGAGATCGAGCAGCAGATCGGGCTGCGCCCGACGCCGGCCACCTGGCCGGTCGGCATGCGCCGGCGACTTCCGCGGCGTGATCGACCGCCGCACCGATGCAGTTCACCCGGTTCACCCGCACCGCCCGCGGCGCGTCAGCTCGCCGCCGGAGGAGATCGTGCCCGACGCCGACGCCAGCCGCCGCCGAGGAGGGCGCGGCCTGGCAGGACGGCGCGCTCGACGAGATCGCGCGCTGCTCGACGCGGTCGGCGCCGACGTCGACCTGACGTCGTTCCTCGCCGGCGAGTCGACGCCGGTGTTCGTCGGCTCGGCGCTGACCAACTTCGGCGTGCGCATGCTGCTCGACGCGCGTCATCGACCTCGCGCCCGTCACCGTCGCCACGGCTCGACGACGACGGCGCAGCCGCGCCCGCTCGACAGCCCCTTCTCGGCGTTCGTGTTCAAGGTCCAGGCCAACATGGACCCGGCGCACCGCGACCGCATCGCCTTCGCCCGCATCTGCTCGGGCCGCTTCGAGCGCGGCATGAGCGTCACCCACGACCGCACCGGCCGCGAGCTCACCACCAAGTACGCCACCACGGCGTTCGGGGCCGACCGCGAGACCGATCGACGAGGCGTTCCCCGGCGACGTGGTCGGCCTCGTCAACGCCACCGGCTGCAGCTCGGCGACACGCTGTCCGACGCCGGCGCACGCCGGTCGACGTTCCCGCCGATCCCGCGGTTCTCGCCCGAGGTCTTCGCCACGGCCCGCCCGCTCGACAACGGGCGCGTTCAAGCAGTTCCGCAAGGGACTCGCGCAGCTCGACGAGGAGGGCGTCGTGCAGGTGCTGCGCGATCCCGACTTCGGCGACATCGAACCCGATCCTGGCCGCCGTCGGGGAGCTGCAGTTCGAGGTGTTCGCCTACCGCCTGGCGAGCGAGTTCGGCGCGCCGGCCGAGATCCTCTCCGCCGGCGTACCAGGCGATCCGGCTGCACCGACAAGGCGTCGGCGACCGCGCTTGCGCGACATCGGCGGCATCCGCATCCTGCGCCGCGTCCGACGGCGCGCTCGTCGCCCTGTTCGAGAACCGCTACCGCCTCGCAACGCCTCGAGAGCGACGAGCCCGAGCTCACCCTCGAGCCGCTCGTCGCCGGCGCCCTGACGCCGGGCTGATGCCTGCTGCATCTCGGTGACACCCGTTCGGTAGCCTCCGCGCGATGCGACGCACAGCGTGGACAGCAGTGGCGGGTTCGGTGCTGGCGTTCGGCGGCGGCGCCGTGGCCACGGCGGCACCCGGTGCGCCCACATCGGCGTCGACGGCACCGGCGCAGGCGAGCACGTTGTCGTGGGGAGCGTGTGCCGACGAGAGCGATCCCGACCTGCAGTGCGCCACGCTCACCGTCCCGCTCGACTACGCCCACCCCGAGCGGGTCGGTCGATCTCGCCCTCATCCGGTTGCCGGCGCAGCAAGACCGGCAGGGATCGATCCTCGTCAACCCAGGCGGTCCCGGTGCTTCGGGGTACGACTTCGCCGCCGGCAACGCGGCCGGGATCGACAGCTTGCTGGGGCTCGGGCGCCGCTTCGACATCGTCGGGTTCGACCCCCGCGGTGTTCAACGCTCGGGCGGGCTTCGCTGCGTTGACGACGCGTTCCTCGACGCCACGCTGTACCTCGACGACACGCCGGACACGCCGGAGGAGGAGCAGGCCTACTCCAGCGTCGACGACCAGTTCGGTGCGGCGTGCCAGGCGAAGTACGACGGAACTCTGCGCTTCTACTCCACCACCAACACCGCCCGCGACATGGACTCGATCCGCGCCGCGCTCGGCGACGAGCAGCTCTCGTATCTCGGCTTCAGCTACGGCACCTACCTCGGCGGCGTCTACGCCCGGCTGTTCCCGGAGCGGGTGCGGGCGATGGTGCTCGACGCGGCGTTCGAACCGAGCGGTGACAGCGAGTTCGACCAGTGGGCGACGCAGCTCGTCGGGTTCGAACACGCCTTCAACGACTGGGCGGCGTGGTGCGAGGAGGGCAACGACTGCGCGTTCAACGCCGTCGACGTCGGTGCCCGATGGGACGCGCTGTTCGCCAGCCTCGACGCGAACCCGCTCACCACCGCCGACGGGCGCAGCGTCAACCAGGTCGTGCTCGAGACGGCGACCATCGAGGCGATGTACAGCAAGGACGAGTGGCCGACGCTCGCCTCGGCGCTCGCCGACGCCGAAGCCGGCGACGGCACCGCCCTGCTCGCCCTCGGCGACAGCTACAACCAGCGCAACCCTGATGGCACATACGACACGATCCGGCAGTCGGGCCAGGTGATCCGCTGTGCCAGTGGTCTCGTGCAGTCGTACCCCGCCGACCCGGCGGCGCTGCTCGCCCAGATCAAGGCGGCGGCGCCGCGCTTCGCCCGCACGATGCGCATCGAGGATTTCCAGGACGACTGCACGGCGATCATCCCCGGCCATCAGAAGCTCATCGCCCCGGCGTACACCGGCACCGCCCCGATCCTCGTCGTCGGCGGGCTCAACGATCCGGCCACTCCGATCCGCTGGGCGAATGAGCTCACCGCCGAGATGGGTCCGAGCGCCACGCTGCTCACCTTCTCCGGAGAAGGCCACGGCGCGCTCGGGTCATCCCAGTGCATCGCCGACGCCGAGGGCGCCACGCTGCGCGACCTCACCTCACCCTCCGCCGGCACGACGTGCGCTCCCGATCCCGACGTGCCGCGGCCGGCGTACTGGGACCAGTTGCCGGTGCCGACTGGCGTCGGCGCTCCGATCGACGATCCGGCACTGAGCGGCGCGCTGGGGCTCACGCCCTCACAGGCCTACAGCGGGGTGTGGGCGCTCACCGGCGACGCCCAGACGGTGGCCACCGAGTACCAGCAGGCGCTGCCGTCGATCGGCGTGCAGACCTCGGCGCCGGTCGCCAACGCCGGAGCACTCGTCGTGCCGGCACTGTCGCCCGACGGCAGCCAGGTGGCGGTGGTCATCCTCTCGGCCGATGCGCTGGCCACCGCCGACTACTCCGACCTGCAACAGTACGTCCCGGCCGGCCAGGGCCTCGTGCTGGTGCTCGCCTACCCGCCCGGGAGCTGACCCGCGTGCGGCGGCGCGCCCTGCTCCTCGTGGTGGGGTTCGCGCTGGGCGCGGCATACCTCGTGCTCCAGAGCCAGGCGGCGATCCTCGAGTCGATGGCCCCGGCGGCCTGCACCGCCGGGTCGCCGGCCGAGCTCCAGGGCGGCCCGGGCGCGGCCAGCGACGCCAAGGTGATCGAGATCGTCACCGGCTGGCACGCCTTCGGCCGGGCGAGCGCGGGGGCCCAGGTCGAGGCCGGCTCCACGGCGTGCACCACCACGCTGTCGATCGCGAACCCCAACGTGGTCGGGTACTCCGGCAAGGGTCCGGCGCGGGCCTGGCTGCTCACCGACCTGGTCGCCTTCGCCCCGCTGTACGCCGCCCTCCTCTGGCTCGTCATCGCCTGGGCCCGACGACAGCGGTTGCGCCACACGCTGCCGGGAGGGCGCGATGACCCCGCCTATCCGGTCCTGCGCGCCTCGCGCTGGGCGAGCCGGCAGTGGTGGATGGCGGCGCTCGTCGGTGTCGCCCTGGCGTCCGACTGGACCGAGAACGTGCTGCTGCTCCGACGGCTCGACGTCTGGTGGCGGGTGCTCGACACGCGTGGCGTGCTGCGCGCCGACGACCTCGGGCTCACCGCGGTGCACGTCGTCGGCTGGATCAAGTGGACCGCCCTCGCCGTGGTGGTGATCGGCGTCGTGCTCGTGTTCGGCCTGCGTCAGCTGGCGCGCGCCGGGCGGGCCGTGCTGCGCGCGCTCCCGGCGCTGTGGCTGCAACTGCTGATCGTGGCGCTGTTCACGCTCGCCGTCGCTGTTCCCGACCAGTCCGCCGACGCCATCCGGCGTCTGTCGCTCGGGCAGTGGGCGTTCACCCTGTCGGTGACCGCCGTGTTCGCGTTCGTGCTGCTGGCGACCGGTCTCGGGGCGTTGCGCCCGACCACGCCGCGGCCGGCCCGCGAGACGTCCGACATGGTCTGGAGCGGGCTGCCGGTGCTCGCCCTCGGCATCGTCGTGATCGCCGCATCGCGCCTCACCAGCTTCCGCGGCCTGCTGGTGCCGGGTGTGATCATCACCGCCGTCGGGTTCGTGTCGCTCGTGCTCGACCTGCTGGCCCGACGCGAGAGCGGCGCCCGGGTCCTGCTCGAGCGCGCCGACAGCGATGCCCGCGCCGATGGCGAGCCGCGTGCGCCGGAGCCGCCCGAGCGCACCGTCGACCGCCGACACGTCGCGGTCGCCCTGGCGCTGACCCCGGTCGCCGTGTTCGGCATCGCCGCGGTGCGCAGCTCGGCCGGCGACGTGGCCCTGCTCGGCGCCGGGCCCTCGGGCCGGGTCGCCGCCCGGCTGGTGATCGGCTGCCTGCTCGTCGTCGGCGCCGGGGCGTTGGTGCTCCCCGTGAACCAACTCGCCAAGTGGCTCGTCACCCTGGCCGACGTCCCACGGCTAGCAGTGCTCGCGGTGCTCCTCGCCCTCCACGCCCCCGGCCTGCTGATGCACGACCCGGACATCAACATCGGCCACGCCCATCAGGTCGGGGCGCTCGCCCTCGTCATGGTGTTCCTCTCCGGCTTCGCCCTGCTGCCCACCGCCGCGGCATGGCTCGCCTATCTGCTGATGAGCTTCCGCTACTCACGGCCGTTCGCGGTGCCCTCGGCGGTACGCATCCTGCGCTTCGACACCACCCCAGTGCTCGGGCTGATCACGCTGTGGGCGTTGCTGGCCGGCCTCGTTTCGTACCGCGACTATCACGACATCCGCCGCGTCGCCGCTGCCGACTCGCCGAGCTCCGCCGACGCGACGCCGAAGTCGCTCGACGACGTGGTCGCCGGATGGTTCGCCCGCCAGACCGGCCAGGGCGCCGACCCGGCGCTGCTCGTCGCCGCGTCCGGCGGTGGGATCCGCGCCGCGTACTGGACCGCCGCGGTGCTCGACTGCATCATCGAGCGTGACGGCCCGTCGATCGATCCCTGTTCGCGACCGGCCGACCCCGACGTCATCGCCGCCCGACGGCGGTCGCTGATGGTCATGTCCGGGATCTCCGGCGGCAGCCTCGGTCTGGCCGCCTACGTCGCGGCCGTCGGCGAGCAGTGGTCGCGCGCCGGCGACACCGACCCGCTCGCACCGGCGTGGTACGACGAGCGACTCGGCGACGACTACCTCGCCCCCGACGTGGCGGCGTGGCTCTTCAACGACGGGCTCAACGCCCTGCTCCGACCCAGCCACGGCGTCGACCGCGCGGCCGTGATGGAGCGGGCGTGGGAGGCGTCGTGGGACGACGGCGAGCTCGCCGCGGCATTCCTCGGCGGTCAGGCGTCCGGTGACGAGCCGCTGCTGCTGCTCAGCGGGTACAACGTCGAGGACGGGTGCCGGGTCAACACCTCGGTGCTCGCTTCCGCCCACGGGGCGGCGGTGTCGACGTGCCGGTCGGTGCCGAACGGTCAGCTCTCCCTGCTGCGGGCCACGGCCGACCTCACGGCGCAGCTCTGCCCGGGCGATGACATCAGGATGTCGACCGCCGCGCTCAACTCGGCCCGCTTCCCGTTCGTCAGCCCGTCCGGACGCGTGCCCGGCTGCGCGCGCACCCAGCAGTCCGGTCGCGGTGCGCCACCCGACCTCGAGGTGGTCGACGGCGGCTACCGCGAGACGTCCGGCGCCTCACCGATCGTCGAGCTGTGGCCGGGCCTGACCGCCCGCTTCAGCGACGCCGCCGACGACCGGTGCGCCGCACCGCTCTTCCTGCAGATCGACAACGGCTACGCCAGCGACGCGGTGTCGAGCAGCGGCGGGCGGGTGGTCGGCCAGGAGATCGTCCCCGTCGTGGCGTTCTCCAACAGCTCGGGCGGCATCGAGTCGGCCGCCCGCCAGGGCTCGCTCGACATGCTCGACGAGCACTACGGCGGCGACACCCGCGGGTCGGAGTGGTTCCGGATCACGACGTTCGCCCACCCGGGGTCGAGCGCGCCGCTCGGCTGGGTGCTCTCCGACGACGCCCGTGACGACCTGCAGCGCCAGCTGGTGCTCAACGGTGACGTGATCGCCGCCGTGCGGACCAGGCTCGCCTACCCAGCGGACTGTCAGGCGACGTAGCGGTCGCGCCGGTCGCGGGCCGTCACCGCGTCCCACAGGTCGGCGCGGGCGCGGCCGCCGTGGTGCCCGGTGAGCCCGTTGACGGCGACGACGCCCTCGATCATGTCGGCGAGCACGGCCGCCCAGGGCCGATCACGGAGGCGCACCGACACCGTGCCACCGCTGCCCGTGGCTCGGCGTCGAACGCTGCGGTCGATACCGACGAGTCGCGGTGGCGTGCGGAACGTGGGTGGGACGAGCGAGAGTTGGCGCGCCGCCGCGGTGAGCGCCCGCGCCGCGGCGGCGAAGGCGAGGGCGGGGCTGCCCGCCGCGGGTGGATCGTCTGCCATGGCGTCATGATCGCGAAGGGGTGTGACACCGCGTCGGTACCATCCGTCGCGTGGTCGAGCTCACACCGGTGCAGCGCCGGACGCTCGATCTCCTCGGTCGCCGCGGCGACCCGCTGGTGTTCGACGGCGAGCTCGTCGACGAGCTGCGCGGCGCGGTCGACGAGGGACTCGCCGAGCTCGCCGACCACCTGACCGACGGGGCGGCGGATGGCGCCGAGCTGTTCGTCACCAAGCACGGCGTGGCGGGGGTCCTCACGTGCGAGGCCTCGTGGGCGTCGCCCGACAGCTTCGCCTGGAGCGCCGCCCGGGCGCGGGGGCAGGTCGCCCACCGGGCGATCCAACTGTCGATGCACTGGCGCGACGAGGTGGTGCCCACCGAGGTCGTCGACGCGGCGATCGAGCGCCTGGCCGACGAGGAGCGCGGGCTCGGCGACTGGCTGGCGCGGATCGACCGAGTCGAGCTCGCCGACCTGCGCTCGCGTTCGGTCGAGCACGTCACGAAGTTCCTCGAGTGCTTTCCGCCGCTCGACCCGCGCTGGCGACCGGTCACCGAGGGCACCAGCCAGTACCCGCTGGGCGGACCGATCACCCTGCGCGCCAAGGTCGACCTGACCCTCGGACCGCCCCGCGGCAACGAGAGCACGAAGGTGATCCTCGACCTGAAGACGGGCCGACGTGTTGCCGCGCCACCGCGACGACCTGCGCTTCTACGCCCTGATCGAGACGCTGGCGCGCGGACTGCCGCCGCGCCTGCTGGCCACCTACTCCCTGGATTCGGGCATGGCCGACACCGAGGTGGTCACCGAGGGCGTGCTCCGCTCGGCGCTGCGCCGGACGCTCGACGCCATCCAGCGGATGGTCGAGGTCCGCACCGGCGACCGCCCGCCGACCCGCAACGCCGGACCGCAGTGCCGGTGGTGTGCGCTGCGCGCCGAGTGCCCCGACGGCCAGGCGTGGATGGCCGCCGACGCCGACCCGGAGGAATAGCCGCCCTCAGTTTCGCCGGGTTCAGTCGGTCATCAGGGCGACGGGCACGCCGAGGCCGGCGCCCTCGCCGATCGTGGCGATGCGGCGACCGGGCTGCACGGCGTCGCGCGGCGCTCCGATGTGGTCGCCGCCGATCCGCGCGCAGGCGGCATCGAGATCCTCGACGCAGATCGCCAGCCCCCACAGCGACGCCGGGCCTTCGGCGAGGCCGGTGCGCTCGACCACCTCGATCACCAGCCCGCCGACGCGATGGAACCCCTGACGCATCTCGCCGGTCTCGCGCACCCGCTTCAGCGGCGCACCGGTGGCGTCGGCGATCGCCCCGCACGTCCGGGCCAACGAGTCGGTGGCCACCACCACGTGGTCGACGCGGGTCGCGCCGAGCGGATGGGCGGCGTAGACGGGTGCGGCGGGCGCAGTCACCTCGGTTGGGGACCCCGTCGATGTCGGTGACCGCCGGGTCGAGGCCGGACCACTCCCACCCGACGAGGCCGTGCTCGTCGGGGCCGCCGGTGACGTGGATCCCCGTGCCGAACAGGGGCACGCGCCCACCCGAGCCGCCGCTGTCGGTGGCGGCCAGGAGACCGAGACCGGTCCACGCCTCGAGCGCACCGCCGACCGTCAGCCAGTCAGAGAAATCACTCGTGAGGCGGCTCGCAGATGCGAGCGACGAGGCGCCAGCCGATCCGTTGGAGCGAGCGAGCGCCAGCGAGTGAGCGGCCAGCCGCTGCGCAGGCAGTACACGGCGTGGCCGGGGAACGCAATGAGCGGCCTGCGTGGCCGGGGAACGCAATGACGGTCACGGGTCGAGGCCGAGCTGGCCGCCGATGAACGTGAGCCCGTCGGCGAACTCGTCGGCCCGCTTGCCGACCGGCTTGCCGACACCGTGGCCGGCACGACCCTCCTGGCTGAGCACGACCGGGTTGCGGTCGCGGCACGCCGACGCCGCCTGCAGCGCGGCGACCATCTTGCGGGCGTGCATCGGGTCGACCCGACTGTCGCCCTCGGCCGTCTGGATGAGCGTGGCCGGATAGCACGTGCCGTCGACCACGTGGTGGTACGGCGAGTAGGCGTACAGCCAGGCGAACTCGTCGGCGACGTCGGGGTCGCCGTACTCCGCCGTCCACAGGCGGGCGATGCGGAACTGCGGGAACCGGATCATGTCGAGCAGCGGCACGCGACACCAGACGGCACGGCACAGGTCCGGCCGCTGGGTGAGGGTCGCCCCGACGAGCAGCCCGCCGTTCGAGCCGCCGTGGACGGCGAGTCGATCGCGGCTGGCGAGGCCTTCGGCGACGAGGTGGTCGGCGGCGGCCTGGAAGTCGTCGAAGACGTTCTGCTTGTTGGCCCGATTGCCGGCGAGGTGCCACGCCTCGCCGTGCTCCCAGCCGCCGCGCAGGCCGGCGACGGCGAACAGGCCGCCCGCCGCGCACCACGCCGCGGCGTGGGCGACGAACGCCGGCGCCTTCGTGATGGCGAAGCCGCCGTAGCCGTCGAGGATCGCCGGCGTGGCCGCCGACGGGGTGACGTCGGCACGGTGCACGAGGAACAGGCCCACCTCGGTGCCGTCGAGCGACCGGTACGAGGTCGTCGTGACGCGAAGGGTGCCGGTGAGCGCCGACGGGTCGTCGGCGACATCGCCCCAGGGCTCGGGCGCCGCGTCCGACGCCACCCGCCAGGCGGCGGTCGGCCCGGTGTAGGAGTCGAGCAGCACGAAGGCGTCGGGCTCGCGACGGTCGGTCGCCAGCCCGGCGACGGCCACCGCGGCGGGAAGGCCGGCGACCGCCTGCGGCGAGGTGCCGTCGGCGTCGAGGGTCCAGACCGTGTCGAGGGCGGCGCGGCTGGTGACCATGTACAGGCCGTCGCGGCCGACGCCGAACGCGCTGATGACGTCGTCGCGTTCGGCCACGAGCGTGTCCCACGATGCCGGGCCGGCGGCGAGGGCGTCGTGGTCGAGGGCGACGCGCACGACGCGGCCCGCGCGACGCGTCGATGTGGCGTGACCCCGACGAGCGCCGTTCCGTCGGCGTCGAAGGTCAGCTCGGTCGGGGCTTCGACGCCCGCCACCAGCGTCACCCAGACATCGGTCGACCGGTCGAGCACGTGGATGTCGACCCGGCTCCACCCGCAGGTCACCTCGACCAGCAGCCAGCGACCGTCGGGCGACAGGGCGACCTGCGGCCACGCCTGCGGGTCGGGGTGCTCGGCCCACACCACCGGGTCCTCGGCCCACGGCGTGCCCAGACGGTGGTGGTGCACCGTGCGGTGGTACTCGTCGCCGTCGGGATACCTCGTGTAGAAGAACCCCGAGCCGTCGGGCTCCCACGCGACGCTGCAGGCCCGGGTGTCGGGGATCTCGTCGTCGGCGGTTCCGGCCGGCGTCCCGTCGATGCCCGAGACGACCCGCAGGGTCGAGCGCTCGGTGCCGCCCTCGCTGGTGCCGATGGCGACGAGGGAACCGTCGCGTGACGGGGCGAACCAGTCGACGGCGTTGGCGGCGTCGGCGGCCTCGGCGCCGGGGTCGGCCAGCGTGACGGGGGCGACGCCGGCGTCGGCCGCCGAGCGTCGTGCCAGCCGGAACTGCTCGGCGCCGGCCGGGCGCTCGACGGTGAACAGGTGGTCACCGCGCCGGGTCGCCTCGAGCACGACGGGCAGCTGCATCAGCGCCACGAGGCGCTGGTGCCAGCGGGCGCGCCCGGGGAGGGCGTCGATGACGGAGCGGGTGAAGGCGTTCTGGGCGGCCGCCCAGGCGATCACCTCGGGGTCGTCACCGTCCTCCAGCCAGCGGTAGGGATCGGCGACGGCGGTGCCGTGGTAGTGGTCGACGACGTCCTCACGCCGGGTCGGCGGGACGGGACCGGGCACCGTCACAGGAGATCGGTCAGCCGCGGCCCATGTTCGGGCGCTTGCCGTGGTTCGCCTTGGAGCGGCGCATGCGGGCCTTGGCCCTCTTGGTTCTCTTCGACATAGGGCGGCCAGGCTACGGTGGACCGGCATGGTTCGGACCTGGGCGAACGGCCACGCGGTGCGGCCCGATAGGGCCACGACTCACCGCCAGAGCGTTGGGGATGACGGTGCTCGTCGAAGGAGGCGGTTAGGGTCCCGTTCGGTTCCGGTCGAAGGAAAGGGGTTCACAGTGGACGTCAGAGAATCGGACACATCTTCGGCTGGTTCTTCATCGGCACCTTCATCACCAGCATCCCAGCCCGGATCCTCTTCATCAACGGCCTCGACACCACTTGGACCGACACGGTCTTCACCCCTGGCGCCGTCACCGACCACAGCATCGAACTCGGCTCCATCCTCGAGTTCGGAGTGATCCTCACCAACGTCGCAACCGCGGTCGTCCTCTACCCGGTCGCCCGGAGATTGAGCATCACCCTCGGACTCGGATACGTCACCGCACGCATCATCGAGTCGGTCTTCATCGCCATCGGCCTGATCAGCATGATCACGGTGATCGACGTGAACGATGCGTGGATGTCGGCGAGTGGCGCCGACGCCGCCGCGCTCGCCGCACAAGGCAACACCCTGGTGTCGATCTATGACTGGGCCTTCCAGTTCGGGCCCGGACTCGTTGTCGGCTTCGGCAACGGCCTGATCCTCGGCTACCTGATGTACCGCTCCGGTCTCGTGCCACGTCGCATGGCGCTGCTCGGTCTGATCGGTGGCCCGCTGTTGATCATCTCGTTCGTGTTCACCCTGTTCGGCGCCTACGACAACGGGTCGACACCGTCGTTCCTGCTGGCACTCCCGGAGATCGCCTGGGAGGCATCGCTCGCCATCTACTGCGCGTGGAAGGGCTTCAGGCCGATCCCGAACCCCGACACCCAGCTGGCGGTGGCGTAGCCGCCCGCACCGCCAACGGCGAGAACCCGTAGGAGCGGGCTGGCTCATCGTCGAGTGCGGCGGAGCCCGCCGATCTCGGCGGGTCAGTTGGTCCAGGCACGGAGCTCGGTGGCGGGGAGCGTGTTGACGATGCGTTCGATCGGCACCTCGCAGTGGGCGGCCCGGTCACAGCCGTGCGGCTGCCACTCGAGCTGGCCGGTGGCGTGGGCGTCACTGTCGATCGAGAACCAGCACCCGGCGGCCACGGCCCGCTCGAGCAGCTCGTACGGCGGGTCGAGGCGCTCCGGCCGCGAGTTGATCTCGACCGCCGTGCCCGACTCGGCGCACGCGGCGAACACGCGGTCGGCGTCGAACACCGACGGCGGGCGCTTCTCGAGCAGGCGCCCGGTGCAGTGGCCGAGGATGTCGACGTGCGGCGACTGCACGGCCCGCAGCATGCGCATCGTCATCGGGAAGCGGTCCATGCGCAGCTTCGAGTGCACGCTGGCCACCACCACGTCGAGGCGTTCGAGCAGGTCGTCGGCGAGGTCGAGCGAGCCGTCCTCGTTGATGTCCACCTCCATGCCGGTGAGGATCTCGAAGTCGTCGTAGCCGGCGTTGAGCTCGGCGACGATGTCGAGCTGCTGCAGCAGGCGGTCGCGGTCGAGTCCGTGGGCGATCGTCAGGCGGGCCGAGTGGTCGGTGAGCACGATGTAGTCGTGGCCGATGGTTCGGGCGGCCGCTGCCATCGCCTCGATGGTGGCGCCGCCGTCGCTCCACGTGGAGTGGGTGTGGCAGTCGCCGCGCAGCGCCTCGCGGTAGCGCCGACCCTCGTCGGTGATCGGCACCTGGGTCTCGGTCTCCAGCTTGGCGAGGTACGACGGCACGCCGCCGGCGAGGGCCTCGGTGATCACCCGAGCCGTCGAGGCGCCGATGCCGTCGATGCCGGTGAGGGTGCCGCGCGCCGCCCGCTCGGCGAGCTCCTCCGGTGGCAGGTCGCGGACGATCTCGCGGGCGCGAACGAAGGCCTTGGCCTTGAATCCGCCGTCGTGGGCCCGGTCGAGGCAGTGCACGACTCGGTCCAGCGCCTCGGCGGGGGTCACGCATCCGAGGATAGGCAACCGCCGAACCGACCGATGGGTGCCAGCATGACCGTTCCGTCATGCTGGCACCCACCGGTTGCGCGAGCTGGCCCCGTTAGCCTGCCCGCCGTCATGGAACGCTTCGGATTGGTCGGGCTCCCCAACGCCGGCAAGAGCTCGCTGTACAACGCCCTCACCGGCGGCGGCGCCCTCGCCGCGCCGTACGCCTTCGCCACCAAGGACCCCAACATCGGGGTCGCCCGGGTGCCCGACGAGCGCCTCGACCGGCTGGCGGCGATGTCGTCGAGCCGCAACATCGTCCACGCCGCCGTCGAGGTGGTCGACATCGGCGGCCTGGTCGAAGGGGCGAGCAAGGGCGAGGGCCTCGGCAACCGCTTCCTCGCCAACATCCGCGAGGTCGATGCCATCGTGCTCGTGCTGCGGGCGTTCGAGGACGACGACGTGTCCGGACCGTCCGATCCGCTGGAGCACCTGCGCGTGGTCGAGATCGAGCTGGCGCTCGCCGACCTCGAGACGGTCGAGCGCCGCCTCGCCCAGGCCGAGCGTCAGGCCAAGCTCGACCGGCTCGATCGGCGACGAGCTCGATGCCCTCCGCGTGGCCAACGCCTCGCTCTCGGACGGCCGCCCGCTCTACCGCGCCGGGCTGTCGGCCGACCACCGCGCCCTGCTCGCCCCGTACTTCCTGCTCACCACGCGCCGCGCCCTCGTCGTGGTCAACGTCGGCGAGGACGAGCTCGACACCATCCCGGCGGCGGAGGCCAAGGTCGCCGGCGAGCTGGGCGACGCCGGCGACAACGTCGAGGTCATCGGCATGTGCGTGCAGCTCGAGGCCGAGGCCGCGGCGATCACCGACCCGGTCGAACGGGCCGAGATGCTCGAGGGCCTCGGGCTCGGCGAGGGCGCGCTCTTCCGCATGGTGCGCAGCGCCTACCACCTGCTCGGGCTGCGCACCTTCCTCACCACCGGCGACAAGGAGTCGCGGGCGTGGACGTTCTTCGAGGGCTCCACGGCCCCGCAGTGCGCCGGGCGCATCCACACCGACTTCCAGCGCGGCTTCATCAAGGCCGAGGTGATCCGCTGGGACGAGCTGCTCGACATCGGGAGCTGGACCCGCGCCAAGGAGCTCGGCAAGATCCGCCTCGAGGGCAAGGACTACCTCGTGCAGGACGGCGACGTGATGGAGTTCCGCTTCAACGCCTGAGTGGTCACTCTCCTCGCGTCATGCGAGAAGCAACCCGAATCGGCAGCGGTCGGCTCCGGCGTGAGATTCGTCAACGCAATCCCCTCATCAGTGGGACGCGAAATACACGTCGTTGTCACTGAAGCCGGCGCTGGTGTAGAGCACCAGCGAGTCGAGCTCGGCCGAAGGGACGGTCAGCACGAAGTTGCCGGTCGTGCTCCCGCCCATGAACACATCGGCTGTCGAGTCGAACGCGTCCGGGGCGACCACGAAGTTGTCGAGTTCGCTGATCTCGACGTTGCTGCTCGTGACGCCCGAAATCAGGAAGAAGGGCGTCGTCTTGTCGTCCGGGCCGTTGTAGGTGGCCGTGACGTTGATCAGCACGTATACCGACCCGTCAGGCGGTGGGTCGTTGAACGTGTTCTCGCCCGTGACCTCTTGCGTTGCGTCGAGGTTCACCGAGTTCACGGTCAACGTGAAGCCGTCACCGATATCGGCCGGGGCGCCGATGGGAACGGGGTTCGCTCGGGTGCCGTCGGGCCCTGATTGAGCGACCGCAGCACTGGTCGTGGTGGCGGCCACGACCGCCACGGTCGCGGCCGGGGCCGCCGGCGTCACAACCGTGAAGCTCCCGTCGGGGTTCATCGTCGCGGCGACCGTGTTGAGCGACGCATCGAGGCCGTAACACGTCGTCACCTCGGCGACGCTGCACGCGACGCGGGTGACCACCTGTCCACCCGTGGCGGCCCACAGGGTGAACGCAGCACCGGGATCGGTCGGCGGCGGCACGGATGCGACCGCACTCGTCGTGAGAGCGCCGACCCCCAAGCTCGACAGGCCGACAACGACAACAAGGAATCTCTTCACGGCTCCTCCCCCCGTGCGCAGCCAGCGTACCCGAACCGCCGAAGTCACTCGACGGCGGGCTGGCCCCATGTCCGCGCCTTAGACGCACATACCCTGACCCGCTGTGGTCGACCGGGTCGGGTCACGCACTCGGTATCGAGTGCATGCCGGTCCAACGCCGCCCGGACTTCACCGACGGGCCGGGCACGCCGGCGATCGGGCGGCGTTCGAGGGCCCGCCCGCACTCGTCGATGAGGTCCTCTGGTGACATGACCGACAGCGGGGCCACCGCCAGCGAGCGGCGGTGTCGTCGGCGGGCGACGCTCGACAGCGCCCGAATTCGCCCGACCACCGGCGCCGGATCGACTAGGACGTGACGATGCAACGCCCGAGAACCGCCCGTCTGGCCGTGCTCGCCCTGGGGGCGATCGCCGCCTGTCCCGCACTCGTGCACGCCGCGGCACCAGCAGCGGCGGCGACACCTGCAGCCGCGCCGAGCGGGCCGCAGGAGTTCGCCATGGACGATCCGGCGTTCTTCACCGCGCCCACGCCCATCCCGGCGGGTGAACACGGCGACCTCGTGCGCTTCCAGGCCGTCGACACCTCGTTCGTCGACACGTACCGGATCATGTACCTCACCCAGTCGGTGAGCGGCGCGCCGACGGTGGCGACGGGGATCGTCGCCGTCGACGAGGAACGGGCGCCGTTCGGCGGGTACCCGGTGCTGCTGTACGGCCACGGGTCGATCGGGCTGGCCGACGCCTGCGCACCGTCGGTCGCGGTCGGTTCGATCGACGACGAGCACGCCCAGGAGTTCGACAGCGTGTCGAGCGCGACCAGCCAGGGCTACGCCGTGGTCGCCGCCGACTACGAGGGCCTCGGCGGGCCGGGGCGCCACCCGTACCTCGTCGGCATCAGCGAGGGGCGCAGCATGCTCGATGCCGGGCTCGCCGCACGACAGGTGCCCGGCGTGTACCTCAGCCCGGACACCGCCGTACTCGGCTTCTCGCAGGGCGGCCACGCCGCGCTGTGGGCCACCCAGCTCGCCCCGGAGTGGACGCCCGGCCAGCCGATCACCGGCACCGTGCTCGCCGCGCCGGCGAGCGAGGTCGTCGAGTACGTGCAGGCGGGCGTGGCCGATCCGGCGAACGCCGCCGCCCCGGTGTCGGTGATCGCCGGGCTCGCCGCCGCCTATCCGGAGGCGCAGGCGGCGATCGGCACGGTGCTCACCCCGGCCGGCCAGGAGCTGGTGGCGCTGATGGACGAGCACTGCTTCGACGAGAGCGTGACGATGCCCGCCGGCGCCCTGCTCGCCGCCGACCCACTCACCGTGGAGCCGTTCGCATCGCTGATCGCGGCGCAGACCGCCGGCACGGTCGCCTCGCCGACCCCGGTGCTGATCCTCCACGGCGACGCCGACGTCAACGTCCCGCTGGCGTTGAGCGATCAGTTGGTCACCCGACTCTGCGCCGCCGGCCAGGTGGTCGAGCGCCGCGTGCTTCCCGGCCAGACGCACTTCATCGCCCTGTCGATCGCGGCGCGCGACGGCATCCCGTGGCTCGACGGACTCCGCGCCGGGACGCCCGCCGTCAACAGCTGCCCCGCCTGACGGCTCGACGAGCGTCGGGGCGTCAGCCGGTGGTGGACGGCGTCGGCGGTTGGCAGTCCTCGCAGTGGACGTCGGGAACGTCGACGCCGTCGATCAGGTCGGTGACCCAGTCGACCAGCGCCGTGCCGTTGACGTCCATCGCGTAGAACTCGTCCTTGCGCACGAGCGTGTGGTCGTCACCGGGAGCGGTGTAGCTGTGCTGGGTCACGCCGTCGCTCTCGATGCGCGCCTCGTTGTCGTCCATCAACTGCATCAGCTGCGAGCCGTCGAGGCCGGCGAGAGCGGTGAAGAACACCTGGGTCGGCGTCGAAGGCGTAGTCGAAGCGGGACATCACGATCGCGGGGTGGTGCAGTCCGGCCAGCACCCACAGCTCGGGTGCGGTCAACTCCTCGGCGGTCGATGCGCGTCCACCGGGCCACGCCGGCAGGGCGTTCTGCATGCCCCACAGCCCGCTCACGAGCTGGCGACGCCGGCGAGTCGGGATAGCCGCCCGACCCGTCGCCGAGCACCGTGACCGCGGCGTTGGGCAGGGCGTCGGCCACCAGGCCGCCGTAGATCGGCGACGCCACCGACCCGGCGCTCTCGCCGACGACCACGACCTGCTCGGCGTCCGGGAAGTTGTCGGCGAGGTACGACACCGCCGCCCGACCGTTCACCGCACCCTTGTGATGCACGGTGAGCTCAGGGGAGTACTGATGCACGGCGTCGCCGAGGTGCACGTCGCCGGTGCAGTACGGCACGAACACGACCGACCAGCCGGCGAACGGGTTGTCCGGGCGTGAGTCGTCAAAGATGCCTGCCGGTTCGAGGCCGGGGTTATCGGTCTCGTCGGCCGTCGGCGAGAACACGCCATCGGTGAACGAGCACGACCCCGCGTCGAAGCAGGCACCACCGCCCTGCAGGAAGAACACGACCTTGGTCGGGTCGGCCCTGGCGCACCCAGAACGAGAACTCGCTCCCGTCGGCGCACTCGCAGTCGCCGCCGGGCACGATCTGGGTCCACGCCGACGCGCCGGCCGACGCGACGGGAGCCGACTCGACGGGAGCGACCGACTCCACAGGGGCCGAAGACGACGCGACCGCCGCGGTGTCGGTCGGCGGCAGCGTGGCGCCGGTCGAGGCACCGGCCGTACCGGCCGCACCGACACCGGCGACTCCGATCGAAAGCACCGCAACGACGACGGTGAGCCGGGTGCGGCAGGTCATCGAACGATGCTAGCGAGCGAGCGCCAGCGAGTGAGCGGTCAGCAGCTGCGCAGGCAGTTCATAGCGTGGCCGGGGAACGCAGTGAGGGTCAGCCGCTGTTGCGCAGGCCGGTGGCGATGGCGTTGATCGTGAGCTGGATGCCACGCTCCACGAGCTCGCTGTGCTCGCCGGCGCGGTGACGGCGCAGCAGTTCGATCTGCATCACGTGCAGCGGATCGAGGTACGGGTAGCGGTTGCGGATGCTGCGGGCGAGCGTGGGGTTGGTGGCGAGGGGGTCGGGCGACCCGGTGATCCGTTCGTGCCACGTCGCCGTGCGGTGCAGCTCGGCGGCGATGCGGTCCATGATCGCGCGTGCGGACGTCGTCGTCGGGCACGAGGGCGTTGGCGTAGCGCATGCCGATCTCGAGATCGGCCTTGGCCAGGACCATGCCCATGTTGTCGACGACGCTGCGGAAGAACGGCCAGCCCTCGAACATCCGCGCCAGCAACCCGGCGTCGGCGCCGCCCGCCTCGACGACGGCGTCGAACGCGCTGCCGCACCCGAACCAGCCGGGCAGCATCAGCCGGCACTGCGTCCAGCCGAACACCCACGGGATCGCCCGCAGGTCCTGGATGCGGTCCGACGCCGGTGCGCGACGCCGGGCGCGACCCGATGTTGAGCGACGAGATCTCGCGGATCGGCGTGATCTCGCCGAAGAAGCTCGGCGAACGCCGGTTCCGTCGTACACCAGGGCGCGGTAGGCGTCGAGCGCCGCCGCCGACAGACGGTGCATCACCGCCTCGAAGCGGTCACGGTCGGCGCCGAGGTCGTCGTCGAGGTCAGCCGATGCCTCGAGGGTGGCGGCGACCAGGGTCTCGAGGTTGCGACGCGCCGATCCCGGCCGGGCGTACTTGGCGGCGACCATCTCGCCCTGCTCGGTGATGCGGATCTGGCCGTCGACCGACCCCGCCGGCTGGGCGAGGATCGCCTCGTACGCCGGCCCGCCGCCCCGACCGACGGTGCCGCCGCGACCGTGGAACAGCCGCAGCCGCACGCCCGACTCGGCGGCCACGGCGACCAATCGTTCCTGCGCCTCCGACAGCGCCCAGTTCGAGGCGAGGTAGCCGCCGTCCTTGTTCGAGTCGGAGTAGCCGATCATCACCTCCTGGCGGCAGTCCCGGGTGTCGAGGAGCCGCCGGTAGGCCGGCTCGGCGAGCAGGCAGCGCAGCGTGTCGGCGCTGGCGGTGAGGTCGTCGATCGTCTCGAACAGCGGAACGATGTCGATGGCCGTGGGCACCGGGTCGAGCGGGCGCAGCAGGCCGACGTCGCGCAGCAGCACGGCGACCTCGAGCACGTCGCTCACCGACGAGGCCGCCGAGATGACGTAGTGCGGCACGACCGCCGGTCCGAGGTGGGTGACGGCGTCGGCCGCCGCGGCGAGCACGGCGAGCTCGGTGACCACGCGCTCGGTGTAGCGGGCAGTCGGCGTGAACAGCGGCCGGGGACTGGCCAGCTCGGCGGCGAGCAGGGCGACACGGTCCGCCTCGGCGAGGCCCACGTAGTCGCCCTCGACGCCGGCCACCGCCAGCAGCTCGGCGATCACCACCTCGTGGACGGCGGCGTTCTGGCGCAGGTCGAGCCCGCACAGGTGGGCACCGAAGGTCACGGCGGAGCGGCGCACCGGCTCGACGATGTCGTCGGCGAGCGCCCCGGCGCCGTGGCTGCGCAGCGAGGCGGCGATCACGGCGAGATCGTCGGCGAGGTCGTCGAAGCGCTCGTACGGCGGCCGGCGGACGTCGGGCGGGGGGATGGCCGCGCCGATCGACGTGCCGAACGGCTCGAGCACGACCTCGCCGAGGGCGAAGAGGCGGGCGTACATGCCGCGCAGCGCCCGACGGTACGGCTCGTCGGCACGGAACGGTGAGGCGTCGCCCGACGCCTCCGCCAGGGCGAGCAGCTCGGGCGTCGGCGTGACGAGACGCATCGAGATCGGCAGCTCGCGGGCGAGGACGTTGATGCGGTGCAGGTGGTGGGTGAACGAGGTGAGCGACTGGCTGGCGACCGCGAGTGCGCAACACATCGGCGGTGACGTTCGGGTTGCCGTCGCGGTCACCGCCGATCCACGAGCCCATGCGCACCGCCCCCGACGCGTCGACGTCGATCCCCCACCGGATGGCGACGAGCCGTTCGATCGTCGCCTCCAGCTCGGGCACGACGTCGAACAGGCTGGAGTGGTAGTAGCGCAACGCCTCGTTGATCTCGTCGCGGACGCGCAGCTTGGACAGCCGCAGGACCGCGGTGTCCCACAGCGTCAGGATCCGCAGCTCGAGGCGCCGGTCGATCGCCGCCAGCTCGCGCGACCCCTCGGCCACGGCGGTTCGGGTCACCAACAGCTCGCTCACGTCGGCGAGCAGCTCGAGCACCGATTGGCGGCGCACCTCGGTCGGGTGGGCGGTGATCACGGGCGTCACCCGGAGCTCGTCGACGAGGCGGGCGACGCCGGCGGCCTCGAACCCCGCCGCCTCGAGGTGACGGAAGGCCGCTTCGATGCTGCCCACCTGCGCCGTCGACCCGTGATCGGCGTGGTAGCGACGACGCCGCTCGTGGTGCACGTCCTCGGCGGTGTTGGCGAGCAGCGACAGCCACCCGAAGGCGCGGATGAGGTGGAGCTGGTCGTCGATCGACTGGCCGGGCAGGGTGGCCGCCAGCCCGTCGAGCGGGCTGCGCCCGTCGCGTCGGGCGTCGACGGCGCGCCGGCGGACGTCCTCGACGAGCTCGAACACGGCATCGCCGGCCTGCTGGCGAACGACCTCGCCGAGCACCCGACCGAGCAGGCGGATGTCGTCGCCGAGGGCGGCATCCTTGCCCGATCCGTCGGGCGCGGCGGTGTGCTCGGAGGATGGTTGGACGGCCATTCGGGCCATCACCGTACGCGCCGGACACCCGGCGTGCCCGGCGAACCGCCGCTCAGGGAGCCGTCGTGGTGGTGACCGCCGGCGCGGCGGCGGTCGTCGTGGTGACGGCGGGGGCGGCGACGGTGACGGCGGGGGCGGCGACGGTGGTGGCGGGGGCGGCGACGGTGGTGGCGGCGACCGCCGTGGTGCTCGACGGCGCCGTGGTCGTCGTGGTGGCCTCCAGCATCGCCGCGGTGCGCAGGGCGAGGATCCGAAGCGGCGGCGAGTACGGCCACGCGTTCGGGATGTCGCGCGGCAGCAGCGGCAGGTCCTGCAGCGACTCGCGGCGCTCGCCTTGCGCGATGTTGCCGAGCTCCGAACGGATCGCCGCGCGGATGCCGTCGTCGGTCTGCAGGATCTGCACCTCGTCGTCGAGGTCGCTGTTCACCGCGTTGACCTCGCTCAGCTCGTGGCGCAGCTTGGCGAGCTCGTCGTCCTGGGAGAACCAGGTGCGCGCCGGAAGCCCGAACAGGGCGGCGGCGATAGCGGCCGCGACGACCAGGGCCCCGAGCCCGAACAACCACGCCGTGCGACGCTGCGGGGCGATCCGGTCGCCCCGGTCGACGCGGTCGCGACGGGCACGAGCGTCGGCGACGCGAGCCCGCCCGGCGTCCGAGGCGCGCCGGGCCCGGGGTCGGGGGATGGTGGTGGTCGAGCGACCGCCGCCATCGAGCGGCTGCGAATCGTCGACGGATTCGACCGGCGAGTCGTGCGGTGGCGCGTCGCGATCTTCAGCTCCGACGGGCGCCGAGCCGTCGAGATCGCCGCCGGTCCCGTCGTCCACGTTCGACATTCTCGCAGCTGCGAGCGGTCCGGGCGCGGCACCGCGTCGATGAGTCCGTCGGCAGCCGGCGGTCTACCACGCATGAGCTCCCCCATCGGCGTCGTCAATCCCGACTTCAGCGAGCCCGACGCCACGGCTCCGCCGTGGTCGCAGATCGACGAGGCACTGGCGCAGGCCGAGATGTTCTGGCTGTCGACGGTGCGACGCGACGGCCGCCCCCACGTCACCCCACTGCCGGCGATCTGGCACGGCGGCGCGCTGCACATCTGCACCGGCGACGTCGAGCAGAAGGCCGTCAACCTCGTGGCCGAGCCGCGGTGCGTGCTGGCCACCGGGGCCAACGCCTTCCGGCACGGGTTGGATCTCGTGGTGGAGGGGACGGCCACGCGGGTGACCGACGAGCCGACACTGCGGACGTTGGCGGCGCGCTGGAAGTTCGAGCTCGACTGGGACTTCGTCGTCGTCGAAGGCGGGTTCCGCGATGCCGCCGCCACGCACGGCCTCGGATTGGTGTTCGCCGTCCGCCCCTCCAAGGTCCTGGCGTTCGCCAAGCAGCCCTACGGCCAGACCCGCTACGACCTCACGGCGACCAGGCCGTCGGACCCACCTAACGTGGCGGGATGATCCTCATCGTCGTCAAGTTCACGACGCGGCCGGAGTGGAGCGACCGCTTCCTCGACCTCGTCCACGACTTCACCGCCGCCGCCCGCGCCGAGCCGGGCAACCTGTGGTTCGACTGGTCGCGCAGCGTCGACGACCCCGCCGAGTTCGTGCTCGTCGAGGCGTTCCACGACGACGGTGCCGGTCCCCATGTGAACAGCGACCACTTCAAGGCGGCGATGCAGGCGTTGCCGCAAGCCCTCGCCGAGACGCCGCGGATCATCAACGTCACGATCGAGGGCGCCACCGATTGGTCACGGATGTCCGAGCTCGCCGTGGAGTGACACGCTCCCGGCCGATCCGGTCACCCTGCGTCTCAACAGGCGATCTGGTCACTCTCCTTCTCGATATCGAGGACCAGGGTGACCAGATGGCGGAATGAGACGGAGAGTGACCAGATGGCCTCGATGACGACCGCCTCCTACTTGGACGGGGAGTACGGCTGGCCTTCGGCGGCGGGGGCGATCGAGCGGCCGAGGGCGCCGGCGACCACGACCAGTGTCACCACGTACGGCAGGGCCTGGAACCACTCGCTCGGGATCTCGAAGCTGCCGATCTGCACCTGGAGGAACTGCAGACGCGCGCCGAGCGCCCGCGAGAAGCCGAACAGGAGGGCCCCGGCGAACGCGCCCCACGGAGTCCACTTGCCCACGATCAGCGCAGCGAGGGCGATGAAGCCGGCGGAATTGGTCATCTGCTCCTCGAACCCGGCCGAACCCTGACCACCCTCGATCGAGAACCACGTGCCGGCGAGGCCGGCGATCAGCCCACCGATGATGACCGAGCGGTAGCGCAGCTTGACCACGTCGACGCCGACGGTCTCGGCGGCGTGGGGATTTTCGCCGCACGCCCGGATGCGCAGCCCCGACGGCGTGCGGTACAGCACCAGCCACGAGACGAACACGACGACGTACATCGCGACATAGATCGGCTTGCCGGTGAAGAACTCCTCGCCGACCACCGGCAGGCGCGACAGCAGCGGGATGCTGATCGTCGGGGTGGACGTGCCCTTGGTGAAGCCGCTCGGCACGATGACCTCGGTGCGCAGGAACCCGGTGAGTCCCAGGGCAACGAGGTTGATCACGACGCCGGCGACGATCTGGTTGATCTGGAAGCGGATGCACAGCACGGCGTGGAGGGCGGCGGCGAGGGCGCCGGTGACGACCGCCACCAAGATGCCCACCGCCAGCCACCCGCCGCCGGCGGCGTCACCAAGCAGGGCGTAGGCCATGTAGCCGACGCCGGCCGCGGCGAGCATCTGACCCTCGATGCCGATGTTGACGATGCCCGACCGCTCGCACCACAGGCCGGTCATCGAGCCGTACACGTACGGCGTCGACAGTACGAGCGAGACGCTGAGGAGGTTGGCCATGTTGGTCTGTGTCGACGTCGACAGGGCGAGGCCGAGGCCGAGGAGCAGCGGGATGGTCAGCACGCCGGCGATCGCCTGCAGCACCGTCGCCACCCGGCGCCAGGGCAGGAACGCGCTGATCCCGGCGACGACCCAGAACAGGCCGATCACCCGCACGAGCACCTGCGGGTCGAACGAGAAGCCGACGGGATCGGGCGGCTTCTCGAAGTTGAAGCGGCGTTCCTCGCTCGTGAGGTTGGGAGCCACTGCGAACGCCAGCAGCAGCCCGGTGATCGCGAGGCCGATGCCGACCACCTGGCGTCGTCCGAGACGGTGCGCGGTGATCCGGCCGACTTCCTCCTCGGTGAGCGTGTGGCCGAGCCCTTCGGGCATCGGTGCGATCGACAGCTCGGTCATGACGCCTCAGGCGCCGCGGTGCCGAGGGCGACAGCGGGGCGGCGGTCGCTCTGAGACGGAACACGAAGCGCACGATCGCGTCGGCGGCGACGAAGAGCAGGACCATCGCCTGGATGATCCGCACGACGTCGATCGACACCCCGGCGTCCTGCTGCATCGTCGGAGCCCCCGCGAGCAGCGCACCCCAGAGGAACGACGAGGCGAGGATGCCGATCGGATTGGCACGCGCCAGCAAGGCGATGGCGATCCCGTCGAACCCCATGGCGGCGAAGGTGCCCGGTTGGAACGAGTGCGTCGTGCCGGCGATCTCGCCGGCGGCGGCGATCCCTGCGAACCCGCCCGACAGCGTCATCGCCAGCATGATGATCCCGTTGACGCTGATCCCTGCGTAGTGGGCGGCGTAGGGGTTGGCGCCCACCGTGATCGTGGAGAAGCCGAACGTCGTGCGGCGCAGGACCCACCACACGACGATCGCCATGGCGACGGCGATGAAGATGGCGGCAGTCAGCGGCGGATTGCTGGCGACCAGCTGGGTGAGCTCGGCGGTCGGGCTGATCGGCTTGGTGCGCGCCGACGAGGCCGTCGGGTCCTTGAGCAGGAGCGGGTCGGTCGAGTTGATCAGCCACGTCGTGCCGAACAGGGCGATCGAGTTGAGCATGATCGTCGAGATCACCTCGTGGGCACCGGTCTTGGCGCGCAGCACACCGGGGATCGCGCCCCACATCGCACCGCCGAGGAAGCCGGCGAACACGATCACGGGGACGGCGATGATCGACGGGACGTCGAACATCCACGACCACGTGCCGACCCAGGCCGCCGTGATGCCCCCGACGAGGAGCTGGCCCTGGGCGCCGATGTTGAACAGACCGGCCCGAATGGCGAAGGCCAGGGCGAGCGCCGAGCCGACGAACGGCACCGAGCGGGCGAGCGACCCGGCGACCCTCGTGGGCGACCCGAACATGCCGCGCAGCAGCGCCCAGTACGCCTCGAGCGGGTTGTTGCCGACGATCAGCATCAACACCGCGCCGACCGCGAAGCTGAGCACGAGGGCCAGGGCCGGGATGACCACCGGCTGGATGTCCCACCAGCCCCTCACGACCTTGACGGGGTCGAATCGCCGGTCCGGCTGGTCGGCGCGCGTGCTCATTGGCGCACCCGTGATCTGTGCAACGACGTAACGCTGGTGACGGTGCACCAATGAGCCAAGGACTGTGCTTGTGGGTTCGCTCGCTCGCAGACTCGCTCGTTCACAAGGCCACCGCCGGCTCAGGGTCGGGCGCGGCCCCGGTCGCCATCAGGAACCCGAGCTCCTCACGGGTCGCCGACGCGCCGGCGAACTCGCCCACGATGCGGCCGCGAAAGAGCACGCCGATGCGGTCCGAGAGCGACAGGATCTCGTCCAGCTCGGCCGACACGAGGAAAACCGCGGCCCCGCGGTCGCGCAGGGCGATGATCTGGCCGTGGATGAACTCGATCGAGCCCACGTCGAGGCCACGAGTCGGCTGGGCGACGAACAGGACCTTCGGGTCGCCGGCGAGCTCGCGGCCCACGATCACCTTCTGCTGGTTGCCACCCGACAGCGTGCCGACCGGCACGGCGATGCTGGGGGTGCGCACGTCGAAGTCGGCGACGATCCGTGTGGCCTCGGCGTCGATGGCCGCGGTGTTGCGCAGGCCCCAGCGGGCGAACGGCCGACGGTGGGCGCGGTTGAGCACAGTGTTGTCGGCGACGCTGTACGCGCCGACCAAGCCGTGCTTGCCGCGGTCCTCGGGAATGTGGGCCGTGCCCATGTCGGAGATCGCATTCGGTGAGCCCTTGGTGGCGTCGTGCGCCGAGGATCGTCACCGTGACCGGCGACCTTGGGGCGCATCCCGGTGATCGCCTCCACCAGCTCACGCTGGCCGTTGCCCTCGACGCCGGCGATGCCGAACACCTCGCCGGCGTGCACGTCGGCCGAGAAGCCGTTGACGGTCCGCACCCGCGGTCGTCGTTGACGTGCAGGTCGCGGATCGACAGCAGCACCTCGCCCGGGTGCGGCGGTGACTTCTCGACCCGAACACGACGTCGCGCCCCACCATCAGGTTGGCGAGCGACTGCTGGGTGGCGGTGGCGGGGTCCGCCGTGCCCGCCACCCGCCGCCCGCAAGACCGTGATGCGGTCGGCGACCGCGAGCACTTCGCGGAGCTTGTGGGTGATGAAGATGATCGACTTGCCCTGATCGACGAGGCTGCGCACGACGGCGAAGAAGTCGTCGACCTCGCCGGGCGTGAGCACGGCCGTGGGCTCGTCGAGGATCAGGATGTCGGCCTCGCGGTACAGCGCCTTCACCAGTTCGACGCGCTGTTGCTCGCCCACCGAGAGGTCGCCGACCTTGGCGTCGGGGTCGACGTGCAGGCCGTAGCGCTGCCCGATGTCGCGGATGCGTCGACGAGCCTCGGCCAGGTCGAGCAGGCCGCCCTTGCTAGCTCGGCACCGAGCACGATGTTCTCGGCGACCGTGAACACCGGGATGAGTTGGAAGTGCTGGTGCACCATGCCGATCCCGGCGGCGATGGCATCGTGCACGCCGTCGAAGTGGACCGTCGCGACCGCGCAGCAGGATCGACCCCGATGTCGGCTGGTACAGCCCGAACACGACGTTCATCAGCGTGCTCTTGCCGGCGCCGTTCTCGCCGAGGAGACAGTGGATCTCGCCGGCGTGGAGCGTCAGGCTGACGTCCTCGTTGGCGACGACGCCCGGGAACTCCTTGGTGATGCCCCGGACCTCGAGGATCGGGACGCCGTCGTCGACCGTCACCGCGTCCCGCCGTCCCGGCCCATGCGGGCGCATCGTAGACGACGCCCGTGCGAGCGGGCGGACGTCCAAGCCCGCCGAGGGCCGACCGACGGCCGGCCCCCTCGAACGGAGTCGGGTACTCGTCGGGGTCAGGCGCCGGTGGTGGCGGTGACCGCCTCGGTGCCGGCGCCACTGCCGGCAGGCGCGGCTTCGCAGGCCGAGCCGCCGTCCAGCGGCAGGCCGTCGATGCCGCACAGGCCGGTCGTGATCGAGCCGTCGGCGAGGCCGGCGAGCGCCGGCGTTGGCCGCGTCGATCGCCTCCTGGGGTACGGCGGCATCGTGCGGCGGGGCCAGGGCGATCATGTTGTTGGCGGCGTCGCCGACGAACAGACCCTGGTCGAACTGACCCTGAACGGCCGACGCGATCAGCTCGAACGTGGCGAGGTCGACGCGCTTCATCGCCGAGCTGGCGAGGTGGTCGGAGCCGGGGGCCGTGCCGCCGGCGAAGCGTGCGTGTAGTACTCGTCGAGGTCGACGCCGATCCCCCACACGCCCTGCTCGGCCGCGGCGGCGACGCCGCCCGAGCCGGTCGGGCCGCCGGCGCCGAAGATGACGTCGGCGCCCTCACCGATGAACTGGCTGGCGTCGGACGCACCCTTGGCCGGATCGGTGAAGCTGTCGTTGTAGATCGACAGCACGTTGATGTCGGGGTTCGTGGCCTTGGCGCCCGCGGTGTAGCCGTTCACGAACTGACGACCGGAGGCACGTTCTCGAGGCCGCCGACCACGCCGATGACCCCGGTCTCGGTGAGGCCGGCCGGCCAGCACGCCGGCCACGTAGCCGGACTGGTCCTCGGCAAACTGCTCGCCGGCCATGTTGGCGGGGTACTCGGGGAGGAACTGGTCGACGCCGATGAAGCTGACGTCGGGGTTGGCCTCGGCGGCCGCGGCGGTGGCGTCGGCGAGGAGGAAGCCGACGGTGATCAGCACGTCCGGGTCGCTCGTCGAGCGCCGTCGCGATGTTGGCCTCGTAGTCGGCTTGGGTCGCGGTCTCGATGTAGCTGGTGTCCTCGATGCCGAAGCACTCGTTGGCGGCGCTTCAGCCCCTGGTCGGCGAACTGGTTGAACGTGCCGTCGTCGATCTTGCCGACGTCGGTGACCAGGTTGACGCGGAACCCGTCGGGTGCCTGGAGCCCGTTGTACTCCGCGCAGGCGTCGTCGAGCGTGACATAGCCGCCGCCACCGGCCGGCGCGCCGCTGGACGGCGACGCGGTGGTCGCCAGCGCGGCCGGCGCTACGGACAGGGTCGTCGCCGCGGCTGCGGCCGCGGCGAGCACCAGCTTGGTCTTCTTCATGTTCCCCTCCGGGATTGTCGAGGCGCGCGTGACGCTCGCCTGGTGGTGCGCGGTGTCTGTCCGCCGCTCACCGCGCTCGGTGGACTCACGGCGATGCTGTGCCTTCCTTCGGCGCAAGCAGGACGTACCATACAGGGCCTGCGCCCTCGCCTGCTGCGGGCCTCGGCGTGTGACCGGGTCAGCGGGGGTTGAGCGCGGCCCGGCCGCGGTAGGCGGCCGACTCGCCGAGGTCGGCCTCGAGGCGCAGCAGTTGGTTGTACTTCGCCACGCGATCCGAGCGGCACGGTGCGCCGGTCTTGATCTGACCGCAGTTGGTGGCGACGGCGAGGTCGGCGATCGTGGCGTCCTCGGTCTCGCCGCTGCGGTGGCTCATCACCGAGGTGTACCCGCTGCGCGTCGCCAGCTCGACCGTGTCGAGGGTCTCGGTGAGCGAGCCGATCTGGTTGACCTTGACGAGCACCGAGTTGGCGACGCCGCGCTCGATGCCCTGACGGAGCCGGCGGGTGTTGGTGACGAACAGGTCGTCGCCGACGAGCTGGACCCGCCCGCCGAGCGCCGTCGGTGAGCGCGTCCCAGCCGTCCCAGTCGTCCTCGGCCATGCCGTCCTCGATCGACACGATCGGGTAGCGGTCGACGAGGCCGGTCCAGAACTCCACCATCTCGCCGGAGCTGAGCACCTTGTCCTCGCCGGCGAGGTGGTAGGCGCCGTCGCGGTACAACTCGCTGGTCGCCGGGTCGAGGGCGATGGCGATCTGCTCCCCCGGTGTGAAGCCGGCGGCCTCGATCGCCTCGACGAGGATCACGACGGCGTCCTCGTTGCGGGCGAGGTTCGGCGCGAAGCCACCCTCGTCGCCGACGGCCGTGGACAGGCCACGGTCGTGGAGCAGGCGGCGCAACGTGTGGTACGTCTCGGTGCCCCAGCGCAGCGCCTCCGAGAAGCTCGGTGCGCCGACCGGCATCACCATGAACTCCTGCAGGTCGATCGAGTTGTCGGCGTGCACCCCGCCGTTCACCACGTTCATCATCGGCACCGGCAGCACGTGGGCGTTGGGTCCGCCGACGTAGCGGTAGAGCGGCACGTCGAGCTCGTCGGCGGCCGCCTTGGCCACGGCGAGGCTCACGCCGAGGATGGCGTTGGCCCCGAGGCGGGCCTTGTTGTCGGTGCCGTCGAGATCGCACAACACCGTGTCGATCGCCCGCTGACCGAGGGCGTCGTAGCCCTCCAGCGCGTCGGCGATCTCGCCGTTCACGAACGCCACCGCGTCGGCGACCCCCTTGCCGCCGTAGCGGTCGCCGCCGTCGCGCAGCTCGACCGCCTCGTGCTCGCCGGTCGAGGCGCCGCTCGGCACCGCCGCCCGGCCCCGTGCCCCGGTGGCGAGGACGACGTCGACCTCGACCGTTGGGTTGCCCCGCGAGTCGAGGATCTCGCGGCCGATGATGTCGACGATCTCACTGTCACTGAGCGACGACCGACGGGTAGCCCGACGGTCAGTCGACGGGACCGGGATCGGTCACTGCCGCGATCCCCGGGTCGGTGATCGGCCCGAGGCCGAGGAACAGCTCGGCGGTCTGGTCGATGCGCACCTGTTCGTCGGGGGCGTGACGCAGCACCTCGTCGATGTACGACGTCAACGCCTCGTCGCGCGGCACGTCGCGGCCCTCACGCTCGGACATCAGCCAGCGGTGCTCGAGGTACTGGTGGTAGATCTCGGCGTTCTGCAGCTTGCCCCGCAGCTCACGCGGCACGGCGCTGATCGTCGGCTCGAAGCGCTGATCGAGCCAACGCACCGCCACCACGTTCTCGGGCGGGTTGGCGCCGGTGAGCGCCGCCAGCTCGGCGCCGAAGTTGCGGATGTCCGAGAGCATGCGTCGGGCCTGGTTCTCCCCGGCCCACAGCCCGGTCAACGAGACCAGGCGCTCCTGGTGGTAGCCGCTCTCGACCACCCGGGGGGCGAGCCGCACGCGGCGGGTCGCCTCGTCGGCGACGATGTCCATCTCGGCCACGTCGAAGCCGAGGGTGTGGAGTCGCTCGAGTCGCTCCTCGACGCGCCAGGTCTCGTCGGCGTTGAACTCCTCCCACGCCTTGAGCTCGTGCCACAGGTCCTCGTAGCTCGTCTCGATCCGCTCGGCGATGTCCCACGGGTCGATGTCGGGCACGAGCCGCCCGCCGGCCTGCAGGTCGAGCAGCCCGCCGGCGACGTTCTCGGTGGCGATCTGCAGGTCGAACGCCCGCTGTCCGTCGGAGAGGCTGTGGTAGCGCTCGGACGTCTCGGTGTCGATGACGTAGGCGGAGAGCGCCCCGGCATCGCGACGGAACAGCGTGTTCGACAGCGAGCAGTCACCCCAGAAGAAGCCGGCGAGGTGGAGGCGCACGAGCAGGCCGACGAGGGCGTCGAGCAGGCGGTCGCCGAGGTACGGGATGTGCAGCCCCCGCCCGGACAGCAACGACCGGTAGGGCAGGGCGTAGTCGAGGTGGCGGGTGACCAGCAGGCCGTCGCGGTGGTCGGTGCGCCCGGTGACGGCCGCCACGACCACCGCCGTGGGGAGGCGGTCCTCGGCCAGGCCGCGGAGCATGCGGTACTCGCGCAGGACGAGGTGATCCGGGAGCTCCTTGACGACGTAGGAGGCGCGGCGCGGGCCGACGCCGACCTCGACGAGGCGCACGACGTGGCGGTGCAGGCCGACGACCGGGTGGATGTCGGGGATCGTCCAGTCCTCGAGGTCGGTGGAGAACGGCAGCAGGCCGACGTCGGGGTGGTCGGCGGGGTCGGCGAGCTGCAGCTTCACCCGACCCGCCCCGCCTTCACCTCGTCCCAGAGCGCGTCGAGCGTGGCGAGGTCGGCGGCGCGGAGGTCGATGTCGCGCCCGGCGGCGAGCGCCTCGACGGCTTCGAAGCGCCGCCGGAACTTGCCGGCGGCGGCGCGCAGCGCCAGCTCGGGCTCGACACCGAGGTGCCGGGCGACGTTGACGATGGCGAACAGCACGTCGCCGAGCTCGTCGGTGACCGCGGCCTCGTCGTCGCCGTCGCGGGCCACGGCGAGCTCGTCGAGCTCTTCGGCGACCTTGGCCAACGGCCCGGCCACGTCGGGCCAGTCGAACCCGGCGCGCGCCGCCCGCCGTCCGAGCTGGGCGGCGAGGGCGAGCGCCGGCTGCGACGTCGGGACCCCGTCGAACACCGACGTGCGCGCCTTCTCGGCGCGCTTGATCTGGTCCCAGTTGGCGAGCACCTCGTCGGAGGAGGCCACGTCGACGCCGGCGAACACGTGCGGGTGGCGGCGCACGAGCTTGTCGTGGATGCCGTCGGTGACGTCGACGATCGAGAAGCGTCCCTCCTGCTCGGCGATGGCGGCGTGGAACTCCACGTGGTACAGCAGGTCACCGAGCTCCTCGATGACGGCGGCGTCGGTGGCGGCGTCGTCGGGGTCGAGCGCCTCGAGGGCGTCGACCAGCTCGAAGGCCTCCTCGACCAGGTAAGGCGTGAGCGTCCGGTGGGTCTGCTCGCGGTCCCACGGGCACTGTTCGCGCAGGGTGCGCGTGAGCTCGTGGAAGCGCACGTAGCCGGACCCGACGGGTGCGCCCAGGTGGGGGACGTAGACGCAGGTGAGGTGGTCGGCGTCGACCGCCCGATCGAGCTCGCTCCAGGTGGTCTCGGTGATCCGTTCGTCGTCGGTACCGAGGCGCTGCAGGATCGTCACCGGCTCGTCGCCCGCCGCCTCGACGGCGAGCTTGATGTCGGAGAGGACCCAGTCGGCGTGGGTGTGGGCGATCAGCAACGGCCCGGCGTGGCCGGCGGCGGCGCGGGCGAAGTCGTGCCCGTCGACGAGTCGCACCCCGGCCTCGATCGGGTCGATGCCGAGCCGGGCCCAGGCGACGTCGAGGAACGACAGCGCCGGGAGCACGTCGCAGGCCGCACGACCGTCCTCGCGCAGCATCCGCACCGAACGCTCGAGCACGAGCGGCGAGCCGGGCACCGCGTAGAGCACCTCGCCGTGCTCGGCGGCGGCGGCGACGAGCCGTTCGACGATCTCGGCGTAGACGTCGTCGAAGCGGTCGGCGGTCTCGTAGACGTCGTCGAACGTGGTGGCGTCGGGCACGAGATGGGCGCTCGGGTGACGCGCCGTGCGCAGGAAGCGCACCGTGATGCGGTCGATGGCCGCCAGGGTCTCGGCGGTCACGGCGCCGTCGCCGCCCGGCCCCAGCCCGACGACGGTGACCTCGTTCATTGGTGCACCATCGATCCGTGCGACGAGCCGAGGCCGGTGGTGGTGCACCAATGAGCTGAAGACCGTGCTTGACGGTTCGCTCGCTCGCAGACTCGCTCGCTCACGTGTCGAGGGCGACGACGCTGCCGGAGAGCGGGTCCCAGCGGCCGTAACGCGGGTTCACGGACACGTCGGCGGTGGCCATGTATCCGTCGAGGAGCATGCGCCCGAGCGACTCCTGGGTGCCCGAGGCGGCGGGCGGCGGGGACGACAGGACGTCGTGCAATGGCGCCGACACCTCGTCGTAGCTGCCGATGTCGAGCACGTACACGCCCGACCCGGTGTCGACGACGGCAGCCGCCCCGGCGGGCACCTCGAGCAGCGGCGCGGTGACGTCGGCGCCGAGGGAGGCGAAGCTGCGCAACGGGGTGCACGAGAACGGCGAGGCGTCGGCGGGCTCGCTCGACGCCGTCGGCCCGCTGCCCTCGGTGCTCGTGTCACCGCCGGCCGTCGTGTCGCCGCTGGCCGTCGCCACGGCGCGGTGCCCTCGGTCGCCTGCTCGACCGTGTCGTCGGGCACGCCGTACCGGGACTCGACGTCGGCGAACTCGTCGCCGTCGGCCAGCGCGTTCACGGCGGCCACGGCGGCGTCTTCGTCGGTGGCGGTGAAGAGTTGCGCGCACACCACGCCGAGGCTGACCGGGGAGGCCTCGTAGCGGGATTCGAGGTCACCGAGATCGTCGACCGTGATCTCGTCGAGCTGGCCGAACTGCACGAGGTTGTCGGTGACGACCTGCTGGCCGTGGTCGTCGAGCTCGCCGAACTGAGGCTGGCTGGCGACGAGCGACTGGAACTTCGCGTCGCGGTCGCTGTCGGCGAGCGGCTCGACGCCCGAGCGAGTCGAGCAGGCCGGCGCTCAGCACGTTCTGGATCAGCACGGTGAGGGTGGTGCGAGCGCCGTCGGCGCCGACCGTCGAGGTTTCGGGGTCGATGCTGAGTCCGAGCACGCCCTGGCCGGCGAACGCCTCGATCGTGTCGTCGAGCTCGTCGACCGAGATCGCCGTGCCGTCGGCGGTCGCGGCGTCGTCGGCCGCCGCCGCCGGGCGGTCGGCGAGCGACGAGGCGATCGCCAGCACCACCGCCCCGGCGGCCAGGCGGCGGAGAGCGCGAGGACCGTGCAGCGACGTCACGGCGCAGAACCTATCGACTCGCCCCGCTCCGCCGGAAGAGACCGATCTGGTCACGCGATCGCCTCGACCGCCGGCGGGGGCACCAGCTCGCCCAGGAAGGCGACGAGGAACGGGGCCGGGTCGACGCCGCGCTTGATCGGCACGACCAGCTGCTGGGCATCCTCCTTCCAGATCGCCTCGCGACAACCGGCGCAGCCGCGTCGTCTGGCTGAACGTCAACGGCAGCGGGGCGAGCCGCGCCTGGTTGCCGGCGATCGTGACGTCGTGCACGCCGAGCCGATGGCACTCGGCACGCAGCCGGCCGACCCACAGCAGCGCCTCGGCCGCCTCGGGCACCGGTCCGTAGCGGTCCTCCCACTCGGCGCGGATGTCGTCGACCTCGGCGTCGGCTGGTGACGGCGGCCAGCCGGCGGTAGGCCTCGAGCCGCGGCTCTTCGTTCGATGACGTAGTCGGCGGGCAGGTAGGCATCGGTCGGCACGTCGAGCTTGATCTCGCCCGGCTCGACCGGCGTCTCGCCCTTCATCTCCGCCACGGCCTCGGTCACCATCTGGCAGTAGAGGTCGTAGCCGACGGCGGCGATGTGGCCCGACTGCGCCTCGCCGAGCAGGTTGCCGGCCCCGCGGATCTCCAGGTCGCGCATCGCGATCTTGAACCCGCTGCCGAGGTCGGTCGCCTCGCCGATCGTCTTCAGCCGCTCGTACGCCTCCTCGGTGAGCGGCCACGTCGGCGGGGTGGAACAGGTAGGCGTAGGCCCGCTGGCCGCTGCGGCCCACCCGCCCGCGTAGCTGGTGCAGCTGACCGAGCCCGAGCAGGTCGGCGCGCTCGACGACGAGCGTGTTCACCGTCGGCATGTCGATGCCGGTCTCGATGATCGTGGTGCACACGAGCACGTCGTACTCGCCGTCCCAGAAGTCGACGACGACCTGCTCCAGCGTGCCCTCGTCCATCTGGCCGTGCGCCACGGCGATGCGCGCCTCGGGCACCAGCTCGCGCAGGCGGGCGGCCGCCTGCGTCGATCGACCGGACCCGGTTGTGCACCCAGAACACCTGGCCCTCGCGGAGCAGCTCGCGCCGGATCGCCTCGACGGCGACCCGCTCGTCGTACTCGCCGACGAAGGTGAGGATCGGCTGGCGGTCGGCCGGCGGGGTGTTGAGGAGCGACAGGTCGCGGATCCCGACGAGGCTCATCTCGAGCGTGCGCGGGATCGGCGTGGCCCTGAGCGTCAGCACGTCGACGTTCGTCTTGAGCTGCTTCATCGGCTCCTTGTGCTGCACGCCGAAGCGCTGCTCCTCGTCGACCACGAGCAGGCCGAGGTCCTTGAAGCGTGACGCCCTCCGACAGCAGGCGGTGGGTGCCGATGACGCAGTCGACCTCCCCCGACGCCAGCCCGGCCACCACGTCCCGCGCCTGCGCCGGCGTGAGGAAGCGACTGAGCACCTCGACGCGGATCGGGTAGCCGGCGAAGCGGTCGGCGAACGTGTTGCCGTGCTGCGTGGCGAGCAGGGTCGTCGGCGCGAGCACGGCGACCTGCTTGCCGTCCTGGATCGCCTTGAACGCGGCGCGGATCGCCACCTCGGTCTTGCCGAAGCCGACGTCGCCGCACACCAGCCGGTCCATCGGGTACGGCCGCTCCATGTCGTCCTTGACGTCGACGATGGCCGTGCGCTGGTCGGGCGTCTCGACGTACGGGAAGGCGTCCTCCATCTCGGACTGCCACGGCGTGTCGGCACCGAAGGCGAAGCCCTGGGCGTTGCACCCGCTTCTGGTAGAGCACCACCAGCTCTTGGGCGATCTCGCGGACGGCGGAGCGGACCCGGCTCTTGGCCTTGGCGAAGTCGGAGCCGCCGAGACGGTGCAGCGTCGGCGCTTCGCCGCCGACGTACTGGCGCAGCGTGTCGATCTGGTCGGACGGCACGTAGAGCCGGTCGTCGCCCTTGTAGGCGACGAGCAGGTAGTCGCGCTCGACACCCGCCGATCGCCCGGCTTGACCATGCCCTCGTAGTGCCCGACGCCGTGCTGGAAGTGGACGACGTAGATGCCGGGCTTGAGGTCCTCGAAGAAGCGACACGCTGTCGCGACGCGGCGCGCGGCCGCCGATGGGCACGGCGCCGGCCGGTGAGGTCGCGACTCGGCGATCGATCGCCAGCCGCGCGGCGGGCACGGTGACGCCGTGGTGCAACGGCGCGACCACCACGTGACCGCCGGGCCGGGCGAGGTCGACGACCGCCGGAGCGACCAGCGGGCAGGTCGAGCCCGTGGTCGAGCAGCACCTCGTGCAGCCGGGCCGCCGAGCCGGCGGCGTCGGCGGCGACGACGACGCGGTAGCGTCGCGGCAGCAGCTCGCCAGGCGGGTGGCGAGGGCCGCGCCGTCGCCGACGAGCGGGCCCCAGCCGGAGGCCTGCACCACCGGCGTCGCCGGAGACTCGGGTGCCGAGTCGAGCGTCCAGAACGCGCCGGTGTTCGCCAGCAGGCGGTCGGGCTCGGCGTGCAGGCGGGGGAACCCGCGGTCGGCGGCCCGACCCCACGTCGAAGCCAGCGCGGCCGCCAGGTCGTCCTCCTCGGCGAGCAGGTCGGTGGCGCGGTCGCGGATGCGGCGCGGTTCGACGAGCACGACCTTGGCGTCGGGCGGCAGGACGTCGGTGAGCAGCGTGTCCTCCGTCGCCAGCCACGGCAGCCAGCTCTCCATGCCGTCGAACAGCTGCGCCCTCGGCGAGGCGCTCCCACTGCTCGCGGCCCCACGGCTCGGCGGCGACGAGGCGCCGCGCCCGCTCGCGGACGGCGTCGGTCGGGCAGCAGCTCGCGGGCCGGGAAGATGTGCACCTCGTCGAGGTCGGCGACCGACCGCTGGTCGTTGACGCCGAACGACGTCAGGCGGTCGACTTCGTCGCCCCACAGGTCGATGCGGATCGGCGCGTCGCCGCTGGAGGGGAACACGTCGATGATCTCGCCGCGCCGGGCCACCTCGCCGCGGTGCTCGACCAGCTCCTCGCGGCGGTAGCCGAACGCCACCAGTCGGCGCACCAGGTCGTCGGCATCGACGACGTCGTCGGGGCGCACCGTGATCGGCTCGACCGTGGCGGCGCCCGGGCCGAGGCGCTGGAGCACGGCGCGGGCGCCGGCCACGACCACCGCCGGGCACCGCGCCGGATCGCGCAGCCGCCACAGCAACTCGAGCCGCCGGCCCATCGTCTCCACGGACGGCGACACCCGCTCGAACGGCAGCGTCTCCCAGGCCGGGCAGCAGCGCCACCGCATCGGTGCCAGGAACTGGGCGATGTCATCGGCGAGCTGGCCGGCCATCGTGCCGGTCGGGCAGGTGACGACGAGCGGGCGCCGGCGCGACAGACCGGCGAGGGCGGCGACGGCGATCGGCCGTGCCACCTCGCCGATCGCCAGCCGGGCGTCGGGCTCGCCGAGGGCCCGCGTCAGCGCCGAGTCGTCGCGGAGCAGCGGGGTGAGGGCTTCGAGCGCCATCGATCGTCACTCCGGGAGGCGGCGACCGTTGTAGGCGCGCATCGCCGCATCGTGACCTTCGGCCACGATCAGCTCGACCGCGTCGGCCGCCTCGGCCACGGCGACGTCGAACAGCTCGCGCTCGCGCACCGGCAGCCGCGACAGCACGTGGTCGGCGCCCTGCTCCTTCGACGGCGGCTTGCCGACGCCGATCCGGACCCGCACGAAGTCCTGGGTGCCGAGGTGGGGGGCGATGCTGCGCAGGCCGTTGTGGCCGGCCAGCCCACCGCCGACCTTGACGCGCACCGTGCTCGGGGGGAGGTCGAGCTCGTCGTGCACGATCACCACCCGCTCCGGATCGTCGATGCGGTAGCGACGGGCGAGGCGACCGACGGCCTGGCCGGAGTCGTTCATGTACGTGAGCGGGAAGGCGAGCACGCACGCGCTCGGTCACCGAGGCGCGACTCGGCGACGAGGGCGTTGTCACGGCCGGCCTTGAGCGGCGACTCGTGCCGGCGCGGCCAGCTCGCCGACCACCTGCTCGCCGACGTTGTGGCGGGTGCCGGCGAACTCCTTGCCCGGGGTTGCCCAGCCCGACGACCAGCCACTCGAACGGGGTCGAGCCCCGCGACGTGCGCCTCAGCGGTGACGTGGGATCACTCCGCGGCGTCGCCGCCGTCGGCCGCAGCAGCCTCGGCGTCGTCACCCTCGGCCTGCTCTCTCGGCCGCTCGCCTCGTCGGCGGCCTCGATCTCGGCCACCTCGGCGCGCATCGTCAGCACCGTGACGATCGGGGACTCGGGGTCGCCGACCGGGGTGACCCCGGCGGCATGGCGAGGTCGGCGAGGCGGACGACGGTGTCCATCTCCATCTCGCGTGACGTCGACGACGAACTCGTCGGGGATGTGGCGCGGCGTGGTGACCACCTCGATCGAGTCGACCGACGGGTCGACCAGACCGCCGCCCTGGAGCACCTTGGTGGCCTCGCCCTCGAGGCGCAGCGGCACGCTGACCGTGATCTCCTCGTCGAGGTTGACCTGGAGGAAGTCGACGTGGGTGACGGTGCGGCGAACCGGGTGGCGCTGCATCTCCTTGATGATCGCCGGGTACACCGTGCCGTCGACGTGAGGTCGAGCACCGTGTTCAGCCCCGGCGCTGCCGGACACCGCGAGGCGCAGGTCGCGGCGGTCGACGGTGACCGACAGCGGCGCCATGCCGTGGCCGTAGACCACTGCCGGCACCTGCTCGGCGGCGCGCAGGCGGCGCGACGGCGCGCTGCCGGACTGGCGACCGGTGTTGGCGATGAGCACGGTGGACGGCATGGCAGGGACCTCGTGGGACGTTGATTCGAGCGAGTGCGACCGGCACCAGGGCGCCGGAGCCGGCGATCGATGCTACCGCCGAGTGACCCGTCGGCGACCGCGGCACACCAAGCCAACGACGCGCGGCATGCGGACACGGTCGGCGTTCGTGCGTCGGTACATCTCCGTCGGGGGGTCCGGGGGGCGGTAGCCCCCTGGTGCGGCGGCGCAGGCGAGCTTGCTCGCCGCCGCCCAGCAGCTGGGTGCGGCGAAGCCGCTCCAACAACTCGACCGAGTGGAGAGAGCGAGTCTTCGAGCGAACGAACGAGGTCGATTAGGCCAGGTTCTCGCCGTCGAAGATCTCGCTGACGCTGGTGTCGTCGAACACGGCCTACAGCGCCTCGGCGATGAGCGGGGCGATCGACAGCACCTCGATCTTCGGGAGCTGCTTCTCGGGCGGCAGCGGCAGCGTGTTGGTGAGCACGATGCGCTCGATCGGGGCGTTCTTCAGGCGGTCGACCGCCGGCGCCGGACAGCACGCCGTGCGTCGCCATCGCCCACACCTCGACGGCGCCGCGCTCGATCAGCAGGTCGGCGGCGGAGGTGATCGTGCCGCCGGTGTCGATCATGTCGTCGGTGAGGACGCACAGCCGGCCGTCGACGTCGCCGATCACCTCGATGGCCTCGGCCACGTTCGCCGTGCCCTTCGGCCGGCGCTTGTAGAAGAACGCCAGGTCGGCGCCGCAGTCGCCGAGGTGCTGGGCCATGCGCTCGGCGACCTTGATCCGCCCGGCGTCGGGGGACACGATGACCGGGCTCGTGGCGTGGCGGCGCAGGTACTCCTCGAGCACCGGCAACGCCGTGAGGTGGTCGACCGGGCCGTCGAAGAAGCCCTGGATCTGGCCGGCGTGCAGGTCGATCGAGATCATCCGCTTGGCTCCGGCGGCCTTGAACATGTCGGCGACGAGCCGGGCGGTGATCGGCTCGCGGCCCTTCGGCCTTGCGGTCCTGGCGGGCGTAGCCGTAGTACGGGCACACGGCGGTGATCCGCTTGGCCGACGCCCGGTAGGCGGCGTCGATCATGATCAGCTGCTCCATGATCGAGTCGTTCACGGAGTGCCCGTCGATGCCGTAGTGGCTCTGCATGATGAACACGTCGCTCCCGCGGACGCTCTCGGCGAAGCGCGGCCGGAGCTCGCCGTTGGCGAACTCGACCAGGTTGACCTGGCCGAGCTCGATGCCGAGGTGGTCGGCGATGTCCTGGGCGAGCTGCGGGTGGGTGCGGCCCGTGAAGAGCGCCAGCTTCTTGGTGGTGATCTTCTCGATCTCGTTCACGTGCCCGGCGCGCTCCATGTCAGCTGTCTCTCGTTCGGCCGCGGCAGTGCGAGGCCGTCAGTCGCTGCGTCCAGTGTAGAACGGACCGGTGTCGGCGTTCGCTTCGACGACCGATCCGGGCGCGAGGTGGGCGAACGGGCCGACCGCGGCGCCGTCGCCGATCGCGTGCCGACGTGCCCACCGTGTACTGCACGACGGCGCCGCTCCGACCCGGCAGTCGGTGAGACGGGTGTTCGGGCCGAGCTCGGCTGCCGTCGCCGACCACCGTGGTGCCCTGCAGCATCGTGCCCGGGTAGAGCGTGACGTCGCGGCCGAGCTCGACGGTGACGTCGACGAACGTCTGGCGCGGGTCGAGCATGGTGACGCCGTTCAGCAGCCAGTGACGGTTGGTGCGCGCCCGCAGCTCGCGCTCGGCGAGGGCGAGCTGCCAGCGGTCGTTGACGCCCTGGGTCTCCTCGGCGGGCGCCTGCACCACGCCGACGCGGTGGCCCATGCCGGCGAGCGAACCGACGACGTCGGTGAGGTAGTACTCGCCCTGGGCGTTGTCGGGGTGACAGCCGGCGCAGCGCCGGGCCGAAGAGGTCGCGGCGGAAGGCGTAGATGCTGGTGCACACCTCGCGGACCTCCAGCTCGTCGGGACTGGCGTCGCGCTGCTCGACGATGCGCAGCACCTGCCCGTCGGCGCCGCGCACCACCCGGCCGTAGCCGGTGGGATCGTCCATCACCGCGGTGAGCAGGGTGGCGGCGTTGTCGTTGGCGACGTGCGTCGCCACCAGCTCGTCGAGGGTGGCGGGCAGCAGCAGCGGGGTGTCGCCGGGCAGCACGACCACGGTCGACTCGTCGTCGAGGTCGTCCCCCGGCAGGGCGGTCATGCCGACGGCGGCGGCGTCGCCGGTGCCGCGCTGGTGGACCTGCTCGACGAAGGTCAGGTTGGCCCACGGCGGGGCGAGCTTCGGACGCCTCGCCGGTCACGCGGTCGGCGCCGTGGCCCACGACCAGCGCGGTGGTGACGGGTCGCAGCTGGCGGGTGGCGTGGATCACGTGCAGCACCATCGCCCGGCCGCAGATCATGTGCAGCGGCTTGGGACGGTCGGACCGCATGCGGGTGCCCTCGCCGGCGGCGAGGATGATGACGGAAACGCTCATGGCGTGCGGTGGCCTCTGGCGGTGGTCGGATGGTGGGGCTCCGGGGAGAGGAGTCGAACCCCTATTCACGGGACCAAAACCCGCTGTCCTACCATTGAACGACCCCGGACGGTCGCCAGCTCACGGTAGCGGCGCGGGCGTCGCCGGGGGCGCCACCCGCGCCGGTAGCGTGCACGGACCTATGGGTTCGCTGATCAAGAAGCGCCGCAAGCGGATGCGCAAGAAGAAGCACAAGAAGATGCTCCGCCGTACGCGCCACCAACGCCGCAAGTAGTCGCGACCCCCGGCGTCTCCGGCCGAGCGCCCTGACCGGCCCGATCCTGGTCACTGCTGGGCCTCCGATGACCGGATCGTGGGTGACCGGTTCGGGCGTTGACGACGGTCGCCCCGGCCGCTCGCAACGACGACAACGCGTCGACGTGATCGCCCTCGACGAACCACGTGGCACCCGATCCGGCGAGCACCGGCATCACCCCACTCAGCTCGGCGATGCGGTCCCGCCACCACGCCGAGCTCCGGCGCCACCACGAGGGCCGCCGGCTCGAGGTCGTTGCGCAGCCCCGACCTCCGTGTGAGCCGCGTCCCAGGCGCGGTAGACCGCCGGCGTGCTCACGTGCACCGGCGGCACCACCAGCGTCACCGTCCGCTCGACCGGATCGAGCGGTTCGACCACCTCGCCGATGCCGCTGACGCGCGCCCGGCCGCCGACGACGCAGAACGGCACGTCGGCGCCGACGGCCACCGCGGCCAGCGGGTCGTCGATGCCGGCCCAGCGGAGCACAGCGGCGGCGTCGGCCGAGCCGCCTCCGAGTCCGCCGCCGTTGGGGATCCGCTTGATCACGTGCACGTCGGCGCCGCGGCCGGCGGCCCGGAGCGCCCGGTGCACGAGGTTCGAGTCGTCCGTGGGCACACCGTCGGCGAACGGACCGTCGACGGTGAGCGACGACCGTCCGTCGTCGCGCTCGCCGATCGTCAACTCGTCGGCGAGGTCGAGCGTCAGCATCTCGGCGTCGAGGAGGTGGTAGCCGTCCGGGCGCACGCCGACGACGCGCAGCGACCAGGTGAGCTTGGCCGGCGCGGTCAGCCGAGCGATCGGGCCAGGCGGCACCAGTCCTCCACGGCGAGCTCCTCCGGGCGCGCCGTCGGGGCCACGCCGGCGGCGGCGAACTGCTCGGGGGTCACGAGCTCGCCGAGCGTGCCGCGCAGCATCTTGCGCCGCTGACCGAACGCCGTGCGCACGAGCGTGAACATGCTGGTCGGGTCGTCGAGCGGCAGGCTCGTGGCGGACGATCTCCACCAGCGCCGACTCGACCTTGGGTCGCGGCACGAACACCGACGCCGGCACCAGTCCGACGATGCGCGCGTCGGCCCAGTAGGCGACCTTCACCGACACCGCCCCGTAGGCCGGCGTGCGCGGGCGGGCCGCCAGGCGCTCGCCCACCTCGCGCTGCACCATCACGAGCATGCGCACGATGCCCGCCACGCCGTCGAGCAGGTCGCACAGCAGCGGCGTGGCGACGTTGTAGGGCAGGTTGGCCACCAGCACCGACGGCTCGTCGCCGATCAGCGCGTCCCAGTCGAGGCGCATCGCGTCCGCCTCGACCACGGTGACCGCCGGGTGGTCGGCGACGACGTCGCGCAGCGCCGTGGCCAGCCCGGCGTCGACCTCCACCGCGGTGACGTGGGCGCCGGTCTCGATCAGCGCCAGCGTCAGCGAACCCAGCCCGGCGCCGACCTCGACCACGCGGTCACCGGCGCCGACGCGGGCCAGGGCGGCGATGCGGCGCACGGTGTTCGGATCGGCCACGAAGTTCTGGCCGAGCTCACGCCGAGGGGCCAGACCGCGGGTCGCCAGCAGGTCGCGCACCGCCGGCCGCGAGTGGGTCACGAGGACTGGCGGATCTCGACGTGGATCGGGGCGGAGGTCAGGTCGGCGATCTGCTGGAACTTGGTGTCGCGCATGACCAGCGTGTCGTGGTCGCCGCCCGGCCAGTTGCGCGTCGTGCACCGAATCGAGCGGCCGTTGGCCACGTTGACCACCGTGACGACCTGCCCGCCGGACATGCCGTTGTAGCGGCACAGGCTCGGGCCGAGGTTCTGGCTGGTGGTGTAGGTGGCGATCGCCTGGCCGAGCGTGGTCTCCGAGCCATCGCCGTGCGAGATCGCCACCGTCGCCGCCGTGGTGGCGATGGTGACCTGTTCGAGGTAGCCGTCACCGCCGGGGCCCATCGGATCGAACGTCGTCGGCGGCGTCGCCGCGTCCTGGCTGCCGGGGTCGATGCCGACCGCCGCCACGTTCGGCCGCGAATCGTCGCGGTCGCGGTTGATCAGCCAGATCGTCGGCAGGGCCAGCAGCGTGATCACGGCCAGCACGAGCAGGCGCCCCTTGTCGCGATCGTCGAGCTTCATGGTGGGTGCGTTCGTCCGGTCAGGCGGGCGGCAGGCCGGGAAACGCTCGCCGGGCGGCCTCCGCCGTGGAAAACCGTATCCGATCAGCGGTCACGCCGTGGATCTCCGCCAGCCGGGCACCGACCGCCGGCACCCACGCCGGCTGGTTGGTCCGACCACGGTGCGGCACCGGGGCGAGGTAGGGGCTGTCGGTCTCGACCAGCATGCGTTCGAGCGGGCAGGAGGCGGCGGCGGCCTGCACGTCGCCGGCGCCCTTGAACGTGACGATCCCGGAGAAGCTGAGGAAGGCGCCGGTCGGCCAGCGCCCGCGCCGCCTCGTCGGGTCCGCCGGTGAAGCAGTGGAAGACGACGCGCTCGGGCACGGCCTTCGGTGGCGAGCACGTCGAACGTGTCGTCCCAGGCGTCGCGGGTGTGGATCACGAGCGGCAGCCGGCGCTCGTTGGCGATGGCCGATCTGGGCCGCGAACGCCGTCCGCTGGGTGTCGCGTGGCGAGTGGTCGTAGTAGTAGTCCAGCCCGCACTCCCCCACCGCGATCGGCGCCGGCCGGCCGACGTCGTCGGCGGCAGCGTCGAAGAGGTCGGCGATCGTGTCGACGCCGTGGCGCGCCTCGTGCGGGTGCAGGCCGACGGTGGCGTGCACAGCCGGGTGGCGGCGGGCGCAGTCGAGGGCGGCGAGCGACGTGGCCCGGTCGCAGCCGACGGCGATCATCGTGCCCACGCCGGCGTCGAGGGCCGCCTGCACGGCGGCGTCGGCGCCGCCCGGCATGTGCTCGTCGTCGTAGACGTGGCAGTGGCTGTCCGTCCAGGACGTCATTGCGTTCCCCGGCCACGCCATGAACGCCTGCGCTGCCCTGGCCGCTCACTCGCTGGCGCTCGCTCGCTCGCACGCCCACGACGGCAGTCCACGACCAGGCATCGCGTTCCCCGGCCTCACGTGATGCGTGGGAACAGCGGGGCGCCCTTGGTGACGGCCAACCCGCCGGGATACCCGCCCCACGCCACGTCGGCGGGGATGCGCTGGTCGGTCACCGCGCCGGCGAGGCCGAGGCGCTCCCAGATCTGCTGGCAGGTGCCGGGCAGCGCCGGGCTGGCGAGCACGGCGACGATGCGCAGCGCCTCGATGGCGTCGCCGAGCACGGCGTCGACGGACGGGCCCGGCTCGGCCTTCCACGGCTCGTTCGCCTCGAGGTGGGCGTTGGTCGCCCGGATCAGCGCCCACGTCGCCTCGAGCGCGCGGCTCGGGGCGATCGCTTCCCACGCCGCGCACGCGCCGGCGACGGCCTCGGCGGCGGCGTCGGCGAGCGGTCCGCCCGCCGTCGGTGCCGGGCCGATGCCGCCGCACTTGCGCTCGACCACGGTGGCGATGCGGGCGACGAGGTTGCCGAGGTTGTTGGCGAGATCGGAGTTGTAGCGCCCGACCAGCCCGTCGCGGGTGAAGTCGCCGTCGTTGCCGTAGGCGGTGTCGGCGAGCACGTAGTAGCGCAACCCGTCGACGCCGACCGTGTCGACCATGTCGAGCGGCTTGACGACGTTGCCGGTCGACTTCGACATCTTCTCGTTGTCGACGAGCAGCCAGCCTCCGACGGCGTAGCGGCGGGGCAGGTCGATCCCGGCCGACATCAGCATCGCCGGCCAGTAGACGCAGTGGAAGCGGATGATGTCCTTGCCGATGATGTGCACGTCGACCGGCCACCAGCGCTCGAACTCCGCCTCGTCGGTGGCGAAGCCGACGGCGCTGAGGTAGTTGGTGAGCGCGTCGAACCACACGTAGGCGACGTGTTTGGGGTCCCACGGGAGCGGCACGCCCCACTCGATGCTGGTGCGGCTCACCGAGAAGTCGCGCAGGCCGGAGCGGATGATGCCGAGCGCCTCGTGGCCGCGGAACTCGGGCACGATCGCGCCGGGGTGGGCGTCGTACCACGCCAGCAGCCGGTCGCCGAAGCGGGAGAGGCGGAAGAAGTAGTTCTCCTCCTCGAACTCGTCGACGGGCGTCTTGTGGATCGGGCACAGGCCGCCCGGCAGCAGCTCGTCGTCGGTGTAGTACGCCTCGCAGCGCACGCAGTACTTGCCGCGGTAGTAGTCGAGCTCGATGTCGCCGGCGTCGTAGCAGCGCTGCAGCAGCTCGGTGACCGCGGCGTAGTGGCGCGGTTCGGTGGTGCGGATGAAGTCGTCGTTGGCGATGTCGAGGCCGCGCCACGCCGCGGCGAAGCGCGGGGCGATCCCGTCGGCGAACTCCTTCGGAGCGAGCCCCGCCGCGGCCGCCGCCTGCTGGATCTTCTGACCGTGCTCGTCGGTACCGGTGAGGAACTTGACGTCGTCGCCGAGCAGGCGGTGCCAGCGGGTGAGCGCGTCGCCGACGATCGTCGAGTAGGCGTGGCCGATGTGCGGTTCGTCGTTGACGTAGTAGATCGGCGTCGTCGCGTAGAACCGGCTCACCGTTTGCACGCTACAAGCGGCCCCAACGCGCAACCGGAGGGCGTCAGCTGGTCCGTACGGTCCAGCTGGTGCCCTCCGGTTGGTAGTGCGGGAGGGTCAGCCCTCCGGCGGGTGCCGCGGGGCCTCGGGAGCCGGCTCCGCCTCGGCGAGGAGGCGGTAGAGCTCCTGGCGGGCGCGGTCGACGATGCCCACCGCGGCCGCGAGCTGCGCCGGCGAGCCGGCGATGACCACCTGCTTGGCGGCGAGCGTCAGCCCGCCGATCGAGCGGAACAGCCGACCCGGGTGCAGGCTCGGATCGGCGAACGCCCACGGCTCCCCGCCGGCGTCGGCGACCCGGCGCGCCGCCTCGGTGCGGCCGTCGTCGGTGATCGTGAAGACCCGCTTGCCGTCGGCGTCGGCCGACGTGACGAGCCCTTCGTCCTCGAGCTGCTGCAGCGTCGGGTAGACCGACCCTGCGCTCGGGCGCCAGACGCCGCCCGACTTCTCCTCGAGGCGGCTCATGATGTCGTAGCCGTGGCCCGGCTCGTCGACCAGCACGGCGAGGATCGCCGTGCGGATGTCGCCGCGGCGCATCCGGCCGCGACCGCGACCACCGCGCCCGCCGCGACGTCCCCACGGACCGGGTCCACCCCAGCCGAAGCCGGCGTGTCGCCCTCGAAGGCCTGCGCTCGTTCATCGAATCGTTGGTGCATGCGTGAATGCATCTCGTTGTCCTTTCGTCTCGTCTCACATGACGTGTTGTGACGTGTTGTGTTCTGTTGTGATGCAGTCACGATATATCGTCATAGCGCGTTCGCCAACTTCCGTCTCAAATCCCGATCTGGTCACCCAGATTCTCGATATCGAGAACGTGGGTGACCAGATCGACCCTTGCCGGCGTCAGGAACGGGCGCGGGCGTAGCGCACGCCGCCGGCGAACCCGGCGGCACCGAGGGTCACCGCGCCGAGCCCGGAGGCGACGCGGCGGACCACGGCCCGGGTGCGCTGGCGGAAGCGCACGATCGGCCAGCCGTTGCGGCGGGCCTCGCGCTCGAGCGGGCCGTCGGGGTTGACCGCCACCGGGTGACCGACCGCCCGCAGCATCGGCAGGTCGCTCGCCGAGTCGCTGTAGGCGTAGGACTGGCCGAGGTCGTGGCCCTCCCAGCGGGCGATCTGCTCGATCGCCTCGACCTTGCCGGGGCCGTAGCAGAACGGCCCCTCGAGGTCGCCCGTGTACACGCCGTCGACCACCACGCTGTGCGTGCCGATGCCCGCCGTCATCCCGAGCGCCTTGGCGAGCGGCTCGACGATCTCCACCGGCGCCGCCGACACGATGTAGGTGTTGCGCCCCGCCTGGCGGTGCAGCTCGAGGAGCCGCCGCGCCTCGGGGCGGATCTTGTCGAGCAGCTTCGGCAGCACCGCGGCGCCGAGGTTCACGAGGTCGTCCTGGCGCAGCCCGGCGACCGCCCCGAGGATGCGGTCGCGCACGGCGTCGGTGGTGCCGTCACTGGCGCCGAGCAGCTTGAAGTGCACGGCCCGTGCGGCATCGCGGACGAACTGCGCCGTCGGCACCAGACCGGCCGACCGCGCCGCCGTGGCCATCACGAACACCGACGAGCCGGCGATCAGCGTGCGGTCGAGGTCGAAGAACGCCGCGCTCGGACCTCCCGACGACCACGCCCGCGTACTCCGAGGTCACGACGGTCAAGTCTGGCCGCTCGGCGGCGCCGCCGCGCCGCGTGTGCGTGATGCCACAGCGATGGCGTACACCTCGCGCCGCCCGATGCCGAGCCGCCGCGCCACCGCGGTGGCGGCATCCTTCGTCGACGCTCCACCCGCCAACTCGTCATGCACGGCCGCGGCGATCGTCTCGTCGTCGACCGCCGGCTCGACCACCGGCGCCCCGCCGACCACCACGACGTACTCGCCGCGGGGCTCGCCGAGGTCGATCTCGCCCACGGCACCGCGCACGATCGTCTCGTACAGCTTGGTCAGCTCGCGTGCGACCGCGACGGGGCGATCGGCCCCGCACGCCGCGGCGAGATCGGCGATCGTGGCGGCGATGCGGTGGGGGGCCTCGTAGAGCACCACCGTCCGCCGCTCGGCGGCGACCTCGGCCAGGCGGGCGCGCCGCTCGCTCCCCCGTCGGGGCAGGAACCCCTCGAACACGAACCGGCTCGTCGACAGTCCGCTCGACACGAGAGCCGCCACGAACGCCGCCGGGCCGGGCACGGTGGTCACGTCGAACCCCTCGGCGAGTGCGGCACGCACCAGCCGCTCCCCCGGGTCGCTGATCCCCGGCGTGCCGGCGTCGGTCACCACCGCCACGTCGCCTCCACCGGCCAGCACGGCCAGCACCTCGTCGGTCCGCGCCCGCTCGGTGTGGTCGTTGGCGACGGCGAGGCGCGCTGCGCTCACGCCGGCGTGGGCGAGCAGTCGCCCGGTGCGGCGCGTGTCTTCGCAGCAGACGAGGGCGGCCGACGCCAGCGCCTCGACGGCCCGCGGCGACAGGTCACCGAGGTTGCCGATCGGGGTCGCCACGAGCACGAGACGACCGCGGCGGTCCGGGCCGCCGGGATGCCCGGACGCGGTCACCCCGTCAGGCGCCGTCGCGCAGCTCGACGACGTCGCCGACGGACAGTCCCCATCGCTCGAACGCACCGGTCGACGCCTCGATCAGCCACGACGCTTGCTTCACCGGCATCCCGATCCGCCAGCGCTTCATCCGCACCATCTTGATCACGACGCCGTCTTCGTCGACGAACGCCACGTCGATCGGCATGCGCATGCCGAGCGTGTGCACCCACCGGCAGGACGGAATGACGAACGCCCCGTCCAGTCCATCTCGCCCGAGCAGGCCATTGCGCCGTTCACGCGACGTCTCGGCGACGTCGGCCGAGGCGAGGACCCGGGCTTCGCTGACCAACCACGCCACGCCCGAGAGCATGGCACGCGTTCGCGTTCGGCGGCCACGCCCGCCGGGTAGCGTCACCGCGTGATCATCGACGGAGTGGCGCTGGTGCGCGTGGGCATGCCCCTGCGCCGCCCGTTCCGCACGTCGTTCGGCACGCAGACCAGCCGCGACATCCTCCTCGTGCGCGTCGAGGGCATCGCCGACGGCGCCGCGACGATCGGCTGGGGCGAGTGCGTGGCGATGGACGAGCCCCGCTACTCGGCGGAGTACGTCGCCGGTGCGGCCGCCGTGATCGAGCACTTCTTCCTGCCCGAGCTGCTGCGCGCCGGCGACCTCCGCGCCGACGGCGTGGCGCCGCTGCTCGCCGTCTTCGAGGGCCACCCCATGGCCAAGGCGTCGTTGGAGATGGCCGTGCTCGACGCCGAGCTGCGCGCCGCCGGCCGCTCGTTCGCCGAGCACCTCGGCGCGGTGCGCGACCGCGTCCCGGCCGGTGTGTCGGTCGGCATCACCGACACCGTCGGCGAGCTGCTCGATCAGGTCGCCGGCTACCTGGACGACGGCTACCTGCGCATCAAGCTGAAGATCGAGCCGGGCGTCGACATCGAGCGGGTCGCCGCCGTGCGCGAGCGCTTCGGTGACGGCCTCGCCCTCCAGGTCGACGCCAACGCCGCCTACTCGCTCGACGACGCCGCCCACCTCGCCCAGCTCGACGCCTTCGACCTGTTGCTGATCGAGCAGCCGCTCGCCACCGACGACCTGCGCCACCACGCGCTGCTGGCGGCGCGGTTGCGCACGCCGATCTGCCTCGACGAGTCGATCCTGTCGGCCAAGGGTGCCGCCGACGCCATCGCCCTCGGCGCCTGCTCGATCGTCAACATCAAGGCCGGACGCGTCGGCGGCTACCTCGAGGCCGTGCGCGTGCACGACGTGTGCCAGGTGCACGGCGTCCCCGTCTGGTGCGGCGGGATGCTCGAGACCGGGCTGGGCCGGGCCGCCAACGTGGCGCTCGCCGCCCTGCCCGGGTTCACCCTCCCCGGCGACACGTCGGCGTCGGACCGCTACTGGGTCCGCGACCTCACCGAGCCGTTCGTGCTCGGGTCCGACGGCCATGTCGCCGTTCCGAGCGGCCCCGGGTTCGGGGTCGAACCCCTCCCGGACGTGCTCGCCGAGGTCACGACGGCGTCGACGTGGATCCCCGCGGGCGGCACGCACCGATGACACGCGACGTCGCCCTGTTCGATCTCGACGGCACGCTGTCGGAGTCCGAGCCCGGCATCGTCGGCTCGCTGGTGATGGCGCTCGGCACGGTCGGCGTGGCCGTGCCGGCCCCGGAGGTGCTGCGCCTGGCCATCGGCCCGCCGTTCGACACCGGACTGGTCGACATCGGCGTGCCGGCTGAGCACGTGCCGGCCGTGATCGCGGCGTACCGCGACGTCTACGAAGTGAGCGGACTGTTCGACACCCGCCTGTACGACGGGGTGCTGGAGATGCTCGATGCACTCCGGGCGTCCGGGGTGACGCTCGCCCTCGCCACGTCCAAGCCGCAACCCACCGCCGAGCGCGTGCTCGACCACCTCGGCCTGGCCGCGCACTTCACGGTCGTGGCCGGCGCCACGTACGACGGCACCCGCCGCTCGAAGGCCGACGTGATCGGTCACGCCCTCGAGCGCCTCGGCATCGCTTCGGGCCCGGCCGTCGTGATGATCGGTGACCGCCACCACGACATCGAGGGTGCCGCCGCCCACGGCATCGACACCATCGCCGTGGCGTGGGGCTACGGATCGGCCGACGAGCACCGCGACGCCGGGGCGTGGGCGCGCGCCGAGCGACCCGACGACGTCGTGGGCCTCGTCACCCGCTTTCCCGTCGTCACCGGATCGCTCGGTAACGTGACTGATCATGGCGCGTCACGGCGTTCCCCGGCCACGCTATGACGCCACGGCGCTCCCCGGCCACGCAGGCTACGGTCTGGCCGCTCACTCGCATGGCGCCTCGCTCGCTCGCACGCGACAAAGTGCTGTCTATCGATGAGCATCGGCGCCCAGCCCGAACTGCGCCGTCGGCGTCCGGCGGCCCCGGTGCGCCGCACGCCCGCCGACCTGTGGATGCGACGGCTGCTGCGGCTGCCGCTCGATGCCCCGCCGGGCACGGCCGCCGGCGCGCGCAAGGCGTTCCAGACGTCGATCATGGTCGCCGCCGTGCGCTGCGTGCTGATGTACGTGGTGTTCCCGTTCGTGCTGCCGGCACTCGGCATCGCCCGTGGCGTCGGTCCGGCGATCGGCCTCGTCGTCAACACGGTGGCGATGGTGTGCATCGTGATGAGCATGCGCCGCTTCTTCCGTGCCGATCACCCCAAGCGGTGGTGGTACGCCGCCATCGGCGGCACCGTGTTCGTGCTGCTCGTCTATGTCGCCGTCGTCGACATCGTCGATCTGCTGACCTGACGATCGCGCCCTCCTCGCCCGATCCCCCGGCATCCTTGAGCGGTGAGCACCTGCGCCGACCCGACCGCCGGCCGTCCGGCCGAGGAGCAGCGGGCCCGACCGGCCGCTCATCGTTGCGGCCAACCGGCTGCCCGTGATGCGCAGCGCCGAGGGCGACTGGGAGCCGAGCCCCGGCGGGCTGGTGCGGGCGCTGCTGCCGATGCTGCGCCGTTCCGGTGGTTCGTGGGTCGGGTGGACCGGCGACGTCGACGACGATCCGGCGACGTTCTCGGTCGAGGGCGTCGAGCTGTACCCGGTGGCGATCTCGCAGGCGGAGCACGACGACTACTACGAGGGGTTCGCCAACGACTCGCTCTGGCCGCTGTACCACGACGCGGTGCGCGACTCGACGTTCCGCGCCGCCCAGTGGGACGCCTACGTCGCCGTCAACCAACGATTCGCCGACCGGCTCGCCGAGGTCGCCCCGCCCGACGCGATCATCTGGGTGCACGACTACCACCTACAGCTCGTGCCGTCGATGGTGCGAGCGCTGCGGCCCGACGCCACGATCGGCTTCTTCCTGCACATCCCGTTCCCACCGTTCGAGCTGTTCTCCCGGCTGCCGTGGCGGTCGGAGATCATCGACGGGCTGCTCGGTGCCGACCTGGTGGGCTTCCAGCGCCAGGTCGGTGCGAGCAACTTCGTCACCATCGCCGACCAGCTGCACGACGTGACCGTGCACGAGACGGCAAGCGAGACCGCTCGTCAGGCGGGCCGCGGGTACGCCCTCACCACATCCGACGGTCACGTGACCACCGTCGGCGTGTTCCCCATCTCGATCGACGTCGGCGAGGTCGACGACCTCGCCGCCCAACGCAACGTGCGCCGCGCTGTCGAGCGACGTGCGCACGCGCCTCGGCAACCCCGAGGTGATCCTCCTCGGTGTCGACCGCCTCGACTACACGAAGGGGATCGGTCTGCGCATGCGGGCGTTCGAGTCGTTGCTCGACGACGGCCTGCTCGACGCCGACCGCTGCGTGATGATCCAGGTAGCGACGCCGACGCGCGAAGCGGTCGAGCACTACCGCAACGAGCGCCACGAGGTCGAACGGCTCGTCGGCGAGATCAACGGACGCCACGCCCGTCTCGGCCAGCCGGTGCTCCACTACCTCTACCGGTCGCTGCCGCTGGCCGACCTCGTGGCGCTCTACCTCGCCGGCGACGTGATGCTGGTGACCCCGCTGGGCGACGGCATGAACCTCGTCGCCAAGGAGTACGTGGCCGCCCGGCGCGACGAGAACGGCGTGCTGGTGCTGTCGGAGTTCGCCGGCGCGGCCGACGAGCTGATCGACGCCGTGCTCGTCAATCCCCACGACGACGAGGCGCTGCGCGAGGCGATCATGACCGCCGTCGAGATGCGCCACGGCGAGCGCACGGCCCGCATGCGAGCGCTGCGCGACACCGTCGCCCGCAGCGACGTGCAGGGGTGGGCCGAGCGCTTCTTCGACGTGCTCGAGGTGCCCCACCCGTGACGCTGTCGACGGTGCCGTTCGCCGATCCCGCCGTCCTGGCGGCCGACGGCGCCGCCCTCGCCCGGCCGCTGCTCGTTGGTCTCGACGTCGACGGCGTGCTGGCGCCGATCGTCGGCCACGCCGCCGACGCTGCGCTCGTTCCGGGCACGATCGACGTGCTCGTCGCGCTCTGCGAGCACACCCCGGTCGGCATCGTGTCGGGCCGCGCCCTCGGCGACCTCGCCCGCTTCGGCTTTCCGGAAGGGGTGATGGTCGCCGGCAGCCACGGCGGCGAACGGCGGGGTCGGCCCCGCGACGCGCTCACCGCCGTGGAGTCGACGCGACTCGACCGGCTCCGCGACCTCACCGAGCGGGCGGCCCGTGCCGCCGGTCCCGGCGCCTGGGTCGAGTCGAAACCGATGAGCGTCGTGCTCCACGTGCGCGGGGCCGACCCGGCGCGCTCGGTGCCCGTCGCCCAGGAGCTGGCGCGCACGGCGATGCGGATCGGCGGAACCGACGTGAAGCGCGGGCGCAGCGTGGTCGAGCTCGGCGCACGGTCCGCCAGCAAAGCCGAAGCGATCGCCGACATGCGCGCCGAGACCGGCGCGTCGGCCGTGATCTTCGTCGGTGACGACCTGACCGACGAGGACGTGTTCGCCGCGCTCGGCGCCGGCGACCTCGGCGTGCACGTCGGCGCCGGACCCACCGCCGCCGGGCGCCGCCTGCGCGACCCGGCCGCCGTCCACCACCTCCTGCTCCACCTCCTCGCGTCGCTGTAGCGCGCCGCTCAGGACGGGCGGATCGACTTGGGCAGCTTGGCCACGACCAGGGCGTAGGAGTCGTCGATCGCCTCGAAGATCTCGTCGTCCGGGATGGCGCCGCCGGTCTTCAGCGTGTTCCACCCCGAGCGGCCGATGTACGCCATCACCGAGGCGTCGTCGGGATAGCGGTGGAGCCATTCGTCGGCCTCGTCACGATTGGCCCCTGCCTTCACCCCGACCGACGTGCCGTCGCCGAGGAAGGCGAAGATCTTGCCCCGATCGCCAGGCCCCACCTTGGCGACGACGTGGTCCTCCCAGGGCCAGTCCTCCCACGCCCCCGGTTTGGCCAGGCAGTAGGCGAGCAGCTCCTCGTGCCCCACACCACCACCGTACCGATCGCGTAGCGACGCGGCGCCGAGGTTGCGTGACGGCGGATGTAAGGGATACCTTACGGGGCGATGGCGTTGGTGTGTCTGTGCCACGGGGTCAACGAGCGGCGCGTCTGTCGCGCCATCGACGCCGGGGCGAGCACGGTCGCCGAGATCGCCGAGGCATGCGCGGCGGGGAGCTGCTGCTTCGCCTGCCACCCGACGCTCGACCAACTGCTCGCCGAGCGAACCAGCGCCCCGGTGCCGGCCGCGTTGCGGGCGCGTCTGAGCGTCGCCTGACCCGAGCGGCACCACGCGCTGGCGCCGCGGCGCGCCCGGCGTTCTAGGATCGCAGCCGTGAAGGGCAACGACGAGGTGCTGGCGATCCTCAACGAGGTGCTCACCGGTGAGCTCACGGCGATCAACCAGTACTTCGTCCACGCCAAGATGTGCGACAACTGGGGCTATCAGCGCCTCGCCTCGCACACCCGCGACGAGTCGATCGACGAGATGAAGCACGCCGAGCGCATCATCGAGCGGATCCTGTTCCTCGAGGGCGTGCCCAACCTGCAGCGGTTGGGCCCGCTGAAGGTCGGCGAGTCCGTCGTCGAGCAGTTCCGCAACGACCTCGCGGTCGAGATCGCGGCGCTCGAGCGGCTCCACCGCGGCATCGCCCTCGCCATCGAGAAGACCGACGTGGGCACGCGCGAGATGCTCGCCGACATCCTCGTCGACGAGGAGGAGCACGTCGACTGGTTGGAGACGCAGCTCGAGACGATCGACCAGATCGGCGTCGAGCACTACCTCGCGCAGCAGCTGCACGACTGATCACCTCCGCCCGACCCGGGCGGGACAACGCGAAATGGGGGCATCGTGGACGTATCCGTCACGCTCAACGGCGTGCCGCAGACCTTCGACGTGGAGCCGCGGACGCTGCTCGTGCAGTTGATCCGCGAGAACGCCCGGCTGACCGGCACCAACATCGGGTGCGACACCACGTCGTGCGGCGCGTGCACCGTGCACCTCGACGGTGAATCGGTGAAGAGCTGCACCCTGCTCGCCGCCCAGGCCGACGGTGCGACGATCACCACCATCGAGGGCCTCGCCGACGGCGACGAGCTGCACCCGATGCAGCGGGCGTTCATGGAGAACCACGGCCTGCAGTGCGGCTACTGCACGCCTGGGATGATCATGGCCGCGACCGGCCTGCTGCAGGAGAACCCGAACCCGACCGAGCACGACGTGCGCATCGGGCTCGAGGGCAACCTCTGTCGCTGCACCGGCTACCACAACATCGTCAAGGCGGTGCTCGCCGCCGCCGGGGCGGTGCCGGCATGACGGCCATTGCGTTCCCCGGCCACGCAGGCCGTTTCTGGCCGTTCCTCGGCTGGCGCCTCGTCACTCGCATCGGAGAAGGGGTCCCGGCATGACTGTTACCGAAGCTCCCGAAACGCCCGCCCCGGTGATCGGCCAGCGCCTGCTGCGCAAGGAGGACCCGGCGCTGCTCACCGGCGAGGCGAAGTACACCAACGACCTCGACATCCCGGGCGCCTTGTTCCTCGCCGTCGCCCGCAGCCCGCACGCCCACGCCCGCATCGTGTCGATCGACACGTCGGCCGCCGCGGCGATGCCCGGTGTCGTCGCCGTCTACACCGGCGCCGACCTCCGCGACGCCTGGGCGGCGCCGATGCCCTGCGCGTGGCCGGTCACCGACGACATGAAGAACCCGGTCCACTACCCGCTGGCGATCGACACCGTGTGCTACGCCGGCGACGGCGTGGCCGTCGTGCTCGCCGTCAGCGACGCCATCGCCCACGACGCGATCGACGCGATCGACGTGCAGTACGAGGTGCTCGAGGCGGTCCTCGACCTCGAGGACGCCCTGTCCGACCGGGTGGTCATCCACGACGACCTCGGCACCAACCGGTCCTACACGTGGGCGCTCAAGGTCGAGGGCACCGAGGGCGCGGTCGACGAGGCGATGGCGAACGCCGCGTTCACCGTCAGCGAGCGGTACGTCCAGCAACGGCTGATCCCGATGGCCATGGAGACCCGGGCGGTGGCGGCCGTGCCCCAGCCGTTCGGCGGCGACCTCACCCTGTACTCGGCCACGCAGATCCCGCACATCCTCAAGATCATGTCGGCGATCACGCTCGGGATCCCCGAGCACCAGGTGCGGGTGATCGCGCCGGCGGTGGGCGGCGGCTTCGGCTCGAAGCTCAACGTGTACGCCGAGGAGCTGCTGTGCATGGCCCTCGCCCGAGCGCCACGGCGGCCCGGTGCGCTGGAACGAGTCGCGCCACGAGAACGCCCTCGCCACCATCCACGGCCGCGGCCAGATCCAGCACATCGACCTCGCCGCCGACGCCGACGGCACGCCTGACCGGGCTGCGCGTCCGTCTGCTCGCCGACATGGGCGCCTACCTCCAGCTCGTCACCCCCGGCATCCCGCTGCTCGGCGCCTTCCTCTACGCCGGCGTGTACGAGCTGCCCGCCGCCTACGACTTCGAGTGCACGTCGGTGTTCACCACGATGACGCCCACCGACGCCTACCGCGGCGCCGGGCGCCCCGAGGCGACGTACGCCATCGAGCGGGCGATGGACGCCCTCGCCGCGAAGGTCGGCGTCGACCCGCTCGAGCTGCGCCGGCGCAACTACATCCCCACCGCGTCGTTCCCGTACACCGCGTGGAGCGGGCTGGAGTACGACTCGCGGCGACCACCACGCCGCGGCGGACGAGGCGGTTCGCCTGGTCGGGTACGACGAGCTGCGCGCCCAACAGCGCGACCAGAACGTCGACGGCGCCACCAAGCGACTCGGGATCGGCGTGTCGTCGTACTTCGAGATGTGCGGCCTCGCCCCGTCGCGGGTGCTGGCCTCGCTGAACTACTCGGCCGGAGGCTGGGAGGCGGCGACGGTGCGCGTGCTTCCGACCGCCAAGGTGCAAGTGGTCACGGGCACCGCGCCGCACGGCCAGGGCCACGAGACGGCGTGGTCGATGATCGTCGCCGATCGGCTCGGCATCAGCCCCGACGACGTGGACGTGCTCCACTCCGACACGGCGATCGCCCCGCTCGGGATCGACACCTACGGGTCGCGGTCGCTCCCCGTCGGGGGCGTGGCGATCGCGCATGGCGTGCGACAAGGTGATCGCCAAGGCGAAGCAGATCGCCGCCCACCAGCTGGAGGCGAACCCCGACGACCTCGAGTTCGCCGGCGGCTCGTTCACCGTGAAGGGTTCGCCCGACGACGACGATGCCGCTCGCGGCGATCGCCTTCGAGGCGTTCACCGCCCACAACCTGCCCGACGGCCTCGAACCCAACCTCGAGGCGCAGCGTCACGTACGACCCGCCGAACTTCTCGTGGCCGTTCGGCACGCACATCTGCGTGGTCGAGGTCGACACCGAGACCGGCGCGGTCGACCTGCTCAAGTACGTCGCCGTCGACGACTGCGGCGTGCAGGTCAACCCGCTGATCGTCGACGGCCAGGTGCACGGCGGGGTCGTGCAGGGCGTGGCCCAGGCGCTGTTCGAGGAGGCCGTGTACGACGAGACCGGCAACCTCAAGACGTGCTCGTTGGCCGACTACCTCGTGCCGGCCGCCAGCGACGTCCCGTCGATCACGCTCGGCCACACGGTCACCCCGTCGCCGACGAACCTGCTCGGCGTCAAGGGGATCGGCGAGGCCGGCACGATCGGTGCCGCCCCCGCCGTCATCAACGCCATCGTCGACGCGCTCTCCGGTCTCGGTGTGCGCGACGTACCCATGCCCGCCAGCCCACAGAACGTGTGGGCCGCCATCCAGAGCGCGAACGGAGCCGACCAGTGATCCCCGCACCCTTCGAATACGTCAGGGCCACGAGCGCCGAGGAGGCGATCAGCCTCATCGGCGAGCACGGCGACGAGGCCAAGTTCCTCGCCGGTGGCCACAGCCTGCTGCCGCTGATGAAGCTGCGCCTCGCCCAACCGACCGTGCTCGTCGACATCGGACGCCTGTCCGACCTGTCCTACATCCGCGACGCCGGCGACCACGTCGCCATCGGCGCGCTGACGCGTCACCACGACCTCGAGACCTCGGATCTGCTCGGCGAGCACGCGCCCCTGCTCCGCCATGCCGCCAGCCAGGTCGGCGATCCGCAGGTGCGCCACCGCGGCACGATCGGCGGCTCGATCGCCCACGCCGATCCGGCGTCGGACCTCCCGGCGACGACCCTGGCGCTCGGGGCGACGTACGTGGCGCAGGGACCGAACGGCACCCGCGAGATCGCGGCCACCGACTTCTACGAGAGCTTCATGATGTCGGCGCTGGCAGCCGACGAGCTGCTCACCGAGATCCGCGTGCCGAAGATGGCCGGCGCCGGCTGGAGCTTCCAGAAGTTCAACCGACGGGCGCAGGACTGGGCGATCGTCGGCGTGGCGGCCTGGCGCCGCAACGGCGATGCCGGCATCGGCCTCGTGAACATGGGCTCGACGCCGATCCTCGCCACCAGCGTGGCGGCGGCGCTGAAGGGTGGCGCGTCGATCGCCGACGCCGCCGAGCAGGCCAACGCCGAGGCCGAACCGCAGAGCGACCTCAACGCGAGCGTCGAGTACCGCCAGCACCTGGCCAAGGTCCTCACCCGCCGCGCCCTGGAGCAGGCGAGCGCCTGACTGATCGGCCGCACCCGCCGCCATCTGGTCACTCTGCGTCTCAACGGCGATCTGGTCACCCAGGTTCTCGATATCGAGAACGTGGGTGACCAGATCGCGAATAGCGGGAGTGACCAGATCGGCCTTCGGCGCTACTGCAACGCCGCGTACGCGCCGCCGTCGACGTGGATCTGAGCGCCGGTGAGGTACTTCGCCTGCTCGCTGCACACGAACGCGACGATGCTGCCGAAGTCGTCGGGGTCGCCGATGCCCGCCGTGGCGGCGATGTCGCCCCCGTAGAGCTGGGTGACGCGAGCGGTGCGGTGCAGCCCCGGTTGCACCGAGTTGACCGTCACCCCGGTACCGGCGAGCTCCCGGGCGACGGTCTTCAGGAACCCGGTGGCGCCGGCCCGCGCGGTGTTGGAGAGGATCAGCTCGGCCATCGGCTGACGCACCGACAGCGACGTGATCGCGACGACCCGTCCCCAGCCCGCGGTCGCGCATCGGGTCGACGGCGGCCTTCACCATGCCGACGACCGACATCAGGTTGAGGTCGAGCGCCGCCGGGTAGGCGTCGACCGGTGTCGACGCGAAGTTCCCCGCCGGTGGCCCCCCGGCGTTGGTGACGAGGATGTCGACGCCGCCGAGGGCCTCGATCGCGGCGTCGACGAACGCCGCGCCACCCGCCGCGTCGGCGACGTCCGCCACCAGCGGGATGCACCCACCGCCCACCTCGGCCGCCGCCGCTTCCACGCGCGCTCGGTCCCGGCTGCAGATCGCCACCGTCACGCCTTCGGCCGCCAACGCCCGCGCCGAGGCCAGGCCGAGCCCGGCCGAGGCGGCGGCGACGGCGGCGCGCCGTCCACTGAGCCCGAAGTCCATGCCACCTATCATTGCGTTCCCCGGCCACGCAGGCCGCCTTTGGCCGCTCACTCGCTGGCGCCGCTCGCTCGCAGCGGTGGGTTGGAGACAGAACATGACCAGCGGGAGCGACACGAACGAGCAGCCCGACGCTCGCGCACCTCGATGCCATCGCCGACGCCGAGCTGTTCCCGTACTGGTACGACGACGTCGACGAGCCCGACTCGAACCCGACGCTCGTGAAGACGGAGTCGTGCGACCTCTGCATCGTCGGCGGGGGCTACACCGGCCTGTGGACCGCGGTGATCGCCAAGGAGCGCGACCCCCATCGGGATGTGGTGCTGATCGACGCCGGCGAGGTGGGCTCGGCGGCGAGCGGGCGCAACGGCGGGTTCATGGAATCGTCGCTCACCCACGGCGTGGCGAACGGCCAGGAGCGCTTCCCCGACGAGATCGAGCTGCTCGAGCAGCTCGGCCTGGAGAACCTCAACGCCATCGAGTCGGCGATCGCCCGCTACGCCATCGACTGCGACTACGAGCGCACCGGCGTCATCGACGTCGCCACCACGGCCCACATCCCGTCGTACCTCGACGAGCTGCGCGACGACGCCGATCACCTCGACGCGGCTCGGCCAGGACGTCGCCCTGCTCGACGCCGACGCGATGCGCGCCCAGGTCGACTCACCGACGTACACCGGCGGGCTCTGGCGCAAGGATCGCGCCGCGCTCGTCGACCCGGCGCGCCTGGTGTGGGGCCTGAAGGCGGCCGCCGAGTCGCTCGGCGTGCGCATCTACGAGGACACCAAGGCCACCGCCCTCGCACGTGACGGCGTCGGCGTGCTCGTCACCACGCCGCTCGGGCGGGTCCGCGCCGCTCGGGTCGCGCTCGGCACCAACGCCTTCCCGCCGCTGCTGCGCCGCATCGGCCACTACATCGCACCGGTGTACGACTACTGCATGGTCACCGAGCCGCTGACGCCCGAGCAGCTGGCGAGCATCGGCTGGGCCAACCGCCAGGGCCTGTCGGACATCCCCAACCAGTTCCACTACTACCGACTCACCGAGGACAACCGCATCCTCTGGGGCGGCTACGACGCCGTCTACTACTGGCGGGGCAAGGTGTCGAGCGAGCTGGAGAGCCGCCCGAGCACGTGGGCCAAGCTCAGCCGGCACTTCTTCGAGACCTTCCCCCAGCTCGAGGGCGTGCGCTTCAGCCACATCTGGGGTGGCGTGATCGACACCTGCACCCGCTTCTGCGTGTTCTGGGGCACGGCGATGTCGGGCCGCGTGGCCTACGCCCTCGGCTACACCGGCCTCGGCGTGGCGTCGACGCGGTTCGGCGCCGACGTGATGCTCGACCTCCTCGACGGGCGGCGCACCGTCGCCACGAGCACGCAGTTCGTGCAGCGCAAGCCGCTCCCGTTCCCGCCCGAGCCGTTCCGCTTCGCCGGCATCCAGGCGACGCGGTGGTCGCTCGACCGCGAGGACCACACCGGCAAGCGCAACCTGTGGTTGCGCTCGCTCGACCGCCTGGGGCTCGGGTTCGACTCCTGAGCCGGCGAGCGGTCGACCGGTAGGGTCGCCGGACATGAGCCTGCGTTGGTACACCACGGTCGTCGACAGCCCCGACCCGCGCCCTGGCCGACTGGTGGGCCGAGGCGCTGGGCTGGCGGTGGACCGTGCTGGCCGATCCCGACGGCAACGAGTTCTGCGTGCTGTCGTCACGCGACTCGTGACCAACGGGACGCTCCCGATCGCCTATCGATCGGGAGCGCGTCGATGTCCTCGTCGGTGTGCCTGCTCGTCAGCTCTTGGCCGAGTCGTCCGCGGCTGCCTGGGCAGAGTCGGCCTCGGCCTTGATCTCCTCGGCGGCCGCCTTGTCGACGGCCTTTTGGACGATGTGGTCGGCCTTGGCAAGCGCCTGCTGCAGCTCGACAGCGGCGGGGTCGGACACGAGCAGCACGAGCCCGGAGTGGCCCGGGTCGATGGCGTCGGTGAGCTCCTCGGCGAGCTCCTTGCGGTGATGGCGCTTCTGGAGGCCCCCGATGCCAGCTCCGGCAGCACCGAGCACCGCGGCGCTGCCGATGATCGACGGCGGGAACAGCACGCCGAGCACCACGCCGCCCACGACACCCCACTTCAGACCGCGGCGCGCGCTGTGGTCGGTGAGCTTCTGCACCTCGACGGTGCCGTCGTCGCCCTTCTTGAGGACCAGCACGCCTTCGATCTTCAGGCTGGCCGCGTCGGCAACCTGGTCGAGCTCGTCGTACGCCTCCCACGCCGCGTCGATGTCCGAGAAGTCGGCGACGACGAGCGCGTAGGCGCCGTCGGTGACAACCGCAGCGGCGACGTCGGACGTGTCGTCGGCGGGAGCGTCGGTGTTGGTCGTGGGCTCGGTCTGGTCAGTCATGTCAATCTCCTCGTGGCACGGTGGCGCTTCGTTGCGGGCCACCTCGCCGGGGAGCCTAGAGCAGGGCGGCGGTCAGCGCGGCGGCCAGCGCGTCAGCCCGCCCGGGACGGGGATGACCGGACATCGGGCCGGGCTCAGGTCACCGTGATCGTGCCGGTCATGCTCTGGTGGAAGTTGCAGTGGTAGGTATAGGTGCCGGGCTGGTCGAGCGTGATCGTCGCCGACGCGCCGGGCTCGATGGTTCCGGTGTCGAACGAGCCGTCGTCGGCCGTCAGCGTGTGGGCATCGCTGTCAGCATTGGTGACCGTCAGCGTCGTGCCAGCCGGCACGGTCAGCTCGGACGGACCGAAGGAGAAGTCCTGGATCGTGATCGCCGCGGCGACGGCCGCCGGCTGGGTGCTCGCCGAGGTCGGAACCGCCGACGATGAAGGGGTCGTGGTGGCCGTGGTCGGCGCGACCGTGGTGGTCGATGCCCCCGTCGACTGTGCCAGCACGCTCTGAGCGATGCGCCAGTAGAGCGCCAGCTCCTGGTTGAGCGCGTCGGTCTGCGCCTGGTTCGGCGTCACGTTGTTGGCCGGGTCGGCGATGAGCGCCTCGACGTTCGTCGTCGGCCGGCCGAGCGCGGCGTCGACTGCACCGGTGAACACCACGTCGCACGTGGCCAGCACCTGGGCGATGCGCGCACTGCCGTCCCCGCCCTGCAACTGGGCCAGGCGAGCGGCAAGCAGCGGCTGACCGAGCTGGTCGGGGCAGAGCGCGGCAAGTTGCTGATCGAAGGACCCGGCCGCCACGCTGGCGGTCGACGCAACGGCGGTGCCCGGCGTGCTCGACGACGAACCGGACCCGCCCGCCGGCGTGCTCGACGACGACGGGGTGGAGCTGGATGAGGGCGTGGAGCTCGATGACGGTGTCGAACTGGACGACGGGGTCGAACTCGACGACGAGGTGTTGTCGTCGTCCCCGCCACCGCCACCGCCGCCCCCACCTCCGCCGGGGCCGCTGTTGTCGAGCATGCGGGTGACGCTGGGGTGGGCCGGTGACGCCGCCCCGGCGTGGGTGGCGAGGGCGTTGGCGAACGAGGCGGCGGTGATCGTCAACACCGCGGCTCCCTGCACCACCCTGCGCCGGTTCCGGCGCACCGGGCGCGCGTGTGGCTGGAGCTCGAATTGATGGACCATGGTTCCTCCGCAACAGTGTGTCTACGGTCCACTACGTGTGACCCCGTACCGCGGTTCGTTACCCGGGCTGTTCGTCGGTGACCCGTCGAACCTCGAGCCTCGGACCCGAGGTCGGCCGGCGGCGCTCGAGGATCACCACCGAGCGGGGCTCGACCGTCACGAGGCTGCCGGCGTCGACGACGCCCCGCTCGCCGGCGTCGGTGCCGATGTCCAGTGGTGGCGGCGCGGCGGTGTCGACCACCGCGGTCCACGGACCGGGCGCCTGCAGCCAGAACGGCACCGGCTCCCACCACGAGTTGCTGATCACGTACAGGCCGTCGATGCACCACGCCAGAGAGCGCGAGTCACGCGATATGTCGACCGGCCCCTTGGCGCCGTAGAACGTGACGTCGTCGCCCCACCAGTCGGCGCGGGCGAACGCCGGGTGCCGGGCGCGCAGGGCGAGCAGCTCGGCGACGAAGTGCTCGAGGTCGGCGAACTGGTCGCGCCGTTCCCAGTCGACCCACGAGATCTCGTTGTCCTGGTTGTAGGCGTTGTTGTTGCCGCGCTGGGTGCGGCCGAACTCGTCGCCCATCGCCATCATCGGCACGCCGTGCGACATGGCCAGCACGCACCACGCGTTGCGCAGCTGACGGCGCCGCAGGGCGAGCACCTCCTCCCGGACGTCGTCGTCGCCCTCCCAGCCGCAGTTCCAGGAGCGGTTGTCACCGGCCCCGTCGCGGTTGCGCTGGCCGTTCGCCTCGTTGTGCTTGCGGTCGTACGCCACCGTGTCATACAGCGTGAACCCGTCGTGGCACGACAGGAAATTGACGCTGTGCAGCGGGGCGTCGAGCAGGTCGGGGCTGCCCTGCACGCGCTGCACCAGCGTCGGCACGAGGTTGGACTCGGCACGAAAATACCCGCGCACGTCGTCACGGAAGCGGTCGTTCCACTGCAGCCAGCCTCGACCCGGCCACGCCGCGCCGAGCAGGTAGTCGCCGGACGCGTCCCAGGGCTCGGCGATCATCCGCACGCCGCGCCGATCGGCCCACGCTTCCAGCTCCGCTGCGAACGGCCGGTGGCGCACCACGACCGGCGCCAGATCGAAGCGGAACCCGTCGATCCCGGCGTCGGCGAAGCGCTCCAGCGACTCGATCACGATGTCGCGTGCCGGGGCCGACGAGGTGTCGATGTCGTTGCCGCAGCCGCTCGTCTCGATGTAGCCACCGTCGCCGTCGAGGGCGTAGTAGTCGCCGTCGGCCAGCCCACGGAAGTGGTATGTGGGCCCGGTCTCGTCGATCTCGGTGGTGTGGTTGAACACGACGTCGAGCCACACCTCGATGTCGCGCTCGGTGGGCGGCGGCGACGAGGTCGCCGAGCTCACCCCAGGCGTCGTCGGTGGCACCGTATTGCTGGTGCACGGCACCGAAGGCGAGCGGCATGTAGCCCCAATAGCTGCCCTCGTCGGGATCGTTCTGGTGCACGGGCATCAACTCGATCACGGTCACGCCGAGGGCAGAGAGCCGGTCGAGGTCGGCGACGACACCGGCGAACGTGCCCCGGCCCGCCCCGGCGTGCCGAAGGGTGAAGCCGCGGACGTGGACCTCGTACACCACGGCCGGTCACGTGCTGCGCCGGGACGGGCGCACCGGCGGTCGCGGACCGGGCGACGGCCAGAGGCCCGCGCCCACTGTTCGGCACTCCGTGGCGGGCCGCGGCCCGGCGGGAGAAGCCGGCCGGGAACAGCACCTCACGTGCCGCCGGGTCGAGCAGCACCTTGGACGGATCGCTGCGCACGCCGGCGTCGGCAGCGACGAGGCCGTACACCGTGCCCGCCGCCACCTGGCCCACCCACTGCGCCCCGCGTCGTTCCAGCCGAGTCCGACCGACCTCGGTCGGTCCGGTCTCGTCGAAGCGCACCAAGCTCGACCGCGCTCGCTGCGGCCACGTGGACTCGGACCCCGACGTCGGACACGGCCAGCCAACGTAGCGGCAGTAACCTCGCCGCCATGGCCGGCGACCCGCCCGACATCACGCGGTCACGTGGCGTTGCACACCCACGGGTACCTCCCCGACGAGGGCCTGGCCACGTCGATCTTCCTCGCATGACCATGCGCCGCCCGCTGCTCCTCGAGGGCGAGGCCGGCGTCGGCAAGACCGAGGTGGCCAAGGCGCTCAGCGCTGGACCGGTGGGCCGCTGATCCGTCTGCAGTGCTACGAGGGCATCGACGCCACCCAGGCGGTCTACGACTGGGACTACGCCCGCCAGCTGCTCCACCTCCGCGCCACCGAGGCGACCGGTGCGGCGGCAGGGGTCGGCACCGACGACGTCGAGACCGAGCTCTACCAGGAGCGGTTCCTCGTCAAGCGGGCGTTGCTGCAGGCGATCGCCCCCACCGACGGGCCACCCCCGTGCTGCTGATCGACGAGATCGATCGCGCCGACGACGAGTTCGAGGCGTACCTGCTCGAGGTGCTCTCGGACTGGCAGATCACCATCCCCGAGCTCGGCGTGTTCCGCACCGAGCGGCCGCCGGTCGTCGTGCTGACGAGGAACCGCACGCGCGACGTGCACGACGCCCTCAAGCGCCGCTGCCTGTACCACTGGGTGGAGCACCCCGGCTTCGAGCGGGAGGTGGCGATCGTGCACTGCGCCTGCCCGACGTCAGCAGCGCCCTGGCCCGCCAGGTCGCCGCCGCCGTCGCCTCGCTCCGCGAGCTCAACCTGTACAAGCCGCCCGGTGTCGCCGAGACGATCGACTGGGCCGAGGCCCTCGGACGCCTCGGCGTCAGCCAACTCGACGAGCGCACGGTGGCGGCCACGCTCGGCGCGGTGCTCAAGTACCGCGAGGATCACGAGCGGGTCGGCCAGCACGGCTTCGCCGACATCGTCAAGCGCGCCCTCGAGCACCGCTGACGGCCGTGGACGACACGGCGAAGGCGTCGGCGCCGGCGATCCCGGTCGCCTTCGCCCGCGTGCTGCGCGGCGCCGGGGTGTCCACGCCGGTCAGCGCCGTGCTGTCGTTCACCGAAGCGCTCGGCGTCGTCGGCCTCAGCGCCGCCGCGACGTCTACTGGGCGGCGCGGTCCACGCTGGTGCGCCGACCCGAAGACATCGAACCGTTCGACCGCGCCTTCGCCGCGTTCTTCGACGCAACGTGCCGAGCCCGGCGACGACGACATGCCGCCGCCGCCGTTGGAGGTCACGCTCGAGGTCGACGACGACGACGGGTCGGACGACCAGGACACGGAGCACGCCGACCACGACGAGGACTCGATCACCCTGCGCTTCAGCGCCACCGAGGTGCTGCGCCACCACGACTTCGCCGACTACAGCGACGGTGAGCTGGCCAGGCGCACCGCTGGATGGCGCGGTGGCGGGTGACGGGATCGCCCCGGCGCTCGCTGCGCCAGCGCCCGACGCGCCGGCCGACGCGGCGCGGGGACCTGCGTCGCACCGTGCGCGCCGCGGTGCGCGCCGCGGCGATCCGATGCATCGCCACTTCCGGGAGCCGACCCTGCGCTACCGCGCCTCGTGCTGCTGCTCGACGTTCGGGCTCGATGGAGCCCTACGCCCGGGCGTTGCTGCGCTTCGTGCAGGCCGCGGTGGCCGGGCGCCGGCGGGTGGAGGCGTTCGCCCTCGGCACCCGCCTGACGCGGCATCACCCGCGAGCTCGGCGCCCGCGACCCCGACGTCGCCCTCGCCCCGGCGACGGCGCGGGTGGCGGACTGGTCGGGCGGCACCCGTCTCGGCGAGGGCCTCGCGGGTTCAACGACGGCTGGGGCGTGCGGGGCATGGCGCGGGGCGCCGACGTGGTGATCCTCTCCGACGGCTGGGACCGCGGCGACCCCGAGCTGCTCGGCGAGCAGATGCAGCGGCTGCACCGGGTCGCCCACCGCTCGTGTGGGTCAACCCGCTGAAGGCCACCCCCGGCTACGTGCCGCTGGCCCGAGGCATGGCGGCCGCGCTGCCCTACGTCGACGAGTTCGTGGAGGGCCACTCCCTGGCCGCCCTGGAAGAGCTCACCGCGTGTCGAATGGATGACATGCGCGAGCTGCTCGACGACCTCGACCGCTGGCCGCGCCGGCAAGCAGGTGGTCGTCGCCCGGGTCGTCGACATCGAGGGCTCCGGTCCGCGTGACCCGGCGCGGCCATGGCCGTCAACGAGGACGGCGAGGTCGCCGGCTCCGTCAGCGGCGGCTGCGTCGAGGGGCGGTGGTCACGAGGCCCTGGACGTCCTCGCCGGCACCGCCGCGCCGGGTCTCACGTTCGGCTACAGCGACGACGACGCCTTCGCCGTCGGCCTCACCTGCGGCGGCACCGTCCACCTGTTCGTCGAGCCGCTGGACTGGTAGCACGAGGCGATGTCGATCTACGAGCGCCTGCGGCCGCATCCGGGCCAAGAGCCGGTGGCCCTGGCCACCGTCGTCGACGGACCCACGTCGGCGCCAAGCTGCTGGTCGACCGGGCGGGCCGCCCGCCGGCACCTCGGCGACCCCGAGCTCGACCGCGTGGTCGCCCGCGACGCCTCGCCGAGCTCGAGGCGGCGCGCAGCGGCGTGCGCCACTACGGCCCGCAGGGCGAGACCAGCCCGAGGACTCGTCGACACGCCGGTCGTGCGGGTGTTCGTCGAGTCCTACGCCCCGCCGCCGCAGATGTCGATCTTCGGGGCGGTCGACTTCACCGCCGCGCTGGCGCGGTGGCCAAGGTGCTCGGCTACCAGGTCACGGTGTGCGACGCCCGCGAGGTGTTCGCCACCCGCCGCCGCTTCCCGATGGCCGACGAGGTGGTCGTGTCGTGGCCGCGCCGGCTGTTCGACGAGCGCGGGAGCCCGCCTCGGCGCCCGCGACGCCATGTGCATCCTCACCCACGACCCCAAGTTCGACGTGCCGGCCATCGTCGGCGCCCTCGCCACCGACGTCGGCTACATCGGTGTGATGGGCAGCCGCACGACCACGACAAGCGCCTCGAGCGCCTGGCCGAGGCGGGGTCACCGCGCCCGAGCAGCTCGACCGGCTGATGGCGCCGATCGGGCTCGACCTCGGCGCCCGCACCCCGGAGGAGACGGCGATCTCGATCTGCGCCGAGATCATCGCCCACCGCACCGGCCGGGAGGCCCCCTCGCTGCGCGACGGCGCCGGCCCCATCCACTAGCTGCCGATCTGGTCGACCCGTATCAAGACGTCGACTGGCTCCCGAGCAGTTCGGCAGGGACTTGGGCCACAACCACGGCGGCCGCCGAGTCACAGCCGATAAAAAGTCCCTATTTTTTTTTTTATCTTCACAGACGGAGAGTGACCAGATTGCGACGAGGGCGGGCGGACCCGGCGCGACGGGCGCCGCAGCACCCGCTTCAGGAGCAAGCAGCCGTGCCGCGGAAGCGGCCAGACCCGTTTCTCGAGCGAGCTAGCTCAGTCCGCTGGGTCGCCGTAGCGGACGCCCTCGGCGCGGCCGCTCGACAGCATCCACAGCTCGACGTCGTTCTCGGGGTTGGAGGCGTGGACGACAGCGCCCTCGACCCCGAGGTAGAGCATCACGTGCCCGGGGTACTGGGCAAGGTCGCCCGCTTCGGCGGTGGCCTCGTCGCGCTCGGCGGCGGAGTCGATCTGCTCGCCGCTCTGGCGGGGCAGGCTGACGCCGGCCTCGCCCCAGGCGAACGTGGTCAGGCCGGAGCAGTCGAACCCGACGCCCGGCTGCGACGAGTCGGAGTGGTAGGCCACGCCGAGCTGGCTGAGCGCGGCGAGCACCGCCGTCTGGTGCTCGACGTCGACCGACGTCCACGCCCGCGCCATGGCCACCGCACTGGTGCCCATCTCGTCGGCGGTGGCCTCGGCCGTCGCCTGCAACGCGGCCCGGTACTGCATCCCGGCGATCGGGCTGTGCGTCGCCTCGTACTGGCGCAGCACCCCGAGGGCGACGGTGGCGTAGCCGGCGACACGCGGCGAGTGGTGATCGCCCGGGACCTCGGCGAGCGCCGTCCCCGACACGCTGAACGCCACCGGCACGGCCGCCGCAGCGGCGGACAGGCCGACGGCGAGGGCCAGTGCCCGACGCGATCTGAGGGCGGACCGGCGGACGGTGCGCCGCCGGCTGCGCGCCTGCGGCCCGTCGGTGGGTGGAGTCATACGGTGTTTCGTCCCAGGAGTCGTGGTCGTCGCCGCCCCCGCCGTTGGGGAGATCAGGACCGGGATGTCGAAGATCGACACCATAACGTCATCAAATCGAAACATGCAACCACCTCGGTCCGCCGGTGTGACATCGGCAACACCGTCGCGACGGTCTCCGTACACTGCCGTCGTGGGCTCCGGAGCACCCCGAGTGGTGGCCGTCGTGCTCGCCGCCGGTGCCGGCAGCCGCTATGCCGGCGCCGACGCACAAGCTCGATGCGGTGCTCGACCCGGACGGCACCGACCGCCGCACCGTGCTGCGCCGTGCAGTCGACGCCGCGCTGGCGAGCACGATCGGACCGGTCGTCGTGGTCACCGGAGCGCCGATCACCACGGCGCTGCCCGATGCGGTCACGGTCGTCGCCAACCCGCGCTGGGCGACCGGTCAGATGACGTCGCTGCTCGCCGGCCTCACCGCCGCCGCCGACCTCGGCGCCTGGGCGGCGGTCGTCGGGCTCGGCGACCAGCCGTTCGTCACGCCGTCTGCGTGGCGGGCGGTCGCCGAGGCCCCCGCCGACCTGCCGATCGCCGTCGCCGTGTACCCGCAGGCCGACGGACAATCGCGTCGCGGCAATCCGGTGCGTCTGCGCGCCGACGTGTGGACGTTGCTCACGCCGCCCGACGCGTCCAGCGCCGACAACGACGCCGCCGGGCGCGACCACGGGGCGCGAGAACTGATGCGCCTTCGCCCCGACCTGGTAGGTGAGGTACCGTGCCCGGAGCCCGGGCCGCACCGAGACGCCGACATCGACACCCTGGAGGACCTCGCGCGATGGCAGATCAACTCGTCAACGAGTTCACCGTGAACCGACCGATCGACGAGGCGTGGGGCGTGATCACCGATGTCGAGCGCATCGCCCCGTGCCTGCCCGGCGCCCAGTTGCAGGAGATCGAGGGCGACATCTACCGAGGCCTCGTCAAGCTGAAGCTCGGGGCGATGACGTTCAACATCAAGGGCCAAGCGACGTTCATGGAACGCGACGAGGCCACCCACCGCGTGGTGCTGAAGGCCGAGGGCCGGGACACCGGCGGACGCGGTAACGCGGCTGCCGAGATCGTGGCCACCGCGGAGAGCCTGTCCCCCACCGCCACGTCCGTCAGCGTCACCACCGACCTGCAGACGAGCGGCAAGATGGCCCAGTTCGGCCGCAACGTCATCGGCGACGTGTCGAAGAAGCTGATGGACCAGTTCGCCGGCAACCTCAACGCGATGCTCGACGACGCGGCCACCTCCCCGCGCGTCGAGACCGAGGATCGTGCGGCGGACACGTCGACCACAGCGAGCGACGGGGCCGACCCTGCCGACCAACCGGTCGAGGTGGCGCCGCGCGTCCGCAAGATCGACGGTCCCGACACCGAACCGGTCGACCTCGCGGCCACGGCCGGGCCGGCGATCCTGAAGCGATTGCTACCACTGCTGGGCGTGCTCGTGGTGCTGGTGTTGCTCGCGCGACGGCGGCGCTGACGCGACAGCTCGTGGCGACGACCGACCGTGACCGTGTCCGCCGCGCTGCTGGGACGGAACCGGCCGGCGCGTTCGACGTCGTCGTGCGCGATGCCGACGGGGACCCGGTGGTGATCCGCAACGCCCCGCTGCTCGACGACGGGACCCCGATGCCGACCCGGTTCTGGCTCGTCGGCCCGTCGCTGGTGAGAGCGGTAAGCCGGCTGGAGGCCGACGGCGGCGTGCGTGCCGCCGAAGCCGCGGTCGACCCCGCCGAGTTGGCCGCCGCCCACGCCCGCTACGCCGCCGAGCGCGACGCGGCGCTGCCCGACGACGCCCGAACCGCCCGACGGGCGGTGTCGGCGGCACCCGCGAAGGCGTGAAGTGCCTGCACGCCCACTACGCCTGGTACCTGGCCGGCGGTGACGACCCGGTCGGCCGCTGGGTGGCCGACCAGCTCGCCGGGTCGGTCCCGGCCGGCGACGCCGAGCCGCCGCCCGCTTCCGGCGCGCTGGCGGCGCTGCTCGACGACGACGTGATCTCGATCGGACCGGTGGGCGGCCCCCTGTGGCCGCTCGCCACCGGGCCACGGGTGCTGATCGCCGAGGTCGCCGACCGCGACCCGCCCTCGCCGGTGAGCCTCACCAACGCCATCGGGATGGTGACCGACGACCTCGACACGTGCTGCGCGCGGATGTCGCGGATCGCTCGCCGGACTGGGTGGCCCACGCCCTCGAGCTGCGCGGGCCCGAGGCGTGGCACCTCGCCTGCGTCGAGCGCGGCACCGACGCCCTCGACGCGGCGGTCGAGATCGATGGCGACGACGTCAAGACCTCTTCCGCACCCTGGCCACCGGCGCGCGGCGGCCTGCACAACCCGGCGCTCGTCGCCGACCCGTGTCGATTCTCGTCGCCACGTGCTGCGCCGTGGTCGTGATCATGCGCAGCCTGCACCTACCGGCCGTTCTCGTGCGCGTGATTCGCCACCCGTCCGGCCGCCCCACGCTCGCGGCTGCGCCGCGCCTGTTCGGCCGCCACGTGATGCTGCGCCCGCTCGGCACCCAGGACTTCCCGGCGTGGAGCGAGGTCCACGTGCGGAACGACGACTGGCTGACGCCGTGGAGCCGCGACGGCCGGTGCCCGAGTTCGACCCGACGACGAACCGCAACGCCTTCAACTCACGGTGCGCCGCCCGCGGCGCAATGCCTCCAACGGTCTCTCGTACGGCTTCGGGCTGTTCGTCACCGTGAATGGCGACGACCGCTTCTGCGGCGAGGTGAACATCAACCACGTCCTGCGCGGTGGATCGACGGCCACGATCGGTTACTGGGTCGACCGCGCCTACGCCGGTCAGGGACTGGTGGCCGAGGGGGTGGTGGTCGTGGCCGAGTTCGCCTTCGAGCAACTGCTGCTGCACCGCCTCGAGATGTGCATCGTGCCGCGCAACCACAACAGCCGCCGGGTGATGGACAAGTTGGCGATCCGTGAGGAGGGGGTGGCGGTGCGAGCGCTGGAGATCAACGGCACGTGGGAGGACCACGTGCGCTACGGGCTCACCCTCGAGGATGGCGCCAACGGCGCAACGAGATGACGATCGAGTGGCTGACGCCGGACCCGGACGGTGACTAGTCGACCGTTGCGTCAAGCCCTTGAGCGCTTCGGTCTTCGCCTGGCGCATCGCCGTGCGGCGCTTCCACATCTTCGTCTTCCAATGGCGCAACCCACGAGCGGTTGGCCAGCTTGGTGCGTGCCACCTCCGGATCACGATGGTGCTCGGGCTTCCACGCCGCTCCGGCTCATGGACGTCCGACGGGTCCGCCCGGCGGTCACCTGCGACGCCACGTTCGAAAGCGACGTGGATCCGGTGACGCTCGCTGTGGGCGTGGGCTCGCAACTCCTGCTTCAGCTGCACCGGCGCCTCGGCGTCTTGATGTCGCTGGCTCATTGCTACCTCCTCGTTACCCGCCGTTTCCCGGCGGGCCGTATTGGACAGCTGTACCCGAACCCTAGTGCACACGACGCCCGCGCGGGCGATCACGCCATCGATTCGCGTCCGAGGGTCGGTGCGGGCTCGCCCGCGACCTTGCCGCGCTAGCGGGCGCCGGGGCCGCGTGCGATCAGGGCGCGCGCGTCGGCGGCCGGGGTGCCAGGACGCAGCTCGGGCACGCACCAGGTCGCTCCCCGAGCGGCGAGCGCCAGCGGGTCGGGGTACTCCCCACCGGTGAGCACCACGTCGAGCGCGCCAGGCACTAGACCCCCGGCGTCGAGGGCTGCGCTCACGTGCTCCGGCGTCCACTCGCCGGCACCGACCAGGCTGAGGCCCTCCAGCTCGAACCGGGCGACCCGGCGCGGGCCGGCCCGGTGGCCGAGCGTGCCGGCCACCCACACCGGCAGGCGTGGACGGCGGGCGCTCGGCGCGGTCGTCACCCGCCCGCCGGCGGCGGGGACGGGGTCGCCGGCGAGCATCGGCAGGAGCAGCTCGATTCCTGCGTCGAGCGCCGCGCCGCGTCCACGGTCGTCGCCGCCGGCTCGCCGAAGGTCGAGAACTCGCCGTAGCTGTCGACGCCGAGACCGAGACCGAGCACCATGCGGGCGCCGGACAGGCGGTCGAGGGTGGTGGCCGCCTGGGCCACCAGCTGCGGACGCCGCCGCGGCAGGGCGCACACCAGCGTGCCGATCGTCACGCGCTGCGTCGCCGCGGCGATGGCGGCCAGCGTCACCCACGGGTCGGCCAACGGCAGGCCGGTGCGGTGCCACAGGTGGTCCCAGACGAACACGCCGTCCCAGCCGGCGTCCTCGGCCTGCTTGGCGACGTCGGCGACGGTCGTCGGATCGGCCAGCTCGCCGGCCTGGGCGAGCGAGACGCCCCACTTCATGGCCGCCACCGGGGAGAGGGCCACGCCCACCGCTTCACCGTCCAGCCTGCGGGCGAGCCGCGATCGACGCCTGCAGCGCAGCGATGCGCTCGGCGAACCAGGGCTGGCGGGGTGCTCCACAGCTGCGGCTCCGAGGCTTCGCGGCGCACCGCCTCGTCGTGCTCGCCGACTTCGGCCATCGCCGTGATCGTCGCCTTCGGCAGGCATGGCCAGCTTCACCGGCACGCCCGCCGCCCCCACGGCCAGGGCGTGGGCGGCGCCGGGCTTTTCGTCGTCGTCCACGCAGCGCCACACCACCCCGACGCGCTCGGCCTCGGTGCCGTCGAAGAACACCTCGCCGAACACGACGGCCGCCATCGCCGTCTGCGGGCCGGCGAGCCGGCGCAGCATCCACGTGTGGCCGCCGCCGGGGTGCAGCCCGATCTGCAGGAAGCGTGTGTCGAACCGGGCCCGTCGGGCGGCGAGGCGCACGTCGCACGCCAGGGCGAGGTTCATGCCGGCGCCCACCGCCGCCCCGTTCACGGCGGCGACGGTGGGCAGCCGGCAGCGGGCCACCCGCAGGAACCCGTCGTAGATCGCACCGAGCCGCGCCTCGTCGGCGGTCGCCAGGTTCCCGAGGTCGGCGCCGGCGCAGAACGCCGGGGGCGCACCAGGTCACCACCACGGCGCCGACGGCCGGGTCGGCCTCGAAGCGGTCGATCGCAGCGACGATCTCGTCCACCATCGCGGCGTTCAAGGCGTTGCGGCGTTGCGGATCGTTCAGCGTCAGGGTGCCCACGCCGTCGGACACCTCGATGCGCACCTGCGAGCGTTCGTGGTCTTCGTCAGCCATCGGGGCGAGTCTGCCACCGCCCCCTCCACCCACCAGCACCAGCCGGCAGTAGCCTCATCACGCACATGCTTGACCACGTCTTCACCGATGCCATAGACGCACTGCGGCACGAGTTCGAGGCCGCCTTCCTCGAACGGCAGGCGTTCGAGGAGCACTTCCAGGTCGACGTCCTGCTGGGCGACGTCACCTGGGAGACGAGCTACGGGCTCCCCGGGGAGGGCCAGCCGCCCCGGGTCGTCGCCCACGTCACGTTCGACTGGCCGTCGTGGAGCCAGACCGCGTACCGACGGTGGTACGTCGACGAGGAGCTCGACACGCCACCGGCGATCGAGATGGAGATCGTGCTGCGGGTGCAGCGCCTCGCCGAGGCGCCCAACATGGATCGCGTCCTTCGCGTCGATCCGACGTCAAGCCCGCTCGTCGGCGCCGACCGCCTCGGCGCGCCGGCCTGACGGTGGAGGTCAGCCACCCCGATCCCAACGACCCCGACGACACCGAGCCCCACTCCTTCGCCGTCGAGGTCACCTATGAGGGCTGTACCAGTTGGCCGAGGAGACGCTGGCCGATGGCTCGTCGTCGGTGCTCGACGAGCACTTCGGGGTGCTCGGCGGCTGGGTGGCCGCCACGCTCGTGCGCCTGGGCGACCTGCGGTTCGCCTTCTTGCCCGCCGACGACACCACCGAGTGATGAGCCCGCCGCCCGTTCTCTACGGGGTCGCCGAGCGCATCGCCACCATCACGCTCAACCGACCCGGTGTTCGCAACACGCTCGACCGAGAGGCGCTCGAAATGCTCGGTGAGTCGATCGGGCGCACCGAGCGCGACGGCGACGTCGACGTGCTGATCCTCACCGGCGCCGACCCGGCGTTCTGCGCCGGCCTCGACCTCCAGCAGCTCGCCAGCAACTCCACGAGTTGCTCGCCGCCGGAACGTCGGTGTCGTCGCGCGACGACAACGCGGGCCGTTCGGCACGATCAGCAAGCCGCTCGTCGGCGCCGTGAACGGGGCGGCCGTCACCGGCGGTTTCGAGCTGGCCCTCAACTGCGACTTCCTCGTGGCGTCGGAGCGGGCGAAGTTCGGTGACACCCACACACGCGTCGGGGTGATGCCGAGCTGGGGGCTGTCGGTGCTGCTCCCCCAGGCGATCGGCATCCGCCGGGCGCGCGAGATGAGCTTCACCGGCAACTTCATCGATGCCGCCGAGGCCCTCGCCCGCGGCCTCGTCAACCACGTGGTGCCCCACCACGAGCTGATGCCGTTCACCCGCCGCATCGCCGCCGACATCGTCAGCAACGATCAGCGGGCGGTGCGCCAGCTGCGCCACACCTACGCCACGGTCACCCACGACGACGACGCCTGGGAAACCGAGTCGCGCGACGCACGGGCGTGGCAGCGGACGGCGTTCGATGCCCGCCGGGTCGCCACACGACACGCCGAGATCGAGCGGCGCGGGCGCGGCCAATGACCCCGGCGGTCCCGGCCGCCACCGGCCCGAGGCGGTGGCCGCGGCGCGTATCGGGTGCCGCTCCTGGCCCTGCTCGTGGCCTTCACGGCCTACGTGGCGACCAACCTGCACCGCCGCGGCCACACCACCGGTGACGACTTCGCGATGTACCTTCGCCAGGCCACGAGCCTGTTCGACGGGAACATGGCCCAGGTCATCTCGGACAACCTGTTCCTCGCCAAGAACTCGGTCGGCGTCACGCCGGGCATGTACCCGTGGGGGTACCCGCTGCTGCTGTCGCCCGTCGTGCGCCAGTTCGGCCTCGACTACGAGCGCCTGAAGCTGGTCGACGTCGCCGCGCTGTGCGTGTGGCTGGTGCTGTTCCACGGCATCGTTCGCCGACGCGCCGGGCGCATCGTGGCCCTGGCGCTCACCGCGGTGTTCGCCACCGCGCCGGTATACCTGCTGCACACCGACCAGCTGCTCACCGAGCTGCCGCACATGGCCGCGGTGGCCGGTGTGATCTGGATGCTCGACCGGATCATGACCAGGCACCGCATGACGACGGCGCCGACGCTCGACCTCATCGTGCTCGGGCTGCTGATGGTGGTGGCGTACAACATCCGGCGCGAGAGCATCGTCCTCGTCGCCGTGGTGGCGGGTGCCGAGCTCGTCGACGTGGTCGCCGCACGGTCGTGGTCGATCCCGTGGGTACGCCTGGCCACACCTCTGCTGACGTTCGTCGTCGGCGCCGCCCTCGTGCAGTTCATGCTGCCGGCGACGTTGATCCCCGACAACGACAACTCGAAGCGCTACATCCCGACGCGGCTGTTCACCGACTACCCCGGCCAGCTGACCGTCCAGCTCGGTATCGGCAACCACCCGCTCGGGGGCCGGATCCTGCTCGCCCTGGCGGCCGCCGGGGTGGTGCTGACGTGCGTGACGTCGGCCCGGCGCAACGTTCCACTCGCCGTGCTGATGGTCGGCACGATGCTCGTGGTCGGCACCCACTTCCGGATGGTGGCGCGGTACTACTACCAGGTCACGCCGTGGGTGGCGTACTTCGCCACGATGCTGATCGTCACCTACGTCAAGCTCGTCGTGGCCCGGCTGCGTCCCCGGGGCATCCCGATCGCCGCCAAACGGGCGCTCCTCACGGCCGCCGTGCTCCCCGCGCTGTGGGTCACCGCCGTGCACGTGTGGAGCATCCCCTCGCGGTTGGACGCCGCCCGTTCGTTCAACAACTCCGGAGCGACGCAGAGCGGGCCGACCAACCCGCGCAACGTGCCGGTGTACGACGCCATCCTGAAGAACACCCACATCGACGACATCATCCTCTACTACCGCGCCCGCACGTTGACCCTCTACACCGACCGCCGCGCCTACCAGACGACCTCGGTGAACAACCTCTGGAAGTGCGACTACTTCATGCAGAGCCTGCGTAGCAACTACTCACAGCCGGTGATCTCGTCGGAGGCGCTGATCGACCGCAAGTTCACGATCGTGTGGGAGAACCCCGACTGGCGGCTGTGGAAGTGCGATCCCGACGCGGTGGCGCCGGGGCAACCGGCCTTACGACCGACCACCCTCGACCAGGTACCCGGCGAGCAGGTGCGTCAGGGTGTCGGCGTAGACCAGGTCCCAGTCGGAGGCCTCCACTAGTTCGGCGGGGGCGTCGGGCAGCTTCGCCGCGACGTCGATCGAGCGCAGCTCGAGGCTGACGAGGCCGTGGCAGGTGGCCCACAACCCGGCGGCGACGAGCCACGCGTTGGTGGCCTTCAGCGATCCGGCGTCGATCGCCCGCTGCACCCGGGCGGCGAGGCCGCCGAGGGCGTCGATCGCCGCCCGTTCGGCTCGTTCCGACGGCTCGAAGTCGGGGAACACGCGATCGAACATCACCGCGTAGTAGGTCGGGTTCTCGAGGGCGAAACGTCGGTAGCCGTCCCGACACGTGCTGAGGTCGGCGAACGGGTCGTCGGTGACCGGGGCGTGGGCCATCTGCGCCGACAACCGCCGGAAGCCGTCGACGAACAGCTCCTCGACGACGCCGTCCTTGCCGCCGAAGCGGGAGTACACGTTCATCGTGCTCACGCCGGCGGCGGCGGCGAGGCGGCGCACGGTCAGCGCCGAGGGGCCGTCCTCGGCGAGCAGTCGATGGGCCGCGGCGAGCAGGGCGCGCCCGACGCCGTCGCGGGCGCCGGTGGTGGCGTCGCCAGGCGTGCCGGCGGAGGGGGTGGGAATGGGTTGCGTCACGTCACTCACCATGATAACAATGCTATTCGATAACAACGATATGGCAGTGTTCTCGCAGTGCCAGTGCTCAGGTTCTCAGTGGTCAGGAGGCCCATCGTGATCGACTCCACCGTAGTCCCGCCGCCGGAACGGCTCGTCAGCCCACCCGCCGACGCTGACGCCCGCGACGGCCGCATCGCCCCGTCGGTGGCTGGTGCTCGGCATCCTCTGCCTCTCCGTGCTCGTCATCACCCTCGACGGCACCATCGTCAACGTCGCCCTGCCCTCGCTCGTGCGTGAGCTCGGCGCCACCACGTCCCAGCTGCAGTGGATCGTCGACGCCTACACCCTCGTGTTCGCCAGTCTCCTGCTCGCCGCCGGCAGCCTCGGCGACCGCTTCGGTCGCAAAGGGGCGTTGCTGATCGGCATGGCCTGGTTCGGGCTGTTCAGCGGGCTCGGCGCCTTCGCCGCCGACGCCGACCAGCTGATCGGAGCTCGGGCGCTGATGGGCGTGGGGGCGGCGCTGATCTTCCCCGCCACGCTCGCCCTGCTCGTCAACGTGTTCACCCGACCACGCGAACGGGCGGCGGCCATCGCGATCTGGGCCGCCACCGCCGGGCTGAGCGTGGCGCTCGGGCCGGTCACTGGCGGCTGGCTGCTCGAGCACTTCTGGTGGGGATCGGTGTTCATCGTCAACGTGCCCGTCGTGCTCGCGGCCATGGTGTTGATCGCCCGCTTCGTGCCGACCAGCCGCGACACCCACGTGCAGCGGTTCGATCCGGCCGGCATGGCTGCTGTCGATCGCCGGCGTGTCACTGCTCGTGTGGGCCGTGATCGAAGGCCCCAACCACGGGTGGGCCTCGCCGACCATCCTCGGCGCGTTCGCCCTCGCCGCCACCCTGCTCGGGCTGTTCGTCGTCGTCGAGCGCACGAGCACGCATCCGATGCTCGACGTCTCCGTGTTCCGCAACGCCCGTTTCACCGCCGCCAGCCTGTCGGTCATGTTCGCCTTCTTCGCACTGTTCGGCTTCATCTTCATGGTGACCCAGTACTTCCAGTTCGTGCGCGGCTACGGCACGCTGGCGAGCGGCGTGCGCACGGTGCCCTTCGCCCTTTTCACCGGCGCCGCCGCGCCGCTGTCCGCCAAGTTCGCCGGCCGGTGGGGCGCCAAGGTGGTCGTCGCCGGCGGGCTGGTGGCGATGGCGGTCGGGTTCGTGATCGCCGGTTCCGTCGCCGTCGACGCCCCGTACTGGCAGCTCGTCGTGGCGATGCTGTTCATGGGCGGCGGCCTGGGGCTCGTCAACGCCCCCGCCACCGAGTCGATCATGGGGTCGCTACCCGTCGACAAGGCCGGCGTCGGTTCGGCGGTCAACGACACGACGCGTGAGCTCGGCGGGACGCTCGGGGTGGCGGTCGTCGGCAGCCTGTTCTCGTCGGTGTACGCCGCCAAGCTCGCCGACCAGCTCGGCGGCACCGCGCTTCCCACGGCGGCGCTGCACACCGCCCAGGAGAGCGTCGGCGCGGCCGTGGTGGTGGCCCAGCGCGCCGGCGAGCAGGCCGGCCCGAGCGCCGGCGCCGCGGTCAAGCACGCCATCGACGCCGCGTTCATGGATGGCTTCCAGGCCGGCGCCCTGGTGGCGGCCGCTGTGGTGCTGGTCGGTGCGCTGCTCGCCGCCCGCTTCCTGCCCGCACGCGCCGAGTCGCCGGCGGTGCGAGGCGCAGCGGCGCCGGACCGGGCGGAGGAGGGGGAAAGAGGAGGAGGAATGGATGATAAGGGGATAAAGAAGCGTGTCGCATGGTCTGGCCGCCGGCGCATGGGCGTGGTTGGCGTCGGCGTCGGTCATGCCGCGCGCTGACCAGGCGAAGGCCGACGCGGCGATCGGCGTGTTCGAGGAACGGGTCACCGACGCTGGGTTCGTCGACACCGGCCCGTCGGACACTCGGACACGTCGGACACGTCAGACACGTCGAAGAGAAGGGAAGTGAAGGTCACGCAGACACCGCCGGGGCAGCGACCGGGTCCTCCGACGGGCTGGCCGAGGAACCGCAGTCGTCGACGACTGCTTCGGGGCCGGTGCTGTTGCTCGACAACACCAGCGGCGACCTCGAGGGCCAGACGGCGCGGGCGGTGTCCGACAACTACACGTTCACGGCGGCCCCGACGACGCGGGACGACCGGGGTGTTCGAGATGGGGCCGGCGAGGACATGGTCGTGGCCGGGGTGGTCACGGTCGACGACGCCACACGCAGCTGCTCGACCAGTTCGTCAGCGAGCTCAGCTCGCCAGACACGGCCGCCTGCATCGAGGGTCAGATCGCCGAGGAGAGCGCGATCACCGTGCCCACGATCCCCGAGCGACCGGCGGTCGCTCCTCGACTGTCGTCGATGATCCCGAGATCGACGTGCACGCCACACCCGACCTCGGAGTCGGCGACGCGAGCGGTCGCCTCGATCTCGGCATCTCGAGCAACATGTTGGGCATTCCCATCGACTTCGATATGCGCTGCTGCTCGCCCGCACCGGCAACTGGCTCGCGTACATCGCCTACAGCACGGGGGCCGAACCGGCGTCGGCCTCGATCCCAGGCGACTGCAGGGTGTGAGTGGACGCAACCGAAGGGCGCCAGCATGACCGTACGGTCCTGCGGGCACCCTCCGGTTGCGTGGTCGCGGTCAGACGTCGGCGCCCATGGCCTGCAGGATGTCCTTCACCTCGGCGGAGATGTCGATGGCGAGGATCTCGGCGCCGTCGGTGTTGAGGTGGAAGCCGTCGCTCTGGCGCACCGGCTTGGCCTTGCCGTCGCGCGGGTCGACGACGAGCTCGGCCCAGCCGCCGCTGCGCCCGGCGAAGCGCTTCCAGGTGTCGATGAACGTGACGCCGGAGCGGGCGGCGATCGCCTCCTTGACGGCGGCGTTCTGCACCGCCAGATCGGCGGTGACGTCGGGGTTGTCGTCGTTGGGAATGCCCACCCACACGAGCTTGGCCCCGCTGTCGAGGACCGTGTCCATCACCTCGCCCGCCCGGCGGACGTACTCGGCGGTCCACTCCTCGGAGTTGCTCGACGGGTCGCCGACGATGAAGTCGGGCTGGCACGTGCCGGCACCGTTCGGGCACGGCGACGTGAGGCCCTGCGAGTCGTTGCCCCCGAACGTGGCGACCACGATGTCTGGATGCGTCTCGTCGATCGCCCCGTGAGTTCCGCCGGCCAGTCGTAGAAGTCGGGCCGGGCCAGCCCCGACGACACCTTGTAGTCGAGCGTGATGTCGACCACGTCGCTGGTGTCGAGCAGCTGGCGCAGGTACGGCGCGAACGTCCCGGCGTCGCTGTCGCCGACGATGAGGATGCGCGCCGGGTCCGCAGCTGTCGGCGGGCCGGTGCGCTCGACGACCACCGGCGCCGCCGAGGCCGCCACCGTCGTGACCGCGGTCGCGGCATCGACCGCCGTGGTGACCGGCGCGGCGGCCAGGGTGGTGGACGTCTGGCTGTCGACGTCGCCGCCGGTGAGCGAGTTGACGGCCACGAGCACGCCGACCGAGAGCGCCGCCAGCACGGCCAGCACGCCGACGCGTCGCACCATGTAGCGACGTCGTGGGAGGGGTGCGCGGGCCGGCGGACGCCGCCCCGCGACGCGCCATTGCGGGCGCCGGAGGGGCGCGGTCGCTGAGCGGGCGCACTCATACGCGCAGTATGGTACGCAGTGGCTGCGGCACACGGGATCCGCCAGGACCGTGCCCTTCACGCGCTCGGGTCACCGAAACCCCAAAAAAAGGTTTCTGTGTGCGGCTGCCGGGCTGGCGCCAGCAAGCGGCGCCAGCGCGACATGATGGGCGGCGGCCTCGCGACGGCATCGATCTCCACGCTCACGGGCGGCGCGGCCGCCGGCGAAGCGCGGCGAGCGGCTCCGAAGCGCCGATGGCGACGCGGCCGCGGCGGCACCGAGGCCGCCGACAGCCGCCGCCGGCTAGGGCGGCACCAACGTCGCCCTGCTCTTCGACGTCGCCGGCCGCGGCGACAGTCGTTCAACGACGCGGCAGCAGCAGGGCTCGACGAGGCCAAGGCCGAGCTCGGCATCGAAGCCGAGGAGTCGACCCGTCGAGCGACGGCGACCGGGCCGAGCGCTGAGCGCAGCCTCGCGCGACGGCTACGACCCGATGATCGCGGTCGGCTACCTTGGGGCGACGCCCTCGCCGAGGTGGCCGCCGCGGCACCCGACACCACTTCGGCATCGTCGACTCGGTCGTCGACAGCCCGAACGTCCCAGCCTGGTCTTCGCCGAGGAGCAGGGCTCGTTCCTGGTCGGTGCCGCCGCCGCGCTGAAGACCAAGACCGGCCACATCGGCTTCATCGGTGGCGTGCCAGGCAGCGCCCTCATCAAGAAGTTCGAGGCCGGCTACGTCGCCGGCGCCAAGGCGCGTCAATCCCGACATCAAGATCGACGTGCAAGTACCTCACCGAGGCACCCGACTTCATCGGGTTTCAACGACCCGGCCCGCGGCAAGGACGATCGCCGCGGCGATGTACGACGGCGGCGCCGACGTCGTGTACCCGCTGCCGGCGGGTCCGGTTCGGGCGTGCTCGAGGCGACGTCGGAGGCGGTCGACCCCGGCAACGTCTGGGCCATCGGCGTCGACTCCGACCAGTACCAGCAGCGCCGAGCCCGACCGTGCAGGCCGTACATCCTCACGTCGATGCTCAAGCACGTCGACGTCGCCGTGTACGAGACCATCCGCTCCGAGGTCGACGGCGGCACTTCGCCGGCTGGCGTCAGCGCTCTTCGACCTGTCGGACGACGGCGTCGGCTACTCGACCTCGGGTGGCTTCGTCGACGACATCAAGGACCAAGCTCGACGGCTCAAGGCCGACATCATCATCGACGGCGAAGATCGTCGGTTCCGACCGACGCCCTGACCAGCTGAACGTTCACGCACGGGCCCGTCGCCCGGTCCGGTTCAGCGAGGGATACCGCTCACCGGAGGCACGGGCGACCTAGCCCGTAGGGGAGAGTCCGGCATGATGGACGGCGCACCCGAGTGCTCCGAACGGTGGGAACGCTGACCGGGATCGAACCTCTGCACCGACATCGAAGAGCGGAGCGTCGGGCGATCACGTAGCCGCGCGGCATCGGCAAGAGCTTCCCCGGCGTCATCGCCAACCACGACATCACCCTCCGGGTCCGCGCCGGCACGATCCACGCGATCGTCGGTGAGAACGGCGCCGGCAAGTCGACGTTGATGAAGACGCTGTACGGCATGCATCAGCCCGACGAGGGAACGATCTACGGTCAACGGCACGCAGGCAGCAGTTCAAGTCTCCGACCGACGCGATCGCAGCTCGGCATCGGCATGGTGCACCAGCACTTCATGCTCGCCGACAACCTCACGGTCCTCGAGAACATCATCCTCGGCGCCGAACCGCGGCACGGTGTTCGACGCTCGACGCCGGCGAGGCCGCGCCGCATCCGCGAGCTGGCCCGGTCGTACGGCCTGCGACGTCGACCCCGATGAGCTGGTCGACGACGCTCGGCGTCGGCGAACGCCAGCGCGTCGAGATCCTCAAGGTGCTCTACCGCGGCGCCAAGATCCTGATCCTCGACGAGCCGACGGCGGTGCTCGTGCCGCAAGAGGTCGACGAGCTGTTCGCTCAACCTCCGTGAACTCATCGCCGAGGGCATCGACCATCATCTTCATCTCCCACAAGCTCGACGAGGTGCTCGGCGATCTCCGACGCGATCACGGTCATCCGCGATGGCACGCACGGTCGACAACCGTCGCCGCCCGGCGACTGTCGACCGCTCGACAGCTCGCCGAGCTGATGGTCGGCTCCGAGCTTCCCGACCCCCGAGACGCACGCACAGGTACCGAGGAGTCCGTCGAGCCGATCGAGGTGCTCGTCGAGCTCGACGCTGAGGCGGCCGCAACCACCTCGACCGCAGCTGCGGCAACTAAGCCACGAAGGTGGACGGCCGCCAGCCAGTCGTTCGACACGGCCGTCGACGGCATTGTCGATCATGCCGTGCACACGACGGCGAGGTGCGTCGGCGTCGCCGGGGTCGAGGGCAACGGGCAAACCGAGCTGCGTCGAAGCGATCATCGGGCTGCGCCGCGACTCGATTCGGGCACGATCGACGCTCGGCGGAGCGCGACATCACCGGCGACTCAGCGTGCACGACCGCCGCGAGGCGGGCATCGCCTACATCCCCGTCGACCGCCATCGCGAGGGCCTGCGTCCTCGCCTCGCCGCTCTGGGAGAACACGCTTCTCGGGCACCAGACGCGACGCCCGGCTTCGTCCAAGGGTCCGGTTCGATCTACCGGCGCCGGTGCGCGACGTGACGCACGAGCAGATCATCGATCGACTTCGACGTGCGCACACCCGGCATCGAGGTCCCGGCGTTCGCCCTGTCCGGCGGCAACCAGCAGAAGCTCGTCGTCGGTCGCGAGATGCTCGCCGAGCCCGCACGTGCTCATGGCCGCACACCCCACTCGCGGCGTCGACGTCGGAGCCCAAGCCGCGATCTGGGACGAGCTGCGCGACGCCCGCGGCCGAGGGCATGGGCGTCGCTGCTCGATCTCCGCCGACCTCGACGAACTGATCGGTCTATCCGATCGCCTGCTCGTGATGCTCCGACGGCACGATCGTCGCCGAGCTCGATCCGGCGAAGGTCGACCCCGAGCGAGCTCGGCTGCGTACATGACCGGCGCGATGCAGCGGCGCCGCACGGCAACCGCCAGCGATCGCAGGGCATCGCTGTATCAGCATCGGCGGCCCGCTGCTCGGCTCGGTGGTCGCCTTCGCCATTTGCGTCGCTCGCTCCTGCTGATCGCCGGCACAACCCGATCACCGCGTTCCAGGCAGATGTGGCAACGGCGATCGACGGCACCGAGTCCGTCGTCGGCATCGATCAACCGTGCGGTGCCGCTATACGTCGTCGGCCTCGCGGTCGCCATCGGGTTCAAGATGGGCCTGTTCAACATCGGCGTCGAGGGACAGTACCGCCTCGCCGGTGCTGCTCACCGCCGGCGTTCGGCGGCAGAGGATCGCCTGCCCGGCGCCGCTGCACGTGACGTTCATGCCTCGTGCGTGGCCATGGTGGTCGGCGCCGCCTGGGCGGCGATCGCCGGCGTGCTGAAGGTCAAGCGTGGCGTCAACGAAGTGATCTCGACGATCATGCTCAACTACATCGCCACCGGCATCGGCGCTGTACCTGCTGACGCCACTACTTCGACCGCGAGGATCCGAACTGTCGCCGAGACCGGCCTGCTGCCCAAGGGCGCCCGCATGCCCGTCGTTCAACTCGCCGTTCGAGGCCGTCGGCTTCCACATGCCGCCCGATGTCGTGCTGCAGGGCTACGTCGCTGGTCGCGATCGCCGTCGGTGTCGGCTACTACCTCGTGCTCAACCGCACCCGCTTCGGTTTCGACCTGCGCGTGTCGGGCATCAACCCGAGCGCAGCCCGCGCGTCGGGCGTCAATCCGAAGCGCGATGGTCGATGCGCACCATGCTGATCTCGGCGCGGCCTGGCCGGCCTGATCGGGATGGCGCCGCTGCTCGCCGACCAGCAGTACACCGCTACGGCGACCAGTTCCCCCAGAGACTCGGCTTCACCGGCATCGTCGCTCGCGCTGCTCGGCCGCAACCAGCCCGGTCGGCATCGCGTTCGCCGCGCTCGTGTGGGCCACGATCGAGCGGGCGACGCAGCGGCTCAGCTTCATCGGCATCCCGCAGGAGATCGGCACGATCCTGCAGGGGACGATCCTGCTCGCCGCGGTGATCGCCTACGAGGTGGTCAACCGCCACGCCGAGGCCGCCGAGGCGGCAGCCTGTCGCGAACGGCCGAGGCCACCACCGGCGTCGCTCGAACCGTCGGTGTTGACATGACGGCGGCGACACTCCACGTCGGGCCGGCGCCGGCGGCGCCGTCGCGGTCGTCGGCGTCGGCGTCGCTGCCCGGCCCGCTGTGGGCGTGGGTCGGCCTGCTGGTGCTCGTCTCCGTCGCATCGCCCGGTTGATCAGCAACACCGACGACGTCACCTCGCGCGGCACGTTCGCAGAGGCGATCCGCGTCGCCGCGCCGATCGCCATGGCCGGCCTCGGCGGGCTGTGGTCCGAGCGCAGCGGCATCGTCAACATCGGCCTCGAGGGGATGATGACCGCCGGCACCGTGTTCGGCGCCTGGTCGGCTGGCAGCACGGTCCGTGGTTCGGCCTGCTCGGTGGCGTCGTCGGCGGGATGCTCGGCGGGCTGCTGCCCGCCTCGCCACGGTCACGTCCGGGGTCAACCACATCGTCGCCGGATTCGCCGTCAACATCCTCGCCCCCGGCGTGGCCCGGTTCATGGCCAACGTGCTGTTCGTCGGCGAGCAGGGTGGCTCGCTCACCAACTCGCCCGGGGTGTCGGGCAAGATGGGCGAGTTCACCATGCCGTTCCTGTCGGGCGGGCGCTTCCTCGGGTGGGGCACGGCGGACCCGCTCGCCCGCATCGCGTCGTGGCGCTGGTTCGGCGTCTCCGACGTCGGCGGGTTCCTGTCCGGCGTCACCACCGGCATCAGCTACGACGTCCTGCTGGCGATCGGCCTGTTCGTGCTCAGCGGCTACGTGCTGTGGCACACGCCGTTCGGCCTGCGCCTGCGCTCGGCCGGTGAGCGCCCGAGCGCCGCCGACTCACTGGGGGTCAACGTCCACCTCTATCGCTACATCGGCGTCGCCATCTCGGGGGCGCTGGCCGGCATGGGCGGTGCGATGCTCGTGCTGCTGAGCGGGCGCTACAGCCAGGACATGGTGGCCGGTCGCGGCTTCCTCGGCTCGCCACCGTGGTGGTCGGGCAACTGGCGTCCCTTCGGAGTGGGCGCGGCGGCGCTGATGTTCGGCTACTTCGACGGACTGACGCTGCGCTCAATCCCGAGTCGCTGCTGCTGGCCGTCGTGCTGGCCGCGGCGCTGATGCTGCTCGTCGGCCTGGTCTACGTGGCGACGACGTGCCGCTACGGCTGGTGCGGCTGCTGGCGTTGCCGGCCGGCGCCCTCGGCGGCTCGGTGGTGCTGTACGGACTCGCCGAGCACCTGCAGCAGAACGGTTGGCTGCTCCTGTCGCTGTGGGTCGTCGGCGGCGGGACGCTGGCGATCGTGGCCCTCGTGGTGGCGCGGCGATCAGGCACGCTGTCGGGCACGATCATGGCGATGGCCACGGCGGCGGCCGTGTTCGCCTACGTCCGACTCGACGATCTGCCGAGCGAGTTCGTGGCGATGCTCCCCTACGCCGTCACCCTCATCGTCGTGGCGTCGCGCGGCCAGTCGTTGCGGCCCCCGGCCCAGGCTGGCGAGCCCTGGTTCAAGGGCCAGAACTAGCGGTTCGGTGCCGTTAGCGTGCTGGCGTGGCAGCGGTGCGACGCCGCACCCGGGTTGCCTCCCTCACCGTTCCCCCAGGTCAGGGCTAGCCTGCGGATCATGACCGTCGGCGACAGCCACCGAACGCTGCGCGAGGTCGTCGCCGACGAGATCCGCGGGATGATCATGCGCGGCGAGCTGGAGCCGGGCGAACGGCTGCCGGAGGATCGTCTCGCCGAGCAGCTCGGGGTGTCACGGAATCCGGTGCGCGAGGCGATCCGTGCGCTCGAGGGCACCGGTCTCGTCGAGGTGGTGCCGCGCCGCGGCGCCCACGTCTCGAGGGTCGAGCCCGAACAAGTGGTGCAGCTGCTCGAACTGCGGGCCGTGCTCGAGGCGTTCGCCGCCCGGCGTGCGGCGTCACAGCGCACCGACGCCGACCTCGCCGCGCTGCAGGAGTGCATCGACGTCGGCCGGGCGGCGTCGGAGGTCGACAACCTGCTGACCGCAACGCAATGCCACCGCGAGTTCCACATCGTCGTCGAGCGGGCCTCCGGCAACGGGTACCTCGGGACGGTCGTCGCCCCTCTGCGCCATCAGACCGAGTTGGTCTTCACGATGCTCTCCGAGCTGCGCGGCCTCACGAGCTGGGACGAGCACCAGGCGATCCACGACGCGATCGCCGCGGGCGACGCGGAGCGCGCCGAGGCCGCCACGGCGTCGCACATGGACAACGTCATCGCCGGCATCCGCTCGCGAATGTCGGCCGTCGTCGCCTCCTGACGCCAGCCGTGCCCCGCTCGACCGATACGACCCACGTCGTCGTCGTGGGCGGCGGCATCGCCGGAGCGGCGGCGGCGTGGCACCTCGCCGAGCACGTGCCGACGGTTCTCGTCGAGCGCGAGCCCACCGCCGGCCTCCACGCGACCGGCCGGTCGGCCTCGGTGCTCAACGTCACGTCGGGCCATCCGGTGGTCGGCGCGCTCGCCGAAGCGAGCCGCCCGTTCCTGCGGTCGCCGCCCGACGGGTTCTGCCACGGCGCGTTGCTCGCGCCGCGCGGGCTGATGTGGGTGGGTGAGGAGTCCGACGTCGATGCGCTCGATTCGATCGCCCGACACGGACGAGCGCTCACCGCCGATGTGCGCCGCCTCACGGCTGACGAGGTGCTCGCGAACGCTGGCCGGCTTCCATCGCCACGCCGTCGCCGGCGGCGGCGTGCACGAGCCAGGAGCGATGGCGATCGACACGGCGTTGCTGCTGCAGAGCTTTCTCGCCGGTGCCAGGCGGCGGGGGGCGATCGTGCTCACGTCGTCCGAGGCGGTGTCGGCCGACCGGATCGACCACGGCGCGGCGCGGTGGACGGTCCACATCGGCGAGCGTGCGATCAGCTGTCGTCACGTCGTCGACGCCGCCGGCGCATGGGGCGACGTGCTCGCCGCCCGCTGCGGCGTCGCCCCGCTCGGACTGCTGCCGATGCGGCGCACCGCGGCGCTCGTGCCGGCGCCGGCGGAGGTCGCCGCCTGGCCCCTCGTCATGGACGTCGCCGGCCGCTACTACCTCGAGCCGGAGGCCGGCGGGCTGCTGGTGTCCCCGGCCGACGAGACGCCCAGCGAGCCGTGCGACGCCCGGGCCGAGGAGCTCGATGTCGCCCTCGCCCTCGAGCGCGTGGCCGCCGCCACCGAGCTCACGATGCGCACCGTGCGCAGCGCCTGGGCCGGCCTGCGGACGTTCGCGCCGGACCGTGTGCCGGTGATGGGCGAGGATCCCGACGCGCCGGGCTTCTGGTGGCTCGTCGGCCAGGGCGGCGCCGGCATCAAGACGTCGCCGGCGCTCGGCGCGATGCTCGCGGACGCGATCACCGGCTCGGCGGCGACGCCACCGGTCAGTCCGGCGCTGCTGTCGCCGTCGCGGCTTCGCTCCTGAGCGACACCAGCATCCGCGCCGCCACGACGAGCAGGAGGGCGGCGAACAGCACGTTGGAGAGCGCCTCGCTCATCCCGATCGAGATCCGCGACGCCGCGAACGCCGACACCACGCCCGACAGGCCGAGGTATGCCGCGAGGCGCATGTCCACGTTGCGTTTCGCGGCGTTGCGCCACGTCCCCATCATCGACGTCGGGACGACCACCCCGAGCGACGTCCCCTTGGCGATCGCCGCGGGGATGCCGAAGCCAACCACCATCGCCGGGACCATCACGATCCCGCCGCCGACGCCGAGCAGCCCGGCGAGCACCCCGGTGGCGCACCCGATGACGACGAGTGCGGCGGCGCCGAGCACCGACAGCGGGGCGCGACCGGTCGCTTCGCTGTGGTCGACGAGCAGGCGGACGGCGGTCGCCACCAGCAGCGCGGCGAAGGCGTAGCCGACGGCGCGGTGCGGGAGGAGGTGGAGGATGTGCGTTCCGATTACGGCGCCGGCGACCGATCCGACGGCGAGGAGTGCGAGCACCGGCCAGTCGACCTTGCCGTCGAGGGCGTAGCCGATCACCCCCGAGAGCCCGATCGGCAGCACCGCGGCCAGCGACGTGCCGTGGGCGAGCTTCTGGGCGATGCCGAGTCCGATCACCATCGCCGGGACCATCAGGATCCCGCCGCCGACGCCGAAAAGTCCGGAGATGAAGCCGGCGGCGAGCCCCACGGCGATCGCCCGCGGCCGGTCGAAACTGGTCGCCGGCGCGGCCGCGGACAGGACGGTGTCGGTCATCGGGAACCTCGTCGTTCCGATCGGGTGGTCAGCGGACGAAGCACGCGGCCCAATGGCCGGGTGCCTTCTCCTCGAGCGGTGGCGACTCGACGCGGCACCGCGGCTCGACAAGCGGGCACCGCGTCTGGAACCGGCAGCCGCTCGGGGGATCCATCGGGTTGGGGATCTCGCCGGCGAGGACGATGCGCCGTCGCTGGCGCTGGACAGGAGGGTCGGGGATCGGCACGCTCGAGAGCAGGGCCTCGGTGTACGGGTGCCTGGTGCGCTCGTAGATGTCGTCGGTGGCGGCGATCTCGACGAGCTTGCCGCAGTACAGGATCGCGATGCGGTGACAGATGTGGCGCACGACTGACAAGTCGTGGGCGATGAACAGGTACGTCAGCCCGAGCTCGTGCTGCAGGTCCTGGAGCAGGTTGACGACCTGGGCGCGCACCGACACGTCGAGCGCGGAAACCGGTTCGTCGGCAACGATGAATTCGGGTGTCAACGCCAGGGCGCGGGCAATGCCGACTCGTTGGCGCTGTCCGCCGCTGAACGCGTGCGGCATAGCGATCGACGGCATCGTCGGGTAGCCCGCAGCGATCGAGAAGATCCCGAACGACTGCGGGCGGGCGTCGGTCGGCGTTCTTCGCCAAGCCATGGACGATCAGCGGCTCGGCGACGAACTGGAGCACGGTCTTGCGCGGGTTGAGGCTGGCGTACGGATCCTGGAACACCAGCTGCATGTGGCGCCGCAGGCGGTCGCAGGTCCTCGCCCGTCGACGTGGGTGATGTCCTCGGCCGACGAATCGGATCGTGCCCTCCGCCGGAGTGATCCGGCGCAGCACGGCCCGACCGAACGTTGTCTTGCCCGACCCACTCTCGCCGACCAGCCCGAGCGTCTCGCCCGTTCCGATCGAGAAGCGACACGTCGTCGACGCGCTCGACGAACTTCGACCTGCTTGCCCCAGAAACCGCTACGCCCGACCGGGAAAGCGAATGCTCAGGTGGTCGACTTCGACGAGCGGAACCGCGGTCCGCCCGAGCGTCCCCGCTGCGCCGAGCCGGCTGGACTGCTCAGCGATCGCTCGGAGTCAGTCACCGTGCGACCTCGAACGGCCGCCAGCAGGCCACCTTCGGCCGTCGGGGTGGGTCTTGAGCCCGGGTGTTGCCTCGAGGCAAGGCGTGATCGCCAGCGCGCACCGCGGCGCGAACGAGCAGCCGGTTGGGGCTCGACAAGGTCGGGAGGCGAGCCCTCGATGCACACCAGGCGAGGCATGACGACGTCGAGTCGCGGCGTGCTGCGCAGCAGGCCCGCCGAGTACGGATGCCCGGGACGGCCGTACAGCTCGTCGGCCGGTGCAGAGCTCGACGATCTTGCCCGAGTACATCACCGCGACCGCGGTCGCACAGCCCGGCCACGACGCCGAGGTCGTGAGTGATCAGTAGCACAGCGAGCCCGAGCCGTTGCCGGAGGTCGGCGATCAGATCCAGGATCTGGGCCTGGATCGTGACATCGAGCGCCGTGGTGGGCTCGTCGGCGATCAACAGTTGCGGCTCGCAGGCCAGCGCCATTGCGATCAGTACGCGTTGACGCATTCCCCCTGACATCTCGTGTGCGTACTGCTCGACTCGGTCGCGTGGATTGGCGATGCCGACGAGATCGAGCAGTTCGACAGCTCGCTCGCGAGCCTGCCGGCGATTCATCCCGATGTGACGTCGAAGCACCTCGGAGATCTGCATCCCGATGCTGAACACGGGGTTGAGGGAGGTCATCGGGTCTTGGAACACCATCGCGATCTCATTGCCGCGCACCTGCGCAAGCGTCGCTTCGGCATCGTTGACCAACGACTGGCCCTTCCAGCGCACATCGCCGCTGGTGATCTTGCCGGGAAGCTCAGTCAGGCCGAGCAGTGCTTGGGCGGTCGACGCTCTTGCCGGAGCCACTCTCGCCGACCAAGCCGAGTGTCTCACCTTTCGCCACCGAGAAACTGACGTCGCGGACGGCGTGAACGATCCCACGCCGGGTGAAGAACTTGATGTGAGGTGGTCGACCTCGAGAAGCGTGTCGCCGACGGTCGAGCCGTCGACTGCGGTCGCACCGAGATCCTGGGTGCTCACAACGCGCCCTTCCCCGAGCCGATCACCGTCGCCGGCGAAGCTGCTTCTCACGCTCTTGGGGTCGAGCGCGACCCGCAGCCAACTGCTGAGCAGGTTGACGGCGAGCACCGTCAGGCTGAGCAGGAGACCCGGATAGATGATCAACCACTGGTTCCCGAACAGCTCGTGGTCGCCGGCGCGGCCGATGTCGAGACCCCACGAAACCCCCGGATACTGGATGCCGAGCCCGAGGAAGCTCAGCGCAGCTTCGGCAAGGATGATTCGGGCGAACTCCAGCACGGCGAGGGTCGCCAGCGGGGTGACGAGGTTCGGCAGGATGTGGGTGAAGACCACCCGGCTCGGCTTGCAGCCGATGATCTCCGCCGCCTCGACGAACGGCCGCTCCTTGGATGGAGAGCACGATACCGCGCGTCATTCTGGCGAAGACCATCCAGCCGTTGATGGCGAGGATGAACGTGATCGTCGACGATGCTGCCACCAACGAGGGCGATCAGCAGCATCGCCAAGCAACAGCCCCGGGAAAGACACCTGCACATCGACCCATCCCATCAGCCAGCTGTCGGTGCGGCCGCCCTGGTAGCCGGCCCAGCAGCCCGACGAGGACGCCGAACGCCCCGGCGAGGAACACGACGAGCAGGCCGATCGCCAGCGACGTACGCGCGCCGTAGAGCAGCCGGCGAGCACGTCGTAGCCTTGCCAGTCGGTGCCGATGGGGATTGCTCCACGACCCGCCGTGCCACACCGGCGACGCCAGCGAGTTGCCGAGGTCGACCGCGTTCGGGTCGGACGGGGCGGAACACGGGACGAAGATCGGCGAGACCGACGAGGCCGACAAGAAAGGCGAGTGATGCGAGGCCGAGCTTGTCGCGCACCAGGTCCGGAGCAGCCCGCCGTGCGCGCACCGCCTCGAGCCTCGAACGGTCGGCCGTGCATCGCTGTCTTCGGACGGCTCGGCCTCTTCGACATCGTGGTGTTGTGCGGTGTACTCGTCGGGCATCGGTAGGTCATTGCGGCACCTCCCAGCCGCGCCGGTTCGGTCGGCGGCCATCAGGCCAACTCCCGGGTCGAGAACCTTGTACGATGTCGATCGAGATGTTGACAACACGACCATCACGGCGATCACGAAGACGATCGCCTGGATCAGGAAGAAGTCCTGGTTCTGGATCGCCGTCTTGGCGATGAAGCCGAGGCCGGGCCAATTGAACACGGACTCGACCACAACGGTGAAGCCGGCGAGGGCGCGGATCAGCTCCCAGCCGAGCAGCGTGACGTACGGGAATCCCGGCGTTGCGCAGCGCATGCACGCCGAGGATACGGCGTTGCCGGTCATGCCCTTGGCCCGCAGCCACCTTCACGTACTGGGTGTTGAGCTCGTCGATCATCGACGACCGCACGACGATCGACAGCCGGCCGATCGCGGGCAGCGCGAGGCACAGCGCCGGGAGGACAGATTGTCGGTCCATGGCCCCGACGCCGGACTGGAACCAGTGCAGCTTGACCGTGAAGGCGATCAGGAGCACGAACGCCGAGGAAGAACTGCGGCATCGACAGCCCGATGAGGCCAGACGTGGTGAGGACACGGTCGGTCACCCCGCCCGGCTTGCGGCTGGCGAGAAGACCGAGCGGGATGCTCGGCAACGACAGCGAGAGCATGCCGAGGCCGACGAGCTGCAGGGTGCGGGGGAGGTAGTCGAACACGACGGACGAGCGCCGAGCTGCCCGCGCACGTAGGTGCTCTGACCGAGGTCGAGGTGGAGCAGGTCGCGGAGGAAGTGCGACGAACTGAACTTCGGGATGCACTTGTCGAGGCCCGAGCGCATGCGCTTCGCGCTGCGCGCTGATCCGGCGTGGCCGAGAGCGGCAGCATGAACTTCACCGGGATCGCCGACGAGCCGAGTGATGACGAAGACGAACACGGTGACCCCGAAGATGACCACGAGTCCTTGTACCAGGCGTCGTGCGATGTAGCGTCCCATGACGTGTGCTGCCGCTCCCGGCTGTCCGTCGGCACCGGCTCAGCCGGTGACGCGACATGTCCTTCACGAGGAGCTTCGAATCGACGCGGGGCGTGCACAGCTGAGGCGTGTCGAGACACCGTAGAGTCCTGGTTGTTCACCAACCACACGAAGTACGTGCCGTCATAGGCGATCTTGACCGCCTGCTTGTAGGTGTCGGCACGAGCTGCCGGGTCGAGCTCGTTGAGCGGCCCTGGTCGATCAGCGCCGACAGATCGGGTTGCTGTTCGACGAACCGATGCCGCCGGCCTGGTAGTAGGTGCACAGCTGACGGTCAGGATCGAGGATGTCGTTGGAGCTGGACACGAAGATCGCATCCTCGCGGTTGTCGCGGTCGAAGAGGATGTCGAGGTAGGCGCCGAACTCCGGATGTCGAGCTTCACATCGAGCCCGGCCGCCGTCCAGTAGCCGGCGATGGCCTCGAGCGAGGTCGCGGTCGTTCAGCCAGCGGCCCGACGACTCGCCGACGAGGTTGATCGTCTGGCCGGCCACGCCGGCGTCCTCGATCAACTGCTTGGCCTTCTCAGGGTCGTACGGATAGGCCGTCGAGCGTGTCGTTGAAGCCGAGGATCGACGGGCTGAGCAGCTGGCCCTGGTCGACCGCTGGCAAAGCCACCGAAGATCTGCATCGGCGAGCACGTGCTTGTCGACGGCGAGGTTCAGCGCCAGGCGGACGTTCGGGTCGGCGGTGATGCCCTCGTCGGCGTCGAGAAGCAGCACCGGGTGCTCCTGGCCCTGCACCTCGCCGGCTAGGCCGGCGCCTGGTCGACGTCCTGCGGGGCCAGGTTGGTGATGAGGTCGAAGCGGCCGGACTTGAGCCCGGCGAGCCTGGTGCCGCCCTCGCTCACGAACTCGTAGTGGACCTTGGAGATCGAGGGCGCGTCGCCCCAGTAGTCGGGGTTGGCGGCCAGGTCGAGTCGACACGCCGGTCTCGCGACCGACGAACTTGTACGGTCCGGTGCCGTTCGGCGCGTCGGACAGGTCGTCGGAGTCCTCGGTGCCGGGGGCGACGATCTTCAGCCAGTACATGCGCGCCGGCAGCACGCCGTCGGGCTCGGTGGTCGTGATCCGCACGGTGTGGTCGTCGACGGCCTCGGCGCCGGTGAGCGTGCTGTAGAACCCGCTGTTGTCGGTCTTCTCCTCGGCGATGAGACGGATCATGCGGTTGACGGACGCGACCACGGCGTCGGCCGTGAACGGCGTGCCGTCGTGGAACGTGACGTCGTCGCGCAGCTGTGAACTCCCAGGTCGTGTCGTCGATCTGGGTCGGCAGGTCGGTGGCCAACCCCGGTCCGAGCTCGCCGTCGGCGTCGCGGGTGAGCAGCGTCTCGTAGATGTTGTCGTTGATCGCCCGCTCGCCGCCGTCGTCGACGGTGTGCGGGTCGAGGCTGGTCGGTTCCGAGCCGAGCGCGATCGAGATCGACGCGCCGGCCACCGCCGGTGCCGAGCTGGGTGCGTTGCCGGCACTGGCGGCGCCGGCCGCGGCGACGAGCGCCGCCGCGACAATGCCGATGCCGAGCAAGCGATGTCGCTTCCTCACGATGATCCTCCCCTGATCGGGCATCGAACGATGCCTCGTAGAAGGCATACAGTATACAATCGACTGTGGACGGTCAATCGAAACGGCGCCGGGTCGGAGCGAGGTTGACACGCCGTTCACACGGCGGACATGCCGGCTGACACGAAGGAGGGCGATGCCACGATGATCGGCGATGAGCACCAGCCACTGCGCGTCGCCGTCAGCGACGAGATCCGCCGCCGCATCATCGCCGGCGCCCTCCCGCAAGGCGAACGGATCCGCGAGGAGGAGCTGGCCGCCGAGCTCGGCGTCAGCCGCAACCCGGTGCGCGAGGCGCTGCAGACGCTCACCCACGAGGGCTTCGTCGAGATCGAGCCGCGGCGCGGCGCTCGCGTGATGGTCCTGTCCGACGAGCGAGCGGGGCATCTGTTCGAGGTCCGCGAGGTGCTCGAGGGCCTCGTCGCGGCGCTGGCGGCGAAGCGACGCACGCTGCGCCAGCTCGGCGAGATCGAACGGGTCACCAGCGCCGGGCTCGACGCCGTGCCGTCGGGCGAGCTCGCCGCAGCTCCCCGCCCTGAACAGCCGCTTCCACGCGCTGCTCGTCGACGCGGCGGCCAACCCGCTGCTCGCCGAGATGCACACCGATCTCACCAACGTCATCCAGTGGATGTACACCCGCCGGCTCCTCGAGCGCGGGCAGTGGAGCTGGGACGAGCACGCCGCGATCACCCGGGCGGTCGCCGACCAGGACGCCGACCGGGCCGCCGAGCTCGCCCGAGCCCACATCCGCAACGCCCGCGACGCGTACTTCTCGGGTCGTACTGCGCCAGCGGATCGCCTCGGCGGTCTGGCGGACGTCAGAAGCCCCGCGTCGCGCCTCCGTCGACGCGGATCGCGGCGCCGGTGACGAAGCTCGCCCGGGCGCTGCACAGGAACACGACGACGTCGGCGAGCTCATCGGGCCGTCCGAGGCGACCCATCGGGATGCCGGCGAGGTGATGACGGCGGATCTCGTCGACCGGCCACACCCTCGCGGGCGGCCTTGGCCGCCTCGAAGCGGGCGAGCGACGGCGTGTCGAACTGGCCGGTCACGACGACGTTCACCGTGGCGGCGGGCGCCAGCTCGATGGCGAGCGAGCGGGCGGCGGCGTGCACCCCGCTCCGGAACACCGAGCTGAGCGCCAGGTCGGGGCTGGCCTCCACGACCGAACGCGCCGTCAGGTAGACGAGACGGCCGTCGCCACCCGTCGTCACCAGCGGCGACGCGGCGCGGCTGATCTCCAGCACCGGCCGCAGCAGACCGTTGTAGGCGGCGTCGTCGGCGCCGGCGGTGGCGAGGATCGGGCCAGGGGTGCCCACCGCCCGTGTTCACGACGCAGATGTCGAGCCCGCCGAGCGCGGCGAGCGGCCCGGTCGACGACGCCGGCGCCCTGCCCCGGCGACTCGTGAGGTCGCCGACGATCGCGGTCGGCCGCACCGATCGACGTCGCCGTCTCGTCGGCGCGCGCCTGGTCACGGCTGACCACGGCCACCCGGGCACCCTCGGCGACGAGCGCGGTCGCGATCCGCCCGGCCGAGCCCGCTCGTCGATCCGAACACGAGCGCACGACGCCCGTCGAGGCCGAGGTTCACGTGCCGAACCACACGGTGCGCATGCTGGTGTAGAAGTCCATCACCGTCGGCCCGAGCTGCTCGCTGTGCATCCCCGTGCCGGACTGCTTGACGCCACCGAAGGGCGCGTTGAACGCCGCGCCGACCGTCGGCCGGTTGATCGCGCACCATGCCCGCCTCGATCTCGGCGGCGAAGCGCTGGGCGGCGCCCGTAGGTCGCGTCGTGCAGATCGCCGCCGTCAACCCGTACTCGACGGCGTTCGCCGACGCGATGGCGTCGTCGAGATCGGCGACCCGCTCGAAGCCGATGACCGGGCCGAACACCTCCCGCGTCGCCAGCTCGCTCCCCCGGGCGACGTCGGTGAGCAGCGGTCGGGCGCGAAGTAGCACCCGCGCTCGAGGCCCGGCCCGTCCGGGCGGCCACCGCCGCACACGAGGGTGGCGCCGGCGTCGACCGCCCGGCCGACGAACCCGCCATCGCCTCGACGGCGCTCGTCGTCGATCAGCGGGCCCATCGTCACCCCGGCGGTCGACCCGGGCCGATCACGTACCGGGCGGCCAGTTCGGCGACCCGCTCGACGAGCTCGTCGTGGACGGCTCGTCGACCACCAGGATGCGTCCGGCGCCGGTGCACGCCTGACCGCTCAGGCTGAAGCTGCTAGCGAGCGACGATCGTTGCAGCCGCGGCGAGGTCGGCGTCGGCGAGCACGACCACCGGGTTCTTGCCACCGAGCTCGAGCTGGGTGCGCCGGCCGAGACCGACCGCGGCGTGGATCGACCGGCCGGTGGCGGTCGAGCCGGTGAACGTGATCGCGGCCACCCGCTCGTCGGCCACCACCATCGCCCCGGCCGCCAACCCGTGCACGACGTTGAGGACTCCGGGGGGCAGGCCGGCATCGGCGAACGCCGCGGCCAGGCGCTCCCCCATCAGCGGCGTCATCGGTGACGGCTTGAACACGACCGTGTTGCCGGCGGCGAGCGCCGGTCCGATCTTGCGGCTGGCCATGTTCAGCGGGAAGTTCCAGGGCGTGATGACGCCGACGACCCCGACCGGATCGAGCGTCGAGTAGACGAGCGGCGTGTCGTCGCTCGGGAAGGTGGCGCCGGTGAGCCGATACGCCTCGCCGGCGTACAGCTCGAGGTTGCGCGGCGTGCGCGATGCCTCGTTGCGGGCATCGGCGAGCGGCTTGCCCTCCTCGGCCACCATCTCCTCGGCGATCGCGTCGGCACGCTCGGCCAGCAGGCGGGCGGCGGCGGTGAGGAGCTCGGCCCGCCGGCTCGGCGTCGTCGCGCGCCACGACGCCGTCGCGTCGACTGCGGCGTCGACCGCCGCGGCGACGTCGGCGGCGGTCGACTCGGGCGCGACGCTGACGACCTCGTCACGGTCGGCGGGGTTGTGCCGGGTCAACGTGGCGCCGTCGGAGGCGTCGACCAGGCGGTCGCCCGATGCGGTTCTGGACGACGTTCACCATGTCCGAGTACCCGGTCGTCACTGCGGCGGCGCCCAGTTGTCCCACTTGGCGAAGTCGACCGGCTGGCCGAGGTGCTCGAGCACCGCAGCGACGCCGGCCTGGCAGCAGGCGATGTCCTCCCTGGTGTGCCCGCCGCTGACCCCGATGCCGCCGACCACCTCGCCGTCGACCTCGATCGGCCAGCCACCGACGAAGATGGCGAACCGGCCGCCGTGCATGTTCATGATGCCGAACGCCTCGCCACCGGACTGGGCGTTGGTGTAGGTGTGGGTCGGTCGCCGGTGGCAGGCGGCGGTGAAGGCCTTGTTGATGGCGATCTCGACGCTCGTCGCCTTGGCGTCGTCGGGTCGCTTGAGCACGATCGGCCAGCCGGCGTTGTCACAGACCGCGACGACGGACCCGACGCCGAGCTCGGCCGCCTTGGCGACCGCGGCGTCGACGGCGATCTCGGCCTCGTCGAGCGAGAGGCGGTGGATGTTCAGCATGGAGGTGGTCCTTTCGGGCTCACGTTGATGGTCGGATCCGGTCGCGGTAGCGCTCCCAGGCGAGGCCCGACGCGGCGACGTCCTGCAGCGCCACGCCCTGGGTCTCGAACAGCACCGGCGCGGCGCCGGCACGACGGACGGGCACGGTGCCGGCGAGCACCTCGTGCAGGCCGACGGCGCCCGCCCAGTCGAAACGCCCGGCCGCCGCGGCACGGATGAGATCTCCGCACTCGACGCGGCTGCCGACGACGTCGTCGCACACGACCGCCGCGCACCGTTCGATCACGTCGGCGCCGATCTCGCAGCGGTCGTACTTCGTCGCGCCCACCGCACAGATCAGGGCGCGGTCGCCGACGACGGCGGACGGGAACAACGGTTCCGTGCTGCGGGTGACGGTGACGACGACCTCGGCACCGTCGACCGCGTCCGCCGCCGTCGCGGCGGTCGTCGCCGGGATGCCGGCCGCGACCGCGCGGCCCGACCAGCTCCGAGGCTGCTTCGGGGACGAGGTCGTGCACGCGCACCGTGGAGAGCGACGGGAGCTCGGCGGCGAGCATCGCCAGGTGGAACCAGCCCTGGCGGCCGGCGCCGACCAGTGCCGCGGTCGCGCGGCTCGGGCGCGGCCATCGCCCGGATGGCGAGGGCGCACGCGGCGGGGGTGCGCAACGCGGTGAGCTCGTCGCCGGCCAGCGTGCACAGCAACCGCCCTTCGAGGTCGAACAGCACGTTGACGAACGTGAACACCCCGTCGTGGGTGGCGTACACCTTGCCGCCGGAGTACGGCGGGGCGACCGCGGCCATCGCGCTCGCCATCTCGCCACCGGCCTCGGCGCGAACGCGCTGCGGTGGTGGCAGCACGACCCTCACCCCAGGCGACGAACGCCGCGCCGACCACATCGGTGACCGAGCGCAGGTCGAGTACGGCCGCGACCGTCGCGTCGTCGAGGTGGGGCGGCGCGTCGGCGAGGGTGCCGGGATGGTCGAGGAACGATGCCGTCTCCATGCAGTTGCATACTGTATACGACTGGTACGGTGGTGAACCGTGACGAGTCGCTCGTCCAGCGCCGCCCAGTGGGGATCGTTCACCCTGCTCTGCGGCGCCTACCTGTCGGCGACGGTCGGCGAGCAGGTGTTGTCGCCACTGTTCCCGACGACCCGGCACGACCTCGGCCTGAGCGAGGGCCAGGGAGGCATCGCCTTCGGCGTGCTCGCCTTCTCGATCGCCGCGTTCAACATGGTGAGCGGCCTGGCGCTGGCCCGCTGGCCGGCCACGACCCTCGTCAAGGCGAGCGCCGTGGCGACCGCCCTCGGCGGGGTGCTGGCGGCGACGACGCACGGTCTCGGCCAGTTGCTCGTCGCTGAGGTCCTGTTCGGTGCCGGAGCCGGGCTGTTCTTCCCCGCCGGCCTGCAGTGCGTGGCGCTGTTCGCCGGACCCAAGCGGCGCGGGTTCGCCATGGGGATCTTCGGCGTGGCGTTCAGCCTCGGGCTCACCGTCGCCGCCCTGTTCGGCGCCGTCGGCGCCTCGACCGGATGGCGGGTGCCGTTCTGGATCACGACCGGGCTGGCGCTGGCGGCCCTGCTCGCCGCCGCCACGCTGCGGACGCCGCGCCCGACGGGTGCGGTGACGTTCTCGATGCCGTGGCGGGCGGTGCTCGGGCTGCCGACGATCGTCGGCACGGTCGGTGCCGTGCTGCAGTACGGCGTGCTGGCGTTCTTCGCGACCTACGCCGTCGACGTGTGGGAGCTCTCGGCGGCGCAGGCGGCGACGCTGCTCGGCAATCGGCCGGGTGGTGTCGATCCTCGCCAAGATCGTCGGTGGCGCCAGCACCGATCGCATCGGGGCGCGCGCCAGCATCCTGCGCACCGGGATGCTCCTCAGCGTCACCGGCGCGGCGTGGGTGGTCGCGCCGGCCAACCTGCTCACCTACGCCGTCGCCGCGGTGTTCGCCGGCACCGTGAGCTCGATCTTTCCCGCCGCCAACGTGATGGCCGTCGAGCGCTTCGGCGGCAACGGCCTGGCGCTCGGTGCCTACCGTAGCCTGCAGATCGGACTCGGGGCGCTCGCCGGGATCGCCATCGGCAACAGCCCGCTCGGACTGCGCTGGACGATCCTGCTCTGCGTCCTGCTGCCGCTGTCGCTGCTGTGGTTCTGCCGTCCCGAGTCCTCCCCCGCCCCGACCCGCTCCCCCACCCTCGACCCCGCCCCCTGACGATTTCCACAAGCAATTTCGAGCGCGCGCGCTCGATTTCGCGCCCCAGAATCGTCGATCGGCGGGTCAGACCCCGATCGCCGCGCCCTGTGTGCGCGGATCGGCGGCGCCGACGACCGCGTCGCCCGGCCGCGGCACGCGCACGACCTGCTGGGCGCTCCGGCATCCCCAGCGCGACGTGGTGACGACGCGCGGCACGATCGCGCGCAGCGCGTCGTCCTCGTCGTCGGCGTAGCCCCGCTCGATGCGCACGCCGTCGTCGTCGGGCAGCCACTCCCAGATCGGCGCCGTCACGAGCTCGCCCGGGGACTCCCACCCGGCGGCGAGGCGGGCCAGCGTCTGCAGGTTCCACGGCATCTGGTTGGCACCGCCCGGTGTCGCCCCCGACGAAGCGCGGCGCGCCGGCGCCGTCGCTGGCTACCCAGGCGTGGAGCGTCGTGGCGGGCCGCCGCCCGCGATGCCGGGAAGTTCGGGTGCCCCGGTGTGGGGTCGAACCCGCGGCCGGCCCGGTTGGCGAGCACGAGGTCGTAGACCGGCACGACGATCCCGCTGCCGAACCGCGGGAACGAGTTGCTGTGGACGACGGTGACCACCGTGCCGTCGCGGTCGGCGGCGCTGACCATCGACGTGCCCGACCGGTCGTGAGGCGCGCCGCCGCGAGCGCCGATCGACGCCACCACGGCTCGATACTGCGCGGCCAGGTCGCCCGGCCGCCCGCCGCGCTCGAGCGTCGTGAGCGCGCTCGAGCAACGAGGGCCCGTGGGTGGGGGACGGCGTCGCCCACCACGTGCCGGCCGAACGCGGCGTCGCTCGCGGCACGGCGCCCACTCGGCCGTTGCCAGCGCGAGATCGTCGCCGACGAGCACGCCACCACGTGACGTGACCGCCTCGACGATCGCCTGGCCGACCGGTCCGCCGAGCAGCTCGGCTCCGCGAGCCACCCACTCCTCCAGCACCGCGGCCAGACCGCCGAGGCGAACGAGCACGGCCGGGGCGATCGGCTGTCCGTCGGGGTAGTACACGGTCCCGGCCGGGTTCATCTCGGCGACCAGCTCCCGGGCCTGGACGGACAACTGCGTGCACACCGTGGCCCACGGGAAGCCGCCGACGGCGAGATCGATGGCGCGAGCGGCGAGCGCGGCGCGCCCGAGCCGGCCCCGCTCGGCCAGCGCGGCGTAGCCGGCCGCGGCCGCCGGTGGACCGACGCTCGTCGGGCCCACCTCGCGCCATCGGCCGGAAATGGCGACGTCGGCCAGGCCCCGCGGTGCCCCGCCGATCGCCAACAGCGCCTCAGGTTCCTGACCGCCCGCGTCGACGACGACCGCCACCAGGTCACCGCCGAATCCACACTTCGGCGGCAGCAGGATGGTCTCGGCCAGCGCCGCGGCGACGGCGGCGTCGTAGGCGTTGCCGCCGGCGCGAAAGGCGTCGACGCCGGCCAGGGCGGCGAGCGGCGCCGCCGCGCACACCACGCGCGTCGCGCCCGTGCCCGGTGCACTGCTCGGCCATGACGGCGTGGGCGGGACGTATCGGCGTCATCGAAGGAAGTGTCACGACAGCACTTGCGCGCCGCATGATAGTATACAGTATACTAACACCAGCTCCGTTTGGACGATGCCCGCACGCGGGCGGTGAGAAAGGTTGCCCTGCCATGGCCGAACTGCTGTCCCAGTCCGAGTTCCGCGAGGCGCTCGAGGCCGCGATCAAGGGCCGCGAGGCGAAGAACGCGTCGTTCTCGAAGGCGTGGGCCAACGGGGAGCTGTCCCGCGAGCACTTCGCCCGGTGGGCCGAGAACCACTACCACTACGTCGGCCCCTTCGCCGACTACCTCGGCTACATCTACTCGAACACCCCCGACCACGCCACCGACGCCAAGGACTTCCTCCTCCAGAACATGTACGAGGAAGAGCTGAGCGACGTGCGCCACACCGACCTGCTCATCCGTTTCGCCGAGGCCGCTGGCACGACCCGCGAGCGGGTGATGGACATCGACAACGCCACCGCGGTCACTCGGGGCTTGCAGGGGTGGTGCTACGCCACCGCCATCCGCGAACACTTCGCCGTCGCCACCGCCGCCCTCGTGGTGGGGCTCGAGTCGCAGGTCCCATCGATCTACCGCAAGCAATACCCGGTGCTGATCGACAAGTACGGGTTCACCGAGGAGGAAGCCGAGTTCTTCGACCTCCACATCACGAGCGACGAGATCCACGGCGAGCGCGGGTACCAGATCGTGCTCCAGCACGCCGACACGCCCGACCTCCAGCAGCGCTCGCTCCAGCTCGTGCGTCACGGCGCCGAGGCCCGCTTCGCATACACCAAGGCGCTGTACGACACCTACGTCGCGCCGGAACCCGACGTCGCCAACCCCGAGCCGGCGCTGGCCTGAGCTGCCCGTCGGCCGAGGCCATGCCCCGCATCCGCTTCGATACCTCCGACCGGGAGGTCTCGTTCGCGGACGGCGACGAGGTGAACCTCCTCCGCGTCGCCATCCGCAACGAGTGCGGCATCCCGTTCAAGTGCGCCAGCGGCAACTGCGGGACCGATCGTGTGCGGGTGCTCGAGGGTGCCGACCACTGCGTGCCGCCCCGGCGACGCGAGCGCGATCGCCTGGGTGAGCTGCTCGACGCAGGGATACCGGCTCGCCTGCCAGACATACGTGAGCGGCGACGTGAGCGTGGCGTGGGATCCCGACCAGAAAGAGATGGAAGCGAGCGGCCGCGCCTACGACCGCTTGCGTCAGGTCTGGCTGTCGAAGGCCGACGACGCGTGAGCGAACGAGTCTTCGCGGCGAGCGAACCAGCGGGCACAGTCTTGCGCTCATCGGTGCCCCAACACCGGCTTCGGCTCGCCGCACGGATCGATGGTGCACCAATGAGCGAGACCAGCGAGGTCCGCGACGTGCAGGACGTCGGCACGTGGCTCGACGCCGGCACCGTCGCCGACGTCAGCCGCCGGCGCAAGGTCGTGCTCGAGCTCGGCGACGAGCGCCAGCTGCTCGTGCTCGCCCACGAGGGCGGGTTCTACGCCTTCGACAACATCTGCATCCATCGCCAGCGCGAGCTCTCCAGGGGCGTCATCCTCAACGGTCGGCTGGTGTGTCCGGGACACCAGTGGGCGTTCGAGCTCGGCACGGGGTGGGAGCAGATCAAGCAGGAGTGCCAACCGACCTACGACGTGCGCGTCGTCGACGACGTGGTGCAGGTCGACACGTCGAGCCGCCGACTACGCCGCACGGCGTGACGACGCAGCGTCAGCGCGAGCGGACCGCGGTGACGCCGATGGTGATGCCGCCGCGTGGCCGCTGGGTGAGGCGCACCTCGACCGAGGCGCACGCAGCGGTGGTGAAGATCTCGGCGGCGATCTCGGCGGCGAGGTCCTCGGCGAACACCGGCCGGTCGCGGAAGCTCCACAGGTAGAGCTTCAGGCTCTTCGACTCGACGCACCAGCGATCCGGGACGTAGGTGATCTCGACGCTCGACAGGTCGGGCTGGCCGGTGACCGGGCAGCGCGACGCCAGCTCCTCGGTGCCGATGCGCACCTCGGCGACGTGGTCGGGCGCCGGGAACACCTCGACGTGGTCGATCGCGTGCTGCACCGTCGCCCCGAGCACGGTGAGACGCGGGGCGTCATGGCTGTCGGCCTCGGCGGCGGGATCGTCAACGTCCATCGGCGGGAGCGTAGGGGCGGAAAGTAGATTGTCGCCGTGCTGACCCCCCAGCAGATCGCTCGCTACGAGCGCGACGGGTTCCTCGCGATGGCTTGCACGGCGATCGAGGGCTTCGCCACGCTCGATGCGTGCGCGTCGCTGCGGCGACGGGCGGTCGAGCTCGTCGAGGCGTTCGAACCGACCACCGAGCGCACCGTATTCACCACCCACCAGCAGGAGCTCGCCGTGGTCGCCGGCGACATCGGAATGAGCACACCGCTCGCCGTGCAGAGCATGTCCATCTTCAAGCAACCGCACATCGGGGGCCACCAGGACGCGACGTACCTCTATACCGAACCGATGAGTGTCGCCGGGTGGGCACCGGGGCCCGTTGCGCCAGCGCTTCGAGCGCGCCGGCGCCGGCGACGACGACGGCACCCGGTTCGTCGCACTCGACGAAGCGCCGCTCCCCGCGCCGCCCGACTGGGCTCGTGCCGATCGAGGCGGCGGCCGGCACCCTCGTCGTGCTGCACGGCCTGCTGCCCCATTGGAGCGACGTCAACGCTCCGCCACGAGCCGGCACGCCTACAACCTCCAGTGCATCGAGCAGGCGGCGGTGTACCCGGCGACCAACTGGCTGCAGTGGGCCGCGCCGTTCCCGGCCCTCGCATGAGCGAGCGAATCTTCGAGCGAGCGAATCATCAGACGCGGTCTTCGCCTCACTGGTGCACCGCCGCTGGACCGGACATGGCCGATCGCGTGATGGTGCACCAGTGAGGCCCGTCCTCGACGAGGCACTCGCCCGGCGGATGCCCAAGGCGCTGCTGCACGACCACCTCGACGGTGGCCTGCGCCCGGCGACCGTCATCGAGCTGGCCCACGAGTACGGCTACCGCGACCTGCCCACCACCGACGCCGGCGAGCTGGCGACCTGGTTCAACCGGGGCGCCAAGCGCAACGACCTCGTGCTGTACCTCGAGACGTTCGCCCACACGGTCGGGGTGATGCAGCACCGCGACGCCATCGAGCGGGTGGCGTGCGAGTGCGCCGAGGATCTCGCCGCCGACGGTGTGGTGTACGCCGAGGTGCGCATGGCGCCGGAGCTGTGCACCGAGCAGGGCCTCACCCTCGACGAGGTGCAGCAGGCCATCCTCGACGGCTTCGCCCGTGGCTCGGCCGGGACGCCGCTCACGATCTACGCCATCGCCACCGCCATGCGCACCGCGGCACGCAGCCAGGAGATCGCCGAGCTGGCGGTGCGCTTCCGCGACGCCGGCGTGGTCGGCTTCGACATCGCCGGCGCCGAGGCGGGCTACCCGCCGACGCGGCACCTCGACGCGTTCCAGTACGTGATGCGCGAGAACTTCCACGCCACGATCCACGCCGGCGAGGCCTTCGGGCTGCCGAGCATCTGGGAGGCGGTGCAGTGGTGCGGCGCCGAGCGCCTCGGCCACGGCGTGCGCATCGTCGACGACATCAGCGGCGAGCCGGGCAACGAGCAACTCGGGCGCCTGGCCGCCTACGTGCGCGACACGCGCATCCCCCTCGAGCTGTGCCCGACGTCGAACGTCGGTACCGGTGTGTGCGCGTCGATCGCCGAGCACCCGATCGGGATGTTGCGCCGGCTGCGCTTCCGCGTCACGGTGAACACCGACAACCGGCTGATGAGCGACACGTCGATGTCGCGCGAGTTCGTGCAGCTGGCCGACGCCTTCGGGTGGGGCACCGACGACTTCGAGTGGGTGACGATCAACACCGTGAAGAGCGCGTTCGCGCCGTTCCCCGAGCGGCTGCGCATCATCAACGCGCTCGTCAAGCCGCGCTACGCGTTGCTCGCCGCCGAGCAGTCGCTCGGCGCCGGCTGAGACCCGCTGTCCGCTCGTTGGCGCTCGCTCGCTGGCATCTGCTACGCCTCGCAGCCATGACAGTCACCGTCACACTCGTCGAGCACCCCGTCGTCGCCGATGCGCTGGCGCGAATCCGTGACGCCTCGACCCCGAACGCGCTGTTCCGCCAGAACCTCGAGCGCATCGGCAGCCTGCTGCTCGTCACCGCCACCGCGGCGCTGCCGACGGTCGAGACCACCGTCGAGACGCCGCTCACCACCGCGCCGGCGCGCCGCCTGGCCGTGCAACCGGTGGTGGTGCCGATCCTGCGTGCCGGGCTGGGGTTCGTGCACGCCGCCCAGGAGCTGCTCCCCGACGCCGACGTGGGGTTCATCGGCATCAGCCGCGACGAGGAGACGTTCGCGCCGAAGCCGTACGTGAACAAGCTGCCCGAGTCGCTCGCCGGGCGGCCGGTGATCGTGATCGACCCGATGCTGGCGACGGGCGGCTCGCTGCTGCACACCTGCAAGATCCTCACCGAGCGGGAGGCCCCGCTGCCGATCATCGTGGTGTGCGCCCTCGCCGCCCCGGAGGGCATCCGCCGGATGGAGGAGTCGGGCGTGAGCGCCCACATCGTGACGGCGGCGATCGACGATCGCCTCAACGACCAGGCGTTCATCGTTCCCGGACTCGGCGACGCCGGCGACCGCCAGTTCGGGCCGCCGCACTGACCTGGCGCGTCAGGCGGGCACGATCTTGAACAGGCCGCCGCGGAGCGTGAGCACGTAGAGCTCGTCGTCGGGCCCGATGCCGAAGCCGGTGATCACCTCGCTCGGCAGGCTGACGGTGAGCGTGCCCACCTGGTCGGAGGCGCCCATCGCCATCACCCGGCCGGCCATGTCGGCGAACACGTAGGCGCCGTCGAGGCCCGGGATCGCGCTCCCCCGGTAGACCCGTCCGCCGATGATGGCGGGGCCGATGGCGTCGTGGCGGTAGGTGAACAGCGGGGCGACGATGTCGGCGGGGGCGCCCTGGTAGCGGACGTGGTCGCCCTCGACGAAGTACCAGCCGAAGTTGGCCCCCGTCTGCGTGTCGGGGATGCGGTTGAGCTCCTCGACGGTGTCCTCGCCGACGTCGCTGATCCACAGCTCGCCGGTGTCGGGGTCACGCCAGAACCCCCACGGGTTGCGCAGGCCCTTGGCGAAGATCTCGGGCGCCTTGGTGGAGTCGCCGACGTAGGGGTTGTCGTCGGGCACGGTGTAGCCGGGCCCGGTGGTCGACGGGACGATGCGCAGGATCGCACCGAGGGTCTTGGTCATGTCCTGGGCATCGCGGCCGCGGCTGCCGCCGCCGTCGCCGACGGCGAGGTAGAGCGTCCCGTCGTCGGTGATGGTGATCCCGCCACCCTTGTGGCCGGCCCCGGGTTCGGCGATGTCGATCACCTTCCAGACCGAGTCGGGGTCGGGGGTTCCGTCGTCACCGACGGCGTAGGAGACGAGGTGGGCCTGGGCCTGCAGGTCGGTGTAGTAGAGGAACATCCGCCCGTCGACGGGGCTGAAGGCGAGGCCGAGCAGGCCGCGCTCGGAGCCGGTCTCGTACTCGGACACCGTGCCGGTGAGGTCGAGCACGTTGACGGGCGCGCCGCCCTTGGGGATGCGGTACACCTGGCCGGTCTGGGTGGTGACGTAGATGCTGGTGTCGCCGGGGCGCACCGCCATCGCCGTGAGCTTTTCGATGTCGGCGATCGGTTGCGTGGTGAGGGCGATCGCGGCGAGGGCGTCGACGCCGGGCCGGGCCTCGGTGGTGGTGGTCGCCGCAGCCGTCGTGGACGACCCCGCGACGGTGGTCGAACCGGCGGCTCCGCTGCCGCCGGGCGCGCTCGGCGCCGTGGCGTCGGCGGTTGTCGTCGGCTGCGGCGCCGGCGAGCGTCGTCGTCGGCCCCTCGGCGGCGAGCCGCAGCGGGTTCGACGAGCCGGACCCACAGCCGACGAGCGCGACCACGCCCGCGGCCAGCACCCCCACCCCGCGCCACGCCGTTGCACGCTCGATCCGCCGACACTACAACCCCCTCCCCCGCCCCCCGACCACCCCCCCCCCGAAGACCCGATTTCCACAAGCAAAATCGATGCAGATCTGCACGAATTCGCGCCCCAGAATCGGACCCGAGGCGGCGTTCCGTCGGTCCGATCTCGTGACACCCAGGACGAGGTGATGATGAACCGCGCGGATGTACATCATCTGTTCCACTCGCAGTACGGCGTCGCGGATCTCGCCCAGCTCGCTCGCTCGGGCTGTCGCCGAGCACCGTGCTGCGCACGCAGCGCCGTGGGGCGATCGCACCCGTCCTGCCCGGGGTCTTCCAGGTCGCCGGCGGGGACCTGCCGTTCCCTGCACGGCCGGGCGATGGCGGCCCAGCTCCACGGTGGCTATCGGAGCTTTCTCAGCGGGACGACGGCGGCGGCGCTTGTGGGGACGTCCGAGCGATGCCGATGAACCGGGTGGAGATCACCGTCGTCGGCAAGGTGCGGACCCATCCGGCGCCTTGGATGCGGGTCCGGCGCAGCGTGCTCGACCGAGACGACGACGTGGTGACGCGCGACGACGGGCTGCGCCTGGCGAGCCCACTGCGCACGCTGTTCACGCTGGCCATCGACTTCAACGCCTACCGGTTCCATCGGGCTGCCGAGGACCTCTGGCATCTCCGTCTGATGACGCCGGACGAGGCGGGCGCATACCTCGCCGTCATCCGTCGATCCGGCCGCACCGGCGTGAAGCGCTTCGAGGACTGGCTGGTCGACGTGTCGGCCCGCACGGCTACCGAGTCAGTCACATCTCGAGCTGGACGTGATCGAGGCGGTACGGGCGGTCGGGCTTCCCGAGCCGGTGCGCCAGCACCCGCTGGTGCTGCGGTCGGGCGAGACGATCCACATCGACATCGCCTGGCCGGGCAGAAGCTCGGGCTCGAGCCCGGTCACAGCTGGCACCACGGTGGCGACCTCCAGATGCGCAAGGACCACGCCCGGGACCGCGCCTGCGCCGAGCTCGGTTGGCACATCGTTCGGCTCGACGAGGACCTCCGCGACGACCTCGTCGAGCGCCGCGCTCCAAGTGAAGCGCATCTACGACACCAGGGATCGGGCGAGCTGACCGGCACCGCGATTCTGGGGCGCGAATTCGTGCAGATCTGCACGATTTTGCTTGTGGAAATCAGGGGTTGGTGGGGGTGGCGGCGGTGGCGGCGAGGAGGAGGGTGGCGAGGGCGTCGACGTAGGGGTGGGGGTCGGCGTCGACCGCTTCGCCGTAGAACTTCACCTTCGGCTCGGTGCCGCTCGGGCGCACCTGCACGCGCACGCCGCCGGCGAGGTCGAACCGCAGCAGGTCGGCCTCCGGGTACGCCGTGACGTCGAGCACCTTGGCCCCGCCGATCTCCTTGGGCGGGCACGCCTGCAGCGCCTTCACCCCTCGGGCGGCCTCGGCGGGATCCATCCGCACCGACCGGTCGACGATCACGTGACGGCCGAAGCGCTCGACGATGGCGTCGAGTCGGCCCTGCAGCGTCGTCCCCTCGGCCGCGGCGACGGCGGCGATCTCGGCGAGCAGCACCGCCGCCGACACGCCGTCCTTGTCGAGCGGTCGCGGCGCCACGAGGTACCCCAGCGCCTGCTCGTAGCCGAGCACGAACCGCCACTCGGGGTGGTCGAGGATCGTGCGCCCGATCCACTTGAACCCGGTGAACGTCTCGGCCGAGTGCACCCCGGCCGCCCTCGCCATGTCGCCGAGCAGCGACGACGACACCAGCGTGGTGATGACCACCCGGTCGTCACCCGACGTGTGAGCGAGCAGGTAGTCGGCGAACAGCCACCCGATCTCGTCGCCGCCGAGGCGACGCCAGGACCCGTCGGGTTGCGGGATCGCCGCGCCCAGCCGGTCGGCGTCGGGGTCGTTGGCGATCGCCACGTGGGCGCCGGTGTCGACCGCCAAGGCGATGACGAGATCCATCGCCCCCGGCTCCTCGGGGTTGGGGAACGCCACGGTCGGGAAGTCGGGATCGGGCGCTGCCTGGGCCGCCACGACGCCGGCGCCGTCGAACCCGGCGCGGACGAACGCGGCGGCCACCACGTCGCCCCCGACCCCGTGCATCGGCGTGTAGGCGACCGGGACGCCGGCGACGTCGGGCCGGCGGCGCACCGCCGGGATGCTCGCCAGGTAGCGCTCGAGCACCTCGGGTCCGAGGTACTCGATCAACGGATCGTCCTCCTCGGCGAGGGCCACGTCGGCGGCGTCGACGCGCTCGATCTCGGCCGAGATCCCGGCATCGTGGGGCGGCACGATCTGCGGCCCGTCGCCGAGGTACACCTTGTACCCGTTGTCGGCGGGCGGGTTGTGCGAGGCGGTCACCATCACCCCGGCGGCGCACCCGAGGTCGGTGATCGACCACGCCAGCACCGGCGTGGGCAGCGGCCGCTCGAGCACCAGCGCGCGGATGCCGGCGCCGGCCATCACCCGGGCGGTGTCGAGGGCGAACACGTCGCTCTTGTGCCGGGCGTCGAACCCGATCACCACGCCCCTCGTCGGCCGCGGCCGGGTCGAACCCGATGAGGTAGTTGGCGAGCCCGGCGGCCGCCTGGCGCACCACCAGCCGGTTCATCCGCAGCGGCCCGGCGCCGACCGCGGCGCGCAGTCCCGCCGTGCCGAACTGCAGCCGCCCGTCGAAGCGCGCCGCGCAACACGGACGGGTCGCCGGCCATCAGGACCTCGAGCTCGCCGCGCACGTCAGCGTCGGGCTCGGCCGCCAGCCAGCGCTGCGCGGGCACGTAGATCTCGTCGCCCGGTTGCTGAGTCTGGGTCATCGGTCAGCGATCAGTGCCGCTGGCGGAACGCAGCGGTCGGAACGGCCGGGGAACGCAATGACGTCACGACGCCAGCGTACGCAGCTCCACCAGCGGGCGAGGACCGACGTGGCGAGATCACCTCGGCCGCCGCGATCGACCCCAGCCGAGCGCACTCGGCGAGCGTCGCCCCGCTGGTGAGACCGTGCAGGAACCCGGCGGCGAACAGGTCGCCGGCGCCCGTGGTGTCGAGCACGCGGTCCACCGACTCGGCGGGCACGGCGATCACCTCGTCCGCGGTCACGACCATGCAGCCGGACGCCGCCGCACGTGATCGCCACCAGCCCGCAGTCGCGGCGAACGGCCTCGATGGCGGCGTCGAGGTCGTCGAGCTCGTAGAGCGACAGCAGCTCGGCTTCGTTCCCGAAGAGCACGTCGACCTGCTCGCGTGACGAGCAGCCGGAAGTCGTCGCGATGGCGATCGACGCAGAACGAGTCGGACAGGGTGAGCGACACCCGCCGTCCGTGTTCGTGGGCCACCTCGGCGGCCTGCCGGAACGCCGCCTTGGCGTCGTCGCGGTCGAACAGGTAGCCCTCCATGTAGAGCACCTCGCCGTCGGCGACGGCCTCCTCATCGATGTCGGCGGCGGCCAGCAGGCTCGACACCCCGAGGTAGGTGTTCATCGTGCGCTGGGCATCGGGGGTGACGACGATGATGCACCGCCCGGTCGGCGTCACCGGCGACGGGGCGCCGGGCCGGAACTCCACGCCGACGGCCAGCAGGTCGTGCCCGAAGACCTCGCCCAGCTCGTCGTCGCTGACCTTGCCGATGTACGCCGCCCGTCCGCCGAAGCTGGCGATGCCGCACATCGTGTTGGCGGCCGACCCGCCGCTCATCTCGACCGCCGACCCGAGCGCCCGGTAGAGCTCGAGCGCCCGCTCGGTGTCGACCAGCGCCATCGAGCCCTTCACGAACTGGTGCTCGCCGAGGAACGTGTCGTCGGCGTGGGCGATGACGTCGACGAGCGCGTTGCCGATGCCGACCACCTGGTAGCGGGCTGGCCGCTCGGTCTCCGACACGTGGGCGCACGCTATCGGTCGCAATACCATCGGACCCCGTGACTGTCGCACGGCGTGCACTCGGCCCGCAGCGCCGCTGGCCGCTCCTCGGCTGGCGCCTCGTCGCTCGCACCAGAAAGATGAGCCCCCGTGACTTCCATCGACACCGCCCCACCGCTCGCCGACGACCCGTACCGCCTCGACCACACCGTGGTCCCGCGGCGCTACGACGTCGAGCTCACACCCGACCTCGGCGCGGCCACGTTCGCCGGACAGGTGCGCATCGAGGTCGACGTCGCCGACCCGACGTCGACGGATCACGCTCAACGCCATCGAGCTCGCCGTCGATCGCTGCCACGTCGACGGCTCCGCGGTCGACTTCACCCTCGACGAGGCGACCGAACGGCTCACGTCACCATGCCCACCGCGCTCGACGGCCGGGTCGGCGACGATCGAGATCGCCTTCACCGGCATGCTCAACGACAAGCTGCGCGGCTTCTATCGCAGCACCTTCACCGATGCCGATGGCAACCCGCAGGTGATCGCCACCACGCAGATGCAGGCGACCGACTGCCGCCGGGCGTTCCCCTGCTGGGACGAGCCCGACGTTCAAGGCCGTCTTCGCGATCACTCTCGTCATCGAGCCGGCGCTCACCGCCGTGTCGAACGGGCCGGAGGTCGAGCGCGTCGAGCGTGGCGACGGCAAGCACGTCGTGCGCGTTCGCCGACACGATGCCGATGAGCACCTACCTCGTGGCGTTCGTGGTCGGCCCGCTCGAGGCCACCGAGCCGATCGACGTCGGCCGGCGTGCCGCTGCGCATCGTCCACGTGCCCGGCAAGGGCCACCTCACCGCGTTCGCCGCCGAGATCGGCGCCTTCGCCCTCGGCTGGTTCCAGCGCTACTACGGCATCCCGTATCCCGAGCGACAAGGTCGACCTGCTGGCCCTGCCCGACTTCGCCGCCGGGGCGATGGAGAACCTCGGGTGCATCACCTTCCGCGAGAGCCTGCTGCTCGCTCGATCCGGCCACGAGCACCCTCGCCGAACAGAGAACGTCGCCGACGTCGTCGCCCACGAGCTGGCCCACATGTGGTTCGGCGACCTGGTGACGATGCGGTGGTGGAACGGCATCTGGCTGAACGAGGCGTTCGCCACGTTCATGGAGATCGCCTGCCTGCGACGCCTTCCGCCCGGAGTGGAAGCGCTGGACGACGTTCGGTCTGGAGCGCTCGGCCGCCTTCGAGACCGACTCCTTGGCGAGCACCCGCTCGGTGGAGTTCGAGGTGCGCTCGCCCGCCGACGCCGACGGCATGTTCGACGTGCTCACCTACCAGAAGGGCGCCTCGCTGCTGCGCATGCTCGAGCAGTACCTCGGCGGCGACCGCTTCCGCCAGGGCGTCAGCCACTACCTGCAGGCGCCACGCCTACGGCAACACCGAGACCGGAGACCTGTGGGACGCCATCGAGAGAGACCACCGGCGAGCCGGTGCGCCAGCTGATGGACTCGTGGATCTGGCAGCCCGGCTACCCGCTCGTCCACGCTCGCCTCGATGGCACCGACGTCGTGCTCACCCAGCAACGGTTCGCCTTCGGCGACACCGACGACGACACGTTGTGGCTGGTGCCCGTGCTCGTGCGCAACGGTGACGAGTCGCAGCGGGTGCTCCTCGAGGCGCGGCTCGGCGCGGCTGCACGCTCGCCGATCCGTCGGCGCCGGTGGTCGTCAACGCCGGCGGGAGCGGGTTCTTCCGCGTGTCCTACGACGACGAGCTGCGCGGCCGGCTCACCGGCGCCACGCTCGCCGGCACTCGACACGCTGGAGCGCTACGGCCTCGTCGACGATGCGTGGAACGAGGTGGTGGCGGGCCGCCTCGACGGCGCGGCGTTCCTGTCGTTCGTCGAGGGCTTCGGCGCCGAACGCGATCTCGCGGTGTGGCAGGCCATCGTGCTCGGCCTGCGCGGCCTGGGGCGCACGCTCGACGACGCCGACTACCCGCGCTTCCAGGCGCGCGTCGCCGCCCTCCTGCGACCGGTCGTGGCCGAGCTGGGCGACCCGACCGCCGGCGAGGACGACCTGCGCGGCAAGCTCCGCGGCACCTTGACGGCGACGCTGGCCGTGCTCGGCGACGACGCCGCTACCGTGGCCTCGTGCCGTGAGCAGTACGAGGCGAGCCGACGGGGCGACCAGGTTCATCCCGAGCTGGTGGCGGCGGCGACCGCCGTGGTGGCCGCCACCGGAGACGCCGACGACTACGAGCGGCTGCTCGACGGCTACCGCACCGCCGCCACGCCACAGGACCAGCTTCGCCACCTCTACGCCCTCGCCGACTTCGACGACGAGGCGTTGGTGCTCCGCACCTGCGAGCTGTGCCTCACCGACGAGGTGAAGACACAGAACGCTCCGTTCCTGTTGCGCATGGCGATCGCCAACCGCCACCACGGTTTCGCCGCGTGGAGCTTCGTGCGCCAGCACTGGGCCGAGGCCAACGCCGCGTTCCCGGCGAACACGATCGTGCGCATGGTGGGGTCGGTGTCGATGCTCACCACCGAGCAGGCGGTGGCCGACGTGCAGAGCTTCTTCACCGAGCATCCGATCCCTCAGGGCGCCAAGACCCTCGACCAGACGCTCGAACGCCAGCGCGTGAACGCCGCCCTGCGCGAGCGCGAGCGGGTGGACCTGGCCGCCGCCCTGTAGCTCGGCACACCGGCGGCGCCGACGCGGCGCGTCCAGGCCCGCCTACGATCGCACCTCATGCGCGTCGCACGGCGGCTGGCGGCTTCGGCAACGGTCGGCCTCGCCGCGACCGCCCTGGTCGTGGGCACGACCCCGGCGGCGGCCACCCCGGTCCCGCCCGACGACACGAGCGACACGGCGTTCCTGCGCGCCACGAGTGAGCAGGCGGCGGCCGAATGGTTCGCTGCCAACGTGCCGGGCGGCGTGACCCAAGTCGCCTGCGCCCACCCACCGGCCGACAAAGGCGGGGTGCAGTTCCTGTGCTACGCCGTGGACGCCGCCGGAGCCGTCGTGGTGGCGCGGGTGACGGTGAACGACTACGGAACGCCCGAGCTCGCCGCCGTCGCCGAAGGTGGGGCGACCGCGACCACCGTCGCCGTCGTCGACTCGTCCACCACCGCGGTCTACACGGGCACCGGCAGCCAGACGGTGCCGGTCGACCCCGTGCCGAGCCTGATGGTGGCGGCGATCACGGTCAACGGTTCCGGACCGGTGACCGTGCAGCCGGTCCATGCGAGCGCCCCGGTGGGGCCACCGATCGTCGGCATCGCGCCCCTGGAGGGCCGCTACCTCATCGGCTCGGCCGGCCTGTTCTCGTCTCTCGCGGTCACCGCCGCCGGCGACTGGACGATCCGCATCCAGCGGCCGTCGAGCGCGATCGCCCTCGGTCCCGGCGCGCCGGCGAGCGGGGTGCAGCCCGACGTCGTCTCCTACACCGAGGCGCTACCGACCGCGCTCGTGCTCGACGCCCCCACGGCGGCGGCCATCACCGTGAGCGCCCTCTCGGCCGCCGGAGCGGTGAGCGTGCTCGAGCAGCCAGGTCCGTACTCGGGCCCGATCACGGTGCCGGGGGGTCCCGGCTTCCTCGCCGTCGACATCGCTGGCCCCTGGACGATCAGCGCGGCGGCCGACGACGTCCACCACCACCTCATCGCCATGACGATTCGCGACGAGGACTACGGTTGTCCGAGTGCGTGAGATGCTGAGGGCCGAGCGGGTCGTGGTCGCGCCGTGAGCCCTACCGACCCGCCCACGCCGCCCCCCGACGAGCCGTCGGAACCCGACGCACCGGACGCAGCGGACGCAGCGGACGCTGAGTCAGGGTCACCCGAGCCGGGCTCGCCGGAGCCGACCGGCGAGGTGCCCGTCATCGACGACGACTTCAGCCTCGACGAGCCGGCGTGGGCGAACGAGTTGCCCGCCCCCGGCGACGCCGCGGCCGCGGCCGGCACCGCCGGGCTGGACGACGCTGCGGAGGACGAGACCGCCGCACCCGGCGACGAGACGACGAGCGAGGGCGCCGAGGCCACCACGGTGATGGCCGCCGGAGTCGCCGGGGCCGAGGCCGGCGAGGCGGTCGACTCGAGCGCCGCCATCCGGCGCCGGGCGCGGGTGTCGCGGCAGCGCTACTGGCTACGGCGCATCGGCGTGCTCGTGTCGTCGGAGCCATCGCCGCGGCCGTCATCGCTGCTCGTGACCCGTAACGGGAACGACGACAACAACACCTCGCCGAGCACCACGGTGCTGCACGCGTCGTCCACCACGACCGGCGGCGGTGTCACCACAACGACCCGGCCGAACGCCACCTCCACCACCGCCGGCGCCGTGGTGCCGATCACGACGACCGCCCGATCGACGACGACCACCGAGCGCCCGGTCGACACCGAGGGTCGCGACACCGTGTCGACCAGCCCGCCATCGACCGAATCCGATCGGCGGCGTCGAGGAGCCCGGCGGCAAGCCGGCCGACACGGAGAGCGAGAGCACCACGACGCCGTCGACCGAGGAACAGATCCCGACGTTCACGACCTCCGCACGGACCACCACGACCCCTCCGGAGACGTCGGTCCCGGAGTCGACCACCCCCGAATCGACCACTGCGGCGTCGACCACCCCCGAATCGAGCGCACCGGCGTCGAGTGCGCCCGGGAGCAGCGAGCCGGGGTCGAGCGTTCCCGAGAGCTCGACGCCCGGATCGACCGAGCCGATCGATCCGACGGCGCCGCGTTACGTGCTCACCCTCCCCGCCACGTGTGAGATGCGCGGCGGCGCCAAGCTCGGCAGCTCGGGATCCGACGTGCGCTGCCTGGAGGAGCGCCTCGACCAGGTGTCCCGTGGCGGCGCCCTGCGTTTCCAGGTGGACAGCGTGTTCGGCGAGGACACCGAGGCCGCGGTCCGTCAGTTCCAGGAGATCAACGGGCTCACCGTCGACGGCATCGCCGGCCCGGAAACGGCCACCCTGCTCGCCATCTGGCCGGGCAGCTCGCCGCCCACCGTGGGGTGACCCGATCTGGTCACCCACATTCTCGATATCGAGAAGGAAGAGTGACCAGATAGCGGCTCGGGAGGTGCCGCAGCGCGGGCGGGGCAAGCCTCCGTGGCGCCTGAACGGCCGCCGGAGGCAAAGAACGGCGGAGCGGAGCTCCACGAGGGAGCGAGCCCCCGGGCGAGCGACCGAGTGGAGCTGAGGGGAATCGAACCCCTGGCCTCGACAGTGCGATTGTCGCGCTCTACCAACTGAGCTACAGCCCCAAGGACCACCCGAGTGTATCGGGTGCGGCGCGACCAGCGCCGAGCGCGATCAGCCGGTCTGCGGGAAGTAGCCGCGGCGCACGGGCTGCGGCTCACGCGGCCGCTGCACCGCCGGGTGCTGACCCGTGGGGTGACGGCCGTTGCGCGCCGGCGGGCGACGCACGGGCTCGGAACGGTCGTAGGTCTCGAAGCCGTAGGCGTCGGAGCGAGCCGGCTGCGGCGCCGGGCGACGCCCGTAGGAGATGCGACCCGAGGTGCCCATGCCCGGCGTGTGGTCGCCGCGTGTCGGCGCCCGGCTGACGGCTCGACGGAGCGGGCGGTCGAGCGGTACGCGGCCGAATCGTCGCGGTCGCGGCCGAGGGCGCGGGTGTCGGCGCCGAAGTACGCGTCGCTGTCGTCGTCGTAGCGGTAGGACCGACGCGACGCAGGCGGCGCCTCGTAGAGGTCGCGAGCGTCGCGCTCGTCGGCGTAGTCGGGGTCGTCCACGAGCGACTGCTGGTTGGCGATCGCCAGCAGGTAGACGTAGGCGCCGAGGGCGACGACGGCGACGGCGAAGAGGTACACCATCGCCTTGGAATCGGTCGTCGCCGCCATCAGGCCGGACACCCCGGCGGTGCCGGCGATGAGGTACAGCACCTTGGTACGGCGCCGCTTGATCTCGGCGGCGTCGAGCACCGGACGCCCGTTGCGCATCACGACCGGTGCCCGCTCGGGGCGCTCGGCGTGACGGCGCGGCCGCGCCGTGGGCTCGTGCCCGCGGGTGGCGTCCCGTGACGTGGTGCGGGCCGGCGGTGCCGGCTGGGCGGTGTGGTTGCTGCCGAGACCGGACCGCAGCGGCGGCCGGCCGCGGCGGCCGGACGGGTGAGCGTCGAGGGGGCCAGCGGGCGGGCCATCGAGCGCACGCTCGCCCCGCGCGACGGCAGCACGCGCTGCAGGCTGGAGAGCTGGGAACGGAAGTCGCTGACCGACGAGTTGGGGCGGTTCTCGACGTGGGAGCGCAGCAGCGGTGGTACGAGCACGGCGGCCCAGGCCGCCGCCGACGACCAGGAGGACGATCGAACCCATCAGCGACGCCCGGCGTCCTGTGGTCGGGCTGGCACGAGGGTGTTCGTCAAGATGGCGATCCTGCGTTGGTGAGGTCGGTGTCGCCGCCTGCTGGCGCACCGAGCGGTCGAGTGGGTGATGGAACGTTTCGGCGTGGTCCGTCGGACTCCGCGTGACGCCGTTGTTACGATTCTACGACGTTTCGACACCGGCAAGCAACAATCCCCCGGTTCAACCTGGGTGTCGCCCGCCGAGCGAGACGGTCACCGCGGCGGATCACCGTCGACGTCGTCGAGCGCACCGGCGCGCCGGTAGGTGCCGGAGCGACCGCCGGTCTTCTCCCACAGCGCCAGCTCGCCGATGGTCATGCCGCGGTCGGCCGACTTGCACATGTCGTAGATCGTGAGCGCCGCCATCGCGCAGGCGTGGAGCGCCTCCATCTCCACCCCCGTGCGGTCGACGGTGTCGACGTTGGCCTCGACGGCCACGAAGTCGTCGCCCAGCTCGAAGTTCACCGACACCGAGCCGACGAGCAGCGGGTGGCACAGCGGGATCATGTCGGACGTGCGCTTGGCCGCCTGGATGCCGGCCACCCGCGCCACCGACAGCACGTCGCCCTTCTTGATCTCCCGGTTGGCGATGGCTGCGGTCGTCTCGGCGCGCATGAAGACCTTGCACCGGGCCACGGCCCGGCGGTGGGTCGGCTCCTTGGGCGTGACGTCGACCATCCGTGCCCGGCCGAGCGGGTCGAGGTGGGTGAAGGAGAGATCGCTCATCGGACCCAGTCTCGCACCGGCGGAGGGTCTGCTCGGACCCTCAGCCGCCGATCTGGCTCATCGAGCGTCGCGGGCGCACGAAGTCGACCTGGTGGATGCGGTGTCCAGCCCACTTGCCACCGACCGCGGACTCGATGCGGCTGGCCAGGTCGTCGTCGCTCGCGCCCGGCGCGCATCGCCGCCCGCAGGTCGGTCTCGTCGGTGGCGAACAGGCAGGTCCGGAACTGGCCGTCGGCGGTGAGCCGCACCCGGTCACAGTCGCCGCAGAAGGGCTTGGTGACGGTCGGGATCACGCCGACGGTGCCGCCGCCGTCGCGGTAGCGCCACCGGTCGGCGGGCGCCGCACCACGCGCCGGCAGCGGCTCGAGCGGGAACACGGCGTCGATGCGGGCGACGATCTCGTCCTGGCCGACGACGGCGGCATCGGTCCACGATCCGGTGGCATCGAGGGGCATCCACTCGATGAAGCGGACCTCGATGCCCTCGCCGCGCCCGAACGCGGCGAGGTCGACGATCTCGTCGTCGTTCACCCCGCGCTGCACGACGGTGTTGACCTTGACCGGCTCGAACCCCGCCGCCTTCGCCGCGGCGATGCCGTCGAGCACCCGATCCAGTGAGTCGCGTCGGGTCATCGCTGCGAATCGATCACGGTCGAGCGTGTCGAGGCTGATGTTGACCCGCCGCAGCCCGGCCCGCCGCAGGCGGTCGGCGAGCAGGCGCAGCGAGGCACCGTTGGTCGTCATCGCCAGGTCGATCGGCCCGGCGTCGTTGGACAGCGCGGCGAGCTCGGCCACGAGCGTGCCGATGTCGGCGCGCACCGTCGGCTCACCGCCGGTCAGGCGGATCGACTCGACGCCGTAGCGCTCGACCATCAGTCGGGCGACGCGGGCGATCTCCTCGAACGTGAGCACCTCCGACCGCGGCAACCACGTCATCTCCTCGTCCATGCAGTAGGTGCAGCGGAAGTTGCAGCGGTCGGTCACCGAGACGCGCAGGTCGCGCACCACCCGCCCGAAGCGGTCGGTCAGGTCCTGCATGCGCCCAGGCTACGCCGGGTCGGCGAGGAGGAGGGCCGCCACCTCGTCGCCGGCGGCGATGCCGTCGCCGTCGTCGACCACGACGAGGGCGTTGGCGAGGGCGGTGGCGGCGAGCTGGTGGCTGCCCTGGGCTCCGACCGGGACGACGTGCACGCGGCCGTCGTCGCCGAACGCGGCGACGACCCGCACGAGGTGGATGCGGCCGTCGGGCCGACGGCGCAGGTCGGTGTCGGTGATCGCCACCGTGCACGGACGGGCGAGTCGGTGGTGGCCCATCATCCGCCGCAGCGCCGGGCGGGCGAACATCTCGAAGCTCACGAGCGAGCTCACCGGGTTGCCGGGCAGCCCGAACACGGGCACGCGTCGTCCGCCGCCGCCGTCGACCAGGCCGAAGGCGAAGGGCTTGGCCGGCTTGATGGCCACCTGCATCCACTGCATCTCGGCGATCCGCCCGAGCACCGCCTTCACCACGTCGTACTCACCCATGCTCACCCCACCGCTCGTCACGATGGCGTCGCACTCGGCCGCGGCGCGGGCGATCGTCGCCTCGAGCGCCGCCTCGTCGTCGCGGATCACCCCGTACGAGCGCACGGCGCACCCCTGCCGCCTCCAGCAGCGGCTCGAGCATCACCAGGTTCGACTCGCGGATCTGCCCCGGCGCCCAGCGGTCCGCCGTCGCTCACCAGCTCGTCGCCGGTGGACAGCAGACCGACGCGCGCCGCGGGCTGCGCCGTCACGGTGGCAGCGTTGATGCTCGCCAGCACGCCGGCGACGGCCGGCGTCACGACGGTTCCGGTGGTGAACACCACGGTGCCGGTCGCCACGTCGCTGCCGGCCGGGCGCACGGCGTCGCCCTCGGTCGGCACCGTCCGCACCCGGACGCGTGCGCCGTCGTCCAGGCGTTCGGTGTCCTCGACCATCACGACGGCATCGGCGCCGGGCGGCACCGGCGCGCCGGTCATGATGCGGATCGCCTCGCCGGCGCGCGAGCACGTGCGTCGGCGCGGCCGCACCGGCCGCCACCTCGGCGACCACCCGCAGGTCGACGGGCGGCGTCGGTCGACGTCGACGGCGCGCACGGCGTAGCCGTCGACCGCGCTGTTGGCGAACGGTGGCACGTCCTCCGCCGCCGCGACGTCGGCCGCCAGCACCAGGCCGAGCGCGTCGGCGCGGGCCATCGCGACCGGTGCGAGAGGCGGGCAGGCCTCGAGCACGACGCGCTGCGCCTCGACGAGCGGGATCACCGGTTCACTGTACGCCGTGGTCGATCTGCGCCCGTTCTCGGCCGACGGGCATCGCGTGCGCTGGGCACGCGTCGACGGTGCCGACGCGGCCGTCGAATCGTTCACGCTCGACTGGGAGAACGAGGCCTGGACGGCGAGCGGACGGGTCGGCCGCGAGGACGTGCACTACGTGATCCGCGTGGCGCCGACCTGGCACGTCCGCCAGTTCATGCTCTTCCGCGATCTCGACCAACCCGACCTGTGGCTGGCGATCGATGCCCGCCACCACTGGGGCGAGGTCAACGGCAGCTACCGCCGCGAGCTCGACGGCTGCGCCGACGTCGAGCTGTCGTGCACGCCGTTCACGGTGACGGTGCCGATCCGGCGGCTCGGTCTCGGCGTGGGCGAGGCGGCCGACCTGCCGGTGGTGTCGATCGACGTCGAGACGCTCGCCGCCGAGGTCGTGCGCGTGCGCTACGAGCGCCACGGGCCGCGATCGTGGCGGCGCACCCGCCTCGACGACGGATCGGCGCGCGAGTTCAACGTCGACGAGCACGGGCTGGTGCTCGACGAGCCCGGCCGCTTCCAGACGCGCCTGAGCGCGGCGGGGCGTCGGCGCGCGTCAGCTCCGGGAGCCCGCGCAGGAACGTCGCCAGGTCGCCGCCGAACTCGGCGCCGCGCAGCGACAGCGCCACCGCCGCTTGGAGGTAGCCGAGCGGCGTGCCGGTGTCGTAGCGATCCACGTCGCTCAGCACGCCGTGGAACGGCGAGCGCGCCGGCTTGGGCACGCAATGCGTCGGTGAGCTGGATCTCCCCGCCGCGGCCCGGCTCCAGCCGCTCGATCTCGTCGAACACGTCCGGGGTCAGCACGTAGCGCCCGATGATGATCAGTTCGCTCGGCGCGTCGGCCGGATCGGGCTTCTCGACCATCCCTTTGATGGCCACGACGCCGTCGGCGTCGACCGGCGAGAGCGGGTCGATGACTCCGTAGGCACCGACCGCCGCGCGGGGCACCTGCTTGAGCGCGACCACGCTGCCGCCGGAGCTCAGGCACACCCCGTTCATGTGGGCGAGCAGCGACGAGCTGCCCATCAGCTCGTCGGGCAGCAGCACGGCGAAGGGTTGGTCCCCGACCGCCTCCCGCGCGCACCCGACGGCGTGACCGAGCCCGAGCGGGCGGTCTTGGTACACCACCGTCGCCCGCCAATCCGAGCCGATGCTGCGCACGCGCTCGGCGATCTCGAAGCGGCCCTGTGCCTCGAGCGCCTCGATCACCTCGGGACTGTGGTCGAAGTAGGCCTCGATCCCGGGCTTGGCCTTCGACGACACCACCACCACGTGGTCGATGCCGGCGCCGAGCGCCTCGTCGATGATCAGCTGCAACATCGGCGTGTCGCCGATCGGCAACAGCTCCTTGGGCACCGCCTTGGTCGCCGGCAGGAACCGGGTTCCCATGCCGGCGGCGGGCACGACGGCTACTCGGACGACCACGCGCCGCACCATACCCGCGTCGGCCGCGACTGAGTCTCAGCGTCGGCCGGAGCCGTGTTGGCCGTGCGGGGCTACCGGTATCGTTTCCCGGGCCATGCCTACGTACGTGTACAAGTTCGTGAAGACCGGCGAGACGATCGAGGTCACGCAGGCGTTCACCGACCCGGCGCTCACCGAGGCCAAGCACCCCACGACGGGGCGCCGCATGGCCGTCAAGAAGGTGTTCACGCCGGTGGGGGTGACGTTCCGCGGCGACGGCTTCTACAAGACCGACAGCCGCAACTCCGGCGGCGCCAAGAAGGCAGCCACGAACGGCGACGGCGCCGCGTCGACGAGCGACAAGGCCGACAGCACCGGGGGCGACGCCGCCGCCACGTCGTCGCCGAAGGACGCCGCGCCGAGCAAGAGCGCCACCGACGCCAAGGCCACGAAGAAGACCAAGGCGGCCACGTCGTCCACCTGACCGGCCGTTAGCCTCCTCGCGAGGCCGGCCCGCCCCGCAGACGTTCCCTTCGGACGATCTCGGAGGTCATCGAGATGATCGCTGTCGTGGGTGCGCGCACCCGTCAGTTGCTCGCCCGCTCACCGTGGATCCTGTGGGCGGTGATCGCCGCCCTCGCCCTGGCGGCGGCGGCCCTGGCGATGTCGGCGATGCAGCGCATCGACGACGCCCGCGCCGCGTGGGGCGACAGTCGCGCCGTCGTCGTGGCCGCCACCGACATCGCCCCCGGCACCGGGCTCGCCGGTACGACGCGCGTCGAGCATCTTCCCGGCCCGCTCGTGCCTCCGGCCGCCATCGGCATCGTCGACCCCGACGCGGTCGCCCGCCAGGCGATCAGCGCCGGCGAGGTGGTGGTGGCGCACGACGTCGCCGCCGCGACGGCCCGCGAGCGCTGATCCCGCCCGGCTGGCTCGCCGTGCCGGTGGCGGAGCCGGTGCCGAGCGGCGCCGGTCCGGGAGACGCCGTGGTGGTGGTGAGTGGCGGCGTGGCCCTGGCCCCCGACGCCCTGGTCGTCGACGCCGACGCGACACGGGTGCTCGTCGCCGTCCCGGCTGACGCCGCCCCGGCCGTGGCCGAGGCCGCCGCGTCCGCCGGCGTGGTGCTGTTGCTCCAACCGTGAGGGCGGCGGCCGGCTCAGCGCCAGCCGGTCGCCACGATCAGCAGCACCGCGACGCCGAGCACGATGCGGTACACGACGAACGGCATGAAGCTGTGCGTGCGCACGATCCGCAGCAGGCCCCAGATCGCGAACCAGCCGGAGACACCCGACGTCACGATGCCCACGAGCATCGGCACGGCGAGCCCGTCGGGGATCCCGTCGGCCGCCAGGCCTCCCATCTTGAACACGAACGCCCCGGCGGTGACGGGGATCATCATCAGGAAGCTGAGTCGAGCGGCGGAATCGCGGTCGAAGCTGCGCCACCGCGCGCCGGTGATGGTGATCCCCGAGCGCGACGTTCCGGGGTTCAGCGAGAGCGCCTGCGCCGCACCGACGACGAGGGCGTCACGGGTGCGCAGGTCGTCGAGGTCGCGTCGGGCGGGCAGCCGGTCGGCCAGGCCGAGGAGGATGGCGAACACGATCGAGGAGATGGCGATGATCGTCGGCGTGCCCAGGTGTTCGTCGATCGAGTCCTGGAACACGGCGCCGACCGCCGCCGCCGGGATGGTCGCCAGCACGAGCAGCCAGGCGATCCGGGCGTCGGTCTCGAGCGGGCGATCGCGGTGCACGATCGCCCGCGCCCCGGCCCGCAGGTAGCGGGCGACCTCGTGGCGCAGGTAGACGATGGCGGCGATCAGCGTGCCGAGGTGGAGGGCGACGTCGAACGCCTTCTCGACCGACTTGTCGTCGAAGTCGTTCCAGCCGAACAGCCACGGCACGAGCAGCAGGTGCCCGCTCGACGAGATCGGCAGGAACTCCGACAGACCCTGCACGAGGCCGAGCACGAAGGCGTGGAAGATGGGCATCGGCGCGGTCGGGGGCGGGCGGCTCAGGTGCCGCTCATCGTCACGTCGTGGATGACGAGGGTCACCCCGGACGCGCTCATGGGCAGCCAGTCGACGTCACCACCGACTTCGGCCACGTCGAGGAGCATGCGCTGCAGCGTCGATGCGATCGTGAGCTCTCGGACCGGAGCCCCCACCGTGCCGTTCGTGACGAGCATCCCCGACGCCCCGGTGGAGAAGTCGCCGCTGATCGGGTTGACGCCCGAATGCATGCCCGAGACGCTCTGCACGAGCAGACCGTCGTCGATGTCGCCGAGGATCTCCTCCTGGGTCCGAGCTCCGGGCACGAGCGACAGGGCGAGGCACCCCACGCCGGTGCCGCTGGCGTACCCGCCGCGCACGGCATTGCCGGTCGACGCGGTGCCGGCCCGGCGGGCCGAGTAGCTGGAGTGGACGAAGCGCTGCAGGTTGCCGCCGTCGATCAGCACGTTGCGGCGGGCGGCGAGGCCTTCCCCGTCGATCTCGGTCGCCGTGAACGCCAGCGGGTTGGTGGGGTCGTCGACGAGCGTCACGCCGGGCGCGGCGACCGTCTCGCCGAGTCGGTCGCGGAACAGGCTGCGGCCCTTCACGACGCTCTCGCCGTTGAGCGTGGCACCGATGATGCCGAGGAACTGGGCGGTGACGAACGGGTCGAGCACGACGGTGAGCCGCCGCGACGGCGGCTTGGTGGCGCCGAGGAGCCGCGTCGCCCGCTCCACCCCGTCGGCGGCGGCCTTGACCAGGTCGAGCTCCTGCGGGTTGCGCCCGACGCTGAACCCGAAGCCGGTCTGGGTCTCGTCGCCGTCGTCGGCCAGCGTCGACACCTGCACGTAGCAGCCGTTGGCGCGACCGCTGCGGCTGATGCCGGTGGTCGTGGCGACGGCGAACTCGGTCCACGAATCGGCGTAGTTGGAATCGTCGACGCGGATGCGCTGGTCGCCGGCGAGCGTCCGCCGCTCGAGGTCCTTGGCCAGCTCGATCTTGGCGTCGGTGGCGAACCGGGCGAGGTCCTCGTCCCACAGCGGCTGGGCGGTCACGTCGACACCGTCGGGCGTGGCCAGCCCGGCCCACTCGTCGACGGTGCCGAAGGCGAGGTTGTCGCGCGCCTCGGCGATCACCTCGTCGACGGCCGAACGCTCGAGCGTGCCGGCGTAGGCGAAGCCGGTGCGGCCGTCGCGGATGATGCGCACGCCGATGCCCTCGCTCTGAGCCGACACGAAGTTCTCGATCTCGCCCTCGTAGATGCGGATCTCGGTCTCGCCGCCGCGGGCGACGTACGCCTCGAGCTGCTCACCGGGCTGGGCCTGCTCGACGATGCTCGCCGTGATCGCCTCGAGCTCGGCGAGCATCGGTTCGACCAAGGTCACCGGTGCAGCCTCTCTGGGGTGCGAGCGACGAGGCGCCAGCCGAGGAGCGTCCAGCTACTGCGCAGGCAGTTCATAGCGTGGCCGGGGAACGCAATGACGGTGCTAGCTCACGCTGCGGTGCCGCCGATGGTGAGCGCCTTCACCCGCAACGTCGGCTGGCCGGTGCCGACGGGGACGCCCTGGCCGTCCTTGCCGCACGTGCCCGGCCCGCCCATGGCGAAGTCGCCGGCGAGCATGTCGATGTCGAGCAGGGTCTGCGGGCCGTTGCCGATCAGGTTGCCCTGGCGCAACGGCTCGGTGATCTCGCCGTTCTCGATCAGGTACGCCTCGACCATGCTGAACACGTAGTCGCCGGTGGCGGTGTTCACCTGGCCGCCGCCGAGCTTGGCCACGTAGACGCCGTGCTCGGTGGCGCGGACGATGTCGTCGGGATCGTCCGGGCCCTCGAGCACGAACGTGTTCGTCATCCGCACCATCGGGAGGTGGCGGTAGCTCTCGCGCCGACCGTTGCCACGGGGCTGGCGGCCCTCCTTGCGGGCCCGCAGGTAGTCCCACATGTAGTCGGTGAGCACGCCGTCCTCGATGAGCACGTTGCGCTGGGTGGCGTGGCCCTCGTCGTCGAAGGCGAGCGTCCCCCACTCGCCGCCGACGGTGCCGTCGTCGACGAGCGTCACCAGCGGCGACGCCACCGGCTGGCCCATCTTGCCGGCGTAGACGCTGGCACCCTTGGCGATGTGGTCGGCCTCGAGGCCGTGGCCGCAGGCCTCGTGGAAGAGGATGCCGCCACTGCCCTGCTTGATGACGACGGGCATCGTGCCCGAGGGCGCCGGACGGGCGCTCAGCTTGCTCACGGCCTGGCGGGCGGCGTCGCGCGCCAGCTCCTCGACGTCGACCGTGTCGAAGATCTCGTAGCCCACGGTGTGACCCATCGACTGGAAGCCGGTCTGCATCCCGGTGTCGCCGTCGGCGACCACGTTGACGCGGGCGAGCACGCGCACCACGGTGTCCTCGGCGAGCACGCCCTCGGTGTTGGCCACCAGCACCGCCTTGCGGCTGTCGCCGTAGCTCGCCGACACCTGCACCACCGACCCGTTCGATTCGCGCGCCGCGGCGTCCATGCGCGCCAGGAGCTCGACCTTCGCCGCCTTGGGCACCTCGTCGGGTCGCTGCTCGACGCGGTTCACCTCGTGCGCCGCCGACGGCGTGAGCGCCACGACGGTGGCCGCCCCGTTGCCGGTGCGGGCCGCGGCGGCGGCGCACCTTGGCGGCCTCGGTGAGGCCTCGCTCGGACAGGTCGGCGGTGTGGGCGAAGCCGGTGCTCTCGCCGGCGATGACACGGATCCCGGCGCCGCGGTCGCGGCCGCTCGAGACCTGCTCGACCCGACCGTCGTCGAGCCCGGCCGACATCGAACGCTTGTCTTCGGCGTACACCTCGGCGAAGTCGCCGCCCGAGCCCATCGCCGTGGCCAGCACCCGCTCGAGCACATCGTGGTCGATCACGGCGGTCACGCTAGCGGTGGCCCGTTCGGGCGGCGCAGCGGATCGGATGCGGATTCCCTGCGGGCGGGAACGGACGTCGATAGCGTGTCGGGCCGTGACGTTCACAGCGTTCCCCGGCCACGCTATGAACTGCCTGCGCAGCCGTTGGCCGCTCCTCGGCTGGCGCCTCGTCACTCGCACGCAACCGATGGAGCACCAGTGACCGTAGCCACCGGCCATCGTGGCGAGGCAAAGCTGTTCGTGAGCCCGGCCGACACTGCGCGCGCCCTCGGCTCGGGCGATGTCGACGTGCTCGGTACGCCGCGACTGATCGCACTGTGCGAGGAGGCGAGCTGCCGCGCCATCGGGCCGGAGCTGGCCGACGGGTGCACGACGGTCGGCATCAGCGTGCGCGTCGACCACCTGCAGCCGTCGGCGATCGGCTCGGAGGTCGTCGCCGAGGCCGTGCTGGTGAAGGTCGACGGGCGACGGCTGACGTTCACGGTCTCGGCGTCCGACGAGCGTGGCCTGGTCGGCGTGGGCAAGGTGGTGCGCGTGATGGTCGACGTCGAGCGCTTCATGCGCCGCTGCGGCTGCGACTGACCGCGCACGACGATCGCGTCGAACTCGCGGCCGCGATCAGGATTCCGGGCGAGCCAAGGCGTTATCAGACGGTCGCCGAACGGGCGTGCGGCCTAGCCTCGGTGACATGCAGGATGTGGCGCCGAGGACGGTGGTGGAGTCCCGCCGGCACCGCCTGTTCTGGTGGAAGGAAGCCGCCCTCGCCGCCGGCTTCTACGCCGTCTACTCCTGGACCCGCAACCAGTTCGGCTCCGCACTCGCCAGCCGCGACGCGCCGCCCTACGAGGCGTTCCACAACGCCGAGAAGGTCATCCAGATCGAGCGCTGGCTGGGGCTCTTCCACGAGGAGTCGATCCAGGGCTTCTTCCTGCACTTCCGGCCGGTCATCCGCTTCATGAACATCTACTACGGCAGCGCCCACTTCGTCGTCACGATCGGGGTGTTCGCGCTGTTGTTCTGGAAGCGTCCGAACGTGTTCCCTCAGTGGCGCAACTCGCTGGCGTTCATGACCGCCCTCGCCATCTTCGGCTTCGCCTTCTTCCCGCTGATGCCGCCGCGGCTGCTCGACGCGTCGTGCCGCTCGTGGGGGGGCGACTGCATCATCTCGCGCTTCCGCCCGATCGACGGCACGTTCGGCTTCGTCGACACCCTCGCCCACTACGGCGGGTTGTGGTCGTTCAACACCAGCGCCATGGCCGAGATCTCCAACCAGTACGCCGCCATGCCCAGCCTGCACATCGGGTGGTCGACGTGGTGCGCCATCGCCATGTGGCCACTGATGCGACGCCGGTGGCAGCGCGTCGCCGTGCTGCTATACCCACTGCTCACGTTGCTCTGCATCGTCGTCACCGCCAACCACTACTGGCTCGACGGCGTCGGCGGGCTGGTGGTGTTCAGCGTCGGGTCGCTGCTCGGGTGGCGACTGCACCGGTGGAACCAGGAGCGCCTCGACCGGCGCTTCTACGAACGGTCGCTGCCGGAGGCGGTCGCTCAGCCGACGTCGGTGACGAGCAGGTCGTCGTAGGTCTCCCGACGCACCACGACCCGGGCCACGCCGTCCTCGACGAACACCACCGGCGGGCGTGGCACCTTGTTGTAGTTGGAGCCCATCGAGTGCCCGTAGGCGCCGGTGACCGGCACGGCGAGGAGGTCGCCCACGGCGAGGTCGGCGGGCAGGCGGGCGTCGAACAACAAGATGTCGCCGGACTCGCAGTGCTTGCCGACGACCCGGGCGCGCGAGCGGCCGATCGGCCCGAGCGGCGCGCGGCGCCAGCGCCTCGTAGCCGCTCCCGTAGAGCACCGGGCGCGGGTTGTCGCTCATCCCGCCGTCGACGGCGACGTAGGTGCGCACGCCCGGGATCGCCTTGATCGTGCCGACTCGGTACACGGTGATCGCCGCCGAGGCGACGATCGCCCGCCCGGGCTCGACGGTCACCGCGCCCTCGAACCCGCCGGCCCGGCAACCGGCGGTGACCGCCGCCGCCCACTCGGTGATCGTCGGCGCCGACTCGCCGCGGACGTAGGCCACGCCCAGCCCGCCGCCGAGGACGAGCTCGGGTAGTCCGTACGGGGCGGCGAAGGCCGCCATGCGGGCCGCCGCCTTGGCGAAGCTCTCGGCGACGAACACGTTCGAGCCGATGTGGCAGTGCAGCCCGACGAGGTGGACCGATGCCGACCGCCGCGCCCGCTCCACCGCCCGGGCGGCGTCGCCGTTCGCCAGGTTGAAACCGAACTTCGAGTCGTCCTGCCCGGTGGCGATGTAGTCGTGGGTGTGGGCGTGCACGCCGGGGGTGACCCGCATCAGCACGTCCGGCACCGCCGCGCCGGCGTCGTGGAGGGCGTCGATGCGGTCGAGCTCGTCGAAGCTGTCGACCACGATCGAGCGCACCCCGGCGTCGATCGCCGCGTCCAGCTCGTCGCTGCTCTTGTTGTTGCCGTGCATCGTGCACGACGACGCCGGCACGCCGGCGCGGAGGGCGACGTGCAGCTCGCCGCCGCTCGCCACGTCGAGCAGCAGCCCCTCCTCCACCGCCAGGCGCGCCATCGCCCGGCACAGGAACGCCTTCGTCGCGTACACGACATGACCGGCACCGAACGCGGCGACAGCCTCGCGGCATCGTGCGCGCACGTGGGCGACGTCGTAGACGAACAGCGGCGTGCCGTGCTCCGTCGCCAACTCGTCGACGCGCACCCCGCCGACGGTCAGCCAGCCGTCGGCATCGACCGCCGCGGTGTCGGGCAACAGGCTGAACGGGATCGGGGACACCAAGACGAGGAATCTAGGACGCTCGCGTATCACGGCGACGTTCGGAAACTCCTTTGATCGGCGGGTGCGTGGTGCGCCACGATTGCACCCGAGCTTCGCCCGCCCATCGACGCACAAGGAGGTGCCCCGAGATGATCCAGCCGATTTCCGACATCATCCGACTCGGCGCGGCGCCGACCGGTGCCGCCGCGGCGGACACATGCGTCGCCGCGTAGCGCGTCGCCCCTTCCGCTGACGCGCGCGGCGTCGCTGCGAACCCACCGTCCACGAGGCCCCGCCCGACCGCGCGCCTCACCGGCACACGTCGCGCCGCATCGACCAGCCACCACCAATCGATCCACCCCAACCACCCATCTCACGAGAAAGGCATGGACCATGTTCCAGCTGACGAGCCCAGAACACATGGCGGCGTACGTACGCGACCGCGATGAGCAGATGCGGCGTGTCGCCGGCGAGGCGCGCATGTGGCGCGAAGCCGTCAACCGACGGCGTCGCCGCTGATGCCCGACCCGGCGGCGCGAGCCGCATCCATCGACCACGAGCGTCCCCACCGCGTCCCGGTGGGGACGTTCCGCGTCCGGACCCGGGCCGGAGCCGGCTACATCTGCTCAGGGGCGTCGATGCCGAGCAGGCCGAGGCCGTGGGCGAGCACCCGTGCCGTCAGATCGCAGAGCGCGAGGCGGCTGTCGCGCTGGACTTCGTCGTCGGCGCGCAGCACGGGGCAGTGCTCGTAGAACGCCGTGAACGCAGCGGCCAGCTCGTAGAGGTACGTGCACAGCCGATGCGGCGCGTACCGTTCGACCGACTCGGCGACGGCGGTGTCGTAGCCGAGCAGGTGGATGGCGAGGGCTCGCTCGGCCTCGGCCTCGACCAGTCGGCACGATCGAACGCACGCTCGGCCGATCGACACCGGCGCGACGGAAGAGCGAGCACACCCGGGTGTGGGCGTACTGCAGGTACGGCGCCGTGTTGCCGTCGAACGACAGCATGCGATCCCAGTCGAAGATGTAGTCGCGGTTGCGATCGGTGGACAGGTCGGCGTACTTGAGGGCGCCGATGCCGACGGCGTGACCGATCGCCGCCTGCTGCTCGGGCGGGAGCTCCGGGTTCTTCTCGCCGACGACGGCGACGCCGCGCTCGATCGCCTCGTTCACCACGTCGATGAACCGCGCCGGCTCACCGTCGCGGCTCTTCAGCATCTTGCGGTCCGGGCCGAGCACGCTGCCGAACGGGACGTGCACCGCCTCGGTGGGAGGCACCAGCCAGCCCGCCATCGTCGAGACGGCGAACACCATCGCCAGGTGCTGGGCCTGCGGCGCCCCGACCACGTAGACGAGCGTGTCGGCCTTGATCCGCTCGACGCGGTCGGCCACGCACGCCAGGTCGCTGGTGGCGTACGTGTAGGCACCGGCGCTGCTGCGCACGATCAGCGGCAGCGGCTCGCCGTCGCGATTGGTGAACCCCGGTGGGAACACCACCTCGGCGCCGTTCGACGTCTCCAGCAGCCCGGCCGCGTCGAGGCGTTCGAGCACGCCGGGGAGCATCTCGTCGTAGAAGCTCTCGCCGACGACGTCGTCGTCGGTGAGCAGCACGCCGAGCTTGCCGTACACGTCGTTCCAGTGCCGGCTGCTGATGTCGAGGAGGCGGCTGCCAGAGCGGCGATCGTCTCGGGGTCGTGCTGCTGGAGGAGCACGACGCGCGCCCGTGCCCGGTCGGCGAACTCGGGGTCGGCGTTCAGCCGGGCGCTCGCCTCCTTGTAGAAGTCGTCGAGGTCGGCGATCGCCAGGGCCTCGCTCGAGTCGGCGTCGAGCTCGACGAGGTGCTCGATCAGCATGCCGAACGGCCGGCCCCAGTCACCGACGTGGTTCTCGCGTACGACCTCGTGGCCGAGCAGCTCGAGCATGCGCACGATGGCGTCACCGATCACCGTGGTGCGCAGGTGGCCGATGTGCATCTCCTTGGCGACGTTGGGCGCCGAGTAGTCGACGACGACGCGCCGCGCGTCCGGTGCGGCGATGCCGAGGCGCTCGTCGGCGGCGACGCCGGCGAGCGTCGTGCCCAGGAAGGCGTTGTCGACCGTGAGGTTGAGGAAGCCGGGGCCGGCGATCTCGACCGTGGCCACGCCGGCGAGGTCGGCGGCGGCGAGCACGTCGACGGCGACGTCGCGCGGCTTGCGCCCGACCGCCCTGGCGAGGGCGAGCGCGCCGTTGGCCTGGGCGTCGGCATGCTCGGACGAGCGCACGACCGGGTCGACCGCAGCGACGGCCGCCTCGTCGAGCCCTCCGGCTCGGGCGACAGCGGCGAACCCCGGGGCAAGGCGGTCGGCGAGGAGGGCGAGCAGGTCGGCCATGGTCGTCCCATTGTGGCGCCTCGCCGCACCGATGCCGCCGGTCGGAATCGCCCGCCCGGCGACGCATCTGCGGAACGTTCGGTACCGCAGCGGTGCACAACGCTCCGCAGATAGCCGCCGCCGCTAGCCTGCGGGGGCGTACGCCCTCGTAGCTCAGGGGATAGAGCATCGGCCTCCGGAGCCGTGAGCGCAGGTTCGAATCCTGCCGAGGGCACCTACCGGGTGCCAGGGAAATGGCATTGGACCAGGGTGTTCGCGGCAAGCGGCTCGCTGGCCGAGTGACGACCGTAAGGGCGACCAGCGCAACCGAGGTCAACGACTGACGAGTGACGCCCAGACCGACAGCCTTGTCGCCGTCCCTAGGCGCGGTGTGGGTGCGGTCTCTCATCGGGTCGCGCCGACCCGCCGCCCGTCAGGCGAGCGCGGCACCGTCGAGCGGCACCTGACGCGACTCCTCGAACGAACGGATGCACGCTACGGCCAGCTCCAAGGCCCGGCGGCCAGCGCGAGCGTGGATCGGGGGCTCCTCGCCGGCGCGCAATGCCTGGATGAGGGCGTCGAGGTGCCGCTCGAATAGATGGTGGAAGTCCCGGTCGGGATCGTTGAAATAGCCGGCCTCCCACACCTCACGCGTCTCACTTCCGGAGATCGAGCGGGTGAAACGCTTGACCGTGTCTACGACTTGCACACGACCCGCGGTGCCGTTGACTTCGACGTAGTGCGTGTCGGGATAGGCGTAGGAAGAGTCGTACGTGCCGACGAGCGCGCCCACGGCGCCGGAGGCGAAGGTGAGGGCGACGGCGAGCGTGGTCAGCCCGTGTCCGACCGGATCGTTCATGTGTGCGCTCACAGCGGCGATCGGACCGCACAGGTGCTCGAGCATGTCGAAGCCGTGGCACTGGGTCTCGATGAGGTTCGCGTACGCGATGCGTGCTGGTGCCGACCTCGCCACCGAAGCGCCAGGTGGCGAACGTGATCTGACCGAGGGCGCCCGAGGCGATGGCGTCGTGGGCCATCTCCACGGGTCGGGCATAGCGGTGGTTGAAGTTGATGGCGAAGAAGAGGTCCCGTTCGGCGGCGGCCGCCAGGAGTCGGTCGGCCTCGGCGAGGTCGAACACGAGGGGCTTCTCGACCAGCAGCGGATACCCGGCCTCGATGACGCGCATCGTCGTGTCGTAGTGGCCCTCGTTGGGCAGGCACAGAGAGACGAGGTCCGGGCGCTCGGCCTCGAGCATGGCGTCGAGGTCGACGTAGGGCGTCGTGGCGAACTCGTCCGCCCGTTGCACCGCCTTGGCGTGCGAGCGTCCGACGATCGCGCACAGCTCGACGTCGGCCCGACGCGAGAACACCCGGGCGTGCTCGCGGCCCCACCACTCACCCGTACCGACAACCGCCACCCGAAGTCTCTCGTTCATGTTCGCTCACGCCTTCCGACGAGGGTCTGCGCCGTCACCACCACGATGAGGAAGATGCCGCTCACCACCTGCTGGTGGTACTCACGGAGGGTGCCGACCTGGTTGATCAGGTTCTGGATCACGCCGAGCAGCAGGACGCCGGTGAGCGTGCCGATGAGACCTCCGGCACCCCCCGAGAGCAGCGTGCCGCCAATGACCACGGCCGCGATCGCCTGCAACTCGAGTCCGCCGCCGATCGTCGACAGTCCCGACGACGAGCGGGCCGCCACGAGCATGCCGGCCAGTCCGCTCAACGCGCCGCTCATCGTGTACAAGGCGATCTTCACCCGCGCCACGCGCAGGCCCATCAACGTCGCGGCGTCCTCGGAGCCGCCGACCGCGTACACGGCTTGTCCGAAGCGCGTCCGGTTGAGCACCACCGTTCCCGCCGCGTACAACACCAGAGCGATCCAGACCGGCACACCAATTCCGATGACCCGTTCCTGGCCGAGGTGGCGGATCCACCGGCCAGAGTCGATGAGGTAGGTGGTGTTGCCATTGTCGGAGACCTTGAACGCCAGTCCGCGGGCGAAGAGCAGGCCGGCCAGGGTGATGATGAACGGTGGCAGCCCCACCCGCCCGATCAGCACTCCCTGGACGCTCCCGATGGCCCCGCACACGAGGATCGGCAGCACGATGCCCGTCAAGGAGCCCCACTGCGAGCTGTAGGCGGCGAGCACGGCGGCGAGTGCGTACATCGAGCCGACCGAGAGGTCGATGCCGCCACCGATGATGACGAACGTCATGCCGATGGCGATGATCGCGAGGAACGACGACGAGGCAGCGAGGTTGGCGAAGTTGTCGGCGTTGGCGAAGTCGCTGCCGAACGCGATGATGCCGACCAGGATCACGACGGCCAGCACCACCCCGGCCGCCGACCGGCGGATGACCGACGACCACGAGCCGTACGCCGCCGGAGCGCCGACGTCACCCGGCGGCGGATCGCCCGGCGTGCGGGCCAGCAGTTCAGTGGTCATCGGCCGCTCGCGCGCAAACGGTCGCGCTGGATGTAGACGGCGCCGACGATGATCCCGGCCTGCACCATCCGGGCGTCGGCGTCGGACAGGTCATGACGGATCAGCGTGGCGAAGATCAGCTGCATCAGCACGGCGCCGGCCACCGTGCCGACGACGCGCAGCTCGCCGCCGGCGAGCGAGGTCCCGCCGACGACCACCGCGGTGATCGCGCTGAGCTCGATCAGCAGCCCGACGAACGACGGATCCGATGCGCCGGCGCGGGCACTCGCCAGGATGCCTGCCACCGCGGCGAGGGCGGCCGAGATCACGTAGACGGAGATCAACGTCCGCCGCACCGGGAGGCCGGCGGTGCGGGCCGCTTCGGGGCTGCCTCCGACGGCGACCACCCGTTTGCCGAACACCGTCGAACGCCCGACGATCGAGATCACCACCGTCAGCCCGGCGGCCACGTACACCCCCACCTGGAACCCGCCCGGGAGCGAGCTGGTGCCGATCGAGTGGATCGTCGGGTCGAAGATCTCGGTCAGGCGACCACCGGCGATCATCAGCGCGATGCCGCGTCCGGCGATGAACAGTCCGAGCGTCGCGACGATCGGCTGGATCCTCACGACCCCGACGAGCACGCCGTTGAACAGCCCGGCGGTGATGCCGGCGAGCAGGGCGAGTGCCATCGCCGACCAAGCCCCGCGATCGAGCGTCGCCGCCAGCGTGGCCGCCGACAACGCCATGACGGCGCCGACGGACAGGTCGACGCCGGCGGTGGCGATGACAACGGCCATGCCGAGGGCGACGATCACGACCGGGGTGACCTGCACCAGCTGAAGGCGGACGTTGCGCATCGTCGCGAAGTTCGGCGTGAACAGGAGGTTGAAGACGACGACGACGGCGAGGGCGACGTACACACCGTGCGTGCGCAGGCTGACGTGCGGACCGCCAACGTTCACGTGTCGCGGTCGCCACGACGGTGCTCACGGCTGTGCCCCCTCGCCGGCAACCCGCGTCCCGTCGGGCTCGTCCTCGGCGGGCGGTGCCGCGCCCATCAGCTCGATGATCCGGTGCTCGGCGATCTCGTTGCGCCCGAGCTCGCCCACCACTGTCCCGCGGTTGAGCACGACCACGCGCGTCGAGCCCTCGACGACGTCCTCGAGCTCGGAGGAGATGAGCACGATCCCGCGACCCTGATCGGCGAGCTGCTGCACCAGCGTCTGGACCTCGGCCTTGGCGCCGACGTCGATGCCTCGGGTCGGCTCGTCGAGCAGCAGCAGCTTCGGGTCCGTGCACAGCAGGCGAGCGAGCAGCGCCTTCTGCTGGTTGCCGCCCGACAGCTGGGCGATCGTCTGGCGGCCGCCCGCCGTCTTGATGCCGAGCCGGGCGATGTACTGGCTGACGAGCCGGTCGACCCGACCGGGCAGGATGAACCCCCACCGGCTGACCCGGCCGAACGACATCAGCACGATGTTGTCGCGAACCGACATCTGGGGGACGATGCCCTCGGCCTTGCGGTCCTCGGGCAGCAGCGCCGTGCCCGCCGCGAGCGACGCGCCCGGCGAGCCGGTGCGCACCCGCCGACCGCCCACCCGTACGGTGCCGCGGTCGAGGCGCTGCGTACCGAAGATCGCTTTCACGGTCTCGGAGCGACCGGAGCCGAGCAGGCCGGCCAGTCCGACGACCTCGCCGCTGTGCACGGCGACTGACACGTCGTGCAGTTGGTGGCGTCGGTCGAGTCCGACGGCGTCGAGGACGACATCGGTGCCGACCACCTGGTCGCGCGTGAAGCTGGTGCGTCCCGCCGAGCGGACTTCGGCAACGTCGCGACCGAGCATCGTGGCGATCACCTCCAGCTTGGTCGTGTCGGCGACGGTGCTGGTGCGCGCCCGGCGCCCGTCGCGCAGGATCGTGATCCGGTCCGAGATCTCGAACACCTCGTCGAGGTTGTGGCTGACGAAGAGCAGGGCCACGCCGGCGGCGCGCAGGCGACGAATCGTCGCGAACACCTGGGCGACCTCGGTCGGCTCCAGCGACGACGTCGGCTCGTCGAGGATCACGACACGGGCGTCGGTCGAGACCGCCCGCACGATGGCGATCATCTGTTGCACGCCGGCACCGAACGACACGACCGGGCGGCGCACGTCGATGTCGATGCCGTAGCGGCGCAGCAGGGCGTCGGCCTGGCGGTTCATCGTGTCGACGTCGAGCAGGCGCCACCTGGTGCGTGGCTCATGCCCGAGGTGGAGGTTGCGGGCGACCGACATCAACGGCACCAGCGTGATCTCCTGGAACGTCGTGCTGATGCCGATGTCCCACGCCGCTCGTGGCGAGGCCAGCGAGACGGTGTCGCCCAGATAGGTGATGGTTCCGCCGTCGGGCGGGTGCACGCCGGTGAGCACCTTGATCAATGTGGACTTGCCGGCACCGTTCTCCCCGACGAGGGCGTGCACTTCGCCGGCGTGGAGCTCGAGCGAGACCGCATCGAGCGCGTTGACCCCGGCGAAGTGCTTGGTGATGCCGACCGCGGCGAGGACGGGCTCGTTCGACGATCGCTCGATCAGGGTTGGTTCGCTCACGGCGGAGGTGAAGACCGACCGGGGCAGCGGCTGCGTTGCGGCCACTGCCCCGGCCCTCGGGGTCGTGTTCCGATCAGTAGGCGTTGTCCAGCTCGGCCTCGGCATTGTCGGTCGTGTACTCGCGGTCGGAGATGATCGTGACCGCGGGCACGCCAGTGCCGCTGTAGAAGTCTTCGAGCGCCTGGAACGCGAGCGGCCCGAAGCGCGGGTTGGATTCGATGACGCCGGAGATCCAGCCGTCGATGATGCCTTGGACGGCGCCCTGGGTGCCGTCGATCGTGATGATCTTCACGTCGCCCGGCGCATACCCGGCCGCCTGCAGCGCGGCGACGGCGCCGAGCGCCATCTCGTCGTTGTGGGCGTAGATCGCGTCGATGTCGGGATCGTTGGCGATCAGCTGCTCAGTGACCGTCTGGCCCATCGCCCGCTCGTAGTTGGCCGCCTGCTGGGCCACGATCTCGATGTTGTTGTCGACCGCGTCGAGCTCCTCGAGGAAGCCGTTGTTGCGGTCTGTCGTGACGTTCACGCCTGGCGCGCCGAGCAGGATGGCGAGCCGCGCGTCGCCGCCGGTCTCGCGGACCATCGCGTCGGCGGCGCGGCGACCCTGTTCGACGAAGTCGGAGCCGATCCAGCCGATGTAGTCCTGACAGGCGGTCTTGGTCGTGAGCAGCCGGTCGATGGTCATGATCGGCACTCCGTGCTCGCGTGCGTAGTCGAGCGCCGGGTCCAGGCCCTCGCTGTTGAGCGGCGAGATGATCAGTGCGTCGACGCCTTGGTCGACCATGCTCTGGATGTCCGAGATCTCCTTGTTCAGGTCGGACTCGGCGTTGGTGACGATGAGGTCGATGCCACGCGCGGCGGCCTCGTCGCGGATCGACTGGGTTTCGGCGATGCGGAACGGGTTGGCCTCGCGCTCGGACTGGGCGAAGCCGATGGTGGCATTGCTGAGGTCGACGGCCTCGACGCCCGAGCCGCCGTACTGGTCGTAGCTGCAGTTCTCTCCGGTCGTCGTGGCGATCTGTTGGCTGACCCCGCCCGTGGAGTCCGCAGGCGCGGAGCCCTCCGGCGCGGCAGCGTCGCTACCGGCCGGTTCGGAGCCTCCCGTGGTCGCCAGGCTCTGGCTGCCCCACGCGGCGGCGACGATGAACAGGCTGGCAGCGAGGGCCGTTTTGGCGCGGCGCGACTTCATCATGGTGTTCTCCCCCGGTTGTGCGCGCCCGGACCGCGAGATGACCCGGGCTGCCGTTGGAACCTATCGACCGGCACCGCAACAGTCAATAGGCTATAGGATAGATCATGGCCGGTCAGTTGTCGACCGTCGACGCCGTCACTCTCTGCGCGGCGCTGCCGTGGTGTCGGCCGAGCGGGCGTCCCACCTCGGTCTGATCGACGAGGCTGCATGCCTCGCCAGCCTCTGCGTCGTCCCCGTCGACCTCGGAACGCAGCGGCCGCCGCCCAGGACAGCTAGCTGCAAGTCACGTCGCCACGCGGCCGACTTCACCACCGGGTCGATGGGAGCGACCGCCGTCACTGGGTGTACGGGACGACGCCGGTGGGCACGTGAACGATACGGCGGCCGGACACGAACGACGGAGTGATCCGGACGATCGCGCCGCGCGGGCCGTCGACGTAGGTCTCCAGCCCTGACTCGAGCGTCCTGAACGCCACGTCCAGGTCATCCACGACCTCCGACCGTCCGACGACGAGCACGCTCCAGCCGGACCGGTCGGCGGCGTGGTAGTCGTCGACTTCGAAGGCGACGACCGTCCGACTGGCCGCTGCGGACAGCTTCGACCCGGGGGCCGACCGGAACACGACGCACCCGTCGATGAGCCGATAATTCACCGGAAAGATCGCTGGGAGCGCGCCGATGGTGACCCCGACGCGACCGACTTCACTGCCGGCGAGCAGGCGCAGGGCGTCGCGCTCGTCGAGCAGCTCGAGACCTTCATCGATCAGCACTCCTTCAGCGTGACGGTCCCGAGCGCGGCGGCATAGGGTCGGAAGTCCAGTGATCGCCGCCAATCGCCCGGTCGGCGATCTGGGCGCGAACGGTGTCGGGTTCCGGTCAGCGCGGAGCCCGGATCGGACGTAGGCACCATGCCATCCCACTGCCCGCTGGCCACGAGTGCTGCGGCGACATCCGGATCAATGCCTTCGCGTCGGACGATGGCGTCGAAGGGGTGCGGCCGCGACCCGGTGCAGTTGCGTTTCCACCGCGAAAGCCGCGCTCCGGCACCCCGACGTCCGGTGAAACATACGCGACAACCAGCCCCGCAGATCGCGGTACCTGTGCGCCCGTCCCCCGCGAATGAGGCGTTTCAGCGGCCTCTATCTCCCATCCCCATCGTGCGCCCAGGGTGGTGGTACCGGACCAGGGAGTTCGCACCAAGCGGCGGTGACACGGTCAGCGGTCGACGACGAGAGTGGTCCCATCCGTGGACCAACGAACCGGGAGCGGGTCCGACAGTTCGCCGAGGAACACGGTGCTGCCGTCGTCGGCGCACGCGACGTTGCGGAACGCGAGGAGCAGCCAGTCGCCGGCGCGGTTCTGGGTGAGCCGTCCGCTGTACAGGGTCTCGTCGGTGAGTCGTCGCGCCCGTTCGACGGGAAACGGACCCAGGTCGGAGTCGACGGGGACGCACCAGACCCCGCCATCGCGCGGTTCGCTGCGGCGGGCGAGCTGTGCGCCGAGGCACGAGAAAAGGAGCACGCCTCGGCCGTTGACGACGGCGAGCTGCGGCACCTCGAGCTGCCCGAAGCCAGCACCCGGGCGGCTCAGCGGGGCCAGGACCTCCCAGTCGACGAGGTCGTGTGAGCGGGCGTGACCGATCACGCCGCGGTCATCGTGCGGGCCGGTCCGCGCCCGGGCGGTGACGAGCATGTGCCATGAGTCGTCGGGGGCGCGGAAGACCCACGGGTCGCGCCACGCCTCGTCGGGCCATTGGGTGTCGTCCACCGACTCGTACCAGCGGGGATCGCTCTCGACGAGGGGTTGGCGTCGATGCTTGATCCAGGTCGTGAGGTCATCGGAGGTGGCGAGGCCGATGCGCTGCTTGAGGCCGCGCTCGGCATTGCTGGTGGCCGTGTAGAACATCCACCAACGTCCCTCGTTCGCCACGACCGAACCGGTCCACGTCGAGCGGTCGTCGAACGCCGGGGTCGCCCCGACCGACAGGGCGTCACCGAGTTCGGTCCAGTGGACGAGGTCGTCGCTCACCGCATGTCCGATGGTCTGGTTCCAGTGGCGGGCGTCCGGATCGCCGATCGCTCGGGGCGCCTTGAGCATGAACAGATGGAAGCGCGTGCCATCGTCGGCGAGCCAGAAGTCCCAGATCCAGTCGTCGGCGAGACGGAGCACGTCCGGTCAGCTACTGCCGGTCATCGCGGCGGACCGACCGACGAACGGACGACGACGGGACACGGCATTCGAAACGGGGTGTCGCCCTCGGCGACGCGTGTCCCGCGTTCGATGCCGTCGATCAGGCGCTCCACCGCCCAGTGACCCATGTCGTAGTGCGGCAGGGCGACGGTGGTCAGTGCAGGGAACAGGCCGTCGGCGATCGGGTCCTGGTCGTCGTACCCCACGATCGACACGTCAGCGGGTATCTCGAGGCCGAGGTGGGCGGCGGCGCGGTAGGCGCCCATCGCCATTCTGTCGTTGAAGCAGAACAGGGCGGTCGGTCGCTCCGCCCGGTCGAGCAGCCGGATTGCAGCGACGAACCCACCGGTGGTCGTCGACTCGGCGGCCACGACGCGCCGTCGGTCGAAGCGCATCCCGGCCGCCGCCAAGGCCTGTCGGTAACCGGCAAGTCGCCCGCGGGTCGCCGGGATGTCGTCGACGTTGGTCGCGAAGCCGATCGTCCGGTGGCCGGCGGCGAGCAGCAGGTCGACGGCCGCGCGGCCCCCGCCGACTTCGTCGGGCACGACCGCGGGGATCTGGCGGTCGTCGGACTCGGCGTCGACGAGCACGGTCGGCACGGCGGACAGCACCTCCGGCACGGTCACCAGTCGGTGGTACATCGTGGCGTACAAGACACCGTCGACGTCGTGCTGGAGCAGTTGCTTCACGCCCTGCACCTCGATGTCGGGGTCGCCCTCGGTGCTGAGAAGAAGCAACCACCACCCGTGGTCGCGGGCGGCGTGAGTGGCCCCGAGGATGATCTTGCCGGCGTACGGCGTGGTGGCTATCCGGTCACTCACCAGCGCGATCGTGTGACTGCGTTGCAGACGCAGGCTCCGCGCGACCCGGCTGGGCGTGTACCCGAGCTGCTCGGCGATCTCGCCCATGCGCTGGCGCGTCGCGGCAGCGATGCGTGCGCCAGGGACGTCGTTGAGTGCGAGCGAGACCGTCGCCCGCGACACGCCCGCCGCATCGGCAACATCTCCGATCGTCGCCCGGTTGCGACGACCCGACCGCGACCGGTCCGTCGTCACTCGTCCCACAGCCCGTGCTCGGGCCAGCGTCGAGGGAGGCGCTGCTCGACCGGTGGCAGCTCGATGATCGAGCCGCTGGGAGCCAGCTGGTACCAGTAGGCGACGCTGGAGTAATCGTTCCCCTGGTCGTTGGCGTGGCCGTGCTCGATCGTGACCCGAATCGAGCTCGTGAAGCGGACCGGATCCTCGATGTGGAACCGGTACACGCTCCACAACCCGAAGTGCTCCTGCGGACTGCTGGCCAGGGTGATCCCGTGGTACGGCCCGGCGTACGCGCCGCTCGGGAAACCCCACGCGGCGTTGAAGTAGTCCTCGGTGCCGGTGCCGTGCAGCGACGGTGGCCACACCTCGCCATCGATGAAGATCATGTCGTCACCCTCGCCCGGCCACGTGTACGTCTGGTTACTCGCGTTGAAGTTGTCGATGCTGAGAGTGCACCCCACGTAGTGGCCGGTGCCCGCGGTGTCGAGCACCACGTAGTTGTCGGCGCCGGTCAGGTTCACGCCCGGCAGGTCCCACGGCGCCGGATCGACGAGGTCACTGCGCTGCTCGACGGCGACGCACGGCTTTGCCTGCCGGTAGAAGGCGTGGAAGCGGCCGACGTCGTCGGGGAGCTCCTCGTCGGTGAGCTCGTAGTCGACGTAGTAGAAGAGGTTGGCGATCGGGGCGTCGCTCTCGTTCCGCAGCTCGACTCTCGCGGCCCGGGCGAACGGCATCGGCAGGTAGCAGTTCATCGCCGCGGCGAACGGCCCTTTCGGACCGCGCCTCGGTCCGAACACCATGTTCAGCGGAAGCGAGATGAAGTGCACGCAGGTCGCGTGACCGACGCCGAAGAAGTCGCCGACTGGTGCTCGCACGCTCGGCGTCGGGCTGTCGTCCCAGTACATCTCGAGCACCAGCTTGCGCAGGTACTTCTCGGAGTAGCAGCGCGTCGTCAGCCAGATGTGCTCGATGACGCCGCACCCGCGCAGGTCTGCGAGCACGTGCGTCGCTCCGGGCTCGACGACCGCGAAATCTCGGTTACCACCCGTGCGGTCCCAGCTCGACGACCGCGACGAGCGCGCCGCCTTCACGTACGGGAGGCCGCTCAGTGGGCTGTTGGGTTGCCAGAACTTCATGGGACGGTGTGCTCCTCGTGGCGATCGTTGGGATCGGACAGCGTGTCATCCCTTCAGCGCACCGAGCGTGAGCCCGGCGACGATGCGACGCTGCAGCACGATGGCGAGCAGCACCACAGGGAGTGAGTAGAGGACCGCCAGGGCCGTCATCGGCCCCCAGTCCAGCCCGAACTGGGACTGGAAGTTGGCGATCACGATCGGGGTGGTCTGGGCGTTGACCGAGGTGAGCAGTAGCGCGAACAGGAACTCGTTCCAGGAGGCGAGGAAGGCGAAGATCGCAGCCACGGCGATGCCGCCGACGACGATGGGGAGCACGATGCGCACCATCGTTCCGAAGCGTCCGCAGCCATCGATCATCGCGGCTTCTTCGAGCTCGTTGGGCACCGCCTCGAAGAAGCTCGACATCAACCAGATGGTCAGCGGGAGCGAGATCGTCGTGTGGGCCAGGGCCAGGCCGATCGTGTTGTCGCTGAGGTGCAGGTTGCGCATCAGACCGACCATCGGCACGCCGATCGCCACCGGCGGCACCATGCGCGTGATCAGCGCGACGAGCAGGAACACGCGGCCGCCGACGGTGACGAATCGCGTGGCCCCGTACGCCGCCGGCACGGCCAGCACGAGGCTGAGCACGGCGCTGATCGACGCCGTCTTCACGCTGTTGCCGAAGGCTCGAGTGACGCCCCTCGGTGTCGAGCGCCGAGCGGTAGTTCGCCAGCGTCCAGTGGCGCGGGATGGCGTTCGGTGGCACCGCGATCGCCTCGTTCGGCGGCTTGAGCGACGTGAGCACGAGGTGGACGAAGGGCACCGCGTACAGCACGACCAGCAGCACGAGCAACGCCCACAACACACCGCGGGTGCTCCCCCGAGTGCCGACCGCGCGCGAGCTCACGGCCGACCGCCCGGCCGCCAGATGAACCGCAGCGCGAGCACCGCCACCGCCACCATCGCCGCCAGGTACAGCACGCTCATCGCCGACGCCAGCCCGGGCTGACTGAAGCGGATCATCGTCCGGTAGATCTGCAGGCTCAGTGTCTCGGTGGCGTTCTGCGGCCCGCCGTCGGTCTGGATGAGGATCACGTCGAACGCTCGGGTCGCGTCGATGCCGCGGATGATGAGCACGACGGCGATCACCGGGCGCAGCAACGGCAGGATGATCTTGACGAGCAGCTGCCAGGCGCCCGCCCCGTCGAGGTGCGCCGCTTCGATCAGTTCAGGCGGCACGTTCTGCAGCCCGGCGAACAGCACCAGCGTCATGAACGACGTCGTCAGCCAGATGTCGGGGATGGCGACCGCGAACAGGGCGATGTCTGGATCGCTGAGCCAGCCGATCGACGCCGGGCTGCTGATGATGTGTGCCCGTGCCAGCAGTTCGTTCAGTAGCCCGAAGTTGTCGATGAGCAGGTAGCGCCACAGCAGTCCGGCCACCAGCGGAGCGATCATCAGCGGGTACAGGAACACCGTGCGCAACAGCCTCGACCGCTGGCCGATGGCGTTGAACAACAGCGCCGCAGCAAGCCCGAGGACGAACTCGAACGACACGACCAGCACCGTGTACACGAGCGTGCGCCGCGCCGCGCTCCGGAACTCGGGCAACCCGAGTGCGTCCCGGAAGTTCTGCAGCCCGATGTACTGGCGGGTGCGTTGGAGGGGCGCGATGTCGTAGAGGCTGTCGACGACCAGCCGCACCAGCGGCCAGCCGACGAACACCGCCAGGAACAGGGCCGCCGGCGCCATCATCGCCAGCGCAAAGTTGCGCGCCGAGGTGTTCAGCCGTCGCGTTCGGAACCGGCGTGGCGCGACGAGCGCGTTCGCCGACTCAACTGACAATTCGTTCGGTGTCCTGTCGCGCCGAGTCGAGCAGCGAGGCGTAGTCGGCGCCCGACTCGACCGCGGCCTGCAGCATCGGCACGAGGACGACGTCGACGATCTGCTGCCATTGCGGCGTCGCCGGGCGGGCCCGGGTCGCCGGCGCCGACAGCGTCTCGAGCAGAGGGGCCGAAGTGCTCGTAGCCCGGCTGGTCGGCGAACTGTTCGAACACCGACTTGCGCGCCGCCAACCCGAGCGACGTCTTGACCGACAGATCGTTGTGGTCGTAGGCGAACTGCACGAAGTCCTTGGCGGCGTCGACGTTGTCGCCCGACGTCGGCACCGACAGGTACCAGGCGCCGGGGATGCCGGCCACGCCGGCGGCGCCGCCGATCATCGGGGCCGGGCCAACCTTGCCGTGCACCGGGGCGTCGGCGGGGATCTGCGGGTAGGCGTGCGCCCAGAACCGCGTCATCGCCGTGGTGCCCTGGTTGAACAGGTTCTGCGCGGCCGCCCAGTCGATCTGCGCGGCACCGGGCGGGGACACAGCGGCGACGTTGTTCAGGTCGGCGTAGAACGTCAGCGCGGCGAGATGCTCGTCATTGTCGACGATGACTCCCCCGTCGGAGTCGAGGACCACGCCGTCCGAGCCGGCCTGCAGCACGTGGGCAAGCCACTCGGTCTCGACGGCGCCCTTCACGTCGGTGCCGTACAACCCGTCGTCGCTGCGGGTGAAGAACGCGGCGATGTCCTGGAACTGTTGCCAGTCGGTCGGCGGTGCCAGCGCGTAGCCGTACTGGTCCGAGAACGCGGCCATCTCGTCGGCGTCCTCGAAGAGGTCTCGCCGGTAGAACACGATCTCGGCGTTGGTCCATACGGGCATCCCGACGTGGTGGCCGTCGACCTGCGACTCGGCCACCAGCCCGTCGAACAGGTCGGCGTTCACGGCGTCGGTGAACAGGTCGTCGAGCGACTCGACGGTGGGGGCGAACGTCGGGAGCCAGATCGCGTCGAGTGCGGCCACATCGAAGGACACGTCCCCCGAGGACAGCTCGCTCGACAAGCGGTTGAACAGGCCGGCATACGGAAGTTCGACCAGCGTCACCTCGTTGCCCGTCGCATCGGCGTACGCCGCCACGACCGGTTCCAGCTCGGCCTTGCCGCCGCCTTCGCACAGCAGGTTCATCGTGACGGTGCTGCTCGTCGAGCGGCGCCGGACCGCGCTCGCCGCCCGCGGCGCGAGTGCGCCGGCGCGGGCGGGCATCGACCCGAGCAACGCCGCCGCACCCACCGCGCCGGACGCCTGGAGCAACCGCCGCCTGCTGAGACCGCGGGTCCACACACCACCCTCGGACTGACTCATGACTACCCCCTCGATCGGCAGGACATGTTTGCCTAATCGATTTAGCACTGTACGGACGAACACCAGCGATGTCAAGGCATCCGGTCACTCCGGCACCGGCAAGACCCATTGACCATCGCCTTGGGCATCGCCGCCTCGACCGAGACCGGGCGCATGCAGCTCGTGGACAGCGACACCGTCGCAGCCGAGCTCCCTGCCACCGGGACCCCGACGGCGACAGCTACGACGGGCACGGCGACGACCCTCGACGGCTGACCGGCCCTTACACGCACCGTCACGGTCACGACCGGCCCGGCCACCCCACCAGGGGGAAGGGCCGGGCCGTGCCCGCCGCCGGGATGTGCCAGTCGGGAGGGATCTCGGGAGCAACCCCGGGCTGTCGATCTGCCCCGGGCCCGATGACTGCTCTGGGATGTCTCGCGACACCTGTCCCGGGACTTTCCTGAGACGCCACACCGCCGAGGGCACGTTCCGGTACCCACAGAAACCGGTACCCTCCAGGGAGTTCGCGGGCAATGTCCTAGGGTCGGACCGTGAACCGGCGTGGTGTCCTGCTCGCCGCGGCAACCGTTGTGGCGGCGGTGCTGGTGGTCGGGTCAGCGAGTGCTCGCCCGCCGCACTGGTGGCGGGACTACGAGCTGTCCGACGGCACGCGGTCGCCGAGTCTGGGCGTGCCGGAGACGGTCGCGCCGACTCAGGTGACCGTGCCGCCGGAGCAAGCCAGCGTGACGGGCTCGTCCACGGATCTCGGGTTCTTGGTGTACGTGCTGTGGGGGCTGGCCGCGCTGCTGGTCGGCTGGTTGCTGTGGTGGGTGGCGCATCGCAACTGGCACCGAACGCGACGACGACGATCCGGCGGGCCCGTCGAACCGCTGCCGGAGGTCGACGTCGATCTGTCCGAGGCGGCCGACGAGCTCGACGAGGTCCTGGCGCAGGGGTCGCCGCGGAATGCGATCGTCGCCTGTTGGGCGCGCCTGGAGGACGCCGTCGAGGAGGCGGGCATCCAGCGCCGTCCCAGTGAGACGTCGGAGGAGATGACCACTCGAGTGCTGAGCGCCCGAGTCGTCGACGCCGCCGCCATCGAATCGTTCGCCGCGCTCTACCGGGAGGCCAGGTTCTCGAGGCACGACCTCACCGAGCAACATCGCGAACACGCCCAGCACGCCCTGGAAGTGCTCCGCGGGCAGCTCGGCGCGAGTGTCGTCGAGGGAGCCGACCGGTGAGCCCGCTCGGGACGGCGACCCCTCATCCTTTGCGTCGACGGTTGTTGACGATCGCCAAGCTGTGGATCGCAGTGGTGGCCTTCCTGCTGGTGACCATGCGGCTGCCGTCCTGGCTGCTCGTGACGGTCGGCGTGGTCGCTGCGACGACGGTCGTGTGGCTGGTCACCGATGTCGGACAGTGGGTGGAGACGACCCGCTGGTCGACGCCGAGCGTCGGCTTCCGGCGAGCGCGGGGACAGGACGGACGCCTCCGCCAGCTCGATCACGACGTGCACGAGATGGACAATCCCAACATCGGCCAGGGTTGTCGGGCGGCGCTGTCGACGGCGTTGCTGCGAGTGCTCGACGACCACGTCGACGCGACGTACGGCGTCACGCGAGCCGACGATCCACAGCGCTACGCCGCCATCGTCGGCCCCGAGCTGTCCCGGTTCTGCGAATCGGCCGAATCCGACCCTTCCGGCCTCACCCGCCGTCGCCTGGTCGAGCTGGTCGACAGAATCGAGCAACTGTGACCGACGACGACCCGTGGGACATCACCGCCGTCAGCTCCGTCGCCCGCCAGGTCCTCGACGAGGTCGAGCAGGCCGTGATCGGCAAGCGCGGCCCGCTCACGTTGATATTGGCCGGGATCCTGGCCGGCGGGCACGTCCTGCTCGAGGACGTGCCCGGGCTCGGCAAGACACTCGCTGCCCGTTCCTTCGCCCAGGCCCTCGGCCTGTCGTTCAAGCGCGCCCAGTTCACACCGGACCTGCTCCCCGCCGACCTGACCGGATCGTTCATCTACGACCAACGATCCGCCACGTTCGAGTTCCGGCGGGGACCGCTGTTCACCAATCTGCTGCTCGCCGATGAGATCAACCGCACCCCACCGAAGACGCAGGCGGCCCTGCTCGAGGCGATGCAGGAACGACAGATCACGGTGGAAGGACAGACGTTCCACCTCGACGCCCCGTTCCACGTGCTCGCCACGGCGAACCCGGTCGAGTACGAGGGAACCTTCAACCTCCCCGAGGCCCAGCTCGACCGGTTCATGCTGCGGATCAGCTTCGGGTACCCGACCGCGGACGACGAACGCGACGTGCTGGTCCGCCGCGTCGCCCGCCGACAAGAGGAACAGACGTTGCGCCCGGTCACCGGACCCGCCGGACTGCTGCGTATGCAGGCCGCGGTAGAGACGACGACGGTCGACGACACGGTGGGCCGGTACTGCGTGGAGCTCGTGCGGGCCACCCGCGACCACCCCCACGTCTTGATCGGGTCGTCACCGCGTGGCTCGCTGGCATTGCTGCTCACCGCACGCGCCATCGCCGCCATCGAGGGACGGGACTACGTCACTCCCGAGGACGTCAAGCGGGTCGCCGCGCCCGCCCTCGCTCATCGCATCACGATCAAGCCCGAGCTGTGGATGAGCGCCGCGTCGGGCGCGTCCGTGGTCAACGAGGTACTCAACAGCGTGACCGCCCCGCAAGCGCTCGACCGTAGCGAGCTCTGAGCAACCGCCATGTCCCAGCCGGTGGGACCGTCATGGCGGCCAACCATGGCCCACATCCGCGCCTGCATCGGCGCCGTCGCCCTGCCCCTGGCTGGAGTGCTCTGCGGACGCGTCGACCTCGTCGTGCTCGCCGCCCCCCTCGCCGCGGTCGCGATGTGGGCGCTGATGCTCAGACCGACCAGCAGCCCTGCCATCGACAGCGTGCTCGCCCACCGCTCGATCCGGGAAGGCGAGGCGACGACCTGGACCATCACGATCACTCCCGGCGACTCGATCGACGTCGCCGCCGCCCAAGTCGCCCTCGACGACCGCTGGCAACTCGCCGAACCCTCTGGCGTGGTCACCGTCGACGGCGACCGCACCAATCCCGACGACCCCGTCACGATCGGGATCGATCTCCGATCATTGCAATGGGGCCGCCGCCAGATCGGGCCGGCACTGGTCGCGGCGAGCTCGGCCTTCGGCGCATTCCGCTTCGGGCCGACGAGCCCGCACCTGCGGGAACTCACGACCCTGCCGCTGCCGACCGTCTTCGACAGCAGCGCACCCGTGCCGAGCCCGGCCGGTCTGATCGGCCTGCACCGATCGCGGCGCCGCGGCGAGGGCACAGAGTTCGCCACGATCCGACCCTTTACCGTCGGGGATCGCCTCCGACGAGTCAACTGGCCCGTCTCGTTGCGAACCGGCACCCTCCACGTCGCCACGACCCACGCCGACAGCGACACCGACGTCCTGCTCGTCGTCGACGCAACCATCGACGCCGGCACCAGCGGTGGGATCGACGGACCGGCCAGCAGTCTCGATCAATCGGTGCGGGGTGCCGGCGCCATCGCTGCCCACTTCCTCCGCCACGGCGACGGCATCGCCCTTCGCGCCATCGGATCGACCAGCGCTGCGACTCGTCCAGGTCGGACACGGAACCGCCCACCTCCGCCGGATCCTCGGGCAACTCGCCACCATCGAAGCCGGCGGCGTCCAACCGCGACAGATCAGCCGCCCCGCCGAACTCGCCCAACTCGGCTTCCAAGCCGGCGGCCTCGCCCTCGTGCTCTCACCGCTGCTGTCCGCGCACGTGCTCGACGAATCCGTCGGACTCGCCCGACTCGGGATGATCGTGCTCGTCATCGACACGCTTCCCGCACCGACGCCGGACCACGCCCAGGATCCCAGCAGTGCGCTCGCCTGGCGCATCCGACTCCTCGAACGCGCCCGCACGCTCCGACAGCTCGAACACGCCGGCATCCCGATCGTCGCCTGGCGCGGACCCGGCACCGTCGACCAAGTGCTTCGCGACCTCGGCCGACGCGCCGCGGCACCCCGAATCGCCCGACGATGACACACCACCCGACAGACCGTGTGTCACACGCTCCTCCAGACAGCCCGCGCCCAAGTCCCCATCCGGCTCATCACCGTTACGTCGTCCGCGATCGCTCTCGCCGCGCTCGGATCGCCGGCAGCCTGCCCGGCTGGCTGCTCGTGCTGCTCGCCGCCCTCGCCATCGCCTCGTGCGCCCAACCCGACACGGTGATCCCAGCCCTGTTCATCGCCGCCTACGCCACGAGCTGGGTGGTCCTCACCGATCGCGGCGCCACCATGTGGCTGCTCGCGGCAGCCCTCGGCATCGGCGGGTTCCACCTCGCCACCGCCGCGGCCGCGAACGATTCCACCACGCGGCGACCTGCCGCCCGCCGTCGCACGCCGCTGGATCCGCCACGGCGGCACCATCGCCGGCATCACCCTCGCTGTCTGGCTGCTCGCCTCGATGTTCGATGCCATCGACTCCAGCACCCAACGCCGCACTCGCCGCCGCCGGCCTGCTCGTGATCGCCGTCGGCGGCTACTTCCTCGCCCGCGGCGAAGTGTGAGCTCCACGTCCGGCGCGCCGGACTGGGCGGACTGGGCGGACTGGGCGGTGCACCACCAGAGCGTCCGTGATGCCGGCACGCCGGTCGACCTCGATCTCGACAGCGCCGCGTTCTCACGCTGGTGGGGCGGCCTGCGACCGGACGACGGGCGGGTGGTGGTGAGCGTGGCCGTCGACGAGCGCGACGCGGTCGACCGCGTGTACGCCACCGCGATCGAGCGCGGTGCCGAGTCCCGACGCGAGCCGCACGACGCGTTCTGGGGGGCACGGTTCGCGATCGTCGCGATCCCCGGGCCGCTGCTGCTCGGCATCACCAGCCCGCGCGACGGGTCCTTCCGCGGCCCGACGCCGGATCTGACCGACTTCGCCTGAGGCGTCAGATCACTTGTAGAAGCCGTCGCGCAGGTTGATCCCGTGCTCGATCCATACCTTCATCGCGCACAACATCCCGGTCCAGCCCTCACAGTTGCCGTAGGAGGCGGACCGGCCTTCGTCGTTGTCGCTCCACCCCTCCTCGGTGATCGTGACGAGGGTGCGACCGTCACCGCTGCCGATCAAGCACATCTACGACCGGTGGATCAGCTGGTACGCCGGCCCCGCCCTCGAACTGCTGGACCAACTCGATCGCAACATCGCGCCCGACACTCCGACTGACCCGAGCGACCGATGGGTGCCAACATGTTCCGACGATGCCGGCACCCATTCGTCGGACCCGCCTGCTCGTGGCGGGCGCAGCGCTGGGCCTCGCCGCGTGCCTGTCGGGAGCCGCGTCGGCCGCCACCGATCCACCGCCGACGGTGCCCGTCGACGCCGCGGTCGCCCGGCCCTTCGCCGAGGTGCAGGCCAGCGCGTTCTCGTTCGAAACCGACCCGTCCGACCCCAGCCGGGCGATCTTTCGCGTCACGACGACCGAGCCGATGATCTGCGCCATCGTGTGGGGCGACGACGACACGTTCGGGCGCTTCAACAACAGCCTGTCGATGAACGGCACCGGCATCACCCAGCACGACGTGGTGCTCCCCGACGTCGAGGCCGGCGTCACCTACCAGTACGTCGTCGAGGGCACGACCGCCGACGGCACGTGGTACCGGTCGGACGTCGGCACGTTCAGCGTCGAGGCGGTCGCCGTGGCGACCACCGTCGACCGCGGGCCCGAACCTCGCCACCGGCAGCGAGGATCGTCGACGTCTCGTCGGAGTTCTCCGACGACTTCGCCGCGGCCAACGCGATCGACGGCGACACCGCCACCGAGTGGGCGACCGACGGCGACGGCGATCGCGGCTCGATCACCATCGACCTGGGTTCGTCCGAGCACATCGGCGGCGTCGCCTTCCTGACCCGCTCGATGGCCGACGGCACGGCGATCACCGACACGTTCACGCTCAGCGTCGACGGCGCCGATCCGCTCGGCCCGTTCCCTGCCGGCACCGTGGCATCACCGCGCGTCGCCGACGTCGACGTGACCGGCGAGCAGCTCCGCTTCGACGTCGCCAGCTCGAGCGGCGGCAACGTCGGAGCCGTCGAGATCGAGGTCTTCGGCTGAGCGCGGCGATCTGGTCACCGGTCGGCTGGGTCTCTGGTCACCCACGTTCTCGATATCGAGAATGTGGGTGACCAGATCGCTGCCTGAGACGCAGGTGACCGATGGCGACGGTGGCGGCCGAGCCCGGCTCGACGGCGATCACCGACCATTCAGGGCATCAGCCGTGAGTCGGCGGGCACGTCGACCACGGATCAGCCAGGGCCCGCACCGGGAATCACGGTGCCAGATCGCCGCGAGCGCAACCGCCGGGCGCTAGAAGCGCTGGTCGAGCAGGCCGGTGTCGACGTCGTACAGGAACCCGCCGATGGCCACCGACTCGGGGATCAGCGGGTGCGAGCGCACCGTGCGAACGTCCTCGTAGAGCGCCCGCTGCTGGTCCTCGACGACGTGGAAGGACTGCCACCAGGCGTCCTGCCCGCTGCTCGCCGACACCCGGTCGCGCAGCTCGTCCTCGGTGTTCGCTGCCATCGCGCAGCGGGTGTGCGGCACCACCAGGATCCGGTCGACGCGCAGCACGTGCACGCTCAGCACCAGCGCCTCCAGCGCGGCGTTGGTGACCCGTCCGCCGGGGTTGCGGAAGATCTTGGCGTCGCCGGCGCGCAAGCCGAGCATCCGCAGGGGGTCGATGCGCGAGTCGATGCACGTCACGACCGCCACCCCGGCGTGGGCGATGCCGTCGAACCCGGCGAGGGTGAAGGAGTCGGCGAACGGCGCGGTTGGCGTCGAGCAGGTCGTCGAAGGTAGCGGGCACGGCGACACGCTATGGCACGACCGTCCGGCGTGCCGATGCGCTGTGCTCAACTGACCCCGTGACCACGACCGCCGATCCGCACTCCGCCACCACCGACCTGACGAACGTGCACGATCCGGCCGAGCTGGGGTTCGACCCGGCCCGACTGCGGCGCATCGACGCGGTGCTCGGTCGCTACGTCGACGAGGGGCTGCTCCCCGGCTGGCAGTTGGCGATCACCCGCCACGGTCGGCTCGCCCACCACCGTTCGGTCGGCCACCGCGACGTCGAGGCCGCGCTGGCCGTCACCGACGACACGATCTTCCGCATCTACTCGATGACCAAGGTGGTGACGGCGGTGACCGCGCTGGCGCTGTGGGAGCAGGGGGCGTTCGATCTCAACGACCCGGTGGCGCGATTCATCCCGTCCTTCGCCGACCAGCGGGTGTGGCGCGGCGGCAGCACGACCCGCCCGCAGACCGAGCCGGTCAGCGAGCCGATGCGGATCTGGCACCTCTTCACCCACACCAGCGGGCTCACGTACGGCTTCCTCAACGCCCATCCGGTCGACGCGCTGTACCGGCAGGCGGGCCTCGACCTGCAGGTCGGCGACGACCTCGACCTCGCCGCTCTGTGCGACCGGCTGGCCGGCCTCCCGCTGTTGTTCCAACCCGGGCACGCGAGTGGAACTACGGCATGAGCACCGACGTGCTCGGGCGGGTCGTCGAGGTGGCCGCCGGGCGACCGTTCGCCGAGGTGATGCAGCGACGTGGTGCTCGACCCACTCGAGATGACCGACACTGCTGGTTCGTCGCGCCGGACCGCGCCGACCGCCTCGCCGCCCTCTACGTGCCGACGCCCGGCACCCGCCTGGCGCTGCGCTGGGACCCGCTCGGCACGGCGGCCACCCGGGCGCCGTCGGCCACCCTCGGTGGCGGCGGGCTGTGCTCCACCACCGCCGACTACCTGCGCTTCGCGGCCATGCTCGCCCGGCGCGGCGAGCTCGACGGCGTTCGCGTGCTGGCGCCGACGACGGTCGACTACATGGCGTCCAACCACCTCCCCGGTGGCGCCGATCTCGAACGCTTCGGACGGACGCTGTTCAGCGAGACCACCTTCGACGGTGTCGGCTTCGGCCTCGGCGTGAGCGTGGCGATCGACCCGGTGCGGGCGAAGGTGCCCTACAGCGTCGGCGAGTATGGCTGGGGCGGCGCGGCGAGCACGACCTTCAGCGTCGATCCGGTGCTCGACACGACGATGGTGTTCATGACCCAGCTGCTCCCGAGCGATACGCACCCGATCCGCAGCCAGCTGCGCACGCTGCTGCACGCAGCGATCATCGGGGCGTGAGGGGCACGGTCGTCCCGCCGCGGCCTTCGCCTCGGCGAAGCGGGCCGCCCCGGCGAGCGTCTCGCCGCTGGCGATCGTGTCGCGGCCCGTGCGACGATTCGTTGCGGATCGCCGCATCGAGATCGAGGTCCCACTGCTCGATGGCCGACAGGCGGTCGTTGCGCAGGCACCGCTGCGGCAGCGCCGCCAACTCGTGGGCCGAGCATGACCGCGGCGGCGAGCGCGCCGCCCGGCTCGGTCACGCGGTTGACGAGCCCGATGCGCTCGGCCTCGACGCCGTCGATGCCGCGGCCGGTCAGGATCAGGTCGATCGCCCGGCTGTGGCCGATGAGGCGGGGCAGGTTGATCGTGCCGAGGTCGACGAGCGGCACGCCGAAGCGGCGGCAGTAGACGCCGAGCACGGCATCGGACGCGGCGACGCGCAGGTCGCACCACAGCGCCAACTCCAACCCGCCGGCCACGGCGTGGCCCTCGATCGCGGCGATCACCGGCTTCGACAGCCGCATCCGCGTCGGGCCCATCGGGCCGCGCCCGGTGTCGCCCACCGGCCGCCGGTCGCCGGTCGCCAGCGCCTTGAGGTCGGCGCCGGCGCAGAAGTAGCCGCCGGCGCCGGTGAGCACGGCCACGCTCAGCCTGTCGTCTCCGTCGAACTCGGCGAACGTGGCGGCCAGCGCGTCGGCCGACGCCGAGTCCACGGCGTTGCGCCGGTGCGGCCGGTCGATCGTGACGACGCGCACCGCGTCGTCGTCGGACACCACGAGTCGTCGTTCATACGGCCATTGAAGCCGGTGCCGTCACCCGCCGTGAACGGGAGTCACGCTCCGGGAAGTTGGAACACCACGCGCCCGCCGACGCGATCGGGCCGGGCGGGCTCGATCCAGATCCGTCCGCCGTGCGCCTCGACCAGCCCGCGGGCGATCACCAGCCCGAGGCCGGCACCGCCGGTCGCGCGGGCGCGGCTCTGATCGGCGCGGGCGAAGCGCTCGAAGGCGTGCGCCGAGAACTCGGCCGGGAATCCCGGGCCGCGATCGACGACGCGCACGGTGGCGGGTTCGCCCGGCTCCACCACCACGTCGACGGTCGTGTCCGGCGGCGCGTAGCGGATCGCGTTGTCGACGAGGTTGCGGATGACCCGTCCGATCGCCGCCGCGTTGCCGTTGACGCGCACGCTCCCGGTCGAGCGCAGGCCGAGCGATACGCCACGCGCCGACGCCGCCGGGGCCAGCGCCTCGACGGCCTCGTCGGCGAGCTCCGAGAGGTCGACCGGCTCGCGGTGCAGCTCGAGGCGCCCGGACTCGATGCTGGCGACGAGGAACAGGTCGTCGACGAGTGCGCCGAGCGCCTCGACGTCGCGGCCCATCGCCCGCAGGTAGCGCTCCGGATCGGGCGCCACACCGTCGGTGAGCGCTTCGACCGCGGCCCGCAGCGCGCTCGAGCGGCGTGCGCAGGTCGTGGCCGACGCTGGTGAGCATGCGCCGCCGCTCGTCCTCGAACCCGGCCCGCTCGCGTTCGAGCACGTCGAGTCGTTCGGTCAGCTCGTCGAGGGCGCGAGCGACGTGGCCGAGCTCATCGCGGCGTTCCACCCCGGTGCGCGCCGACCGGTCGCCCGCCTCCAGCCGGCGCACCGCCGACTCCAGGCGCTGGGCGTCGCGCCCGAGCGGGCGGGAGGCGACGGCGGCGAGCAGCGCCGCCAGCACCGCGGTGGCGGCGAGCACCCCGAGCGCCGAGCGGGCCTGGTCGGCGTCGAGCACCATCAGCCGGGCGAGCACCACCGCCACCACCGCGCCGACGGCGATCGACGACAGCGTGATGGCGAGCACCACCTGGCGCAGCGACGTCGTCCGCGAGGTCAGGGCGCGCAGCGCCAGGCCGGCGCCCACGGCGCAGGCGGCGAGCACCACCACGGCGAGAGCGGTCGCCACGGGCGATCGCTGATCGCGTCCCAGACGCCGAGGCTCACGGCTCGAACCGGTAGCCGACGCCCCACGCCGTGACGATCCAGCGCGGATGCTCGGGGTCGCGTTCGCACTTCTGGCGCAGCCGGCCGATGTGCACCGTGACGGTGGCCGGGTCCTGGTACTCCGGCGCCGAGTCCCACACCCGCTCGAGCAGCTGCCGGCGGGAGAACACCTGGCGCGGTGAGCCGGCGAGCACAGCCAGCAGGTCGAACTCCTTCGGCGTCAGCGGCACCACGCGACCCTCGACTGCCGCCTCCCGTGCGGCGGTGTCGATGTCGAGGGTGCCGGCGTCGCGATCCCCGAAGTGCAGCTGCTGACCGGCACCGGGTGCAGCGAGCGTCGAGCTGGCCGCCGTGCGGCGCAGCACGTTGCGGACCCGCACCGCCAGCTCGCGCGGTGAGAACGGCTTGACCACGTAGTCGTCGGCGCCGAGCTCGAGACCGACCACCCGGTCGATCTCCTCGGTCGCGCGCGGTGAGCAGGATCACCGGCGTGTCGCCGGCGGCCCGGATGCGACGCAACAGCGACAGCCCGTCGACGCCGGGGAGCATCACGTCGAGCACAACGAGGTCGGCCTCGTGCTCGCCCAACCACTGGACGGCCGCTTCTCCGTCGCCCAGCTCCTGCACGCGCGATGCCGTCGTGCTCGAGGTAGCGCGCCACCACCTCGCGCACCATCGGCTCGTCATCGACCACCAACACCATCGGCCCAGCCGTGGGAGCCACGCCAGGAGCGTAGGTGGCGGGTGCGCGGGCCGATTGCGGAGGGCACCGGGAGTTTCGCGTTTGTTTCGCTGGACGATTGAACATCGCCACAAGCGGTTGCGATCATGGTGCCGTGCTGCTCACCGAGCAGGTGCCGGCTCCGGCACCCACCACGCCGCCCTCCGTTCCCGGACGGGCCGCGGCCGCCCTGACCGGCGCCCTCGCTGCCGGCGCCGCGCTCGCCGCCGGCGAGCTGGCCGCGGCGGCGGTGCACTCGACGACGTCACCGGTGACCGCGGTCGGGGGCGAGTTCGTCGACCGCTTCGCCGGGTCCCTGAAGCAGTTCGCCGTCGACACGTTCGGCACCAACGACAAGCCGGCGCTCGTGACCGGGATCGTCATCACGTCGGTCCTGCTCGGCGCCGTGCTCGGCCTGGCGGCCCGGCACCGGTGGATCGTCGCCCCCCTCGGCTTCGCCGCGTTCGGGCTGGTGGGCGTGTGGGCGATGATCACCGACCCGCAGGACTCCGCCGGCGACGCGATCTTCGCCTGCCTGGTGTCGGTGCTCGCCGGGATCGGGACCTTCGCGCTGCTGTGGCGGCTCGCCACCCCGCACGCCGCAGACCCGGTGCCCGCGGCCTGGGAGCCGGAGACCCCCACGAGCACGGCCAAGGTGCGCCAGACCGTCGTCGACCGTCGCGGGTTCCTGGCCGGCGTCGCCGGCGTGGTCGTGCTCACCGGATCGGCCACGGCGTTGAGCCGGCGCATACGGTCCGGCGACTCGGTCAACACCGCCCGGCGCACGACCGTGCTGCCGCGACCGACGCGCTCGGTGCTCCCGCCGGCGTCGCAGCCGTTCGAGGTCGACGGCCTGACGCCCTACGTCGTGCCCAACGGCGACTTCTACCGCATCGACACGGCGCTGCTGGTTCCCCAGATCGGCGCGTCGGGTTGGTCGGTCTCGATCACGGGCATGGTCGACAACCCGTTCAGCATCACCTACGACGAGCTGCTGGCGATGGACAGCGTCGAGGAGACGGTCACGCTGTCGTGCGTGTCCAACGAGGTCGGCGGCCACCTCGTCGGCAACGCCGTGTGGCAGGGCGTGCCGCTCGCCGCACTGCTCGAGCGCGCCGGCGTGCAGTCCGGCGCCGAGCAGGTGGTCGGCCGCTCGGGCGACGGCTTCACCGCCGGCTTCCCGGTGTCGGCGGCCACCGACGGGCGCACCGCGCTCGTCGCCTACGCGATGAACGGTGAGCCGCTCCCGGCCGAACACGGCTACCCCGCCCGCCTCGTCGTGGCCGGGCTCTACGGCTACGTGTCGGCCACGAAGTGGCTCACCGAGATCGAGCTGACCACCTGGGACGACGTCAAGGGCTACTGGACGACCCGCGGCTGGTCGCGGGAGGCACCGATCAAGACGCAGTCGCGCGATCGACGTGCCGAAGTCGAACGCCGACCTCGCCGCCGGGACGCAGCCGATCGCGGGAGTGGCGTGGGCGCCGAACCGGGGCATCGCCAAGGTCGAGGTGCAGGTCGACGGCGGTGACTGGCGGGAGTGCGAGCTCGGGCGCGTGGCGAGCGACGACACGTGGGTGCAGTGGCAGTACGCGTGGGACGCCGCGTCGGGTGATCACACGATCGTCGCCCGGGCGACCGACGGCGACGGCCAGGTGCAGACCGACGAGGTGGCGCCGCCGGCCCCCGACGGGGCCACCGGGTGGCCGCACCGCGCCTGCCACGTGCGCTAGTCCCAACACTGCGTTCCCCGGCCACGCCGTGAACGCCTGCGCAGCCGCGCCGGCGGCCTGCGCTAGCAACGCTCCGTGGCGGGATCTGTGAGCTTTTCGGCGGGTTGTTCATGCGGCGGGGACGAGCCGGGCATCGGCGGTGTAGTCGCCGATGACACGGTCAATCGTCGACAGGGCGCGTCGCAGCTCGAGGGGGGCGGGTGGCCGATCAGCGTTGGAGATGAGTGGTCTCAAGATCCGGGCGTGGACCTTGTTGTAGAACACGGCGACGCGGACACCGTCAGCGTGGGTCCCCGAAGCGCAGTGCTCCGGTTCGTTGGCCCTCCCGTATGTAGGGCTGGTGGATGCGCTCGAAGAGCGCAGAGCCGATGGCACAGCCCTGACCGGCACGTTCCACTGTAAGCAGACGATCGTTGACCTGGCGACCGATCGTGATCAGTTCCGGCAGGTGTTCCAGCCGGGATCGGACCTTGAAGTCGCCTGGTTTGTTGATCACGGTTTCGATACGCAACGCCCTCCCTTCTTTCAGGTATTGCTTGACACGGTTCGACTTCCAGCGGGCATCGATGCGGACCTCAGTGCCCGGGGTGAACACCCTCGTGGCGAACGGATCGGTCGTGCGTTTGGTGAGACGCCGGCCGAACACGACCGCCACGCTCTCGGGGCGGCCGACTCCGATGTTGTCGGTGACCAGCGACTCGAAGAACCCGTGGGCTCGGCGCGGAGCGTCGAACACGATCGTGCGGGACACTTCGAGCTGCCGCGTGGACAGTTCCCACCAATACCCGGCTGCCCGATCGACCGGCGTGAACGGAGTCGGGATGTGGCTGATCCAACGGTCGAAGAAGCCCTGCACGTCGGCCGGGCCGAAACCGTCGCAGACCGCTTGCAACCCGTCGGGATCGTCGCAGGCGGCGAACCCGTTGGACAACGCCTCGTAGACGATCCCGACGTGATCGAGCTGGCGTATCGCCCACTCATGACCGTTCACCCAGACCTTCGCCGGATACGGGAAGTACGTGCAGATCTTGATGAACCCGACACCGAACTCCAGGTCCCGCACGTAGACGTAGAACACCCCCACACGACGCTCGGCCTTGTCGAACGAGTACTGAGCGCCGTATTGGGTCGGCATCGCCTTGAACACCCACTGGAACTCCTGGGCCTTGACGATGGCAACCACCCCGAACCGGCCGTCACGCTCAGCAGCGTCGAGATACGGGCGGACATGATCAAGCTTGCGGTCATCCCAACGGGACCGATCCGGCTTGGCCAACTCCAACACCCGCACACCATGCGCGGCAGCGAACGCGTTGACTTCACGACGGAACCGGTTCCCGATCGTGTTGAACAACGCCGGCGACGCCACCGGATTACCCAGATGCTCCACCAGAAACCGTCGCACCTGCCCACCCACCTGCAACGACGGCACGTACGCATTCAGATACAGCCGATCAACACAGTCCACGCTGAGCGCGACATGACCATCGAGAACGTCATTGATGTTCACCACCGTCCCCATCACGTCAGCATGAACCCCACCCGCCCCGACGTCCACCAATGCAACGACCCGAGACGGGAGGGGGCCGGGGGCAGGGCCCGCCCTCCCCCCGCTAACGCTCCGGACGCCTACCCGCACGATCGCCGGGACGCTCGCTGACGCTCGCTGTGCTTCACACGATCTGTGAGGTTGTGTTCCGCGTCCACGCAGGCCGATGACTGGCCGCTCCTCGGCTGGCGCCTCGTCGCTCGCATCGGAGCACGGGCCAAACTGGACGCATGGAGCGGCTGCGCTGCCCGACGTGCGCCAACGAGGTGTTCTTCGACTCCCTCGCGTGCGTGCGCTGCCACACCGAGCTGTCGATGGCGCTCGGCGCGGACGGCGCCCTGTCGCTCGGCGACGCCGCCACGGTCGGTGCCTGCCTGATGCGCGATACCTGGCGCTGCAACTGGCGGCCGGCCACACCCGGGCGGGCGTGCGCCAGCTGCAGCATCGTCGACGCCGGCGAACAGGGCCGCAACCACCTGATGGTGCCGTTCCTCTCGGCGCAGCGGCGCGCTCTCAAGCAGCTCGCCGAGCTCGGGGTGCCGTGGCAGCCGGCGGCGAGACGCCGCCGCGCCGGGGCCGCCGCTGCGCTTCACCTACCGCTCGCGCTCGGCCGGCGACCACGCCCTCATCGGCCACATCGGCGGACTGATCACGCTCGACCTCGACGAAGCCGACCCCGCCCACCGTGAACAGGTGCGGGCGACGCTCGGCGAGCAGTACCGCACGCCGCTCGGCCACATCCGCCACGAGCTGGGCCACTTCGTCTGGCTGCGCGACGTCGCACCCGACCCGGCGCGCCTCGCCTCCTTCCGCGAGATCTTCGGCGACGAGCGCGTCGACTACCAGCGCGCCCTCGACGCCCACTACGGCCGCGTCGACGACGGCTCGTGGCGCGACCGCCACGTGTCCTACTACGCCGCCGCCCACCCGTGGGAGGACTTCGCCGAGTCGTGGGCGCAGATCATGCACGTGCACGACGTGGTGTCGACCGGGGCGGCATGGGGCGTGATCGAGCCACCCGGCGATTCGTTCGACCCGCGCCCGTGGGTGTCCTCGGCCGTGACCGCCAGCCTCGCCGCCAACGAGCTGGCCAGGGCGATGGGCATGCGCGACCTCTACCCGTTCGCCCTCTCGAGCGGCGCGCGGCGCCGGATCGAACGGTGCTGGGAGCTGGTGCACCCGGGGCCCTCGCGCCCCTGCCCGACAGCTGACCCGCTCGGGCGACCCTTGACCACCTGCGCGACGTATGGGAGAGTCGTCGCGCACGGTGGCCCGGAGACGAGGACGAGCACCGTGCGTGTCATTCGTTCACTCGGTCCCGAGACATCCTCAGAGGGGAAAACATGCGCAGACGCTCCAAGGCGTTGACGACACTGGCGGCATTCGGTCTGATCGGCGGAGTCCTCGCCGGTTCCGCGGGCGCCAGCGCGCCACCCGACACCGGAGGCGGCGGCGAAGCGGTCTCCGGCGCTGGCGTCGGCAGCGGCAGCGACAGCGGCATCGAAGGTGCCGACTTCTCCGGCACGACGGTCAGCGTGTTCGGTCCGGAGAACTCGGCCGCCGAAGCCGGTGCGATGACCGCCGCGCTGAACGCGTTCGGCGCCGAGACCGGGATCACGATCCAGTACACCGGCGCCCGCGACTTCGAGGAGCAGATCAACGCCCAGGTCGAGAGCGAGAACCCGCCGGACATCGCCAACTTCCCGCAGCCGGGCAAGATGGCCGGGTTCGCCCGCAGCGGTGACGTGCTTCCAATTCCGGACGACGTGCTCGCCAATGTCAGCGCCAACTGGGACCCGCAGTGGCTGTCGTTCGGCAACGTCGACGGCACCCAGTACGCCATACCCAACAAGAACGACCTCAAGTCGCTGGTGTGGTACATCCCGTCGAAGTTCGCCGAGTACGGCTACACCGTGCCGACCACGCTCGACGAGTTCTACGCCCTCACCGACCAGATGATCGCCGACGGACACACGCCGCTGTGCGTCGGCATCGAGTCCGGCCCCGCCACTGGCTGGCCGTTCACCGACTGGGTCGAGGAGCTCGTGCTGCGCAACCAGGGCCTCGACTACTACAACCAGTGGGTGACCCATGCGGTGCCGTTCAACGACCCGCCGATCGTGGAGGCGATGCAGACCGTGGCCGACCTGTGGGCCAAGCCGGACGCCGTGTACGCCGACGGTGGCACGATCGCTGCCACGCCATTCCAGGCGAACGCCCAGCCGCTGCTCGACGGCGACTGCATGATGCACCGCCAGGCGAGCTTCTTCGCCTCGTTCTTCCCAGCCGGGACGGCGTTCGGCGAGGGCGATGGCGAGGTGTCGACGTTCTACTTCCCGTCGGCGGACGCCGAGACCAAGCCGGTGCTCGTCGCCGGCACCAACCCGGCGGCGTTCCGCGACGCCCCCGAGGTCTGGGCGGTCATGCAGTACTTCGGCTCGCCGGAGTACGCCAACGCCCGCCAGTCTGCACAGACGGCTCTGCAGGGCGGTGCAAATGCTTCCGGGTTCCTGTCGGCCAACCTCAACGCCGACCAGAGCCTGTACTCGCCACTCGAGCAGCAGTTCCTCGAGGTGCTGAACACCGGTTCGCCGGCCGGCTTCGACGCTTCCGACCAGATGCCCAACGAAGTCGGATCCGGCACGTTCTGGTCGGAAGCGACGTCGCTGGTGAACGGCGACGAGGACGCCCAGACGGCGGCCGACAACATCGAGGCCTCCTGGCCCACGAGTTGACGGCGGCGGGTCGTCGATGACTCGAGCCATCAGATGATGCGAAGGGGTGCCGGCGGCGCAAGCCACCGGCACCCCTTCGCGTTCGTATAGGTTGCGGGCACCGTTCGAGGGGGAGCGCAGTTGACCACGATCGTCGAACCGAACCCGGTCGGTGTGGTGAACCCGACGCGCGTCCGCTGGCGGCCGCCCAAGCTCACCCCGCCGCTGGTCATCAAGTCCGTCGTCGGAGCTGTCGTGCTCGGCGGGCTCGTCTACTTCGTCGGCGGGCAGGTGCTCCTCGAGACGGCGATCAAGATCGCCGTGGCGGTGGGGATCTCGATCGGGCTGTTCATCGGCGCCAACAAGCTCTTCGACCTCGCCTACCCGAGGTGGGCGCTGTTCGCCGGCCTCGCCGGCGCCGGCATCGGGTTCATCGCGTTCTTCCTGCTCGACGGCAACCGCGCCCTCCGCGACCTACCGGCCCGGCCGTGGCTGTGGGGGCTCATCGGCGCGGTCGCCCTCGGCGCCGCCGGCCTGGTGCTGAACACACCGAGCACCAGCGCATGGAAGTTGCCGATGTCGGTCGTCACGTTCGCCGCCCTCGGCGTGCTGATCGGGGTGGCGATGAACGATTCCGTGCTGCCCGAAATCGCCTGGGGCAAGTTCGCGCTCCTGACCGCCATCGGCATCGCCGTTGGCGTCGGCTGGCGGGCGTTGCGCAGCAAGGGCGACGCCAGACAGTTGCCACGCGTGGCCTTGATGGGAGCGGCCGTCGGGGCGGTGTTGGGCGGGTGGGGCTGTGCCGACCTCGGCGACGGCACCACGGCCCAGGCGATCGTGGCGTCGGTGGTGCCGCTCACGCTGCTCGGGATCCGCATCGGCCTGCAGCCCCTGCCGGCCGCCACGACGCGTCGCGAGGTCGAGCAGCGTTCACGCTCGTGGATCTTCCTCATCCCGGCGATCTTCTTCGTCGTCGCCGGGCTCGTCGTTCCGTTGATCCGGACGATCTACCTGTCGTTCCACGACCGCGCCGGCGTCGAGTACGTCGGGATGGACAACTTCAAGCGGGTCTTCGACGACAAGGGGTTCTGGAACACGACGCGGTCGGGGGTGGGACGCGTTCCTCCACTCCAAGCTGTTCTGGACGGCGGTGGCGTTGATCGGGCTGGGCGTGATCGCCGGGGTGGTCTCCGGCCGCCGCACGCGCCGCGCCTTCGACTCGTCGGGCGGCGCCTTCGGGCCGCTGATGTTCGGCTTCTTCCTGTTGTCGTGTTCGGTGCTCGCCACGCTGCGCGGCACGCTGTTCAACAACATCTGGTGGGTCATCGTGGTGACCGCCCTCGCCACCTCGATCGGGCTCGCCGTCGCCGTGCTCGCCGACCGCTCGAGGGGTGAGACCGCCGCCAAGTCGCTGATCTTCCTGCCGATGGCCATCTCGTTCATCGGCGCCGGGATCATCTGGCGGTTCATGTACCTGCCGCGCAACAAGACGAAGCCGCAAACCGGCGTGCTCAACGCGCTGTGGGTCTGGCTCGGCGAGGTCGAGCAACACGGGGTGGAAGACCGCGGTCGCCGTGCTCCTGCTGCTGCTCGTGTTCTCGCTGCTCATCCTGTTCGCGGTCACCGGCATCCGCGACAACGTGCGCACACGCACCGGCATCAGCGTGGTCGGTGCCATCATCGTCGTCTACCTGATCTGGCGCTTCCTCGGCCCGGGGGTCGGCGGGTTCGTCAAGGACCCCGACACCGGCGCGATCGAGGCCAACCCGATCAACTTCATCCAGGAGCCACCGTTCAACAACATGTGGCTGATGGTCGTGCTGATCTGGATCCAGACCGGGTTCGCCACCGTGATCTTCTCGGCCGCGATCAAGAACGTCCCGACCGAGCTCATCGAGGCGGCGCGGATCGACGGCGCCAACGAGAGCCAGGTGTTCTGGAAGGTGACGATCCCCCAGATCGCCCCCACCATCGGCGTGGTGGTCACCACGCTGATCGTCACGGTGATGAAGGTCTTCGACATCGTGAAGGTGATGACGAACGGCAACTTCGACACCCAGACGATCGCCAACGACATGTTCACGCGGGCGTTCGGCAACAGCGACTCGGCGCTCGGCTCGGCGCTCGCCACCGTGCTCTTCGTCGGGGTCCTGCCGATCATGTACGTCAACATCCGCCGCATGCAGCGGGCGAGGGGCTGAGGCGATGTCACTCACCACGCTCGCCGATCCGGCCCACGAACGGGCCAGCGCCACCGGCGCCATCTACCGGTTCCTGCGCAGCATCCCCACGTGGGTGCTGTGGCTGCTCGTCCTGATCTGGCTCATCCCCACGTTCGGACTGTTCGTCAACTCCTTCCGGGGCAAGGACGTGCAGCGCAACAGCGGCTGGTGGACGGTGTTCACCGGCAACTTCGACCAGCTCGGCCTGCAGAACTACAAGGCCGTGCTGAGCAGCACCGTCAACGGGTCGATGAGCCAGGCGCTCGCCAACTCGCTGGCGATCGCCCTGCCGGCGACGATCATCCCGATCCTGATCGCCGCGTTCGCCGCCTACGCCTTCGCGTGGATCGATTTCCCGCCGCGAGCTGCTGTTCATCGCCACGATAGCGCTGCTGGCGATCCCGACGCAGGTGTCGCTGATCCCGCTGTCGTTGATGTACGGCAAGGGCGCCCACTACACCGTGCCCTTCTTCGACAAGACGATCACCGTGATGCCCAACCTGCACCTGCAGGGCGAGACCACGGCGGTGTGGCTGACCCACACGGCGTTCGGCATGCCGTTCGCGATCTTCCTGCTCCACAACTACATCGCCTCGCTGCCGCGGGACCTCTTCGAGGCGGCGCGCATCGACGGCGCCGACCACTTCACGATCTTCTGGCGCCTCGTCCTTCCGCTGTCGGTCCCGGTGCTGGCGGCGTTCGCCATCTTCCAGTTCCTGTGGACGTGGAACGACTACCTCGTGCCGTCGTGATGGTCGGGTCGAACAGCCGGTCGTGGCCCTCGACGGTGAACATCGCCCAGCAAGCGGGCACGTTCACCGACAACGAGCACCTCCTCACGGCCGGCGCCTTCATCCAGTGCGTCGTGCCGCTGTGCGTGTTCTTCCTGCTGCAGCGCTTCTTCGTCCGCGGCATCCTCGCCGGCTCCGTCAAGGGCTGACGGCTCCCACTGGGCGTGGTGACGCTCCTGTGTTCTGTCACGTGGCGTTCGCGAGCTGCCTGAAGACGATCGCCCCTACGGACCCCAAAACCACGGACGACCGAACCCTGGATTGGGGGTTCGGTCGTCCGGGACGTCTCGCGCCATCACACTGCGGACGGGGGGTTCGAACCCCCGGCCCCTTGCGTGTCGCCCGCTTTCAAGCCGGGTGCATTCGTTCGCAGAGCGCGGCCGATGTCACACCGGTGTCAGCTCCAATGTCACCGGGTCGGGGGTGCGGGCGAACACGACGACCGGGATGACCCGGTCGGTGGGCGGGAAGTCGATCCCGTCGGGGTGCTCGCAGCCCTTCACCGGCAGTGGCCCCGGATCGTCGGGGTCGTCGGCGGTGTACATCTCGCCGACGCACGCCTCGTCGAACCCGGTCGCCGCGAGCTCGGCCTCGGGGTCGGCGCGGTAGACGATCGTGTCGCCGATGCCGTCGAGCTGCTCGGTGTGGCGCGTGCCGAGCGCGGCGGCATCGACGGGCGTCGGCGAGTCGTCGACGTAGACGGCGACCGCGCCGACCGCTGTCCTCGGCCCCCCTGACGTCGACGGTGACGTCGTAGGCGACCGCGGCCGGCAACCACACGTACGCCTCGCCGTCGTACCACTCGTCGTCGCCGAGCCCGACCCCGGCGACGCCGGTCGGGTCGCACAGGTCGACGCGGGCGACCGACGACGGGTCCTCGGCGACGCGCACCTCGAGGTCGGCCATCGCGCCGTCGCAGCGCTCAGCCCCGCGACGAGGACCGTCCCGGCGGCGGCCCTCACCGTGCCCGACTCGCCTCCACGCAGCGTCAGCACCGGCTCGCCGGTGCTGCCAACCGCCGCCGGACCGATGGTCGCGGCGACCGTGGCGACGGCCGGCGGGATGACGCCGAGGTGGCCGTCGGGGTCGACCCGCTCGTCGACCACCGCCGCGTACACGGTGACGAACTCCTCCCGTCCGGTGGCGGTGACGTCGTAGGCGCACGCCGCGACCTCGTGGCCGGCCGCCGCCGGGCCCAACCGGGCAGCGCACCGGGCGACCGTCTCCGGACCGGGCGTCGGGAGGTGTCGGCTGCGGATGGGGCCGCCGGAACGTCGCCGTCGACGCGCCGGCGTCGTAGTCGAACAGCGATGTCGCGTCGTCGACCGCCCACGCCAGGCGAGTACGCCGACTCGTCGTCGGCCACGGTGGCGATGTCGGCGGGCGAGCCGTCGGGCATAGCCAGATCGTTGCGCAGGTCGCCGTCGGCGCCTCCCAGCAGGCCGACCAGGCGCTCCGCCCGCTCGGGTGCCGGCGAGACGGTGACGAACCAGCCGAGGGCCCACTCCAGGCGAACCGTGCTGCCGTCCGGCCAGACCAGCGACGCCTCGTCGGCCCCGACGCTCACTCGCACGCTGTCGACCACGAGCTCGGGCTCGGTGGACATCGACGCCGTCGACACGAACGACGGCGGGCGTGACAGCGAGGAATCGTCCCTGGGTGAACGTCACCCGCCGACCTCCGGCGCGCACCGCCACCGCGGTGGTGCCGGTACCCGACATGAACGGCTCGTGACGGGTCTGTACTTCGAAGCCGCCGGCGGGTCGCGGGCGAGCACGAACTCGCCGAGCGACGTCACGTCGAACGGCAGGCCGTCGAACGTGACGAGGTGGGGGTCGCCGTTCGACCACCCCGACGGCTTCTCGTCGCACTGCTCGGCGGGATCCCACTTCTCAGCGTCCACGTGGATCAACGGTTCGTCTGCGTCGGCGCCACCGCCAGCAGCACCGAGCGGTCCTCCATCGGCCACGGGCCGCCGCCGCTGTCGTCCGGGCACTCGCAGCCCGACGGGTCGAAGCAGAGCCGGGCCGTGTCGCCGTCGCCGATCGTGCGTGTCCCGAGCGCCGTGTGCGTCGCGAGCGGCGAGCCGACCGGTGTCACGGCCAGGATGTCGACGTCGGGCGCGACTTGGCTCAGCAACTGCGGCTGGGAGAAGCCTGCACCGCCAGCCGCGGTCGAGGAACCGAGCGTGATCGTTCCGAACGCGATCGTGTTGGCCGTCGGCGGGTCGGTCTCGTGCCCACGCCAGACCCAGTCCATCCACCAGTCCTGTTCCCACTGCGTCTGGCGCAACGTGCGCATCGACCAGCTCAGCCGCAGCAGCTCGTCGTCGAGTCCCCCGACGGCGAGCATCTCGGCGACGTCGGCGCGCGGGTTGGCGTGCATCGCGGCGACGATGTCGTACACCGGTCGCCCGGCGAGCGCGGCGATCTCGAACAGCGGCCAGGCGTCGTAGGCTCGGCTGGCCAAGGGCGCGAAGGCGCTCGTGAACCACGCCTCCCGGATGTCGTTGAACGTGATCGGGTCGGCCCGGAACAGGTCGGCGGCCGCCCAATCGGCGCTGCCGTCGAACACCCACTGGTGGGGCATCCAGAACTCCGCACCGCTGGCCCACTGGAACTGCATGCAGTGGAAGAGCTCGTGGGCGAAGTAGAACGAGATCTTGTCGTCACTCGGGTTGTCGGCACGGAACTCGGCCGTGACGGTGACGGCGCACTTCGACGGTGGCCCGTCGAGTGGTTCGGCCCACATCCCGTCCTTGTTCGCCTGGTGGTCGAACCGCAGCTCGTAGGAGTCGTACTGCGGCAGCGCGGGAAGGTCCGCGAGCCAGCGAGCCTGGACGTCGGCGAACAGCGCCGAGTAGCGCTGGATCTCGCCGGTCGCGGGGCGTCGCCCTCGGGGGGCGCGCCATCCCGCCGGCTCGCTCGGGCCACTGCCGATCACGTCGCCCTGCGGCGAGATCGTCGCCACCGGCGTCGCCACGCCGAAGGCGTCGAGCGCGTCCCGCTGGGCGGCGGTCAGCTCGTCGCGCATGGTCGCGGCCAGCGCGATCGTGTACGTCGCGCTGCGCACCGGCTCGCTGACCAGCACGCTCGCGCTCGTCCCCGGGAAGTCGGCCACCGCGAGGCCCAGGTGGTCGACCGCGAGCTGGGCCGACGGCCCGTCGGTAGCGAGGCGCCAGGCCAGCTCGGCGTTGCGGGTGCTCGGTTGCCATGCCGGCGGACCGCGGCGATCGGAGTCCGGCTCGGACGCCGCTGCGGACTCGGGCGCCGTCGGTGACGCAGTCTCCGGCGCGGTGTCGGGGTCGGACGTGCAGGACGCCGCCACGGCCAGCCAGACGGCAACGACGACCGGCGCGATCGGCCCGACGCGACGCATACCGCACGACGGTACCTACCGCCCGGCTCGGCGGGCCGCGATTATCCGCACCACCGACGCGACCGCTCAGCCAGCTCGGGCCGGCGGGCCGCCGGCCGGATGATCGGGACGGTCCGGGATCCCCCCGTCAGGACGCGGCGGCGACGCGCCGCTCCCTATCCGGGCCGGGTCATGGAAGGTCGGGAACAGCTCGTCGGTGTCTCGCGGGATCGGCCGGACGCACCTCGAGCCGGGCCGAGAAGGTCAGGTCGCCATCCCGAACCATCGCGAGGATCTCGCGTTCGTGGTCGGCGGCGTCGCGGTCGAGATGCTGGGATCGTTGCGCCAAGGCCCCACGCTGCCCACGACCCGCGGTGGCGCCACGTTCACGACCACTCGACGCCACCGCCCCGCACCTGTCGAGCCGCACCACCGATGCTCACAGTCAGGAGACACGACGTGTCACGTCGAACTTCCTGACACAGACGGGAGATCGAGGGCCGACGCGAGCTCGCCGGTCACCCAACCGGGCTCGAGGGTGACGTGGTCGTAGGTGTACTGGAGCGGCTGCAGCCCGGCCCGGACGAGGGCGTTGAGACGCTCGGCGTCGCGTGAGAACTGCTCTCGGCTCCCGCGATGCCAGTGGTAGCCGAGCACCTCGACCACGAGCGGCGTGCCCGGGAAGCGGAAGTCGACGCGCACGAGGCGACCCTTGCTGCTGGTGAGCACCTGCTGCGTGCTCGGCCGCGGCAGACCAGCGTCGGCGCAGATGCGCAGGAAGCGACGCTCGAGCCAGCTGTGTCCGCCGCGTGCCGCCTCGGCGCCGTCGATGACCGCGAGCAACTTGGGGATCCCGTGGCGTCCGCGCGAGCGCAGTTCGGCGATGCGGGTGTGCAGCATGTCTTCGGTCAACTTCCGGTCGCGGAGCGCGCCGTCGAGTGCCGTCGTGAGCGTCGCCGGGCTGACGAACCGTGAGAGATCGATCATCGCTCGCACCGCGGTCATGCTGGGGATCCCCTGGACGAGGGTGCGGTCACGCAGCGGAAGCTCGGTCGTCGTGTGCACCTGATGCGGCGGTCGCTCGACGAAGCGCCCGCGACACGACCGTGGCGTGGAACGGTGGGTACAACGCGACGCCGTCGAAGCCGTGGAGCGCCGCCGCCGAGGGTCCCGACGCGATGGCCTCGGGGCCGCAGTCGAGCACGAACGCCGAGAGATCGCGCAGCGGGGTGCGATCGATGAACGGGCTCCGGAGCACGTGTGCGCCGCCGCGTTCGAACGTGCCGTCGTCGAGGCGGTGACGGAGGCGACGGCCGCTCAGGCCGGCGAGCCTGGCCTGTGCGTCGGTGACGTTGCCGTGTTGATCGGCCGCGGTCTCGGCCAATCGGTGCATTTCGTTCCCCATCGGCCGAGCAAACCTGGGCGGCGTGCCGAAGCGGTCGCCGTCCGCCGCCGCCGTAGCGATCACCCCACATGCCGCGCACCACCTGATCTGTGTCAGGAAGTTCGACCGCTCAGGTCGCTCTTCCTGACACAGACGCTGAACGTCAGATGCGGTTGTGGGTCTCGGCGTCGAAGTAGTGCATGTTCTCCGTGGTCACGGTGACCTCGACGGGCTCGTCCGGCTTCACCGGCGACCGCGGGCTGAAGCGGGCCACGGCGTTGGAGATGCCCTCGCCGAGCTCCTGTTCGGGAGCGTCGGGGTCACCCGAGTTCACCGTCTTGGCGTCGATCGAGAAGTGCACCATCAGCTCCGAGCCGAGCGCCTCGACGAGCTTCACCTGGCCCTTCATGCGCCGGTCGGCCGGGGCGTCGGTGGCGATCATCGCGTCCTCGAAGTCCTCGGGGCGGATCCCGACGACCACTCGCTTGCCGGCGTAGGCGCTGATGCCCGGGAAGCGCGTCAGCACCTCCGACCCGAAGCCGACCGTCTGCGAGCCGATCGTGACCGTGCCTCCGCCCTCGGTGACGTCGACCTGGCCGTCGTACAGGTTCATCGACGGCGAGCCGATGAACGCCGCCACGAACACGTTGGTCGGGTTGTCGTAGAGGTTCTGCGGTGTGTCGACCTGCTGCAGGTAGCCGTCCTTGAGCACGCACACGCGGTCGCCCATCGTCATCGCCTCCACCTGGTCGTGGGTGACGTAGACGGTGGTGACACCGAGGTCGCGCTGCAGCCGGGCGATCTCGGCGCGCATCTGCACGCGCAGCTTGGCGTCGAGGTTCGACAGCGGCTCGTCCATGAGGAACGCCGACGGCTGGCGCACGATCGCTCGACCCATCGCCACGCGCTGGCGCTGGCCACCCGACAGCTGGCCGGGCTTGCGGTCGAGGTACTGCTCGAGCTCGAGGATGTGCGCCGCCTGCGTCACGCGCCGCTTGATCTCGTCCTTGGGCACCCGGGCCAGCTTCAGCGCGAACCCGATGTTGTCGGCCACGGTCATGTGCGGATACAGCGCGTAGTTCTGGAAGACCATGGCGATGTCACGGTCCTTCGGCTGCACGTCGTTGACGACGCGGTCGCCGATCTTCATCACGCCGCCGGTGATCGTCTCCAGCCCGGCCACCATGCGTAGCGCCGTCGACTTGCCGCAGCCCGACGGGCCGACGAGAACCAGGAACTCCTGATCGGCGATGTCGAGACTGAGATCGTGGATGGCGTGGAAGCCGTTCTCGTAGATCTTGTTGACGTTCTCCATCTGGACGGTGGCCATCAACCCACACTAGTCGGTGCGCGTGAACCCCGATCCACTGCCGCCCGGGCGATCGACGACGCCCGTCCCACCCGATCCGGCGCCCGACGGCGCTAGATTCTGTCGCCCGTGAACCAGATGAAGACCCGCCTGCAGGCGCTCGGCCTGCTCGACCGCTCGATCCGTGCGACGAGCGACGACGAGCTGGTGAGCGCGACCGAGGCCCTCGACGACGACCACAAGGAGGCCGTCGAGCGCCTCGTCGGCGGCCCGGTCACGCCTGAGGCCATCCGCGAGGCGGTGGTCCACGGTCGCATGAACGGCACGATGGAGAGCATCGCCATGGTGCTGAGCGACGCCGCCCTCGCCGACTGCATCGACAAGCTGGGCGACCACGCCGACGAGCCGACCTCCGAGCAGATCACCGAGGTGCTCCCCGGGCTCGTCGAGCGGCACGGCCTGGCGATCACCCGGGTGATGCTGGCCTCGACGGTCGCCGGCGAGGCGAAGGCGTCAGCGATCATCCGCGACCTGTTGAAGAGCGACGACCTCGTGAAGCTCCCCAAGGAGGAGCCACGCCGCATCGTGCCGCCGGCCGAGCGCGACGACGGCGGCGTCGATCCGGACCGCGAGGCGTTGCGGGCCAAGCGTCACGAAGCGCGGCGGATCAAGCAGGAAGAGGCGGCCGAGCGCCGCGCCCAGTCGGCGCGCGATCGCGGTCGCGTCTAGCCCGACCCTCCCGGTCCTTCGGCGCGATCAGCGCGTCGCCAGGGTGCCGACGTAGGCCGCCGCGGCCACCAGCACCCACGCCATCAGTCCGAGCACCAGGGGCCGGCCGCCGAGCTTGCGCATGCGGTCGAGGCGCACGCCCATCCCGAGACCGACCAGCGCCACCGTCAGCACCGCCTTCTCCATCGTGCCGGCCAGGTGCAGCGCTTCCGCCGACAGCACGCCCGTCGAGCGCACCACGATGGCGACCAGGAAGCCGCACACGAACAGCGGCAGGATCGGCGGCCGCGCCGTGGTCGACGCCGTCACCCCGACGCGAGCGCCGGCGCGGCGCCGGCTGATCGCCACGCCGGCGACGAGTGGCGCGAGCAGCACGATGCGAGTCAGCTTGACGACCGTGGCCGCGGCGACGGCGGCCGACCCGCCGTGCGACGCGGTGGCGATGACCTGACCGACGTCGTGCACGCTCCCACCGACCCACGATCCGAACGCATCGCCGCTCAGGCCGAGCGGACCACCGAGCAGCGGGAGCACGAAGATCGCCAGGGTGCCGCAGAGCGTGACGAGGGTGATCGCGTACGCGGTCTCCTCCTCGTCGGCACCGACGACGCCGTCCATCGCCGCGATGGCCGACGCCCCGCAGATGCTGTAGCCGGTGGCGACGAGCAGCCCGAGGTCCTTGGGCACTCCGAGCTTGCGGGCCAGCCACTGGGTGCCGAAGAACGTGACCACCACGACCACGGCGACGACGCCGAGCCCGCGCACGCCGAGGGCGGCGAGGTCGCCGAGCGACAGGCGCAGGCCGAGCAGGACGATGCCGATCCGCAGGAGGCGACGACTGCCGCGCTCGACGCCGGGCACGCACACCGCCGGGATGGCGACGACGTTGACGAACAGCGCGCCGAGCGCCACGCCGGCGACGAGCGGTGAGATGAACGTGAACACGCTCGACACCGCCCATGCGCCGAGCGCGATGACGGCGAGCAGGGCGATGCCGGGCCACGGCGATGCCGGCCGGGTCTCGGGCGGCACGCCGATGACAGCGACGTCCTGGGGCACGATCACGTCCACGTTCGCTCAGCCCACGTTGACGGGGTCGGGGTCGAACTGCAGACGGCCGTGGTTGACGTGCGGGAGCACGTAGCGAGCGAACAGGTCGCACTCGGCGGCGTGCGGGTAGCCCGACAGGATGAACGCCTCGATGCCGGCGGCGCTGAGCTCGTCGATCTTCGCCAGCACCTGGTCGGGATCGCCGACGATCGCCGCCCCGGCGCCGGAGCGGGCGCGGCCCACACCGGTCCACAGGTGACGCTCGACGTACCCCTCGTCGTCGGCCTCGTCGCGCAGCGCCGCCTGGCGGGCCACGCCGGCCGACGTCGAGTCGAGCGACCGCTGACGGATCGTCGTGCCGGCGGCGTCGTCGAGCTTCGAGAGCAGCCGGCGCGCCGCGGCGCGGGCCTCCTCCTCGGTCTCGCGCACCACCACGTGGGAACGCCATCCGTAGCGCAGCCGCCGGCCCTTGGCGTTCGCCCGGGCGTCCATGTCGGCCTTCACGTCGAGCACCTTGGCCGTGGTGTCCGGCCACATGAGGAACACGTCCGCTCCGCTCGCCGCGCACTCCCTCGCGTCGGGCGACAGACCGCCGAAGTAGAACAGCGGGCTGGCGCCGGACTCGGTGCGCACCCGCGGCGGGTCGACCTCGAGATCGACGAAGTCACCGTGGAACTTCACGGCGTGGCCGTCGAGGAGCTCGCGCAGGGCGAACATCACCTCCGTCGAGCGGCGATAGCGCGGGCCGCTGGCGAGCGTCTCGCCGGGCAGGTCGCTGGAGATGATGTTGACCGTCAGGCGGCCGTGCATGATCTGGTCGATCGTGGCGAGCTGGCGGGCGAGCTGGGGTACCACGAGCTCGCCGCAGCGCACGGCGAGGAGCATGCGCAATGTCGTCATCGGTGCCATCGCCGCGCAGAACGCGGTGTTGTCGATCCCCAGCTGATAGCCGGACGGGAGCAGCACGTTGTCGAAGCCGTAGCGATCGGCGGTGAGCACGATGTTGCGGCAGTGCTCGAACGTGCTGGCGAGCAGCCGATCCGGTACCCCGAGGAACTCGTAGTCGTCGTCGCACAGGGCGCTGAACCACGCCATCTCGACGAGCGGTCGTTGCCGATCGTTCATCAGTTCACCGCCGATGCGAGCGAGGCGGCGCCGGCGAGCGGGCGGCGATCAGCGTCCGGTGTGGCCGAGGGACGCCCGTCGTGGAGCACCTCGGCCAGCTCGACCGGCCGGCCGAGCTCGATGCTGCGGTGGGCGGCGACGCCCATGGCGACCGACCACAGGCCGTCGATGACGGTGACCTCGGGCTCGCCGCCGGCGACGACGGCGTCGCGGAAGTGCTCGTGCTCGACGAAGGACGAGCCGTGGTGCAGGCCCCGGTGGGCGATGCCGGCGTCGTCGACGGGGTAGGACTCGACCCGGCCGATGCCGTCGCGACCGCGCACGCCGATGCGCACGGTGCCCTCGGGCAGCAGCGCCTCCACCTTGCCCGCCGCACCGACCACCGACAGCTCCTCCTGGTGGTGCGTCGCCTCGGCGAACATGCACAGGTCGAGCATCGCCCGTGCCCCGCCCGGGTAGTCGACGATCACGAAGGCGTTGTCGAGCATGTCGGCGCGCCGGCCGTCGACGACCTCGTCGAGGTGGTTGACGTCCTGAGCACCCGACGCCATCACGCGCACCGGTCGCTCCTGCACGATGACGTTCATCAGGTCGAAGAAGTGACAGGTCTTCTCGACGAGCGTCCCCCCGGTGTTCGCCGTGAGGCGGTTCCACTCCCCCACCTTGTGCAGGAACGGGAAGCGATGCTCGCGCATCGCCACCATGCGGGGCGTGCCGGTGGCGCCGGCGCGCACCAGGCGGATGAGCTCGGCGGCGGCGGGCATGTAGCGGTACTCGAGACCGACCCACGTGATGAGGCCCGGGTCACGACGGCCCTCCAGCTCGATCAGTCGGCGGCAGTCGGCGACCGTGGTGCACAGCGGCTTCTCGACGAGCGTGTGCAGGTCGGTGGCGAGCACGTCGCCGACGACATCGATGTGGGTGTGGTTGGGCGTGGCCACGACGACGGCATCGCACAGCCCGCTGTCGAGGAGGGCGCGGTGATCGCCGAACGCCCGCACATCACCGCCGGCGGCACGCCGGCCGGCCGCCAGCGACCCAGGGTCGGTGTCGGCGACTGCGGTCACCACGGCTCCATCGAGCGCGGCGATGTTGTCGATGTGCTCGACGCCCATCATCCCCGTGCCGATCACCCCATAGCGCAATGGCGCTCTCAGCCTGGTCATGGGCGCACGATCTGTTGGGTGCGAGCGACGAGGCGCCAGCCGAGGAGCGGCCACAGGTGGCCTGCGTGGCCGGGGAACGCAATGACGGTCATGGCATCCACCCAACCTCATCGCCGGGCCGCCGTGAAGCGGGCAACCGTCGCGATGGTCATAGGATAAGCCGATGGCCTCCATCGGCGCAGTTGATGCACTCGACGTCTCCGCCCTCCGCCTGTTCCTGGCCGTCGTCGAGCTGGGCAGCGTGTCCAAGGCCGCCGCGCGCCACGGACTGGCGCAGCCGTCGGCGACGGCGAAGCTGCAGAAGCTGGAACGCCAGCTCGGCGTGCAACTGCTCGACCGCGGGCCGTCCGGATCGGCGGCGACGGCGGCCGGCGTCCGCCTGGCGCCGGCGTGCGCCGAACTGGTGGCGGCAGCCATGTCGCTGGTGGCGAGCGGTGAGGAACTGCGCGACGAGCAGCGACGCCTCGTTGTGGCCACCACCGACCACGTCGCCGACCACTTCCTGGCGCGATGGGTCGCCGCCGCCGGCCTCGCCGGTGTGGTGGTCGACCTGCACGAGTCGGACACCCGCACCGTCGCCCAGGCCGTGCGCTCGAGCGAGGCGGCGCTGGGCTTCACCACCGGACCGGCGGCGCCGCTCGGACTGCGGTCCGAGGTGGTCGCCGCCGAGGAGCTGGTGGCGGTGGTCGGCCGCCAGCACCGCTGGTACGAGCGGTCGCGCCCGGTCTCGCCACGCGACGTGGTCGACGGACCGCTCGTGGTCGGCGCTCGCGGATCGGGCACGCTCGACGTGATCGAGCACGCGCTCACGTCGAAGGGGATCTCCTCCCACGGCGAGCGCATCGAGGTGCACGGCGATGCGGCGATCAGGCTGACCGCGGTCAGCGGCCTCGGCGTGGCGTTGCTGCCGCGCTGTCGTGTCGCCGACGACCTCGACGCCGGCCGCCTGCGTGAGGTGACCGTCCGTGACATGGCCGTCGTCCAGCCCGTGCGGGTGGTGTGGCGCGGCGCCCGACCGTCGGAGCGCCCGGCCCGTCAGCTGCTCGACGCCGTGCGCCGCCGAGAGGCGGCGTGACCCTCAGGCGACCTCGTCGCGTCGCACCCGCTGCTCGTGGTCGAGCAGCCACGCCTTCGACTCGACGCCCCCGCCGAACCCGGTGAGGTGGCCGTTGGCGCCGATCACCCGGTGGCACGGGACGATGATCGGGATCGGGTTGCGGCCGTTGGCGGCACCGACGGCGCGAGCCTTGTTCGGGTCGCCGAGGCGCGAGGCCTGCTCGCCGTAGCTCACCGTCTCGCCGTAGGGGATCGTCGACAGGGCGCGCCAGGCGGCGAGCTGGAAGGGCGTGCCTTCGGGGGCGAGGGGGAGGTCGAACTCGGTACGCGTGCCGGCGAAGTACTCGTCGAGCTGGGCGCTCGCCCGGGCGAGCACCGGATGGTCGGGATCGAGGGTCGAGTCGTCGAGGAGGGCGGTCGGGCCGTCGCCGTGGTTGGGGAACCACACCTCGACGATCGCATCGCCGTCGGCGATGAGCGTGAGCGTTCCGATGGGGCTGTCGAGGAAGGCGTGGCGGGTGGTGTGTTCGGTCATGACGGGTGCAACCTTTCGTGCTGCGGGGACGGGGGGATGGCGGTGCGGGGCGGATCGGCGGCGGCCGACCACACGTGGGCCATGGCGTAGCTACGCCAGGGGCGCCAGCGTTCGGAGCTGGCGGCGTCGATGCCGAGCGCCGACAGGCCGCGGACGACGCCGAGGTCGGTCGGCAGGAACACGTCCGGATCGCCGAACCCGCGCATCATCACGTAGTCGGCGGTCCACGGGCCGATCCCCGGGACGTCGAGCAGGGCCGCTCGCGCCTCGTCCCGGTCGGCCCCGGCGTCGAGGGGGAGCTTGCCGATCGCCGCCCGGGCGCCGAGCTCCACGAGCGTGCGCCGGCGCGAGGCCGGCATCGGGAGTGTCGCCTCGTCGAGCGCGGCGACCGCGTCCGGCGACGGGAACACGTGCGTGAGCACGTCGTGGGCGATGGTGAGCCGGTCGCCGGCGGACGCCGTGATGCGACCGAGGAGCGTGCGGGCGCCTCCTACCGACACCTGCTGGCCGACGACGGCGCGCACCGCGGTCTCGAACGGATCGCTGCTGCCGGGCACGCGCCGGCCGGGATGGGCCGTCACGAGCGGCGCCAGCGCCGGATCGCGGCCGAGCAGGGCGTCGGTGGCGACCGGGTCGGCGTCGAGGTCGAGCAGGCGACGCACCCGACGCACGGCCGGGGCGAGGTCGCGCCAGTCCTGCAGCTCGAGCTCGGCGCGCACGTACGTGCGGCCACCGGTCCGGGCGGTGCCGAGCACCGCCACGACGCCGTGGCCGCGCGGCAGCGCCAGCGAGCGGCGGTACGTGGCGTCGTCGGCGTGCTCGACGCCGGCGATCGCTCGGGCGCTGAGGAAGGCGAGCGTCGGCGCGAGGTCGTAGGGCTCACGCACCGCCAGCTCGACGGCCACCACCCCCGGGCGCGCCGCCGATGGGCCGCCGGAGATCTCGCCGCTCCCCCGGCGCTTGGCGCGCAGCTCGCCGGGCGTGGCCGCGAACACCTCGCGGATCGTGTCGTTGAACTGGCGCACGCTGCCGAACCCGGCGGCGAAGGCGATGGCGGTGAACGACATCGCCGTCGTCTCGATCAGGATGCGGGCGGTGGTGGCGCGCTGGGCGCGGGCGACGGCGATCGGTCCCGCGCCGAGCTCGTCGACCATGAGGCGGTTGAGGTGACGCTCGCTGTAGTGCAGGTGGCGGGCGAGGCCGGCGACCCCGTCGCGGTCGACGACGCCGTCGGCGACGAGGCGCATCGCCCGGGCCACGACGTCACCGCGGCGGTCCCACTCGGGCGAACCGGGTGAGGCGTCGGGCCGGCACCGCTTGCACGCCCGGTAGCCGTGCTCGTGGGCGGCGGCGGCCGTGGGGAAGAACTCGACGTTCTGGCGCTTCGGTGTCACCGCCGGGCAGCTCGGGCGGCAGTAGATGCCCGTCGTGCGCACCGCGGTGAAGAAGCACCCGTCGAAGCGGGCGTCCTTGCTCTCGACGGCGCGGTAGCACTGGTCGGGGTCGAGGCGGTTGACGGCGGGGATCACGTCTCCATGATGGCGCTCGGCGCCGCCGCGACCTAGCGGAAATCGGACAACGGCGTCCGATCGCGATTCTGGGTCGCGAAATCGTCCAGCGACGCTCGGTTTTGCTTGTGGAAATCGTGGATTGGGTGGTCAGTCGCCGCAGACGGGGGCGGGGACGTACGCCGGGTCGAGGGCGACGGCGCTCCGGGCGGCGCGACGGCCCGGGGTCGGGAGCACCTTGACCCACATCACCCACAGCCCGGCGGCGCACAGCAGGACCGCCCCGGCGAACCCGATGCGCTTGCCGAGCACGTCGGCGACGGCGCCCAACGCCAGGGCGCCGGCGGCGGTGCCGATCTCGAAGAACATCGTGAACGAGCTGATCGCCCGTGCCCGTTCGGCGAGCGGCGCCCGGTTGACGGTCAGCGCCATGAGCGACGGATACAGGAACGCCATCGCCACACCGACGAGCGCCGCCGCCACCCACAGCGCCCACACCTGCGGCACGACCGCGAGCAGCAGCAGGGCCGCGCCGAGCACGCAGAACGTGGTGGTGCCCGACGTCCGCGGACCGAGACGCTCCGGGAGCCGGGCGCCGACGAGGCGCACGCCGAGGCAGACGACGCTGTACACGGCGAACAGCGCGCCGGAACCGGACAGGCCGAGCTGGCGCGAGTACTCCGGCAGGAACGCCGAGAACACCGCGAACGCCGCGCTCCCGCAGGCCAGCACCAGTCCCGGCCCGAGCGCCACGGGGTGGACGAACGCCGCCGACCGCCGGCTGGTGAGACCGGTGGGCGCCGGTTCGGCGCCGGGAGCCGCCGCCGCCATGTCGTCGTCGTCGCCCGAGGCGGTGGCGACCCACTTCGGCAGCGAGAGCGACATCGCCGCGGCGAGGGCGGCGAACGCCGCGGCCGTGAGGAAGGCAACCTCGAAGCTGGTGCGGTCGATCACGCTCTCGCCGATGATCGGACCGATGCCGAGCCCGGCGTACAACGCCACGGAGAAGTAGCTCGCCGCCTCGGCGCGCCGGTGTCCGGGGCTGAGGTCGGCAATGAGCGTCGCCGCGCCGACGAAGAGCGCGGCCTCGCCGATGCCGGTGAGGCCACGCAGCACCAGCAGCACCGGGATCGAGTCGACGAACCCGTACAGCGACCCGCTCATCGCCGCCAGCGTGGCCCCACCCGCCATCACGGTGCGCCGGCCGTAGCGGTCGATCAACCGGCCGATCAGTGGGCGGGCGGCGATCGCCGCGCCGGCGAACGCAGCGATGGCCAGGCCGACCCCGAGCTCGCCGCCGCGCAGCTCATCCTCGACGTATGTCGGCACGATCGGCAGGAGCACGCCGACGTACAGGAAGAACACGAACGCCGCCGCAGTCACGTGCAGGAACGGCCGCGTCAGGAGGCGGTCGCTGCTCCCCGGCATCCTCGATCGCCCCCGCTCCGCCTGCACGCTGCCATCTTGCAGCGATCGCGCGTTCGCGCCAACCGGAAACCGGTCACGCCCGCCCGTTGGGGATCACGTGCGCTCGACCGACACGGCGACCGAGAGCTTCTGGTGGGCGGGCGGGCCGATCACGACGCCGCGCACAGGCGGCACGTCGTTGTAGTCGCGACCCCACGCCAGCGTGATGTGGCGGTGCACGGGCAGGTGGTCGTTGGTGGGGTCGAAGTCCACCCAACCCACGTCGGGCACCCACACCGAGCACCACGCGTGCGACGCGTCGGCACCGACGAGGCGCTGCGCCCCGGGAGGCGGGGCGGTCTCGATGTACCCGCTCACGTACCGCGCGGCGAGACCGAGCAACCGCAGCCCGCCGGCGGCGAGGTGGGCGAAGTCCTGGCACACCCCACGGCGGGCGGCGAGCACGGTCGCCAGTGGCGTCGACACGTCGGTGAACGTGCGGTCGTACTCGAACGTCTCGTGGATGGCGTGGCAGAACGCGCGCGCCGCGTCGATCACCGGTCGGCCGGGGCGGAACGCCGACGTCACCAGGCGACGCAGCTCGGCGACGTCGGCGGGCCGCTCGACGAGCGGCACCCCGCCGGCGAACGGGCGCACGAGCAGCGCCTCCCCGCCGCGGCACGCCAGCACGTCCTCGGCGACCGACTCCCACGGCGGTCCGTCGCCGTCGAGGTGCATCGGTTCCACCACCACCTCGGCGGTGGCCTGCACGCGCAAGGCATCGTGCTGGTGGTGCACGCCGAACTGCAGCACGCGATTGCCGAACGCGTCGGTGTGCTCCTCACGGTCATCGACGTCGGGCTCGACCTCCACGAGGGCGCGCAGAACCATCTGCTGGGGCGTCGGGCGCGGGAGCAGGTACGCCAGGGTGTACCCGTCGGTCATCGGCTGGGAGTACTCGTACGTCGTGCGATGCGTCACGCGGTACTGCACGGCAGTCACGGGTCCACCATGTCGCAGGTGCGAGCGACGAGGCGCCAGCCGAGGAGCGGCCCGGAGCTGCGCAGGCAGTTCATGGCGTGGCCGGGGAACGCAATGACAGTCACGGATGCCCCCGGTCCGTCTCGGCCCGTACGAGGATCGGCCGCACGGGGGTGGCGAACCAGCGGTCGACGATCGCACCGGCGAACGCGTCGAGCTCGCCCTGCAACGTTTCGATGTGGGCCAACGCCTCGGCCGGCGTGGTCGCCACGCCGGCGAGCGCCGCCAGGGCGCCGAGGCGCTCGACCTGTGCCGACCCTTCCGTCCACTCCACGTCGGCGACGTGCTCGGCGAGCCGGTCGATGCACGACACGACCGCCCGCGGGTTGTCGCGGTCGTGGAGCAGCAGGGCGAGCGTGGGCGCCAGCTCGACGTCGCTGCGATACGTGCGTCGGTAGGCGACGAGGCTCTCGCAGGCGCCGAGCAGCGTCTCGAGCGCCGCGGCGCCGACCACGTCGCGATCCTCGGTCTCCACGTCGACGCACGCCCGCACGAGCGCCAGCGACACGATCGCTCGTTCGACCCGGCGGCCGATGTCGCCGAAGCGCCAGGCCGGCCCGCGCACCGTCGATTCGAGCCACATGCCCGAGAACGCGGCCAGCGCGGCGAGCACGTCGTCGATCACGTCGATCGGCGCGGCGCCGTCGTCGAACAGCTCGGTGAGCTGGACGATCTGGTGGAGCACCCGCGAGGTGTTCGACGGCAGGAACTCCCCCACCGTCGCCGCCTCGGCGACGAAGGCCCGCAGTCGCGACACCAGAGCGCGCGTCGCGGCGGCGAGCTCGTGATCGAGCTCCGACACCGGGCCGCGGTGCGTCACCGCCTCGTCGTCGACGCTGCCGTGGAAACGGCGCACCGACCGCAGCGCCTCGGCCATGCGCGTCGCCCAGCGCCCCGACTCGTACGTGGCGAGGGTGGGGTCGGCGCGCCGGCGGCCGGCGACGGTGCGCACGGTGCGGGCGACCGCCTCGGCCCGCTCGGCGGCCCGCCCCGCCCAGAAGAGTGCGTCGGCGGCACGCGTCGGCACCGACGCAGCGAGATCGACCTGCGGGAGCGCCGGCGCGGTGATCACCGCCAGCGGGCGACGGGTGCCCACCACCCACACGTCCTTGGCGAGGTGCGCCGACGGCGAGCGCGGATCGTCGCCCGGCGCCAGCACCCGTCCGTTGCCACCCGGCATCACCACCACGCCGTCGGGGCCGGCGACGGCGTGCAGCCGCACCACCACGGCGGCGTCGATCAGCTCGCCGCGCCGGAACACCGGCACCTCGGCGAGGCCGGTGCGCCGCGCGGCCGCGTCGAAGCGCTCCGGCGCGAGCGGTGTGCCGAGCGAGGCGGCCGCCGCGGCCCACGCCGACGCCAGGGTGACATCCTCGAGCACACCCGATCCGTGGGCGTTGGCGAGGACCACCCCGCCGTCGGCGACCGCCACCAGCAGACCGGGCACGCCCACGCCGCCGGCCGCGCTGATCTCGAGCGGGTCGGTGTCGTCGTCCTCCACCCGGCGGTACACGACGTCGATCGGGTCGAGCCCACCGAGCGTGCGCAGCCACAGACGATTCTGGCGCACCACCAGATCGGGTCGTTCGACCAACGTGAAGCCGAGCAGCCGGGCGAGCGAGGAGTGTTCCACGTATCCGGGGTGGTCGACACCGCCGGTGAACAGCACGATGCGCGGGCTCGGCACGTGCGTGTTGGTGATCAACGCATGGCGCAGCTCGGCCGGGAACCCGGCCAGCGAGGCGACGTCGCCGAGCTGCTCGGCGCCGAGCAGCTCATCGGCGACGCGGAGCATCGCCGAACGATCGAGCAGTGCGTAGCCGAGCCCGGTCGGCGCGTCCGTGAGGTCCTGTACGACGCGCCACGTGCCGTCGGCCAGCTCGACGACGTCGATCGCGTACGTCGTGAGCCAGCGCGGCGGAGGTGGGGCGCCGACGGTGCCCATGCGGTAGCGCCGCGACGAACTGAGCGCCTCTCCGGGCACGATGCCGTCGCGCACGAGCAAGCGGGGACCGTAGAGGTCGGCGAGCACGGCCTCGAACACGCCCACCCGCGCCGCCACCATGTCGGCCAACCGGTCGAAGGCCGATGCGTCGACCACCAGCGGCACCGGATCGATGCGCCACGGCCGACCACCGGCCTCGTCGGGGCGCACGTTCATCTCGTGCACGAGGTGCCCGGCCCCCGATGCCACGATCACGCGGTCGGCCTCGGACTGGCGCCGGATGAGCGCGGCGTGGTCACGCAGGAGGTGATCGAGCAGTGCGGAGGAAGCCGGCATGGGACGGAGTGGGGCTAGGCGAGCCGCAGGTAACGCTCGGTGATCCGCCGGTCGAGCTGGGCGAGGGCCCGCTGCAGGTCGTCCATCGCCCGGTCGAGCGCGGCGCCGTCGATCGGCCCGTCGGTGGAGCCGCGCAGCATCGCGTCGACCGTGTCGACCTCGTCGACGATCGACGACGGGTCCGGCAGCTCGGCGAGGGCGCGGCGCATCTCGCGCAGGATCGCTCGGACCGATCGCGGGAAGCGGTCGTGCTCGAGCAGGAAGCGCACGACGTTGGGGCCGTCGATCGGCCCGCGGACCGCCCGCTGGTACATCTGCAGCGCCGTCAGCGAGCGCAGCACGCCCATCCACTGGAGGTCGTCGTAGCGGAAGCGCAGCTCCTCGTCGCTCCCCGGCGGGGCCGACAGCACGGCGGCGGCGCGCACGCCGAGCACGCGGGTGGTCATGTCGGCGCGCTCGAGGGCGCGGCCGAGGCGCCACATCGCGTACGCCTCGTCGTGGGTCATCGACGAGGCGAGCACGCCGTCGAGACGCCGGCTGTCGGCGATCACGCGGCCGAGGAAGCGCTCGCGCGCCCGGCGGTCGACCCCGCGGTCGGCCTCGACGCTCACGTAGAGGGACAGGTCGTTGAGCGTCTGCCACCCGTCGCGTGGGATGGTCTCACGGGTCGTGCGCAGGTTCTCCCGGGCGGCGCTCACGCAGCTGACGACGCTGCCGTGGTTGTCGCTGTCGGACAGCAAGAAGCGCACGACCGCGGTCTCCGACGCCTCGTCGCCGAAGCGGGCGTCGTACTGGGCGTCGCTGCCCACCACCGTGACCAGCGGCTTCCAGCTGCGTGGCTTCTCCATCGGCAGATCGGCGCTCGTCTCGCCGTGGGCGCGCACGATGCGGGAGGTGTCCTCGGCGCGCTCCACGTAGCGCGCCGCCCAGTAGATCCGGTCCGCCACCCGCGACAGCAGCACTACGAAGACCGCTCCAAGCGCGTCGCCAGCACGGCATGCGGACACGGTCGGCGCCAGGGTCACGGCAGGGCTCCGTCGGGGGGTCCGGGGGGCGGTAGCCCCCCGGTGCGGCGGCCCAGGCCGAGCTTGCTGGCCGCCGCCAGCAGTTGGGCGCGGCGCAGCCGCTCCAAAGGCTCGACCGAACGGAGCGAGCGCAGCGAGCGAGTGAGGTCGAAATCAATACGTCCCCCAGCCGGCGCCGAGGTCGACGATCCACGTGTCCTTGCTGCCACCGCCCTGGGACGAGTTCACGATCAGCGAGTCCTTGGGCAGGGCGACGCGCGTCAGGCCGCCAGCGGTGACGTAGCTCGTGGCGCCGGTGAGGATGAAGGGACGCAGGTCGACGTGGCGGGGCTCGACGCCGTCCTCACACACCGTCGGCGCCGTCGACAGCTCGAGGATCGGCTGGGCGACCCAGTTGCGCGGGTCGGCCTCCACGGCCTCGGCGGCGGCCGCGAGCTGGGCGTCGGTCGCCCGGTTACCGATCACGATGCCGTACCCTCCGCTCTCGTTCGCCGGCTTGAGCACGAGATCGCGGAGGTTGTCGAGCACGAACGCCCGCTCGTCGGGGTACAGGCAGCGGAACGTCGGCACGTTGGCGATCAACGGTTCCTCACCGAGGTAGTAGCGGATGATGTCGGGCACCCAGGCGTACACGACCTTGTCGTCGGCCACGCCGGCGCCGGGGGCGTTGGCGATGGCGACGTGGCCGGCCTTCCACGCCCGCATCAGCCCGGTGACGCCGAGTGTCGAGTCCGGCCGGAACGTCTCCGGATCGAGGAACAGGTCGTCGATCCGGCGGTAGATCACGTCGACCGGCTCGAGGCCGTCGATCGTGCGCATGAAGACCCGGTCGTCGTCGGAGACGACGAGGTCGCTGCCCTCCACCAACGCCGCCCCCATCCGCTGGGCGAGGAACGAGTGCTCGAAGTACGCCGAGTTGTAGATGCCCGGCGTGAGCACGGCGACGTTCGGGTGGGCCACGCCGTCGGGAGCGATCGACACGAGCAGCTTGGACAGCTCCTCGGTGTAGGAATCGACCGGGGCGATGCTCAGCCGGGCGAACAGCTCGGGGAAGACGCGCTTGGCGACCGTGCGGTTCTCGAGCACGTAACTGACGCCCGACGGGACGCGCAGGTTGTCCTCGAGGACGTACATCGTGCCGTCGGAGTCGCGCACGAGGTCGGACCCGGAGATGTGCGCCCACACCCCGTAGCGCGGGTGCACCCCGCGGCACTCGGCGCGGAAGTTCGTGGAGTCGTCGAGCAGGGCGCCGGGAAACACGCCGTCGGTGACGATGCGCTGGTCGTTGTAGAGGTCGTCGATGAACCGGTTCAGGGCGACCAGACGCTGCACCAGGCCGGCTTCGACGCGGGCCCACTCCCCCGCCTCGATCACCCGGGGGATCACGTCGAACGGCCAGGCTCGGTCGATGCCGCGGCCGTCGTTGTAGACGGTGAACGTGATGCCCATCGTCAGGATGTCGGAGGCCGCCGCGGCCTGGCGGGCGCGCAGCTCGTCGAGCTCGAGGGCATCGACCACCGCCAGCACCTCCGACGCGGCCGGGCGCGGGTCACCGCTGGCGTCGCGGAGCTCGTCCCACGGCTCGACCATCGGCCGTGACACTACGTGGCCCGTCGCTCCCACCGCCCCAAAACCGGTGGGCGAAAACATGACCGTACGGTCCTGTTTTCGCCCATCGGTCGCAGGGTTACCGCGGCTCCTTCGGCAGGCCGAGGACGCGCTCGCCGACGATGTTGCGCTGGATCTGGCTGGAGCCGCCCCAGATCGTCTCCGAGCGCGAGAAGAAGAACGCCGACACCATCGCCGACACGGGATAGCCGTCGCGCCGGGTGTCGCGCTCGGGTGCCCGGCCACGAGCCCGACGCCGGTCCGGCGTCCGCGAGCATCGCCCGCGGCCCGTAGACGTCGAGCGCCAGCTCCATCGCCCGCTGATGCATCTCCGACCAGTACATCTTGTTGAGCGCCCCGAGCGCGGCGATCGACGGGTCGTCGCGCCGGGCGAGCGTGCTCGACAACGTGCGCAGCCCGTTGACGCGCAGGATCTGGATCTGGCTGTAGTAGCGGGCGAGGCGTTGGCGAACCGTGGCGTCGCCGATCGAGCCGTTCGCCCGCGCCTCGTCGACGAGCAGCCGATACTCCTCCTCGAAGCGGCGGTAGCCGACGGTGGCCGACTGCCCGCGTTCGAACGCCAGCGTGGAGTTCGCCACCTTCCAACCGTTGTTGACGCCACCGACCACGTTGGCGGCCGGGCACCGAGCATCGGTGAAGAACACCTCGCAGAACTCGGCGGTGCCGTCGGGCTGGGTGATGCCGCGCACCTCGACCCCCGCCTGCTTCATCGGCACCAGCAGGTACGAGATGCCCTGGTGCTTCGGTGCGGCCGGGTCGGTCCGCGTGAGCAGGAAGCAATAGTCGGCGTGGTGACCCTGGGTCGTCCACACCTTCTGACCGTTGATCACCCACTCGTCGCCGTCGAGCACCGCCGTCGTCGTGAGGCTGGCCAGGTCGGAACCGGAGTTCGGCTCGGAGAAGCCCTGGCACCAGCGCACCTCCCCGCGGAGGATCTGAGGCAAGAACTCCCGCTTCTGCGCCTCGGTGCCCCACTGCAGGATCGTCGGGCCGACGAGGGTGTCACCGAAGAAGTCGGCGCGCAGCGGGGCGCGCACACGGGCGAACTCCTCGGCCAGCACGACACCCTGCATGGTCGAGAGCCCCTTGCCCCCGTACTCCTTGGGCCAGGTGGCGCAGATCCAGCCGCCGTCGTAGAGCCGGCGCGGCCACGCGGCGTTGAACTCGGCGCGCTCGGTGTCGGTCATCTCCAACGGCTCGCCGCGCTCGGCGGCGTCGGCCCAACCGGCGGGCAGGTTGTCGCGCAACCAGCCACGGATCTCGCGGCGGAACGCCTCGGCGTCGGCGTCGTACGTCAGCTCCACGGCGGCCATCTTGGTGGACGTCGCCGCCCGCGTCGACATCGGCGGGTCGTCACCCGCTCGCCGGGCATCGCTACTGTGCGGGCATGACTGCAACGGCGTTCCCCGGCCACGCCGTGAACGCCTGCGCAGTTGCTGGCCGCTCCTCGGCTGGCGCCTCGTCGCTCGCACGGAACAGATGCTGCGCCAGTGACCGCGACGCCCGTTCCGACGGTCGACGTCGGTCGCTCGGCGCGGTGGACGGCGCAGTGGAAGGAGCTGTACGCCGAAGTGATCACGACCGGGCTGTGCACGGGCTGCGCCGGGTGCGTCGTCACGTGCCCCCACGACGTCATCGGCTACGAGCACGAGCCGGGAAAGTACATGCCGTTCCACCTCGAGGAGGAGCTCGGCCTGGACAACTGCATCCACGGCGAGAAGGGCTGCACGACGTGCACACGGGCCTGCCCGCGCTTTCGCGGGTGGGAACCGGCGGCCGACACCCACCTGTTCGGGCGGGTGCGTGAACCCGACGAGATGGCGGGCATCTGGCGCCAGCTGCTGATGACCCGAGCGACCGACGCCGACGAGCACGCCCGCGGCCAGGACGGCGGGTTCGTGTCGGCGATGCTCAACTGGCTGCTCCAGCACGACTACATCGAGGCGGCGATGGTGTCGGGCGTCGAGCACGACGACGCATGGAAGGCCAAACCGGTGTTGGTGCGCACCCGCGACGAGGTGCTCGCCACCGCCGGCAGCCGCTACACGTACTGCGCCAACCCGCTGGCCCTGGTCGAGGCCAAGCGGCTCGGCCTCAGCCGACTGGCGCTCGTCGGGATGGGCTGCCAGACGTCGTCACCGCCGACGATGTGGGACCGCAAGGCGGGCAAGGTGTCCAAGCCGTTCCTGTTCAACATCGGCCTGCTCTGCTCGAAGACGTTCGACGACGCCATCTTCCCCGAGCTGTTCGAAGCCAAGTACGGCCTGGCCAAGTCCGAGATGGTCAAGATGAACATCAAGGGCGTGTTCCAGATCTGGATGCGCGACGGCACCTACCACGAGATCGACCTCAAGGAGTGCCACCAGTGGACGCGGGAGGGCTGCAAGCACTGCCCCGACTTCGCCGCCGAGCACTCCGACATCGCCACCGGGGGCATCGGCAAGGACAACGACTGGACCCTCACGATCGTGCGCACCGAGCTCGGCGAGGAGGTCATCGAGCGGATGATCGCCGACGGCACCATCGTCGCCCGCCCCGCCCAGGACGACGAGGTGGCGATGAAGCTGCTGCGCACGCTGTCGATCGTGTCCCGACGGCGCTGGCCCAAAGACGCCGACCCCGCCCCCCTCGTGGGCGTGCCGCCACCCAAGAAGAAGGCCGCCGCCGCGCCGGCACCGGCCTGATCGGCGTCAGCCGCGCCGTGGAGCCCGACGGCGTCGTCGGCGAGGACTCGCCGGCCGCCGGTGAGCTGGACGCCGGTCAAGTCGGACGCTTGCGTCGACGTCGGGGCGTCGGTCGTGCCCGTGGCGCCGGTGCGGCACGCCGTGAGGTCGGCGACCATCTTCTGGTACTCCGGGGTGCCGTTGGCGGCCAGCTCCTCGGGCGTGGTGTAGTTCTTGTTGTCCTCGCCGATCTTGTCGAGGTCGTAGTTGCCCGTGTCGAGCTTGTCGAGCATGCACTGACGGACGTCGTCGGGAATCGAGCCCTGCGTCTCGATGATGTCGCGCGCCACCCGGTCGTTGCTCGGGGCGCTGGTGCAGGCGGCGAGGCCGACCACCGCCAGCAGGCTGCCGGCCGCCACCATCGCCCGGCGGGCGCGCCGATTCGGTGCGGCCGGGTGCGGCGCGACGGTCGCGCTGGGGGTCACGGACGGTTTCACAGTCGCCCAAGGCTATGGCGCCGGCAGGGCCGGTCCACCCGGCCGCATCCCGGTCGGTGCGGGTAACGTCGCCACGAGAACACCGATGTCACCGACCTCCCGCACCACGGCCGCGACCGACGCCTCGTCGCGACGTCCACGGCCGCATCCCTCCACCACGGTCCTGCTCGTGCGCCACGGCCAAACGGCCACGACGGGCAAGGTGCTGCCCGGACGGGCGAAGGGCCTGCACCTCGCCGACAGCGGCCGGGGCCAGGCCGAGCGCGTCGCCGAGCGCATCGGCGAACTCACCGTGGCCGCCGTGTACTCGTCCCCGTTGGAACGTGCCGCGAGACGGCGGCGCCGATCGCCACGGCCGTCGGGACGAAGGTGCGCGTCGACAAGGGGCTGCTCGAGTGCGACTTCGGCGAGTGGACGGGGGCGCAACTGCGCGCCTTGATGAAGCGCCCGGAGTGGCGCGCCGTGCAGCAGGCGCCGTCGACGTTCCGCTTTCCCGGGGGCGAGAGCTTCACCGAGATGCAGTACCGCATCACCGCGGCGCTCGACCGCCTGCGCCGGGAGCACGACGGCGCGACGATCGTCTGCGTGTCGCACGCCGACCCGATCAAGGCCGCGATCGCCCAGGCGCTCGGCACGCCGCTCGATCTCTTCCAACGGATCGTGATCAACACCTGCTCGGTGAGCGCGATCACGTGGCTGGGCGGACCGCCGATCGTGCTCGCGGTCAACTCCACCGGGGCCTCGCTGAAGGAGCTGACACCCGCATGAGGTCATCGCGTCACCAGGTCGCCCCGTGACGGCGTTCTACGAGTTCGACGAGGTCGAGGAGTTCACCGCGGACGTCGTCGGCGAGCCCGGCTCGCGGGTGTTCTTCCTCACCGCCCGGGCGGGCGGCCGGCGCGTGAGCGTGCGGTGCGAGAAGCAACAGGTGAAGGCGATCGCCACGTACCTCCGCCACGTGCTGAGCGATCTGCCGCCGCCGGAGGTCCCGCCGCCTGCTGCGGCACCGGTCGGCGACGAGGCGGCAGCGCCCGAGGACCACGAGTTCGTGCTCGGCCCGGTCGGGCTGGGCTACGACCGTGGCAACGACCGCCTGCTCGTGCAGCTCGAGGAGATGCTCGACAGCGACCTGGCGAGCGACGACGACGAAGACGAGCTGCCGGGCACCGCCCGCGAGCCGCTCGATCGCGGGCACATCCGCTTCTACGTCACGCGCGGCCAGGCCGACGCGTTCTGCGCGCGTGCCGACCGGCTAGTGGCGGCGGGCCGACCGACCTGCATGTGGTGCGGCCACCCCATGGATCCCGACGGACATTCGTGTCCGCGCATGAACTAGGCGCTGACCGCATGCGTCGCGACGACGCCGAGCCCGACGCGCTCGCCGTGCCGGCGACAGTGCCACCCGACGCCCTGCACCGTCTCGCCGCCGGAACGATCGAGCTCGTCGGCCGCATGCCCCACGCCAGCAACGGCACGTTCCTCGTGCGCATCGACGATCCGGCCGAGCCCGAGCGAGCCGACCACGACGACCCGTGGGGACTGGCGATCTACAAGCCCGAGCGGGGCGAGCGACCACTCTGGGACTTCGAGCCGGGCCTGTACCGCCGCGAGACCGCGGCCTACCGGCTCGGCGTCGCCGCCGGCATCGACGTCGTGCCGCCGACGGTCGTGCGCCCCGACGCACCGCTGGGCGAGGGATCGCTGCAGTGGTTCGTCAACGCCGACTTCACCGAGCACTACTTCTCCATGGTCGAGTCGCGGGCCGACCTGATCGAGCAGTTCATGGACATCGCCGTGTTCGACGTGCTGGCCAACAACACCGACCGCAAGAGCGGGCACTGCCTGCTGGAGGTGGCAACCGATCGGGTGTGGGCCATCGACAACGGGTTGTGCTTCTCCGCCGAGTTCAAGCTGCGCACCGTCATCTGGGAGTTCGCCGGCGACCCGTTGCCGACGCGGCTGGAGTCGCTCGTGCGTCGACTGGCCGAGCACGGCGTCGGCGACGACGTCGCCGAGCTGCTCAGCGCCGACGAGGTGGCGGCGATCGTGCGTCGCGCCGAGCGGCTCGCCGCCCGCGGCGCCTTTCCCGTCGACCGCAGCGGCCGCGGCTACCCGTGGCCACTGGTGTGAGTGCCGCCGGCCGATGATCAGCCGGGGCGTCATTGCGTTCCCCGGCCACGCAGGCCGCTTCTGGCCGCTCCTCGGCTGGCGCCTCGTCGCTCGCACGCAACAGATGGTTCACCAATGACGGACGCGGCCGATGACGTTCTCGACGGTCTGATCCATCGCGCCGACCTCGACGGCCTGGTCCGTCTCGTCGACGCCCGCACCGCATCCCGTGACTGGGCCGGACTGAGCCGCGCCCGCGATCGCGCCCGACACGCCATCGGTACCGGCCGCCAGCTGTGGCCGGTGGCGACCCTGGCCGAGTACCGGCTGGCGCTGCGGGCACCGGTGGAGTGGGCGGCGCCGACGATCGCCGACGGCGCCGGGCTGTTCACGATCGGTCCGCTCACCGAGGTGATCGCCCAGGAGCACTCGTGGCAGGAGCTGGCCGACGTGCTGGCGCCGGGTCCGGCGGCCGGCGTGATCGCCCACGAGCGGGTGCTGCGCGGCGAACCGGTCGACGCCGCGACGGTGGGGCGGTTCCCGGCGATCGACATGCCCTACCGCCTCGCCGACTGGGAGCCCGGCTACCTCCTGGCGACCTACCGCGACGACGGCGTGGAGGCACCGGCGCCACCGGTACCGACGATGCCAGGGCCGGCGCGGGCGGCGCCGGCCGCCACGGCCGAGCGGATGCGCGACGACGTCTGCGAGCTCGCCGTACGTCAGCTGGTGGAGCCGTGGACGGCGGAGTCGAACGGTCGGGCCGAGGTCGCCAGCGTGGTCGGATCGGTCGACGACGCGGTGAGCGCGCTCGGGGTCGGGACCCGCCGGACGGGTGAGATCAGCCTGACCGAGGCGCTGTCGTGGCTCGCCTGGGCGGGCGCGAGCGGTGGCGCCCACGGGCGTCGGCGCGGCGCCGCCGTCGGCCGCTTCGGCGCGTTGTGGACCCTCGCCGCCGTGCTCGACCTCGTCGACGACTGGCCGCTGCCGCTCGACGAGCTGGGTGACATCGCCGCCGACCTGCGCTGGCACTGGTGGGACGCCGGCGAGCCGTTCACCGGCTGGCGCCTCCAGCTCGCCGTCGAGGACCGCGTCGAAGGCCTGGCCTGGGCGATCTCCGCTCGCGACGACGTGTGAGGGGGCTCCCCATCCGAGGCCTGAAGCGCATCGGAGGCCCAGCGGTCGACCCGGGTGGCGTTCCGGACCTCGGACACCGTCCAGGCCTCGGATCAGGGATCGGGGAGCACTCCGGTGGCGAGGAGGCGGGTGAAGGCCGCCTCGTCGAGGATCGGCACCCCGAGCTGCTCGGCCTTGGTGACCTTCGCCGCGCCGGGTGACTCGCCGACGACGAGGGCGAGCGTCTTGCGACTCACGCTGCCCGGGCTGGCGCCGCCGCGGGCCACGATCGCCGCCGTCGCCTCCTCTCGTGTGAAAGCGGTCAGCGTCCCGGACACGACGACCGCCTTGCCGGCGAGCACCGGCTCCTGATCGGGTGGGGCGGGCTCCGGCGCCCGGCCGAAGTCGACGCCGGCGGCGCGCAGCTTGTCGACGAGGGCTCGGTTGTCGGGCTGGGCGAACCAGGTGGCGATCGCCGCAGCGATCACGCCGCCGACCCCGGGGACGGCGGCCAGATCGTCGGCCGGCGCCTCCATCACCGCATCGAGCGTGCCGAACCGCGCCGCCAGGGCCTGTGATGCGGCCGGCCCGAGGTGGCGGATCCCGAGGGCGGTCAACAGCCGCGGCAGCGGCCGATGGCGAGCGCCGTCGATCGCCGCCAGCAGCTTCTGCGCGCTGACCGCGGCGAAGCCCTCCAGCCCGAGCAGCTGCTCCTCGGTGAGGGCGAAGAGATCGGCGACATCGCCGACCAGGCCGCCGTCGGTGAGCTGGGCGACCGTGCGCTCGCCCAGGCCCTCGATGTCCATCGCCCCGCGCGAGGCGAAGTAGATGACCCGGGCGTCGCGCTGCGCCGGGCAGGCGGCGTTGACGCACCGGGTGTCGGCCTCGCCCTCGGGACGCACCAGTGGGTTGCCGCACGCCGGGCAGTCGGCCGGAAAGGTCCACGGCTGCGCTCCCTCCGGGCGCAGCGCGAGCACCGGCCCGACGACCTCGGGGATCACGTCGCCGGCCTTGCGCACGATCACCGTGTCGCCCGGGCGCACGTCCTTGGCGCCCACCTGGTCCTCGTTGTGCAGCGTGGCCATCCCGACGGTCGAGCCGCCGACGAACACCGGCTCGAGCACGGCGAACGGCGTCGCCCGACCGGTCCGCCCGATCGACACCGCGATGTCGCGCAGCAGCGTGGTGCGCTCCTCCGGCGGGAACTTGTAGGCGATCGCCCAGCGCGGCGCGCGCGAGGTGAACCCGAGGCGCTCGCGTTGGGCGACGTCGTCGAGCTTCACCACCACGCCGTCGATCTCGTAGCCAAGGTCGTGTCGATGGTGCTCCCAGTGCAGGCAGTGGGCGAGGACCTCGTCGAGCGTGGTGAACACCCGGACCTCCGGGTTGACCGGGAACCCGAGCGACGCCAGCCACTCGAGCGACGCCGTGTGGCGTGGGCAGCTCGGGGCCACCCTCCACCTGACCGAGCTGGTACGACCAGAACGACAGGTCGCGGTGGGCGGTGACCTGGGCGTCCTTCTGGCGCAGGCTGCCGGCGGCGGCGTTGCGCGGGTTCACGAACGGGCGCGTGCCCTCGGCCTCGGCCTCGCTCGTTGAGCCGAGCAAAGCTCGTCACCGGCATGTACACCTCGCCCCGCACCTCGAGCACCTCGGGCACGGCCGCTCCGGCGAGGCGTTTGGGGACGACGGCGATGGTGGCGACGTTCGCCGTCACGTCCTCGCCGACGCGGCCGTCACCACGCGTCGCCGCCTGGCGGTAGCGGCCGCGCTCGTAGCGCAGGCTCATCGCCAAGCCGTCGATCTTCAACTCGCAGACGTAGGTGACGGTCTCGTCGGGAAGGCCGCGGGCGACGCGCGCCCCCCACGCCTCGAGCTCCTCGCGCGACATCGCGTTGTCGAGGCTCATCATCGCCTGGGCATGCACGACCGGGGCGAACAAGATGTTCGGGGTGCCGCCGACGTCGCCGGTCAGCGGGTTGTCGAACTCGACGTCGGGGTGGTCGGAGACGAGTTGGCGCAGCTCGCGGACCAGCGCGTCGAAGTCGCCGTCGGAGATCTCGGGGTCGTCGAGGGCGTGGTAACGGTGATTGTGGTAGCGGACGAGCTCGGCCAGCTCGACGAGGCGCAGGGCCGGGTCGGCGACCGGGGGGTCAGTCACGGTGATCACCACAGCGCCGGGATTCGTCGATGCGGCGGCCGATCTCGCGGGCCACCCGGCACACCCGTTCGGCCACGACGGGCGTGTGCGAGCCGAGCCCACAGTGCGGCGTCACGACGCGCGGTCGCACGCAACAGGTCGCGGTCGGCACCGCGCCGCACCAGCTCGTCCCACAGCTCGGTGAGCTCGCGCCAGTAGCGCTCGGTCGAGGTGAACATCGGACCGTCGGTGGGCACGACACCCCACGCCACCCGACCCCCGCCGACGAGGAACCGGTCGAGGTAGCCGGCGACCCCGGCGAGGCGGGGGTGCACCGGGATCGACAGCACGTCGGGTCCGGCGGCGAGCAGCGAGGCGACGTCGGCGGTGGCGCAGCAGTGCACGCCGACGGTCGCCACGCCCGACACCGACGCCATCGCACCCGACAGCATGTCGATCGCCGGGTCGGGGGCGATCGGGAACCCCGGTTCCATCAGGTCGCCGAACCACGGCTCGTCGATGAGGACGATCTGTGGGCACTGCGGGAGCGCGGTCGCGATGCCCACCGAGATCGCCGCCACGTGTGAGCGCACGGCCCGCGCGGCTACGGCGAAGGCGACCTCGTCGGCGACACCGGCGCGCACCAGCGCCACGCCGAGCGTGACCGGCCCGACGAACTGCCACTTGATCGGCTCGTCGTAGCCGGCCTCGTACGCGGCGCACAGGAACGCCCGCATGCCGTGGAAGGAGGGATCGGTGAGATCGGTGTGCACCGGTGCGAACGGGTCGATCGCACCCGGGTCGACGGCGAGGCTGCCGTACTGGACGACGCGGATGCCGGCGATGCCGACCAGCGCCTGGGCGATCATGCCCTCGGCCGGCGATCGGCGTGGCAGCGACGGGACCGCCGGGACGTCGTACTCCGAGAGGGCGAAGGCGGCGGCCTCCCGCGCCGACCGGTGGGGCAGGCTGCCGACGCCGGTGGACGCGCCCGCACGCAGCGACGTCAAGGCGGGAACGCCGCGGGCGAGCGGACGCGACGTCGTCACCGGTCGAGGCTGCGGACGATCGGGCGGGCCGACGTCGATCACGCGGTCCAGTCTGACCGATCGCCTCGCGCCGGGCGGATCCGTCGGGCCCTCCCGACGTCCGATCTGGTCACCCACGTTCTCGATATCGAGACCGCGGTGACCAGATCGCTCGACGCGACGATCGCCGATGGCACTTGGCCACCGTCGGCGACGGCGACAAGGCTGACGCCGTGCCCGAGCGCCGTGAGCCCACCACGCTGGCGACGCTCACGTCGTCGGGCGCGGTGTTCGTGTGGGCGGCACGGGTCGTGTGGCTGGTCGTCGCCGTCCTGGGAGGCCGGGCGGTCGGCGACGCCCTGGCCGGGCGCAGCCGTCCGGTGCAGGTGACCGGCACGGTCGCGGCGTGGGCCGGCTGGGGGGCGGCGGCGCTGACGCTCGCGGTCACCGGCGTGCTGGCGCTCACCGCACTGCGCTCGCTGGTGCCCGGCGCGTTGGTGGTGACCGTCGCCACCGTGGTCGGCGGGGCGACGGCGTCCAGCGTGCTCGCCCTGGCCGCGCCGGCGATCGTCGCCGTCGGGCTGACGTGCTCCGCCGAGCTCGGACGCGTGTACGTCCAGGCGTCGGCGTACGGCGACGAGCAGCGCTTCGGGCTCCGGCCGCCACTCGGCTACCTCGCCGCCTCGGTCGTGTCCTGGTCGGTGATGGCGACGGCCACTGTCGTCGCGCCGTTGGCGCTCGCGGCGCCGGGTGGTGGCTCGGCGGCTCCGCCCTGCTGGTTGCCGGGGCCGGCGCGTGGCTCCTGCCGCGGCGCTGGCACCAGCTCTCCCGCCGGTGGTTCGTGCTGGTGCCGGCGGGCGCGGTGGTGCACGATCCGGTCGTGCTCGCCGACACGCTGATGCTGCCGCGAGCGACGGTGCGCTCGATCTCCCTCGACGCCGACGGCAGCGGACGGCGCCGCGCCGCCGACTGACCGGGCCGACGCCGGGCGTCGGGCTCGAGGTCCACCTCACTGCGGCGACGACGGCCGTGTTCGCCGCCACGCCACGCCAGCCCACCGGACGCACGATCCATCTCACCGCACTGGTGGTCACGCCCTCCCGCCCCGGCGCCGCGCTCCGCGCCGCCGGCGCCCGGGGTCTGCCGGTGGCCGAGCTAGCCTCGGCGAGCTGCGACAGCGACGTCGCGCCGCGGACGCCGGACGGGCCACGGTCAGGTGGCGATGCCGCCACCGAGCACGTAGCGGTCGGAACGGTCGTAGAACACGACGCTCTGGCCGACGGCCACTCGCCGCTGAGGGGCCAGCCAGCACACGTCGACCCGGGCGTCGGGGCGACAGACCACCACGGCGCGGTGCGGCACGCCGTGCGCGCTCGTCTGCACGAGCAGCTCACCGTCGATCGCGCCGTCGACCCACGTCATGTGCTCGACGGCGAGTCCGTCGTCCATGCAGCTCGTCCTCGTCGCCCACGACCACGGTGGCGGTCGCCCGGTCGACCTCGAGGACGAAGCGTTTCGGTGCCCCGCCCGGCAGGCCGAGCCCCTTGCGCTGACCGACGGTGACCAGCTCGACCGCCGGCACCGTGCCGACCGGCCGGCCGGCCGTGTCGACCACGCGCGCCGGCGTCATCGCGATGCGGCGGCGCAGGAACTCGGCCCGACCGCCCGTGGACGTGATGAAGCACACGTCCTGGCTGTCGGGCTTGTCGGCGGTGCGCAGCCCGAGCTCGGCGGCGAGGCGGCGCACCTCGGACTTGTCGAAGTCGCCGACCGGGAACACGGTGCGGGCGAGGTCGCCCTGACCGAGCATGTGCACCACGTAGCTCTGGTCCTTGGCCCGGTCCGCACCGCGCTGGAGCCGCAGCTGCCCGCTGTCGGTCCGGCCGATCCGGGCGTGATGGCCGGTGGCGACAGCGTCGAAGCCGAGCAGGCGCGCCTGTTCGGCGAACGTGGCGAACTTCACCCGCCGATTGCACTCGATGCACGGGTTCGGTGTGCGCCCCGCGGCGTGTGCCGCGACGTAGGGCTCGACGACGTGACGGTCGAACTCCTCGCTGAGGTTGAACACGAGGTGCTCCACCCCCAACGCGTCCGCGCACCGGCGGGCGTCGTCGACGTCGGACACGCTGCAGCAACCGGTGTCGCTGTCGCCGCCCCACAGCCGCATCGTCACGCCGACCACCTCGTGACCGCTGCGCTGCAGCAGCGCGGTCGCCACCGACGAGTCCACCCCGCCGCTCATCGCCGCCAGCACCCGCATCAGACGCCGCCGGCCGCCGTCGCCATGCGCTGGCGAAGGGTCCCGATTGCGCCGACCACCACGGCGACGGCACGATCGATCTCGGCCTCGGTGGTGCTGTGGCCGAGGGTCATCCGCACGGCGCCCCGCGACCACTCGCGATCGATGCCCATCGCGTCGAGCACGTGCGAGCGCTCCTGGGCGCCGCTGGCGCAGGCCGACGCCGCCGACGCGCACACCCCGCCCGCATCGAGCAGGTAGAGCAACAGCTCGTTGTCGACGCCCTCGACGAGCAGGTGCGCCGACCCGGGCACCTTGGCCTCCGGGGGCACGCGTCTCGCGGACGCCGACCGCGCCGCTCACCACGCCGGCGACGAGGCGGTCGCGCAGTGCGCCGATGCGCTTGTTCTCCACCTCCCGCTCGGCGTCCGCCTCCGCCATCGCCGCGGCGGTGGCGACGATCCCCCCGACGTTGTGGGTGCCGCTGCGCCGATCGCGCTCCTGTCCGCCGCCGACGATGAGCGGGTCGACGTCGACACCGGCGCGCATCGCGGCGATGCCCACGCCCTTGGGGCCACCGAACTTGTGGGCGCTCAACGTCAGCACGTCGACGTGCGGCCAGATCTCGCGCAGGTCGAGCCACCCGGCCGCCTGGACAGCGTCGGTGTGGAACACGGCGTCGGGCGCGCTGGAGCGCACGAGCGGGGCGAGGGCGGCGAGGTCATTGATGCTGCCGACCTCGTTGTTGACCGCCATGATCGACACCACGCCGACGCGCTCGGCCCGGCCGGTGAGGGCCTCCTCGAGCGTGTCACGCAGGGCGGTCGCGTCGACGCGGCCGAGCTCGTCGACGTCGACGATGGTGCCCCCGTGACGTTCGACCACGTGCAGCACGGCGTGGTGCTCGGCGGCCGGGCAGACGGCACGCCCGGCGCAACGACGCAGGGCGCCGGCGATGGCGGCGTTGTCACCCTCGGTGCCGCCGCTCGTGAACACCACCTCTCCCGGCCGGCAGCCGATCGCGGCGGCGACCTGGTCGCGGGCGTCGTCCACGGCCGCGGCGCGCGTCGCGCGACAGGGCGTGCGACCCCGAGGGGTTGGCGAAGCGGGACGTGAGGAACGGCAGCATCGCCTCGACCGCCGCTGGCCGCATGGGCGTGGTGGCCGCGTGGTCGAGGTACACCGTGTCCGTCGTCACCGACCTCAGGCTACGGCCGCTCCGTCGGGGGGCGCAGCGGCCGCGGTCAGTGACGCAACGAGCTCTCCCGCACCACCAGATCGGCCCCGAGCACGAGGCGACGCGGCGGGTGCGTCGCACCACCGATGCGGTCGATCAGCATCGATGCGGCGTTGGTGCCCATGCGATATGCGTCCTGGGCGATCACCGAGATCGGCGGGTCGATGAACGGCGCCCATGGCGCGTCGTCGAAGCAGATCAGGCCGATGTCGGTCCCGGGACGCAGCCCGCGTCGACGCAGCTCCTGCAGCACGCCCAGCCCGAGGGCGGCGTTGCCGACGAACAGCGCGTCGGGCGCCCGGGCATTGCCGAGCAGCCGACCGGCCGCAACGCGGCCACCGTCGATCGTGAACGGCTCGTGGGCGACCCGGATCGTGCGGATCCCGGCCGCCCGCAATGCCTCCTCGTAGCCGTGACGGCGCAGCATCGCCGTCTGCGCCGACCTCGGTCCCGTGATGCAGCCCGGGCGCACCCATCCCTGCGCGAGCAGGTGCTCGGTCGCCACCTTGGCGCCCTGTCGAGAGTCGCTCGTCACCGTGTCGAAACCGCCCTCGAGCTCGCGGTCGACCACGACCACCGGGATGCGCGCCGCGGTCAGCGGCCAGAGATCGGTGCGTGAGCTGTGCGGCGAGATGATCACGCCGGCGGCCTGCTCGGCGACGGCGAGCTCGGCGTAGCGCGCCTCCTTGCCCTCGTCCTCGTCGGCGTTGCACAGCACCACCGAGAACCCGTTGTCGACGGCGACGTCCTCGACCCCGCGCGCGACGGACGTGAAGAACACGTTCTCGATGTCGGAGATGATCAGCAACCAGAGACTGGTGCGGCGACGCCGCAGGTTGCGGGCGAGGAAGTTGGGTCGGTACCCCAACCGCGCGGCGGCCTCGCGCACGCGTGCCGCGAGCTGCGGGTCGACGCGGTCGTTGTTGTTGAGCGCCCGCGACACTGTCGCCACGGAGACGTTCGCCTCCTTCGCGACGTCGACCAGCTTCACCATGGGGTGTGATCGGCCACGGCCTCGAAGCCGCCCGTCATCGCAACGGGTCGATGGGGAACCCGCCGACGGCGAGGTCGTCGAGGGGCGGGAGCGCCCCACCGCCCTTGGCCCCATCGAGGTTCTCCGGGCTGATCGATCGGGTCGCCACGCCCGGGGTGATGACCGCGAGGTGGTCGAGCATCAGGCGCCCACCAGCGTGACGTCGCCACACAGGTGGACCTCGAGGCCGAGGGCGTCGAAGAGCGCCGCCTTGGCGGTCGCCGCTCGGTCGGCGGCGTCGGCGTCCGGCGCGTAGGCGACCTGGACGTGGTTCGCCTTGTGCTTGGCCATCAGCTCGTCGCGCCCGACGCCGTGCAACACGGCGTGCATGATCGGCCACTCCGGCGTGGTCGCGTCGAGCCGGCGCTGCGTCTCCTCGTCGGGCAGCTCGGCGACGTGGCCTCGCCCCAGGTCGACGTGCAACCGACCGCCCTCGATGTACACCCGCGACCACACGATCTCGCCCGGCCGGGAGCATCCGCTCAACGTCCCGCCGCCGAGCGGGAAGTACATCGGCGGTTGGCGCTTGCTGTAGGAGCGGGCGTAGCCGCCGTTGTGCGCCGCCGGCACCGAGCCCGAGATCATCATCACCCAGACGAACTCGTCGCCGTACTGCTCGCCCCAGCGCACGTCGTGCAGGGTCGTCGCCGGGTCGAGGCCCATCGCTCTCCACAGGCGGTTGGTGACCAGCGCGTCGACGGCGACGCCCTCGTCGACCTCGTTGAAGTGCGGCAACGGCTCGCCCGGCGTAGAGCTCGCGCGCGCCGTCGCGGCTTCGCACCGGCGGCCGTTCGACGTTGTTGAGCAGCCCCTCGGCCAGATCGCTCGCCGGGACGACGTCCTTGAGGCCCTGCTGGTACTGGATGCCGACCGCGTCGAGGCCGAAGTCATCGGCGATGCGGAGCGCGGCGACGTACATCCGGAGTTGGCTGGTGACCTGCTCCGGCGTCAGCTCCGTGGCGTCGTCGCTGCCGAAGTCGAACCGCAGTCCCGCGTCGCGCAGCCACGTCATGACGGCGGCCGCTTCGTCGTCGCCCACGCGGCCCATCTCGGCCACGAGCGCGCTCTGCGACAACCGCTCCTTGTAGATGCCGAGCGGGTTCAACAGCTCGTCGTCGAAGATCGCGTTGTACATGCCCATGCACCCCTCGTCGAACACCCCGATGATCGCCTTCTCCCGTTGGAGCTGGTCGGCCAGGGCCCGGCCCAGGGCGACCTCGGGCGCGTCGGCGTCGAGGGGCGGGAGCGGGTGCACGTGGTCGGTCGGGTGCGTCAGCCGCCCCGTGTCGAGCCAGGTGCGCAGCCCCTCGCGCGCCCACTCGTCGGTGAAGTCGACGCTCCACAGCGAGGAGTAGTCGACTCCGGCCTTGGTCAGGCTGGCGGTGAGGTTGAGCAGGCCGACGAGGCCGGGGAACGTGCCGTTCCAGTTGGCGACGACCATGATCGGCCCGCGGTGGGTGCGCAGGCCGGCGAGCACGTGGTGGCTGTACTGCCACACGGCCTCGACGACGAGCAGCGGCGCCTCGGGCGGCAGCGTGGCGAACACGTCGAGTCCCTTGCGCTGGCTGTCGATGAAGCCGTGGCCGGAGCGTTCGTCGTAGGAGTGGCCGCGCACGACCGTCCAGCCGAAGGACTCGACAGCGCGCGTGACGTCGGCCTCGAGCTGCTGCTGTATCGGCCAGCACTTGACGTTGGCCGATGGCCGCAGGTCGCCGCTGGCGACGATGTACACCGTTCGCGCCGATGCGGTTGCGGTCGGCGCCACCTCGGGGAACCGGTAGCTGCTCATGCTCATCCTTTCGTGACACGCGCCGCTGCCGGCTCGCCAGCGTGTGGATGATGTCGGCGATCGTGTCGTCCCAATGCCGGCCGCGGCCGGCCCGGCGTGCCGATGTCACGCCGAGCACCAGCTCGACCGCTGCCGGCAAGCCGGCCGGGGGAGCGCAGGCGGCGCGCTCCCCCGGCCGCGAGGCTCATCCGGTGGTGACCGGTTCCTCACCGGCGGTGGCCGCCGGCACGCTCGAGGCGGACCCGCCTCCGGTGAAGTGGTCGAGCAGCGCCTGCGCGTTGTCGGGCGTCACCTGCTCGGTCTCGAGCGTGACGGAGTCGGGCGGCACGACGCCCTGCTCGAGGATCTGCACGGCGTAGTCGATCGCCTGCTCACCGCCGGTCGGATAGACGTACGTGACGTCGATGCGTCCGTCGAGCACCGACCTGATGCCCCCGTCGGGCGTGGGCAGGCCGTCGATGCCGATGAAGAGCATGCTGTCCAGGTCGAGATCGGCCCCCTCGGCGGAGATGATCGCCGCCTCGGCCATCGGATCGTTGTGACCGTAGACGACGTTGACGTCGGGGTTGGCCTGGAACATCGCCTGCGACACCGGGATCGCCTTCTCCCGCAGCCAGTCGGCGTTCTGGCTGGCCACGATCGTGGCTGCGGGGTTGGCGGCCAGGCCCTCGCGGAAGCCGTCACCGCGCTCCTGCGCTGGGGTCGAGCCCTCGAGCCCGCGGATCTCCATGACGTTGCACGGATCGGCGCCCTGGTCGGTGCAGTAGGCGGCGGCATACGCGCCGGCCTGGCGGCCGATGTCGTAGTTGTCGGCGCCGATGTACATCGTGAACTGGTCGCCCTCGACCTTGCGGTCGAGCACGATGACGGGGACCCCTTGCGAGCACGCCTCGGCGACGACGTCGGTGAGCGGCGCCGCCTCGTTGGGCGAGATGATCAGCAGATCGATCCCCTGGGCGAGGAAGTTCTCGACGTCCGACACTTGGGTGGCGTTGTCCTGGGCGGCGTCGGCGAAGACCACTTCGAGCTCTGGATGGGCCTCGGCCGCGGCGGCGATCTGGTCGTTCATCGCTTGGCGCCACGGCTCGCCCTTGTTTGCCTGCGACATGCCGATGAGGTAGTGGTCCTTCGGTGCGATCCCGCCCTCGGGGAGGCAGGTGCCGCTTCCCGCGGCCGCGCTGCCAGCGGGCGCCGAACCGGCCGGTGCGGTGGGTGCGGTCGTCGCCGGGTGTTGGCCGTGGGCCACACCGGCCACGCCGAGCACCGGCGCAGCCAGGGCGGCGGCCGCGAAGAGCCGTCTCCGGTGGTTTCTGGATGTCATCGCTTCTCCCCTTGTTGTTGGTGGTTGATGGCTGCTCGAGCGGGTGGAGGCGTCATGCCACCTCGGCGCGCGAGGCGCCCCGGTTGGTCTGGCGCTGGACGAAGACGGCGAGCACGATGATCACGCCCTTCAAGATCGCCTGGTACTCGGATTCGATGTTGCGCAGCCCGAGGATGTTGTCGAGCACGCTCAACGTCAGCGCACCGACCATCGAGCCGACCACGGTGCCCACCCCGCCGGCCAGGCTGGTCCCGCCGATGACGACAGCGGCGATGGCGTTGAGCTCGTAGCCGTTGCCGTCGATGTGACTGCCCTGGTTGACGAGGGCGGCGTGTAGCAGTGCGGCGAGGGCGGCGAACAGGCCGGACAGCACGAACACGGCGACGCGCACGCGGCTGACGTTGACGCCCGAGAGCCGCGCCGCGGTCGCGTTGCCGCCGACGGCGTACACGTGGCGCCCGAACCCGGTGCGTCGGAGCACGAGCGCAACGACGGCACCGACGCCGAGGAAGTAGAACACCGGAGCCGGCACGTCCAGGCCGAGCACGTCGAGGCGCCCGGCGAACATGGCCTTGACCGCCGGCGGCGCCAGGTCGGCGCCCTGGCCGAAGCTCAGTGGGATGGCGTAGCCGCCGGCCCACAGTGAGGCCACACCCCGGGCGACGCCGAGCATGGCGAGCGTGGCGATGAACGACTGGATCTGCAGCCGTGTGATCACCAAGCCGTTGATCGCCCCGACGCAAGGCGCCCAGCGCGAGCACGGCCAGGATGGTCGGCACCGTGCCGAGATCGTGGTGCATCATCAGATCGGCGCTGGCGACGGCGCACAACGCGAGGACCGCGCCAACCGAGAGATCGATGCCCCCAGTGAGGATCACCAGCGTCATGCCGATGGCGATGATCCCGTTCTCCGACGCGAAGCGCACGATGTTCAGCAGGTTCCGCGAGGTGAGGAACACGTTCTGCCCGTTGCGCACGGGGGCGACGATCGCCGACACGATCACGATGACCGCCAACCCGAACACGCTCTGGAACCGCAGCAGCGTCTGCCCCGCCCGGCGGCCCAGGCTCGGGCCGGCCGACATCGTGACCGGGACCTTCGTGTCGGGAACGGCGACGTCCCCGCCGGTCACGCCACGCTCCCGACCGGCGCGAGTCGCGACGTCGCGGCTTCCATGATCCGCTCCTGGGTCGCCTCGTCGCTGCCCAGCTCGGCGCTGAGCTGGCCGTCGCTGAGCACCAGGATCCGGTCGCACATCGCCAGCAGCTCGGGGAGCTCGGACGACGCCATGATGATGCCGGCCCCGCCGGCGGCGAGCTCACTCATCAGCTCGTAGATCTCCACCTTCGCCCCCACGTCGATGCCGCGTGTCGGCTCGTCGAGCAGCAGCACGGTCGGGTGCGTCAAGAGGCACTTCGCCAAGCGACCTTCTGCTGGTTGCCGCCCGACAGCGTGTCGACGAGCACCGCCGGCGACTTCGCCTTGATGCGCAACTGTTCGATCGACCGACGCACGGCGGCGGCCTCGGCCCGACGGCGCAGGACGTCGAACCGCAGGAAGCGCGCCAGCGCGGCGAGTGTGATGTTGTGGCCCACCGCCATGCGCATGATCAGACTCTGCGTCTTGCGGTCCTCCGTGACGAAGGCGATGCCCGCGCCGATCGCCGCCCGCGGGGAGTCGATGCGGCGCGGCACGCCGGCCACCGTCGATCGCGCCGTGCACCCGGCGGCGGGGATGGACCCCGAAGAGCGCCTCGAGCAGCTCGGTTCGCCCGGCGCCCATCAAGCCGGCGACGCCGAGGATCTCGCCGCGCCGCAGGCGCAACGAGATCGGCCCGATGGCGCGGGCACCGGTCTCGGGGCTGGCGTCGACCCGGAGGTCGTCCACGCCCAGCACCTCGTCGTCGGTGGCGGGGGCGGTGCGCGGGAATAGTTCGTGCAACGGTCGACCGACCATCATTCGGATCAGCTCGCGTTGATCGGTCGCGGCCACCTCGACCGTGCCGACGTAGCGGCCGTCGCGCAGCACGGTCACCCGGTCGGCGATGGCGAAAACCTCGTCGAACTTGTGCGAGATGTAGATCACGGTCACGCCGTCGGCGTGCAGCGCGGCGATGACGTCGAACAGGTGGCGGACCTCGTTCTCGCTCAGCGCCGAGGTCGGCTCGTCGAGGATCAGCAGACGGGCGTCGAGCGAGAGGGCCTTGGCCACCTCGACGAGCTGGCACTCCCCCACTCGCAGCGACTTGACCGGCGCGCCTGGTCGACACCGGCAACGCCAGACGGGCGAGCAGCGCCGCGGCCTCGCGGTGCATGCGGGCCGTGTCGAGCATTCCCAGCGGCTGCGCGGCCGCGCCCGAGGAAGATGTTCTCGGCGACGGTGAGCTCGGGGATCAGGTTGAGCTCCTGGTGGATGATGGCGATGCCGTGGCGCTGGGCGTCCCGCGGCCCATGCAGGGCAAGCAACTCGCCGTCGAGGAGAACCTCGCCGTCGTATCCCGTGTGCACCCCGCTGAGGACGTTCATCAACGTGCTCTTCCCGGCCCCGTTCTCACCCACGATCGCGTGCACCTCACCCGAGGCGACATCGAACGACACGTCCTGCAACGCGTGCACGCCGCTGAAGCTCTTGCTCACCCCTCGGATCTCGAGCATCACATCCCCACTGACGCGCTGCGCCCGGCAGCTGCGTAATCGATATCTGTACTCCTCTCAGCGATGCCGCGTCAACCGCCGGCGGGCACCGATCGTCGCCGGCGCCCACGCCCGTCCCTCGGCCCCACAGTCGGTTACCGGGCGACTGTGCATCTTAGCTGGACGTCGCAGGCAGAGAGGGCGCTGAAGCCTCCGAGGATGCCCTCTCGACACGAGCGGCCGACGTGTGTACAGTTGGCAGTGGGGGGAAATGGAACTCCTTGGGCTGAGTCCGAACCGCTATCCGGGCCGAAACGTCCCGCATTCCGGGACGTTTCGCGCCCAGTCTC
>CAVRBV010000004.1:0-37591 GCA_963719295.1 Ilumatobacteraceae bacterium
ACCGACGGCCGCCGATCGGTACTCACGTCAGCGATAGGCGGGCCGCCGTTGGCGCGCGACGTTCGGTGCTGGTGGCGCATGATCGACTTCGGTGTTCCCTACGCCAGAAGCACCTGGAGGTTGCGTCATGCCGATCCCGAGCGCGATCGCCTCATTCAACAAGAAGGTCACCAACCGCATCACCGCTCCCCTGGGTTCGCCGTCGTCAGGCAAAGAGGACGAACGTCAGGACGTCTGTACCGGACGCCGGTCAACGCCTTCCGGCGGAGTGACGACTATGTCTTCGTGATGACCTACGGCGCCGATGTCGACTGGGTCAGGAACGTCGAGGCCGCCGGGGAGTGCGACATCGAGACTCGCGGGCGACTGGTCCACCTCGTTGAGCCGCGACGCTTCAGCGACCCTGCTCGTGATGCTGTGCCTGGTCCGGTGCGGATGATCCTTCGACTCATCGACGTCGACGAGTTCATGGCGATGCACGCCACCTGACTCGACCTCCGCGACGGCCGTTCCCCACGACGCGACAACCATGCCGTTCGGAGCGGGGCGTTCGCCGTCGTCGGGCGTCGTTGGGCGCGTTGTTCGGGGCGGCACTCGGCGCTCGGGCCACGGACTTGTCAGGTCGGGGTGTGTCTTGGCTACGAGTGCTCGAATCGATCGAGGCTGTCGTTGAGATGTCGAAGGCTGCGTCGAGCCGCTTCTGGCGCCGTCGGTCATGCTCGTGGTTGGCCTCGGCTGCGACGTAGCCGATCAACTCGTCGAGGTCATCCTCGTTGCCCTCGAGGATGATGCCGTGTCGGAGGGCGTGCCCGGAACACGAGCCGTTCGCTGGTGCGGCGATGAGCATGAGGCTGCGGAGCGTGGCGGCGACCTGAGCGTCGATGACCACGTCGACATCGTCGTTGGGGCGGGCGGATCGGGGTGCGAGGCGTAGGTCGACGGTGAGTGTTCCCAGCCGCTGATCACGCCCTCGTCGCCGCACGAGGTGCATCGCCACTCGATCGATGGCGGCACGTCGATGCGCAACACGGCCAGATGTCCCGGGCAGGGCTGTCGACCAGGCCGGCGCCCGCACGTAAGCGCGCTGACCCAGTGAGGCCAGCGTCACCCGCGGTGCGGCACGCACGATCAGGCTGAGGTGCTCGGCCATCCGCCGGGCCGGCGCCGGTACGTCGTCGGGTAGGTCGAGGAAGTGGCGAAGGTCGGGACGAACACTGCCGTGTGAACGTATCGCCGGGCGGTCATCGCCTCTGACTTGACTGCTCGGGTGCGTGGGCGAGCACGCGGCCGACCGGGGATACTCGGTCCCCGCGAGCGCAAGCGTCGACGGTACGTTCGTGAGGTGACGGGGCACATGTAACTGGTCGGTGGCGAATCGTGGAGATGGACCTGTGGGTCGCGATGCCATCGATATCGTCGGTCCCGGACCCATCGAGTTCCTCGCTGACGGGTCGGGACGATTCGGATTCATCGCCGTCGACGGATACCTCGATTGCCGACACGACGGAGGAAATCCTCCGAGGCTCGAGTTCACGTGGGAAGGCAACGACGAGGGCGACGCCGTCAGCGGTCGCGGCTGGGCTCAGCTCGAAGCGGACGGCTCACTACGGGGACACATCTACGTTCACAACGGCGACGATTCCGGATTCCTGGCCATGCGACAAGGCGCCGACTCCGTACGCGACCCGTGAGGCGGCCACGTCAGGTCGGAATCCTTGCAGACGCAGCCACATGCCGACGGGCCGGGCCGCGATGACGTCAACGTCGTCGTTCGGGCCGACGATTGTGGCGCCGTTGCCGATGCGGCGTGGCTCACGGCCGCGCTGGTGTGTCGATCGGGCTCGGATCGGTCGCTACAAGTCGCTCGCCGCCGCGGCGACGACTGCCGCGACGATCGGATCCCACTCGCGACCGGGCTGGCCGCGTGACGGTGACGAAGTCGTCCACTCCGAAGATTGCTGCGACGCCTCCCACGGCGAACACCGCCTCAGCGAATCGGTGACCGGCTGCCGGTCTGCGCTGGCGACGTTGAACATCGCCGGCAGCGTGGTGTCCAACGTGAACTTCATCGCGTCCGGGTTCGGTGTTGGCGAAGGCGAAGCGTGGGCCACACCTCGATCGTACGGCGCCCACCAGCCATCGAGTGATCGCTGCTGGCTTGGCCGCCGCCCCGAGTCATCGCCACCGCGCCACGAGGCGAGCAGCTATCGTCGCGGCGACGCACGTGTCAGAGGGGGTACGGGTGGCCGCCGACGAGGTTGAGGTTGGACCCGCCGCCGAGCTCGTCCCGGGGGTGGTCCGTGGGGCCGGTCGGACGGCGGTCGGGGACGCAACGGTGAGCTGTTCGCGGCCACCCGCCACTGTCGACACTTGGGCGCCGACCTAGCCAATGGATCGATCGATCGTCGAGGCTGCCTGGTGTGTCCCTGGCACGGTGCCCGCTACGACGTCGCCACCGGCCGCATGATCCGTGGGCCTCAGGGACTGTTCGCCAAGATCCCGGGCGTTGACGCCGGCTACCGGCTACTTGCCACAGTGCTGCCGCTCGGTCGAGGCAGCGACGTCGTCGAGCGTGGAGGAACCCTGTTCGTGCGAAAGCAGCACCGATAGCTCGACGTGCGGAGATGCCGTTCGGTACGTGACGGGACGAGCTTGAGGCCGTCGTTCGGTCGCGTCGTTCGGGTGCGCCACGAGGCGCCATGTACCGGGTGGGGGTGAAAGGACTCCGCCGTTGGCCTGTCGCAGCAGGTCTTTGAAGCTGGGGGCAGCCGAGCCTGGGGACGCAGGTGAGGGTGGGAGCAGCCCCGACAACGCCGGGACGGGTCGGCACCGCCAGACGGTCCGGGTCCGGCAAGCGTGATGGGAAGGTGTAAACGCAGTTTGAACCAGTGGGTAAAGCTCCGTAATCGCGACGCCGGCTCCAACCTGGTGGATGTGGGCCGGTCAGCAGTGCACGACCACCACACTGTGGGTGGTCGACTCCGAAGCCGGTTCCGAATGCCGGTGGGGAGGCCACCCCGAAGGCCTGCGGCGTAGGTGTGGCGAGGCTGCCGGAGCAAAGCTGGACACCTCCCCCGTCGACCGGTGCATGGTGAACGTGGGAACCATCTCGGGATCGCCCTCCCCGCCGCCCAGCCAGGGCGACGGCGGGCAGGTTCGTCGTCGACTGATGAGCCCGGGATGGGGCGGAGCCCTCGTAGTAGTCCGAGGTCGGGAAAGCCGGCCACATGGCGAAGGAGGGCAGCGAACCCGCAGCACGTGGACTGGCATGCCAGGAGGTCGACGGTGAACACCGACGCACCTCAGCCGAATCCCGATGTGGTGACGGCGAGGGTACTGGGGATCCAACACACGCTGCACCGGCAGACGCCACCCGACGTCTGTCGCATGGGTTCGTGGAGAGCCGGATGCGGTGAAAGTCGCATGTCCGGTTGTATGTCCAAGCCGTGGTTATGTTGAACAGGCGCTTCCTCGGCCGCGTTTGTCCTGCTCAGGGCAGTTCAGGCTGGAGGGTGTTCAACATAATCAGAGCTCCTCAAGGAACGCGGAGGGCATCGGGCGGTCGGTATCTGCCGGGCTTCGCGCCGAGCGGGGCGGTTCGTGCGATCGCTTGCTCTTTGAGCGTGGGGTCGGCGTGTTCGTAGATGTGCGTGGTCTGGGTGCTCTCGTGGCCGAGCCACAGCGCGATCGTGGCGATGTCCACGCCGTTGGCGCGGAGGAGCATCGCGTTGGTGTGCCGCAGGGTGTGCGGGGTGACGTGCTTGGCTCGAAGCGACGGGCAGTTGGCGGCTGCGGTGGTGGCGTGTTTTGCGACGATCACGCCGACGGTGTAGCGGCTGAGCGCCCGACCCTGGCGGGTCGGGAACAGCGGCTCGTCGGGCTGGCCGTGGCGTTCTTTCAGCCAGGTGCGCAGGATCGCCACGGTCTCGCCGGTGAGGGTCGTTGCGCGCTGCTTGCGGCCTTTGCCCAAGACTCGGATGTGGGGGCCGGCGCCGAGGTGCACGTCGCCGAGGCGTAGGCCGGTGAGCTCTGAGACCCGTACGCCGGTCTGGATCATGAGCACCAGTAGGGCGTGGTCACGGCGGCCGAGCCAGGTGTCGCTGTCGGGGGCGGCGAGCAGTGTTTTGATCTCGTCGCGATCGAGGTAGCTGACGGTGTTGCGCTCGTGGCGCTTGGTGGGGATCGCCATCACCCGCGGATTACCGCGGCGTGCTCGGGATGTTCGAGCGCGGCGAACCGGTAGAAGGAGTGGATCGCCCCCAGCCTGGCGTTGCGGGTTCTCGGGCTGTTGCCCCGGTGTTGTTCGAGGTGGTTGAGGAACGCGCCGATCAGCGGCGCGTTGAGATCGTCGATGTCCAGCTCGAAGGGCTGCTTGCCGGTCTGCTCATGGGCGAAGCGCAACAGCAGTCTGAATGTGTCGCGGTAGGCGGCGATCGTCTCTGGGCTTGCGTTGCGCTGGGTGATCAGACGGTCGGTGAAGAACGCCTGAAGCGCGGGCGCGAGCGCGGTCATGAGAGCGCCTCGGGGAGCTGCTCCAGGCGCCGGCTGATCAACTCGAGCAGCTCGGGGACCGCCTCCAAATACCAGTACGTGCTGGCCGGGTCGGCATGCCCGAGATAGGTAGACAGGAGCGGCATCCGCCGGTCGACGTCCTCGCCGGCTTGATGCCAGTCGAGGAGCGTGCGCACAGCAACGGTATGTCTGAGATCGTGTGGCCGGGGTCTGGCACGGGCGCCGCAGCGGTCGAGACCGACCTCACGGATCAGTTTCGTGAACGTCCGGTTGAGTTCTGCTCGGGCCATCCGTCGTCCGTTGGCGGAGATGAAGAACGCCGGCGTGGAGGGCTCGGGGTAGCGCGTGTCGCGCAGGCGGGCGTACTCGCGCAGCGTGTGGATCGTGCTGTGGTGCAGCGGCACCTCGCGCTGCCTGTTCTGCTTGCCCGCCCGAACGTGGACCACGCTGTGGCGAAGATCGACGTCGTGGCGGTCAAGCGCGAGCGCCTCTCCGGGGCGCATGCCGGTGACCGCCAGCAGCCCGATCAGCGTCTGGTGACGTGCGGCCCGCAGCGGCAGTCGGAGCTTTCCTGCCGCCTCCATCAACGCCGTGATCTCGGCGTCGGTGTAGATGTATGGCGCGATCCGTGGGCGATGCCCTGGCAACAGGTCCTTGGAGGGAACCTCGCTCGCTGGGTCGATCGTCGCGGATGGCGGGCGAACCCGCGCACGACAGAGAGCCGTTGGCGCCAGCGGTGCGGGTGTGCGTGCACGGGCGTCCGTGCCCACGTCAGAGCCAGTTCGGTGGTGATCCGCTCGGCGCCTGCCCGCTCGAGGAATTCGACGAACCCTGCGAGCAGCCGGCCGTCCTGGGGCAACTTGAACCCGAGCCGACGGCGGATCGCCCAGATAGTCGGCGAGGGTTTCGGGCAGCGTGGTCATGCCACACCTGCCGGCGACGGCCACGGGCGGGCGAGCACCTGCAGCGCCTTGCGGTCGACCTTGGCGTATATCGCGGTGGTCTTCTGCTCGCGGTGGCGCAGCACTTGGCCGATCTCTGCCAGCGACGCGCCGTGCCTGAGCATCTCGGTCGCCGCCGTGTGCCGCAGTCGATGGGCGCCGACTCTCGGCAAGTCCGCCCGGTCGCACGCAACGCGAACGACCCATCCGATCGTGCTTCGGTTCAGCTCCCGGCGCGGCGCGGTCACCCGCAGAAACAGCGCCCGGCACTCGCACCGCTGGCGACGGCGAAGATAAGACACGATCGCCTCGCCGACATCGACGGGCAACGGCAGCACGTCTTGGCGGGCGCCCTTGCCGCGAACGAGCAGCAGCCCGGCCCGCCAGTCGATGTCGTCGAGCCGGATCGCGGCGATCTCGCCGGCCCGCAGCCCGAGCCGCGCCAACAACAGCAAGATTGCGTAGTCGCGGCCGGCCGACCAGCGTGCGCCGATCGCAGCTGACCAGCAGCTTCTTGACTGCCGCTGGTTCCAGCCCGCGCGGGCAGCGCGCGATCCCGCAGATCGGCGACGGGCCGGGACCGCCCACACCAACGGTGCCTCGATCTCAACCCCGCCAGGTGCAAGTAGCGCAACAACGACCGCAGCGCAAAGACCAGGTCCCGCGCTCCCGACACGCTGCGCCTCGCGGAACTCGCGGGACCAGGAACGAACTCACGTCCGCCGCCGAGAGCCGCTCGAGCTCGAGCCCGTCCGGGGCCTCCTGCTCGGCCAAGAAGAATCCCGCCACCGGCCCGTACGCATCGAGCACCGTGTGTTGCGAGAGCCCACGCTCGACCAGCAGATAGCGGCCGTAGTCCGCCAACAACTCCTCGAGTGGCCCCTCCACGACCGTCGGCGCCGGCGTCGGTGCGACCCCCAGCCCAGCGCAAATACTCAAGCGGCAGCATCACGCTCTGCAGCGAAACCCACGTCACCCTGGCCCGCCGCGCTACGTGCCGCAACGAACCGCTCAGGGGTTGAGTCCCAACAGCGTGGTGTACGAGGTGTCGGTTGCGACGGTCATCTCGTCAGCCTCGAGCTGATCGGGTGATCCGTTCAGCTCGTGTCGCTATGTATATCGTGAATTGATGGGGCTGTCAAGCATTCCTTAATTGGCAATAGATTGGAGTCGGGGCGTGCGCGTCTGGCCGATGCCACCAGTGTTGGTGGCGCCGGTCGAACGCGAACGGGAGCAGGAGGTTGGTCAGCCGGTAGCGGCCTCGATGGCGGGTCTCGGATCGGTCGGGCTCGAGTCGTGACGGCGGGGCTTGGCCGAGTGTCTCGGCGCTCATGTAGCGCCTGGCGATGGCCCACTCGTCGGTCTGCTCGGCGAGCAGGGCGCCGACGAGGCGGATCACGGCGGCCCGGTTGGGGAAGATCCCCACCACGTCGGTGCGCCGGCGGATCTCCTTGTTGAGCCGTTCCTGCGGGTTGTTGGAACGGATCTTGGGCCAGTGCTCGACCGGGAACGCGCTGAACGCCAAGATGTCGTCGGCGGCGTCGAGCACGTCGATGGCGAGTGTCGCACGAACCCGGCCTGGGTGAGCCGGTCGACGACGTCGCCGAGCTGGGACCAGGTGGCGTCACGGTCGGGCTGCTCGAAGATCGACCGCACCAGCGTGGCGATCATCGGCCAGTACGCCTTCGGGACCCTGGTGGCCAGGTTGGCCATGAAGTGCGTTCGACATCGCTGCCACGACGCCTCCGCCGAGCACCGCCGCGATGGCGGCTTTGATGCCGCCGTGGGCGTCGGAGATGACCAGCTCCACCCCGGACAGGCCCCGGGCGACCAGCGAGCGCAGGAACGCCGTCCACGCCGCGGTGGACTCGGTGGTGACGATGTCGAACCCGACGATCTCCCGGCGGCCCTCGACGTTCACCGCGGTGGCGATCACCGCCGAGACGTTCACGACCCGGCCGCCCTCGCGGACCTTCTGGGTCAACGCGTCGATCCACAGATACCGGTACGGGCCGGCGTCCAACGGCCGTTCCCGGAACTCGGCCACCTTGGCGTCGAGCTCGGCCGCCAGCCGGGACACCTCCGAGCGGCGAGATCCCGTCGATCCCCATCGCCTTGACCAGATCATCGACCCGGCGGGTCGAGACGCCTTCGACGTAGGCCTGGGCGACACGCGACGCCAACGCCTGCTCGGCCCGACGGCGATGCATCAGCAGCCACGCCGGGAAGTAGGTGCCCTCGCGCAGCTTCGGGACGGCCAGATCGATCGTGCCGACCCTGGTGTCCCAGCGCCGCTCCCGGTAGCCGTTGCGGCGAGTTCACCCGCTCGTCGCTGCGTTCGCCGTACGCCGCCTGGCACTGCATCGACGCCTCCGCCGACATCAACGCCTCCGCGAACGCCGCCAACATCGACCGGGCCAGATCCTGATCGCCGTCGTCGCCTCGAGATGGTTGCGCAGCCAGCCGGCCGCGTCCAAAGTGGTAGGGACTGTCACCGTGTTCTCCTCAAGTAGTTGCTGGAACTTCTTCTTGAGGCTGACGCGGTGACCGTCGCGTCCGGGGGACCCCCCGACCTACCTACCGCCCGTACACCACTCCCTGGGACTCAACTTCGCCGACAGGGCATCCTCATCGTCTGCTGGCACCTGATGAACGACCCCGAGCTGCGCTACCACGACCTCGGCGCCGACTGGTTCGAGCGTCGCCAAGATCCGCAGCGACAAGCCGACCGGCTCGTCAAACAACTCGCCAAGCTCGGCTACCGCGCTACCCTCAAACTCGCCGCCTGACAACAAGCTCCAACAACCATTGGGCCCGACAGGACCGCGGACGTCGCGTGCCCCACCGGGGGCTACGGGTCAACGCATTTCACTGCAGTCTCGATGATGTGGCGATCGTGTGGCGGGGGATGAAATGCTGGTCGTGGCGTTCGCTCGGGCGCGGTCGCCGTTTGCTTCTTGACGTCTCGAGCTCGAGCCCAGTCTGGCGCGGGGGCTTGGGGGACCTGCGATTGTTGCTGCGAGCACGTACTGCAGATTCCGTCTGCGTCAGGTCCCTCCCCGAGCGGGCGTCGTTGAACACGACGTGAGAGGAGGAAGTGATGAGACGGATCCGTGATCGGGTTGGTGCGCTGGATGTGCATCGTGACTCGGTGATGGCGGCTTGCCGCAGCGTCGATCCAAGCACGGGGGAGATCATCGAGGACGTGAATCAGTTCTCGACGATGTCGGCGGGGTTGGCCACGTCGCGGTGTGGCTGCTCGACCGGCACGTGACGACGGTGGCGATGGAGTCCACCGGCGTCTACTGGAAACCGGTGTACTACGCCTTGGAGGGGATGTTCGAGGAGTTGTGGGTGGTCAACGCGCAACACGTCAAGAACGTGCCGGGACGCAAGAGCGACGTCGCTGACGCCGTGTGGCTGGCCGATGTCGTGGCTCACGGGATGGTGCGGGCGAGTTTCGTGCCGCCCGAACCGATCCGTGAGCTGCGCGAGCTGACCCGCTACCGCAAGACCCAGATTGAGGCTCGGACGTGTGAGATCCAGCGTCTCGAGCGGGTCCTACAGGATGCCTGCGTCAAGTTGACGTCGGTGGCTTCGACGGTGTGGTCGAAGTCGTCACGGGCGATGATCGAAGCGTTGATCGCCGGTGAGCGCGACCCGGCCACGCTGGCTGAACTGGCGCAGAGTCGGATGCGTTCCAAGATCGACCAGTTGACCGACGCGTTGGCGGCCAACTGGCGTCCCCAGCACAGCTTCGTGGCCCGCCGGATCATCGCTCACATCGACTTCTTGGACACCACGATCGCTGAGCTCAGCGGCGAGATCGCCGAGCGTGTCGTCCCTTTCGCTGAGCTGATCGAACGACTCGACGAGATCCCCGGCATCGACCGCAAGACCGCCGAGATCATCATCGCCGAGACCGGTGCCGACATGACCCGCTTCCCGACGCCTCAACAACTGTGCGCGTGGGCAGGGGTCACCCCCGGCAACCACGAGTCCGCCGGCAAACGCCGACCGGTGGGCACGCGGCCAGGAGCACGCTCGCTGCGCACCGCCCTGATCGAAGCCGCCTGGGCAGCGGCACGCACCAAGGACAGCTACTTCAACGCCCACTACCACCGCATCGCCCGTCACCGTGGCAAGAACAAAGCCGTCGTCGCCGTCGCCCACAGCATCCTCATCGTCTGCTGGCACCTGATGAACGACCCCGAGCTGCGCTACCACGACCTCGGCGCCGACTGGTTCGAGCGTCGCCAAGATCCGCAGCGACAAGCCGACCGGCTCGTCAAACAACTCGCCAAGCTCGGCTACCGCGCCACCCTCGAACCCGCCGCCTGACAACAAGCTCCAACAACCATCGGGCCCGACAGGACCGCGGCGTAGCGGCCCCACCGGGGCTACGGGTCAACGCATTTCACTGCAGAGGCACCGTTGGACGATTGCCGCCCAGAACCGCGGCGGCGTGGCCGAGCACGCCTGCGCTGAGACGGTCGCGACCCGCGTCGCCGGGGCACACTGGCGCAATGACGACGAGCGGCATGCCGGGCTACCTCCCGACGTCGTACGGCGACGGGTTCGCCGACGTGTACGACGACTGGTACCCGGCCGCCGACGACACGGCAGCGGCGGTGGCGTTCCTCGACGACCTGGCAACGGCGGCGGCCAGGGGCGCACCGGCGCGGGTGCTCGAGCTGGCGGTGGGCACCGGACGCCTCGCCGTGCCGCTGTCGGCGCGCCACCAGGTGACCGGGCTCGACGTGAGCGCGGCGATGCTCGGGCGTCTGGCGGCCGCCGATCCGCACGGCGCCGTCACCACCGTGACGGGCGACATGGCGGACGCCGCCGCCTATCCGTCCGGCCCGTTCGATCTCGTCGTCGTCGCCTACAACTCGCTCTTCATGCTCACCGAGCCCGAGGCCCAGCAGGCGTGCTTCGCCGCGGTCGCCGGCGTGCTCGCGCCGGGCGGAGCGTTCGTCGTCGAGGCGTTCGTGCCGCGGCACCCGCCGCCGTCCGGGTCGGACGTCACGCTGCGATCGATGCGCGTCGGGCGCGTCGTGCTCGCCGTGTCGAGCGCCGACCCGGCCACCCAGCAGATCGACGGTCAGTACATCGACCTCGCCGACGGAGAGCCGGTTCGGCTGCGGCCGTGGCGCATCCGCTACACGACACCGGCCCAACTCGACGCGATGGCGGGGGCGGTCGGGATGCGCCGGGCCGAGCGCTACGAGGACGTCGCCCGCCGTCCGTTCCGTCCCGCCAGCGACCGCCACGTCACCGTCTACCGCCACGCCGAAGGCCGGTGAGGTGAGATGGTCACCGTCTACGCCTGACGGACACGTATCATGGGTACCACTGTGCGGCAGATCCGTCTCAACCCGTTGAACGGGCGGTGGGTGACGATCGTGTCGGAGCGGGCGGAACGCCCCTCCGACTTCGCGCCGCGCGACCGCACCCGGGAGACCATCGGCCAGCGGCCCTGCCCGTTCTGCCCGGGGAACGAGGACGCCGCCATCGAGCCGCTCGACATCGTCGTCGAGGACGGCACGTGGCAGATGCGCGTCATCCCCAACCTCTACCCGGCGTTCGCCGGTGCCAGCGGCTTGGTCGTGCACCACCTCGGACCGGTCCACGTCACCGCAGACGCCACCGGCGTGCACGAGGTGTTCATCTACACACCGGTGCACGACTCCGCGGTCAACGATCTCAGCGACGCCCATGCCGCGGCGGTGATGCAGGCGCTGAAGCGCCGGCTCACCGAACACGCGTCGACGGCGAACATCCGCTACACGCAGGTGATCGTCAACCACGGCCGCGAAGCCGGGGCATCGCTCGCCCACCCGCACGCCCAGATCCTCGGCCTGCCGTTCGTGCCGACGGAGATCCTCGACGAGGAACGGGCGTTCGCTCGCTTCGCCGGAGGATGCATCATCTGCACCACGATCGACGCCGAGGAGGCGACCGGCGACCGTGTGGTGTTCGCCAACGACGACATCGTGTGCATCACACCGTTCTGGAGCGGTGCCCCCTACGAGCTGATGATGATGCCGCGACGCCACGAGCGCCACCTCCAGCACGCCGACGACGCCAGCCTCGACGCGATGGGCGTCGCCGTCCGCGACGCGGTCGGGCATCTCACGTCGGCGCTCGGCGACGTCGCCTTCAACATCGGCGTGCACAGCGCGCCGCACGAGCACTCCGGCGAGTACCACTGGCACGTGCACCTGTGGCCGATCCTCGTCACCCAGGCCGGATTCGAGCGCGGCACCGGCGTGCACATCAACGTGGTCGCCCCCGAGGACGCCGCCGAGAGCCTGCGCTCGGTGCGCGCCAACGCCTGACCGGACGTCGCCGCTGGGCCCGACCCGTGTCACCGTCCGGGTGGTGGTGGCGGTTGCGCCCGCCGCGTTGTGGTCCTACCTCGACGACATCGCCCGTCACGTCGAGTGGATGGCCGACGCCCGCTCGATCGAGTTCGAGACCGAGCAGCGCCGGGGGGTGGGGACCCGGTTCGTGTGCGACACCCGCGTCGGCCCGCTCCGCATCGACGACACGCTGACGGTCACCGAGTGGGATCCACCGCACACGATGGGGATCCGTCACGACGGCGCCGTGTCCGGGAAGGGCGTGTTCCACCTGGCACCCGCCGGCCGGCCGGGACACACCGAGCTGACCTGGACCGAGGAGCTGCGCTTCCCGTGGTGGTTGGGGGCCGGCGTCGGTGGGCGGGCGGCCGCGCCGGTGCTGCGCCGCATCTGGGCGGGCAATCTGGAGCGCCTCAGGCGACGAGCCGAAGCAGAGCTGTCGTCGCCGCTCCCGACGCAATGACCACCACGAACGGGGCGCGCCGCCATGCGGCGAAGGCGGCCACCGCCACCCCCGGGGCGCGGGCGTCGAGCACGAGCTGCTGACCGTCGGTGAACGTGTTGGTGACGATCAACGCGCTGAGCAACGCCGCCGGCACCAGCGCCAGGCAGCGCTCGATGGCCGCGGGGAGCGGCCGGGAGCCGATCACCACCACCCCGAGCACCTTGAACGCGTAGGCGACCGCCGCCAGCACGAACACGAGCGTCCAGGTCATTTGGGTGCCGTCGTGAGCGTGCGAGCGACCGAGCGCCAGCGAGGGAGCGTCCAGCTAGTGCGCAGGCAGATGCGAGTGGCCGTGCGCCAGCGAGGGAGCGGTACACTGGCCTGCGTGGCCGGGTGATACCAATCGCACCGATGCGAGCGACCGAGCGCCAGCGAGGGAGCGCGTCCACCGAACGAGCGGCCTGCGTGGCCGGGGAACGCAATGGCGTCTGCGTGGCCGGGGAACGCCATGATGGTCATGCGGGGAGGCCTTCGGTCGGGCATGTCGTCGCCTGGCGTCTCGAGGCGCCGGCAGGCCGACGAGCACGGCGGTCGCCGCGCACAGCACCGGCACGCCGATGGGGGTGAACGGCGTCAGCACCAGGCAGATCGCCGCGCCGAGCGCCGCGGCGATCAGGCCCCGGCGGTGACGGAGGTGCGGCGCCACCATCGCCACGTAGCCGGCCGGGAAGGCCGCGTCGAGCCCGAACGTCTTCGGATCGATCGCCGACCCGACGAGCGCGCCGACCAGCGTCGCCAGGTTCCAGCAGGCATAGACCGCCAGGCCCGTGGCCCAGAAGGCGTAGCGGCGGGCGACCGGACGATCCTGCGCCGTGGCCATCGCCGTGCTCTCGTCGATCGTCAGCTGGGCGGCGACGAGCCGCCGTCCGAGCGACCCGCCGATCACGCGCGACATCGCCAGCCCGTACACCGCGTTGCGCGCCGCCAGGATCGATGCCCCGCCGAGCGCGGCCGCGCCGGCACCGCCGGATCCGATCACGCTGACGGCGCTGAACTGCGACGCACCCGTGAACACCAGCAGCGACATGACGCACGCCTGCAGCACCGTTCCGCCGACCGCCACGAAGCCGACGCCGAACACCACCCCGAACAGCCCGACGGCGCCGGCGAGCGTCAGCGACGCGGTGGCGATCTCGCGGCGCTCGGCGGTGGTGAGGGCGTCGGCGGGTCCGCTCATTGGTGCACCCTCACCGGTTCGTCGTCACTCGCGCCCGAGGCGCCACACGTGGACTTCGGCGCCGGCGGCGGCGAGGCGCACGACGTCGCCATCGCGATCGAGGTCGCTGCCGCCGAGCAGCGTCTGCGCCGCGCCGGTGAGTCCGGCCGCCCGGGCGTCGAGCTCGACCGTCGGGTGCGCGGCGCGTGTCGCCAGCACGAGCACACGGTCGCCGCGTGCTTCGCGCACGAACGCCACCAGATCATCGGTGGCGGCCACCCAGCGCAGCGAACCCTCGCGCAGGGCCGGCGTGCCGCGGCGGAGGGCGATCAGCGCCCGCGTGTGCTCGAGCAGGTCGCGGTCCCATGTGTCCTCGTCCCAGGGGAACGGCTGGCGGCCGAGGTCGGCGGTGGCCCCCTCCACGCCCACCTCGTCGCCGGCGAACACCATCGGCACGCCGGGCAGGGTGAGCAGCAGCCCGAGGGCGACCCGGTGGGTGGCGGGCGATCGGGCCATCGAGGCGAAGCGGGCGGTGTCGTGGCTGTCGAGCAGGGTCATGCTCGCCGTCACCGAGCGCCACGGGACACCGGCGGTCAGCGCCCGGAACGACTCGACCAGCCCGGCGCCGCCGATGTCGGGCGTGCCACCCGGCGTGCCCATCAACGCCGACCCGGGACGGGCCAGCCACCGCCACACCGGGCGGGTGAACCACGTGTACGCCATCACGCCGTGCCAGCCGTCGCCGCTGAGGTCGTCGGTGGCGTCGTAGACGTGCTCGGCCACCAGCCACCGTTCGCCGCCGACGGCGGCCATGGTCTCGCGGATGTCGCGACCGACCTCGTGGTTGACGTCGATCGCTCCGTGGCGCCCCGTCATGTTGGCGACGTCGATGCGCCAGCCGTCGAGCCCGGCGTCGAGCCAACGCCGCACGATCGAGCCTTCCCCGGCCACGAGGCGGCGGCGCAGCCCGTCCGAACGAAGGTCGAACTTGGGCAGCGAGCGCAGCCCGTACCAGCCGACGTAGTCGTCGGGATGGGCGTTGAAGTAGTAGAAGCCGGCCTCGGGCGCGGCGTGGTCGGCGCGGGCGGCGGCGAACCACTCGTGGTGGCTCCCCGAGTGGTTGGTGGTGAGGTCGCCGACCACACGCATGCCGCGGGCGTGGGCCTCGCCCACCAGCGTCGTGAGCGCCTCGTCGCCGCCGAGGATCGGGTCGACGTGATCGAAGGTGTTGGCGTCGTAGCGATGGCTGGAGCGCGCCGGGAACACCGGGGTGAGGTAGATGAGGTTGACGCCGAGCGCCTCGAGGTGGTCGAGGTGCTCGGTCACGCCCCGGAGGTCGCCGCGGTAGAGCTGGTACACGGCCCGGCGCCCGTCGGCGAGCACCGGCGTGTCCCAGTCGGCCTCGATCGCCCAGTCCGGGGTCGTGCGATCCGGCTGCTGCGACGGCCCCGCCGAGCCGCGAGCGAAGCGGTCGGGGAAGATCTGGTAGCACACCGCATCGGCGAGCCACGACGGCGGAGCGGGAAACGTGACGAGCCGGAAGTCGTCTCGGTCGGCGACGTCGCGATCGAACGAGCCGGCGCCGTTGACCCACCGGATCCCGTCGGTGGTCTGCAGCAGGAAGCGGTAGGAGATGTCGTCACGGGTCACCGGCAGGTCCACCTGCCACCACGTCACGCCCGGATCGTCCCGATCGTCCAGCCGCCGCGCCGGGCGGTAGCCGGGCTCGCCGTCGTCGACGGTGCGCACGTGCACCGCGGTGACACCGACGACGTCGGGCACCCGCAGACGTAGGCCGACGGTGTCACCGATGGCCGGGGCGACGCTGTCGAGGTAGTCCGGGGACCCGTCGTGGTGAGGCTGTGCGGCGAGGTTCACAGCCGCCCGACGCTACCCCGGCAGCCGAACGTGCCGGCGGTGAGGCCTCACCCCTTGACGGCGCCGGCGGTGATGCCGCCGACGATGAACCGCTGGAGGAACTGGAACAGCAGCACCACCGGGATCGCGGCGATCAGCGCCCCGACGGCGAACGGCCCCCAGTTGAGGTCGTAGCGGTCGCCGGCGAGCAGGCCTTGGAGCCCGGTGGCGAGCGTCTTGTTCGGCGAGGCGCGGTCCTGGCCGAACAGCACGACCGAGGCCAGGAGGAACTCGGCCTGGGTCGACAGGAACGCCAACAGGAAGATGATCGACAGGATCGGCGCGCCGAGCGGGAAGATGATCTTCCAGAAGATCTGGGCGTGGGACGCCCCGTCGATCTTGGCGCTCTCGTCGAGCTCGCGCGGGATGGTGTCGAAGAACCCCTTGATCAACCAGGCGTTGGTCCCGAGCGCGCCCCCGAGGTAGAAGAGCACGAGCGTCACGAGCGAGCCCGCCCCGAGGTGCTCGAAGGTCGACGACATGTGCTGGACCATGATGTAGATGGCGACGAAGGCAAGCGAGGCCGGGAACATCTGGATCAGCAGCAGCGACAGCAGGCCGGCCCGGCGACCGCGGAAGCGCATGCGCGAGAACGGGAACGCCGCCGACGCGGCCAGCAGCACCGTGAAGGTGGCGGTGACCGTGCTGATGACGAGCGAGTTCACGAACCACTGCCAGAACGGGAACGTCGTCGACCAGCTTGTGGAACTGACGCAACGTGAACGACTCCGGCCACAGCTTCTGGTTGCTGAGCGATGCGCTGTCGGAGAACGCGGCGAGCACCACGAACCACACCGGGAACAGGGCGAACAACAGCGCCAGGACGCCGACCAGGTGACGCCAGCCGGTCCGGCGGAACCAGAGGCCGCCGTTCCAGCCCCGGTTCGTGACGACGCGTTCGTCGGCGTCGTCGATGGGAACGCTCAACGCGGCGGTCGCCGACATCTACCTCGCCTCCTCGAACGTCTTCGTGTAGCTGAACCCGAACGCCGAGATCGCCGCGACGATGATGAAGATCAGGACCGACAGCGCGGCGGCGAGGCCCTGGCGCTGCGGGCTGGCATCGAGGGCGACGCGGTACACCCACGACAGCAGGATGTCGGTGGAGCCGGCGCTCTCGCTCACCTTGCGCGGGTTGCCGTTGGTGAGCAGGTACACCAGCACGAAGTTGTTGAAGTTGAAGGCGAAGCTGGCGATCAACAGCGGGCTGATCGACACCAGCAGCAGCGGGAACGTGATCTTGCGGAATGCGGTGAACCCGCTGGCGCCGTCGACGTACGCCGCCTCCTTGAGATCCCGGGGGATGCTCTGCAGGGCCCCGGTGCTGATGAGGAACATGTACGGATAGCCGAGCCACATGTTCACCAGGATCAGCGAGAACATCGCTCCGACCGTGGTCGACAGCCACGGCACGTCGATCGGGAGCCAGCGGTTGACGCCGTACGTCTCGTTGAGCATGCCCCGCCACACCAGCGCCGTCATGAACCCCGGCAGGGCGTACGGGATGATGATCAGCGATCGATAGATCTTGCGACCGCGCATGTGCTCGTCGTCGAAGACCACGGCGAGCAGCAGCCCGAGGGCGAAGCACGTCACCACGGACAGCACCGCGAACGCGATGGTCCACGCGAACACCCGTAAGAAGTCGCCCAGGAACGCCGAGTCGGTGAACACCTCGCGGTAGTTGTCGAACCCGACGTTGGTGAGGAAGCCGGGGCTCAGCTGCGTGCCATCGTCGGCCTGGAAGAAGCCGGAGGACTCGTGGTACACGACGCCGGTGGCGGTGTCGGTGATCGTGTTGTGTCCCGGGGTCGTAGATGCGAGTGGTGGTGCTCTCGCTACGCCTGACCGCCGGAGATCGTGATCGCCGCGCCCTCGGTCTCGCCCGGCATCTGGTACGTCGCCGGGTCCGGGTAGCCGGGCAACGAGCGCACCTGCCCGGGGCGCACGCCGGTGTAGTCGCCCACCGACTCCACGAACGTGCGCCCGGTCGTGGTGAGCGTCTGCAGTTGGGCGGTCGATGCGTCGAGCTCGGTCAGCTCGGTGTCGGTGCCGAGGAACAGCTGGCCGGACGCGGGGTCGTACAGGCCGAAGCCGGCGAACGCTCCGTCGGGTCCCTTCAGCGGGGTGACGTCGTAGTGCGTCGCCCCGGCCACCGCTGCCACCGATTGGCTCTGGATCTGGGCGATCGCCTGCGACCGGCTGATCACGTGGCCGGTGCCGTAGTTGGTGAGCGACGAGTACGCCGTGTAGAGCACCGGGTAGATGCCGAACACGGCCAGGAGGAGCAGCCCCGGCAGGAGGTACTTCATCGGGATGAAGCGCCGCGGCAGGTACACGACGTTGAGCGCGACGAACGCCGCGCCGAGGACCGTGGCGTAGCCCCACGCCTCCTTGTCGATCGCCGTGATCATCCCGGCGAGGGCGATGGCGTCGGCGAGCCCCAGCAGCAGGATCTTGGCGATCCACCCCGGCGCGGAGGCGCGGAACTTGTTGCCCGACGCCATCGGCGACGACGTCGGGACCGCGGGCGGTGGCGCCGGGATGGTCCCGGACGCCACCGCGCCGTCGGTCACCGTCAGCCTGCGTTTTCGATGTTCTGGCGGATCGTGTTCGCCGCGTCGGTGAACTCGGACGGCCCGTCACCGCCACGCAGGGTGTTGACCTCGGCCAGGCCGAGCGAGCCCCACACCTGGCTCATCTCGGGGATCGCCGGCAGCGGGATGCCCGCCGTGCCGGCGGCGCCGAACCCGGCGATGTCGGGGTCGTCCTTCACCTGGTCGTACGCCGCGGTCAGCGCCGGCGGGCGCCCGCCCGCCTCGAACATGGCGAGCTGGCTCTGCTCCTGGCTCATGTAGTCGAGCACGAAGCTCTTCGCCAGGTCCTTCTGCTCGGAGAACGACGACACCATGAAGCCCTGCACGCCGACGAACGGTGCCGGGGTCGCCCCGCCCTCCATCGCCGGGAACGCCTCGACGGCGTAGGGCACGCCGCTGGCGGCGAAGCCGTTGTCGGCCTGGCTGATCGCCCACGGTCCGGTGACGGCGAACGGCGCCTTGCCCGACACCGAACGAGTCGATCATCGTGTCGTAGGTGACGTCGGCGCTGAGCAATCCGGCGGCCGCTTGCTCCTGCAACCACGTGGCGGTGGCGAGGCCGCCCTCGGAGTCGATGCCGATGTCGTCGGGGTTGTAGGTGCCGTCGGCGTTCTGGGCGAAGATGTAGCCACCGAACGCCGACAGGAACGGCTGCAGGTGGTAGGCGTCGCCCTCCGGGCCGATCTGCAGGGCCAGGCCGAGCGCCGTCGGGTCATCCTGGTGGGCGGCCTTGTAGTCGGTGGCGATCTGCATCATCTCCTCGAACGACGCCGGCGCCTCGGGCACGAGGTCGGTGTTGCGCACGAGGGCGATGTTCTCGATGGCGTACGGCAGGCCGTAGGTCTGGCCGTCGTACGTGAACGCCTGGACGGCGACCGGGTTGAAGCCGTCGGCGATGGCGGAGAGGTCGAGCGGCTCGACGACGCCGTTGGCGACGAGCTCGCCGAGCCAGTCGTGGGCGCCGATGACGATGTCGGGGCCCTCGCCGCTCGGCGCGGTCAGGGTGAGCTGGTCGCGGATGTCGCCGAAGTTGAGCTCCTGCACGGCGACGGTGATGCCGTTCTCCTCGGCGAACGGCCCGGCGATGTCCTGCACCGTCTGCTGGCGCGTGTCGTCGGTCCAGATCACGAGGTCGGCGGTGCCGCGTGGCGGCGCCGTGGGAGGCGGCGTCGTGTCGGCCGGTGCGGCCTCGGTTCCGGCGGCGGCGGTTCCGGCCGGTTCGGTGCTCGGCGGCGCGGTGGTGGCACCGGCGGAACTGGCGATGCCGATCCCGGCCGTGGCCATCGCGACGACGGCAACGATCGACAGCGACCGCTTGCGTGAGCGCATGAATGCCTCCCGGGGGTATCCACCGGCGCCGGACGGCGTGTTCCGGACGGCCCACGATCCTCCCCGGCGGGCCGTGCGTCGCATACTTCCAGACCGCCCATTGCATCCGCAATATGCGCGACGAGCACGACGCGCAGCGGCCTCGGCCGCGTCCAGCGACGAGCCGGACGCGAGCGCAGCGAGCCGGTCAATTAGCGTCCGCGCCATGCGCGTGCTGTTGGCGGCCTGGGACTTCCCGCCGCACGCCGTCGGCGGCGACGCGGCCCACGTCGACGGGTTCGCCCGTGCCCTCGGGCGGTCCGGCCACGACGTCGTGGTGCTCACGGCACGCCAGCCCGGGACTGCACCGACCGAGCAACGCGACCCCAACGTGCGCGTCCTGCGGGCCAACATCGACCTGCCCTGGGTGCCCGACGACTTCGTCGTCGGCGGTGCCGCGTCGGCCAACCACCACCTCGTGCAGCTGTCGAGCACGTTCGGCCGGTGGGCGCCCGAGGTCGTGCACGCCCACAGCTGGCGCGTCGCCTGGGCGGCCGACACGCTGGCGGTGCTCCACGACGCGCCGCTCGTCACCACGTTCCACAACACGGCGAGCAGCCAGCACGGCGGCCGCGTGCCACCGGGGACCCCGGCCGCGATCCACGCCGTCGAGTCGTGGCTGGCGCACCGCTCCAGCCAGGTGCTGGCGGCGTCGCGCTTCATGGCGCGCGAGGTCATCTCGGCGTTCGAGGTCAACCCCGACAAGGTGCACCGCATCCCCAACGGCATCGACCCCGAGTGGTGGGCGACCGGCGAGCACACCGACTCGCGGGCACCGCTGGTGCTCACGTGGGGCCGCGTGCAGTTCGAGAAGGGGTTCCAGGTGTTGGCGCGGGCGATGACGCCGCTGCGGTCGCGCGTGCCGGGCATCGAGTGCATCGTCGCCGGCCGCGGCAGCTACCTGCCCGAACTGCAGTCGCGCATCGACGTCGAGGGCGTGAGCGACATCGTGCGGCTGGTCGGGTTCGTGCCCGACGAGAAGCTCCGCGACCTGCTCCACCGGGCCGGCTGCGTGGTGATCCCGTCGCTGTACGAGCCGTTCGGCATCGTGGCGCTGGAGGCGCTGGCCGGCGGGGCGCCGCTGATCGCCGCCCGCACCGGTGGACTGGCGGAGCTGATCGAGGACACCGGCGCCGGCATGCTGTTCGACCCGGGCAACGCCGACGAGCTGGCGGGCTGCATCGAACAGGTGCTCTCGGACCGCGCCCTCGCCGACGGGATGCGCCGACGCGGCGAGGCGTTGCTCGCCGCCCGCTACTCGTGGGAGGCGATCGCCAAGGCGTCGGTCGGGGTGTACCGCGGCGCCACCCCCGCCGAGACCGAGGAGGCACTCACCCCCGCCTGACCGCCGCCGGGGAAACGATTTCCACAAGCGAAATCGTGCAGGACTGCACGATTTCGCGCCCCAGAATCTGCGCGAACCGAGCTTCGGCGCCGGCCGTCGCTCCGGGAGCGCGTGCGGCCAAAGGTCACTAGCCTCGCCCGCCTATGCGACCGGTACGTCGATTCGAGGTTCGCCCCGCCATCCCGGAGGCGTTGTCGGCGCTGCCCGAGCTCGCCTCGAACCTGCACTGGGCGTGGGACCGGGCGCTGGTCGAGCTGTTCGAGCGGATCTGGCCGGGGTGGAGTGCCGAGCAGGCGCACCCGGCGCACATGGTGCGCACCACCTCGTCGGAGCGGCTGCAGGCCCTCGCCGCCGACCAGGCCATCGTCCGCGATCTCGCCGGCGCCAAGGGGCGCCTCGACGCCGCGCTCACCGGGCCGACCTGGTTCGGCGCCCGCGACGACTCGCCGCTGCGGACGGTGGCGTACTTCTCCCCCGAGTTCGGCCTCAGCGAGGCCCTGCCGCAGTACTCGGGCGGCCTCGGCGTGCTCGCCGGCGACCACCTGAAGGCCTCCTCCGACCTCGGCGTGCCGCTGGTCGGGGTCGGGCTGCTGTACACCGAGGGCTACTTCCACCAGGAGCTCGATGCCGAGGGCTGGCAGCGCGAGCACACGTTGAACATGGACCCCGAGTCGCTCGGGCTCGACGACACCGGCGTCACCGTCACCGTCGACCTCGCCGGCGACCCCACGGTCGCCCGGGTCTGGCGCGCCGATGTCGGCCAGATCCCCCTGTACCTGCTCGACACCGACCTCGAGGGCAACTCGCCCGACGGCGTCGCCGTCACCGACCGGCTCTACGGCGGCGACTCGCACCACCGGCTGCGCCAGGAGATCATGCTCGGGATCGGTGGGGTGCGGGCGCTGCGGTCGCTCGGCATCGAACCGGACGTCTTCCACACCAACGAAGGCCACGCCGGATTCCTCGGCTTCGAGCGGATCCGCGAGCACGTGGCCGCCGGCATGCCGTTCGCCGTGGCGGTCGAGGCGGTGCGGGCGGGCAGCGTGTTCACCACCCACACGCCGGTCTCGGCCGGGATCGACCAGTTCGAGGGCGGCCTGTTCGAGAAGTACTTCACGTCGTTCGCCGCCGAGTGCGGCGTCACGATCGACGAGCTGTTCGCCCTGGGTCGCCACCCCGGCGCGCCGGCGGACGAGCCGACGCCGTTCAACATGGCGTTGATGGGGCTGCGCCTGGCGGCGCGGTCGAACGGCGTGTCGGCGCTGCACGGGGCCACCAGCCGGAAGATGTTCAACGATCTGTGGCCGGACCTCACCGTCAGCCGAGGTGCCGATCGGGTCGATCACCAACGGCGTCCACGGCCGCAGCTGGACGTCGACGCGTGTCGACAAGATGCTCAGCCGCGCCCTCGGCGACGACTGGGTGACCGCGCCGACCGACCGCTGGTCGGCCGTGCGCGACCTCGACCGGGCCGAGGTGTGGGACACGTTGGTGGCCGGGCGGCGCGGGCTGGTGCGCTTCGTGCGCAGCCGGCTCGGCGGTGGCGTGCTCAACCCCGACACGCTCACCATCGGGTTCGCCCGGCGGTTCGCCACGTACAAGCGGGCGACGCTCCTGCTGTCGCAGCCGGAACGCCTGATCGCCCTGCTCACCGACGCCGACCGTCCGGTGCAGTTCGTGTTCGCCGGCAAGGCCCACCCCGCCGACACGCCGGGCAAGGAGCTGATCCAGCAGATCGAGCAGTTCGCCCGCAAGGCCAACGTGCGGCCGCGGTTCGTGTTCATCCAGGACTACGACATGGCGATCGCCCGCGAGCTGTACCACGGCGCCGACGTGTGGCTGAACACACCGCGCCGTCCGCAGGAGGCGTGCGGCACGAGCGGGATGAAGGCCGCGCTCAACGGTGCGCTCAACTGCTCGATCCTCGACGGCTGGTGGGCCGAGTGGCGCCAGCCGGGCAACGGCTGGGCGATCGAGTCGGCGGAGGACGACCACGACATCGAGCGACGCGATCAGCGCGAGTGCGCCAGTTTGTTCTCGCTGCTCGAGGAGCGGGTGGTGCCGCTGTTCTACGAACGCACCACCGCCGGTGTGCCGCGCGGGTGGGTGGAGATGGTGCTCGAGTCGTGGGCCACGCTCGGGCCCAAGGTGACGGCGTCGCGGATGGTCCGCGACTACACGACGGCGCTGTACGAGCCGGCGGCCCGCCAGTCACGGTCGATGAACAGCCAGAGCGACGGGGTCGCCGCCGAGCTCGCCGCGTGGCGCGCCAACGTCCGCGGGGCGTGGTCGTCGGTGCACATCACCTCGCTCGACGTCGACACCAGCCCGGTCGACACCGGGGCGACGCGGTCGGTGGTCGCCACCGTCGAGCTCGACGGGCTGACGCCGAGCGACGTGCGCGTCGAGGTGCTGCACGGGATCGTCGGTCCCGACGGCGAGTTCCACTCCCACGTCATCGTGCCCTTGAGCCACGTCGGCGACGGCACCTTCCGCGGCGAGCTCGTGCTCCAGGCGCCCGGAAACTACGGCGTGACGGCGCGGGTGATCCCCGTCCACCCCGCCCTGGCGAGCCCCTACGACCTCGGCCTCGCCACCTGGGCGCAGTAACCACCCTCGCCCGAGGAAAGATTTCCACAAGCATTTTCGAGCGTTTCTGCACGATTTCGCGTCCCAGAATCACAGATGGGCGCCATCTCCGATTCCGGTACGCGAAATCGAGCGTCCACGCACGATTTTGCTTGTGGAAATCGTGGCCCTCCCGGGCGGGCGGTGGGGTCAGTGGCCGGTGAAGGTGGCCTGGCCGGGGCCGTGGGCGAGGAAGCTCGCCACGCCGGTGGCGGCGTCGTCGGTGGCGAACACCTCGACGAAGGCGTCACGCTCGAGGGCGTTGGCGTCGGCGAGCGGCAGCGCGAGCCCGCGGTCGATCACCCGCTTGCACAGCGCCTGGGCGGTGAGCGGCCCGCGGGCCACCTCGGCGGCGAGCGCCAGCGCCCGCTCGTGGGGGTCACCGTCGACCGCTTCGTCGGCGAGCCCGATCGCCATGGCCTCCGCCACCGCCACCTGGCGGCCGGTGAGACACAGCTCCTTGGCCCGTGACGCCCCGACCGCCCGGGCCAGGCGCTGCGTGCCGCCGCCACCGGGGATGATGCCGAGCAGGATCTCGGGCTGGCCGAACACCGCCCGCGTGCCGGCGACCCGGTAGTCGCACGCCAGCGCCAGCTCGCAGCCGCCGCCCAACGCGTAGCCGGCGACCGCGGCGATCACGAAGCGATCCAGCGCGGCGAGGTCGTCGAGCGTGCGGTGGAACCGCGCCGTCACCTCGGCCGCACGCTCCGGCCCGCCGAACTCGGAGATGTCGGCACCCGCGGCGAAGATCCGCTCACCGCCGGTGACCACCACCGCGCCGGGGAGGTCGGCGTGCAGTTCGGCAACGGCGGCCGCCAGCTCGTCGAGCAGGGCTGACGAGAGCGCGTTCACCTTCCCGTTGCGCAGGGTGATGACCGCCACGCCGTCGGCGCGCCGTTCCAGCGTGAGCAGCTCGTACACGCCGGCCATTCTGGCCGCCTTCCGTTCGGTGCCTCTCATCGCACCCTGGAGGGTGTGAGCACCATCGTCCTTCCATCCGCCCAGGCACCGGCCGCCGAGCCCGAGCCGCGCCGCGGACCCGCCGCGCTGTTCGAGCTGATGCGCGAGCAGCACGGCGTGGCGTCGCGGCCGCAGGCCCGTGCGGTCGGCGTGCTCGCGCGCCGTCGAACGTCGCTTGGTCGCCGAGGGTGCGCTGGTCCGGCCCATCGGCGAGGTGCTCGCCGTCGGCGGGGTGTGGCCATCGTTCGCCGCGCGCTGCATGGCGACGTCACTGCTCGCCGGCGTGCAGGCGATCTCCCACGGCGCGGCCGCCCGTCTCCACCGGCTGCCGGGCTTCGAGCAGCACGAGTCGCTCGACGCCATCGGCCGCCGCGGCGCCCGCCTGCACCATCCTCCGCCCGTCGTCACCCACCGCTCGCGACGGGACCTCGACGGCCACATCGTGCGGGTGGCGCACATCCCCGTGACGTCGATCCCGCTCACGCTCGTGCTCCTCGCCGGCACCGTCGACGACCGCGTGCTCGCACGAGCGGTCGACGATGCCATCCGTCGCGGGATCCCGCCGGCTCCGATCGAGGAGCTCGCCCGCCGCTGGCGGGTGTCCGGTCGCATCGACGCCATGCGGTCCGAGCGTCGCTGACCCGCCCCGAATCGGGGCCACGGTGCCTACTCGCCGAGCAGGAGGTCGGCGCCGGACCAGGCGTCGAGCTCGCCGCGGGCGACGCGGTCGGTGACCGCGGCCCACGTCGCATCGCCGACGATCGCCCGCGCCCGCGCCTCGAGGCGCGCCCCGACGACGCCGCGCAACTCGTCGCGTGCCCGTGCCGCCCGCCTCCGGGCGAGCTCCCCGGTCGCCTCGATGTGGGCGCGGTGGTCGGCGACCGCCCGCCACAGCTCGTCGACGCCGTCGCCGGCGGTGGCCACGGTGCACACGATCGGCGGCTGCCAACCGTCGCCGTCGAACGGGCCCGACAGCTCGAGCATCTGGGCCAGGTCGCGGCGGGTCGACTCGACGCCGCCGCGGTCGGCCTTGTTGATCGCGAACACGTCGGCGATCTCCATCAGCCCGGCCTTGTTGGCCTGCACGCTGTCACCCCACCCCGGGTTCACCACCACGACCGTGGTGTCGGCCCGCCCGGCCACCTCCACCTCCACCTGACCGACGCCCACCGTCTCGAGCAGCACCAGTCGGTGCCCGAGAGCGTCGAGCAGCCGAACCGCCTCGGGCACGGCGAGCGCCAACCCACCGAGGTGCCCTCGCGTGGCCATCGAGCGGATGAACACCCCCTCGTCGGTGGCGTGGTCCTGCATGCGCACGCGGTCGCCGAGGATGGCTCCGCCCGTGAACGGCGACGTGGGGTCGATGGCCAGCACGGCGACCCGGTCTCGTGCGGCGCGAACCAGGCCGATGACCGCGCTCGTCAGCGTGCTCTTGCCGGCGCCCGGCGAGCCGGTGATGCCGACGGTGTACGCCGCGCCGGCGAGCGGGGCCGCCGCCCGCCCGACCGCCCGCGCCTCGTCGCCGCCGCGCTCGACCAACGACAGCAGGCGGGCGCCGCGCCGCACGATCGCCGGCACGGGCGGCGGCGAACAGCGTTTCCACGCTGCGGGTGCCGCGTTGGCGGGGGGCGCCGTCGGCGACGGTGGCCTCCGGCCCCGACGTCACGCGACGTCGATCACTTCCGTGACGCCATCGATGCGGTCGCGCATGATCCGCTCGATGCCCGCCTTCAGCGTCTGCGTCGACGCCGGACAGCCGACGCACGCGCCGATCAGCTCGACCCGCACGACGCCGGTGTCCTCGTCGACGCCGTGGAGGATGATGTCGCCGCCGTCGGCCTGGAGCGCCGGGCGGATCACCTCGATCGTGCGCTCGACCTGGGCGCGCAGCACTCCCTGCTCCTGGCGCGTGGCGGGTTCGGGGGTGACAGACGTGTCGATGCTCCTAGTCAACCAGTTCGACCCGCCGAAGATTCCGTCGTCGGCCGTCGTAGCGTCGGCGGCGTGGTCGCGCTCAGCCTGCTCGCTCACCAGGGCGGGTGGGACGAGATCCTGCTGGTGGCGGCGCCGATGGCGTTCGTCGGCTGGTTGCTGTGGGTGGCGAAGAAGCGGATGAGCCGCGCCGCGCCGCCGACCGCCGACGGCGGGCCGGGTGCCGAACCGGTGCCCGGCACCGGCGAGCGCGCCGACCACGCCGACTGACCGCCGGCCGCCGGGTCAGACCCGTTCGATGCCGGCGCCGACGCCGGCCAGTCGACCGACGAGGTCGTCGTAGCCGCGGTCGATGTGGGCGACGCCGCTGATCGTGGTGACGCCCTCCGACGCCAGCCCGGCCACCACCATCGCCGCCCCGGCGCGGATGTCGTGGGCGCGTACCGGCGCCCCGGACAGGCGGGGCACGCCGCGCACCACCGTGTGATGGCCGGTGGTGCGGATGTCGGCCCCGAGACGCTGCAGCTCCTCGACGTAGCGGAATCGCCCGGGATAGATGTTCTCGGTGACGATGCCGGTGCCCTCGGCGACGCTGAGCATCGTGATGATCAGCGGCTTGTAGTCGGTGGCGATCCCCGGGTACGGCAGCGTCGGCACGTCGATGGCCCGCAGCCGCCGGTCGGCGACGACCCGCAGCGACGATGCGCCGATCGTGAACGTCGAGACCCATGTCGCTGAAGCGGGCGAGCAGGTTCTCCATGTGCTCCGGCCGGGCGCCGATCACCTCGAGCTCGCCGCCGGCGACGGCGACGGCGGCGAGGTAGGTGGCGGCCTGGATGCGGTCGGACACGGTGCGGTGGGCCACCGGTCGCAGGGCGCCGCGATCGACGCCCTCGATCACGATGCGCGACGAGCCGATGCCGGTGATGTCGGCGCCCATCGCCACGAGCATCTCGCAGAGGTCGACGACCTCGGGCTCCCGGGCCGCGTTGTCGAGCACGGTGGTGCCGGCGGCCAGCACCGCCGCGGTGACGATGTTCTCGGTCGCCCCGACGCTGGGGAACGGCAGCACGATGTCCGCCCCGTGCAGCCGCTCGGCGCGGGCGTGCAGCTCGCCGTGGGCGAGCTTGAACTCCGCACCCATCGCCTCGAGGGCGGCGATGTGCATGTCGATCGGGCGGGCGCCGAAGTCGTCGCCGCCGGGCATCGACAGGGTCACCTCACCGCAGCGGGTGAGCAGCGGGCCGAGCACGTTGACCGAGGCGCGGATGCGCTCGGCCAGCTCGTACGGCGCGACGGGCACCAGCCGGCCGCCGTTGGTCAGCACCAGCCGATCCGGGCCGGAGCGCTCCCACGTGACACCGATCGCCGCCAGCAGCTCGCCCATGATCGACACGTCGACGAGGTCGGGCACGTTGGCGAGCTCGTACACGCCGTCGGCGAGCAGGCTGGCCGCCATCAGCTTGAGCGCAGAGTTCTTGGCGCCGGGCACGTCGATCCGTCCGGACAGCGGCCCGAGGTGCTCGACGCGGATCGTTCCGCCCGGGGCGGTGGCGAAAGGGTCGCTCACAGGGCGACCCGTTCGCCGATGCGAGCGAGCAAGCGCCAGCGAGTGAGCGGCCAGCGGCTGCGCAGGCAGTTCATGGCGTGGCCGGGGAACGCAATGACGGTCACCGGTGCACCATCGTCCCCGCGGAGAGCTGGCGGTGGCCGACTCGATGGTGCACCCGTGACCGCTTCGCGCCGTAATGCTGATTCGCTCGCTCCGCTCGCTCACAGGTGCACCAGTATGCTCCGGCCGTGCAGCCGGGCGGACCAGCACCCCGGCGGCGCCGGATGCACACCGTCGAGCGGCGTTGGCCGCCCACGGCCGCCGCCTCGCTCGCCCTGCCCCGCCACGACATCGTCGCCGAGCGGACCGACGACGGGACCACGTTCGTGCAGGTCCTCGGCCCGTTCAGCGAGTACGCCCGGACGGTGCGAGCGGCACCGGACGGCCCCGAGCTGGTGGAGACCACCCGGTACGGCTACGTGATCCCGTGGTTCGGGTGGCTGTTCGCGCTGCCGGTGCGCTGGACGCTGCGCCGGGCGCGCCACGACCCGGCCACCGCCCGGCCCGGCGCCACGCCGTGGTGGGCACCGCCCGATCTGCTCACGCCGCGCAACGTGCTCGTGCTCGGCCTGCTCGCCGCCGCCTCGATGTCATCGGCGTTCATCAACACCCTGTTCACGCAGACGGTGTCGTTCGCCGGCGACGACTTCGGCGTCAGCGACAGCGCCGTCGGCGTCGCTGGCTCGCTGGTGCGCGCCGGCATCGTGCTGGTGTTGCCCGCCGCCGCCCTCGCCGACCGCCGCGGGCGGCGCACGATCGTGGTCGCCGTCGCAGTGGCGGCCCCGCTGGTGACCGCGGCGGGCGCCCTCGCCCCGACGTTCCCGTTCCTCGTCGCCACCCAGGCGCTCGGCCGGCCGCTCGGTCTGGTGCTCGACTTCATGGTGGCGGTGGTCGCCGCCGAGGAGATGCCGCGCAACTCGCGGGCCTACGCCGTCAGCGTGCTGGCGCTGGCCAGCGGGCTCGGCGCCGGTGTGGCGATCCTGTCCCTGCCGCTCGCCGACCTGTCGCCCGGGGCGTGGCGGTACGTCTACCTCGTCTCGCTGATCTGGCTGGTCGTCGCCGTCGACCTCGCCCGCCGGCTCCCCGAGAGCGAGCGCTTCGAACGCCCCCACGTGACGGCGCCGCCGCTCGACCGACGGCGGTTCGCCGTGCTCGCCACGATCGCCATGCTGTCGAACCTCTTCATCGCCCCGGCGAGCCTGTTCCAGAACGGCTACCTCAAGGACGAGCGCGGCTTCGACGCCACGACGATCGCCGTGTTCACGCTCGTCACCGCCACGCCGGCCGGGCTCGGCCTGATCCTCGGCGGGCACCTCGCCGACACGTCAGGGCGCCGCCGCCTCATCGCCGTCGCCCTGCCGGTGTCGACGGCGTTCATCGTCGTCTCCTACTCCGTCGGCGGACCGGTGATGTGGGTGTCGGTGCTGCTCGGCGCCCTCATCGGCGGCATCGCCTTCCCCGCCCTGGCCGTGTATCGCGCCGAGCTGTTCCCCACCGGCAACCGCGGCCGGGCGGCCGGGTTGCTCACTGCGGCCGCGCTGCTCGGCGGCGTCGTCGGTTTGGTCGTCACCGGCCAAGCGCTCGACGCCGGCGCCTCGCACGGCGTGGTGCTCGGCGCGCTGGCCAGCGCCCAGGTGATCGTGGTCGCCGTCGTGATCACGTCGCTGCCCGAGACGGCGCACCGCGACCTCGACGAGCTCAACCCGCTCGACCGGGCTCCGGCCTGAGTCCATCCGAGTGCCTGACGGTCCACCCGTGTGGTGCCTGCGGCACTCGGGCGCGCTCCAGCACTCGGATCGAGAAACCGCTGGTCACGAGCGGATCCGGTGCGTGCCGGACCGAAGCGGGCGCCCGGCTCTGCGTTGTTCGCGTTCCCTACCGAGCGGTAGCGTTTGGCCGCCACATGGCCCGCCCGACGCGGGCCAGGCCCCCAGGGCTCCGCCCCGGGATCCCACACCGAGTGTGCGGCAACGAGGCCGCGCGGAGATGCAGGAGACATCGTGGTTCATTCACTGATCGGAGCCGAGGGCGGCTGGCAGGAGTTCACGCTGCAGGGCGGCGAGTGGGCGATTCTGCTCCTGTCGGTCCTGACGGCCCTGCTGGCGCTCGCCGTCGGGCTCTACCTCGCCCGGTTGGTGCTCGCCGCCGACCAGGGCACGCCGAAGATGCGTGAGATCGCCGCGGCGATCCAGGAGGGGGCGTCGGCGTATCTGCGACGCCAGTTCCGCACGATCGGCATGATCGTCATCCCGGTCGCCGCCATCGTGTTCTTCACGTCGACGGCGATCAACCGGCCCGACGGCAGCTCGGCGTTGTCCTTCGCCCAGTCCGGTCTGTTCCGCACGCTGGCCTTCGTTCTCGGTTGTACGGCATCGGGGCTCGCCGGCTACATCGGCATGACCCTCGCCACCCGGGGCAACGTGCGCACGGCGGCGGCGGCCCGCACCGGCTCGATGGCCGACGCGCTGACCGTGGCGTTCCGCACCGGCGGCGTCGCCGGCATGTTCACGGTCGGTCTCGGCCTGCTCGGCGCAACGATCATCATCATCCTGTTCCAGAACACGTCGTCGGCGATCCTCATCGGCTTCGGCTTCGGGGGGTCGCTCCTCGCCCTGTTCCTCCGCGTCGGCGGCGGCATCTTCACCAAGGCCGCCGACGTCGGCGCCGACCTCGTCGGCAAGGTCGAGGCGGGCATCCCCGAGGACGATCCGCGCAACCCGGCCACGATCGCCGACAACGTGGGCGACAACGTCGGCGACTGCGCCGGCATGGCCGCCGACCTCTTCGAGAGCTACGAGGTCACCCTCGTCGCCTCGATCATCCTCGGCGTGGCCGCGTTCAACTCGATCGGCGCCAATCCGGCGCTCGGCCTCGTGTTCCCCGTCGCCGCCCGCGCCGTCGGCGTGCTCGCCTCGATCGCCGGGGTGTTCGCCGTCAGGGCACGGCCCGGTGAGACGCACGCCCTCAAGCCGATCAACCGCGGCTTCCTCGTCGCCGGCTCGCTCACGCTGGTCGGCACGCTGCTCGTGGCGCTGATCTACGTCGGCAACGACAAGGCCAACGCCGGGTGGAAGTGCTTCCTCGCCGTCGCCATCGGCCTCGTCCTCGCCCAGCTGATCAGCCGGCTCACCGAGTACTTCACCGGCACCGAGCACGAGCCGGTGCGGGAGATCGCCTCGTCCGCCGAGACCGGCCCGGCCACGGTCGTGCTCTCCGGCACGGCGAGCGGCCTCGAGAGCTCGGTGTACGCCGTGATCGCCATCGCCATCGCCATCGCCGTCGCCCTCGCCCTCGGCGGCGGCAACCTCACGTTCTCGTTGTACCTCATCGCACTGTGCGGGATGGGCATGCTCGCGACCACCGGCGTCATCGTGTCGGAGGACACGTTCGGGCCGGTGTCCGACAACGCCGCCGGCATCGCCGAGATGTCGGGCGAGTTCCACGGCGAGGCTCAGCGGATCATGGTCAGCCTCGACGCGGTCGGCAACACCACCAAGGCCGTCACCAAGGGCTTCGCCATCGGTTCGGCGGTCATCGCCGCCGTCGCCCTGTTCGCCAGCTTCATCGAGACGGCCGGCTCCGAGCTCGGCCTCACCGCCGAGAACGTCAAGGACGGCGTGATCCGGCTACCCCAGCTGGCGGTCAACGTCGCCGAGCCGAAGATCTTCATCGGCCTGCTGATCGGCGGCTCTGTGCCGTTCCTGTTCTCGTCGCTGGCCATCCGCGCCGTCGGGCGCACGGCCGGCACGGTGGTGCAGGAGGTGCGCAGCCAGTTCGCCGACGGCGAGATCATGGCCGGCACCAAGAAGCCCGACTACGGCCCGGTCATCGACATCTGCACCGCCGCCTCGCTGCGCGAGCTCACCACGCCGGCGCTGCTCGCCGTGCTCACGCCGGTGGTCATCGGCTTCGGCATCGGCTGGCAGGCGCTCGGTGGCTTCCTCGCCGCCGTCATCCTGTGCGGCCAGCTGATGGCCAACTACCTGAGCAACGCCGGCGGCGCCTGGGACAACGCCAAGAAGTTCATCGAGGACGGTCACCACGGGGGCAAGGGATCCGACGCCCACAAGGCAGCCGTGATCGGTGACACCGTCGGCGACCCGTTCAAGGACACCGCCGGCCCGGCTCTCAACCCGCTGATCAAGGTGATGAACCTCGTGTCGCTGCTCGTGCTCCCGGCGATCATCAAGTGGGAGCCGTTCGGCGGCGAGAACGGCAACGCCGTGCGCTACGTCGTGGCGGCGGCAGCGGCTCTCGTGCTGATCGCGGCGATCGCCTACTCGTCGCGCGAAGACCGAGGGCATCGCGGCCAGCTCCAGCCGAGTCGCCACCCCGGTCGGCGGCCGCTGAGCGCGCCCGTTCCCTGCAACCGATGGGTGCCAACATGACCGTACCGTCCTACTGGCACCCATCGGTTCGACGAAGGTTGGCGTCGTGACCGCGCTGATCGCCTTCGTCGACTTCCTCAAGCCGGAGTGGTGGGTCGAGAAGGCGGGTCGCGCCGCCCTCCCGGTGGTCGCGAGCATCATCTTCGCCGAGTCCGGCCTGCTGATCGGGTTCTTCTTCCCCGGCGACTCGCTGCTGTTCTTCACCGGCTTCCTCACCTCGTCGGCGGCGCGGGACAGCTCGACCTTCGGCGATCTGGCGGTGCACGTGCCGTCGCTGTGGATCGTGCTCGCGGTGCTCGCCATCGCCGCGATCGCCGGCGACCAGGTCGGCTACATCTTCGGTCGCCAGGTCGGTCCGTCGCTGTTCAAGCGGCCCAACTCGCGCCTGTTCAAGGCGGAGAACGTCACCAAGGCGAACGCGTTCTTCGAGCGCCACGGCCCGAAGTCGATCGTCCTCGCCCGCTTCATCCCGATCGTGCGCACGTTCACGCCGATCGTCGCCGGCATCGCCAACATGCGCTACCGCACGTTCGTGCTCTACAACGTGCTCGGCGGCCTGCTCTGGGCGGTGGGTGTCACGACGCTCGGGCACTTCCTCGGCGAGATCGAGTTCGTGCGCAACAACATCGAGTACGCCATCGTGGCCGTGGTCGCGGTGTCGCTGCTGCCCGTGGCGATCGAGCTGTATCGCCACCGCCGGCACCAGCTGGAACCGACGGAGCCGGCCGAGCCGGCGGACGTCAAGCCGGGCTGATCACAGCGTCCGCAGCCAGTCGGTGACGACGCCGGCGACCTCGGCGTCGGCGCCTTTGAGGTCGTGGCCCTTGCCCTCGACGAAGTGGAGCGTGACGGGTCCGCCGACGGTGGCCGCCCACTCGCGCAGCTCGTCGGGGGCGGCGAACGGGTCGCGCGTGCCGTGCACGAACAGCCACGGCACGTGAACGTCGGGCAGGTGCTCGACCCGGAGGCGCTCGGGCCGGCCCGGTGGGTGCAGCGGGTAGGCCAGGGTCACCACCCCGGCGAGCTGGCGTGGCCGGGCGAGGCCGTCGGCGCCGGCGGCCACCATCGAGCAGATCCGCCCGCCCATGGAGCGGCCGCCGACCACCACCCGCTTGCGAGCGCCGATCGCCGCCAGCTCCTCGCGGACGGCGTGCATCAGCACCGGCGCCTTGTCCGGCGCCCGCCGACCCTCGCGGCGATACGGGAAGTCGGCGCGCACCGCCGACCAGCCGGCGAGCGCACTGACGGCGGCGTCGACGCGCACCAGCGCCGGCTGCTCACGCGTCGCCCCCGCACCCGGGAACAGCAGCACCACGCCGCCTCGCTTCGCCATGGTCATCGACCGTAGCCCTGTCCGAGTGTTGGCGGACCCCCCGTTGGGACGTTCAACACTCCGGCGCGCTTCAACACTCGGATAAGGAGAACGGGTCAGGGGACGACGTCGACGAACTCGCTCTGGGCGCCGGGGTTGGTCGAGCCAGTTGAACGGGTCGAAGCCGTCGATGGCCGAGCCGTCGCGGTTCCAGATGTCGATGTCGGTCGTGGTGGACCGGTTCGGGCACGGAGATCGGCCCGGTCGTGAGCGCCGAAGCCGGCGCCGTACGCGGGGCGAGGTCGCACACGGCGCCGACCAGTTCCGCCGGGTCGAGGGGACAGGTCGGCGGCAGTGGCGCCGAGTCGCTGGGCGACGCAGCGCCATGGCGGAACGCCCGCACCGCAGTCGGCCGGCCCGGCGGTGAGTCGCTCGTCGAACACGGCCGCCGCCAGCCCGCCGTCGAACGACAGCCCGCGCCGCCACAGGTGGCTCGTGCCGGTGAGGGCGTAGACGTCGTCGACCACAACGGCGGTCGACACCAGGTCGAGCGCCCGGTCGCGCCCGCACGTCGGGTGGAACACCGCCGACACGGCCCGGACCCGCCTCCTCGAACGCGGCGAGTCGTCGCGGGCGAGGGCGTCGCGGACCCGGCCGAGCTTTGGCCGGCCAACCCGGGCGGCGAGCGCCGCGGCAGGCACAGCACCACGTGCAGGCCCGGTCGGGCGTCGAGCCGATCGACGAGGGTCTGCACCGGGCTGATCGTGTCGTCGTCAGCACCGATCGAGAGCATGTCGATGGCCGGCGACTCGATGTACACGAGGTCCTCGGCGCTGCCGAAGGCGCCGTCCAGCGAGGTGGCGACCTCGCGGAGACCCCACCCGCCGGACAGGAGCCGCCGCGAGATCGCCCGGGGCAGGTCGCCGGTGGAGTCGAACGTCGCCGGCAGCGCGCCGACGCCTCCCTCCAGCCACGACGGCACGTCAGCAAGTCGTCGAAGCCGGGAAACAGCTGACGCCGAGCGCCGCGGATCGCCTCGGGAGGACCCGGGCTCGCCGTCGACGCCGAAGCCGACGGTGCGCAGCACGGCGACCCAGGCGTTCGGCGCTGCGGGGGCGATGACCGTCGGCGGCGCCGGGCGTGGCGCGCCGTCACGAGCGCCGGCGTTCCCGGGTTGGCGCGGTCCCGGGTGTGCTCGGCGACGGCGAGAGCGGCGGCCCCGTTCATCGTCACGCCGACGCCGGCCGCCTCGCGGCCGCCGGGCGCACCGGGATGGCCGAGGTTGTGCGGGGGCAGGTCGTGGTGGTGACGCAGGCCGCCGGCGGCGCCGATCGTCGCCGCCACGCCGGGGTGGCTGCGCCGTTCGACGACCGCGGCGTCGAGGAACTCCATCGTCGGATGTGGGCACCGGGCGCGAACGGTGGGTGCAGGCCGGTCCGTCCGGCCCGGTGACCGTGCCGGCGGCGAGGTCGCCCGGTGGCATGCACGTCACCCGGCGTCGATGTCGACGAACGCCGGCATGGGTGACGCACGACGGTGTCGTCGGCGGTGATGGCAGCGTCGATGCTGCCGGCGAAGCCACCGCGGCAACCGACGCCCGGTCGACGAGGGCGAACAGCCGTCGCCTTCGGCCGAGAAGAGCGTCAGGCCGGCCGCAGGGCGGTCGTCGGGCTCAGCGCACGGCGACCTCGCAGGCGAAGCAGCTGGGAGGCGTCGGCGATGTCGAGGCGGTCGCCCCCGACCGGCGCCGGGCGGGTGAACCGTACGTCGGCGAACGTGGCGTTGCCGTTGCCGGTGACGACGGCACGTCGCAGCCCGGCATCGGCGAGGTCGGCGCGGTCGGCGGACCGCCGCGACCGGCGAGACGCCGTCGGGGAGGGTGACGATCCGTTGGCCGACGCCGCCGCCAGCGTGACGCCGGCGCCGCCATCGAGGGCGACGTGGCGGCCGGTCGTCGGGGTCGAAGCCGTGCGGCCACACGCGCACCCAGCGACCCGGTTACGTCCCAACCCGGGAACGTGAGCTGCAGCAGCACCACCTGGGCGTCGATGCGGCCGTGTCGCCGCCGGCCGCCACCGCCGATCAACGCCCGAGCAGTGATCGTGGGCGGCGCGGTCGGCGGTGCGCCGGCCGGGAATGTCGGCGGCCGCCAGCGGCGGCGAACTCGCGGTCGAGCGTCGGGCATCACGAGCGTCGTCGGGTTGGCCCCGAGGCCGCCGATCATGCGGCGGCGACGGCGTCGAGCGACGTGTGCATCACGAGGCCGGCCGGTGCCACGGCGTTGACCGCGACCCGCGTCGTCGCCCGGTTCTGGTCGTCGGCGCGGCGGGTCGACCTCGGCGTCGGCGCCGTCGGCGGCCGTGCGGGCCTGACCGACCAGGTGGCGCTCGACGTCGACGACGCCGACCCGGATGTAGTCACGCGTGAGGTCGGCGTGCACGGCACCGTTGCGGTACAGCGTCGACCGTTGGCGCCGTACCGCCCGTTGGGGAGCATGGCCATCAGCGGCACCGGCGCGTCGTCGGCCGCGGCGCGGCGCGTTGGTGAACGACAGGGCGCGCCGTGCCCTCGGTGCGTCACCAGCACGGTGACGTCACCGCGTTCGAGCCGTGTTGCACGCGCCCGCGCAGGAGACCGGGTCGAGCGCGCCCTCGGCGGGGTTGACGAGGTGGACCGTGAGCCGATCGGCAAAGGCGACGGTGCGTCTCGTCGCCGCCGGGCGCCCAGAGGTTCGTGAACAGCGTCGTTGCCATGTGGTTCCACCACGAGGCGACGGCGCCCGGGGTCGATCGCCCGGCCGCAGTCGTCGAACGCCCACAGCTTGAAGTCCCGGTTGCCGATATTCACCATCGTCTCGCGCTGCCCGAACCACTCCCCGGCCACGAACAGGTCGCTCATCGGGTGGAGTGCCGTTGACGAGCGTGGTGCCGTCGTCGTCGACGCCGAGCCCGAGTGGGCGGCCTTCTCGGCCGTCGACGTTGGGTGCTGGTGTCGGTGATCGGCGGTGCACGACGTCCTCGAGCAGTGTCATGTCGCTGTGTCAGCGGTGAACTCGTAGGCGAGGTGGCGCACCGTCGGCCGGCTCGACACGCCGGCGACCGCGGCGTTGCCGTTCGCCGGCACGATGCTCTGGGCGACGGACACCGAGGCGCTGCTCGACCTCCGGCGACAGCGTGAACAGGGCGACGAGGTTGCCGTCGGTGAACGCCGGCGTGCCGTCGGCCGGCGCAGGCGCTGCAGCGCCGGCGGCCGGGGCATCGCTGGCCACGAGAATAGCCGAGCAGCCCGGTGGCCGGCGGGTACGCCACGAGGTCGGTCGTGGGCGTGACGGCGACGGCGAGGTCGGCGTCGGGACGGCGCAGCGTGATCCCGGTGTCGTCGAACCACGGACCGAGCGCGGGTGACTCCAGGTCGAGTTGCGTCCGGGCGTGGGGTTGAGCACGACTCATGGTCAGCGCAGCCTCCTCGTGGTGCTCGGCAGCGATCGCCGGCCGCGTGGATCGACGATCACGGCCCGATAGGTGGTGCCGGCGAGCGGCGGCGGTGCGGCGACGTGTCGTCGACAGCGGCCACGGCCCGTCGCCGGCGGGCCGTTGCTGCTCGGCGATGGTGGCGAGCAGCTGCTCGCGCTCGCCGGGAAGCTGGCGGTAGAGCTCGACGCGGTAGCTGCCGAGCGGTCCGCCGCGCAGTTCGGTCGGCACGTCGACGCCGATCCGGACCGTGCGTCCCGGCGCGCGGCATCCGACGGATCGTGGGCTCGGCGGGCCGGTCGAGGGGAACGACGGAGGCGCCGCCGGGTGGCTCGGCTGGCTCCACGTCCGTCTGGCGGGCCGCCGCCCGGCTCGGGCCACCGCGCACCTCGATCCGCCACGTGTACGTGTTCCAGCGGTCGAGCACGCCCGTCCGGTTCGAGCGTGGTCGGCCCGGCGTCGATGGATCACCTCGACGTGGGCGCGGCGGTCGTCGTCCGGCGGGTGCAGCGATGCCGGTCAGCGACGATCGGCATCAGCAGCGGGTCGGCGCTCGACACCCGGCTGCGCCGCAGCCGGGGGC
>CAVRBV010000005.1:0-67972 GCA_963719295.1 Ilumatobacteraceae bacterium
CACTGGTGCACCGCCTGTTGCGTGCGAGCGACGAGGCGCCAGCCGAGGAGCGGCCAGGGGCTGCGCAGGCAGTTCATAGCGTGGCCGGGGAACGCCATGACGGTCACGGCACACCCAGGTGGTCGAGCAGTTCGGTGAGCACGGTGCGGGCGTCACCGCCGGCGTGGACGGCCACGACGCCGCCGGCGGCAAGGGCCTCGGCCACGTCTCGCGGCCGACCGGCGATGAAGACGCGCTCGGCGCCGTCGAGCCGCAGGGCGCTGGCGGTCTCGACCGCCGACGCCGTGTACGCCTCGTCGGAGCCGCACAGGCACGCGACGGTGGCACCCGAACCGGCGAACGTCTCCGGCGGTCCGCTCGGCGTGTCGAGCCCGGCGATGGCGAAGAGGTTGCGGGCGAACGCCAGGCGGGCCGTGTGCTCGGCCGCCGTGCCGAGCGTCGTGAGGTGGATCCGCGGGCGGTCACCGCGCCGCGGCGGCGTCGACGCGAGCGCGCAACGCCTCGAAGCGCTCACCCCAGCGCAGTCGCGGCAGGCTGGCGTCGTTGGGGACGATGGTGGCTTCGACCGGCGGGGGCGGGGCTCCGCCGGCGTCGGGGAACTCGGTGAGACCGGTCAGCTGGGCGCGGCAGCGATCGACGTCGGCGTCGCGCGCCGCACGGGTGGCGGCGATCGCCGCGTCGATGGCCGCCAACCCGCCGGCGACACGGACCCCGCCGGCGCGCTCGACCTCTTGGAAGCAGTCCCAGGCCGCGTCGGCCAGCTGGTCGGTGCGCCGCTCGACGTACCACGAGCCGCCCGCCGGGTCGACGACCCGCGTGAGGTGGGCCTCCATCGCCAGCACCGACTGGGTGTTGCGCGCCAGGCGCCGACCGAGCGGCGCCGTCCCGTCGCCCACGAGCTCGTCGTACGGCGCCACGGTGATCGCGTCGGCGCCGCCGACACCCGCGGCGAAGCACGCCACCGTGGCGCGCAGCATGTTGACGGCGGGGTCGTAGCGGGTGGTCATCGCCCGTGACGTGACCGCGTGCAGCGACACGTCGCCGGCCGCCCCAGGGATGCCGGCGACCTCGGCGAGGCGGGCGAGCAGCCGACGCACGGCGCGGAACTTGGCGATCGTGGCGAACTGATCGACGGTGGCGGCGAGGCGCAGCTCGCAGCGGGCGAGGGCGGCCGCCGCGCCGAGCCCGCCCTCGTCGGCGAGCACGCGCCACGTGGGAACGAGCGTCGAGAGCGCGTATCCGAGCTCCTGGGCGTCGGAGGCGCCGGCGTCGTGGAAGCGGGTGCCGTCGATCGAGGCGAGGCGCACCGCCGGCGCGACGGCGAGCCGTGGTGCCCACGCCGCGAGCATGGCGAGGCCGGCGTCGACGTCGACGCCGGATCGGTCGGACAGCCAGGCACCGACGGGGTCGGCGCCGATGCCACCGGTGCACGCCACCGGGTCGACGCCGCGTCGCTCCCACAGCGCCATCAGTGCCGTCGCCGCCGCGGGCCAGCGCGAGCCGGCGTCGAGGACCACGGCGGCGGCGTCGAGCAGCACTCCGTCGAGCAGCCGGTCGAGCACGTCGACGTCGATCGTGGACGCGGCGCGCAGGTCGACCAGCAGCGATGTCGACCCCCGCTCCAGTTCGCCGACGGCGTCGCCGGTGCTGTCGCTTACCCGCTGGCGCACGTCCCACCCCTCACCGGCGCCGCTGCCGCCACGCACGAACGGCGGCGCGCCGGGCCACCCGATGTGGTCGGGCGCGACGGCGTCACCGGCGTCGTAGAGGGGAGCGATGGCGATGCCGTCGTAGGTGTGGTGCGTCAGGGCGTCGACATCGCCGGCCAGCGCCATCCACTCGGCCCGGTCGACCGGAGGGAAGTCGGCGGCCAGCATCATCTCGCCGTCCCGGCTCGCGCCCTCAACCACGACCGACCACTGTAGGAGGCGGCGATCTGTCACTCTCCTTCTCGAATATGAGAAGGAGAGTGACCAGATCGGGTGCGACAGCGACGATCACGGCAGGCGTCGGCGTTGGGCGAGACGGGCGCCGCCGGCGTCGATGCCGGGCAACGGGAGGGCCACCTGACCGAAGCGGTCGGCGACGAGCTCGGCGACCAGCGACTCGACCTCGACCCAGTCGTGGGCGCGCGGACCGTCGACCAGATCGCGGTTGTACGGCTGGTCGTACACGATCACCGTGTTGCCGAGGGCGCGCAGCGCCGTGATGTTGTGCGGGGCGTCGTCGATGTAGGCGTCGGCTTGCACCTCGGGTTTGGCGCCGAGGAAGCACAGGTCGCGGTAGGGGATGGTGTGCTCGTCGAGCCACGCCGCGGTGTCGCCGACCGCCCGCTCGTGGGCCCAGTTGACGTACAGCCGGTGCGTGATGATGCGGATCCAGATGCCGGCGTCGGACAACCGCCACAGCGCATCGGCGGCGCCGGCGATGACCGGCATCGTGCGGATCATGTCGTGCTCGGTGACGGCGCTCTTGTGCAACTGCTCGTACTCGCCGGGGGCGAAGCCCCACTCGTGGAAGTCCCACGAGCGATCGAGCGGCAACGAGTCGACCGGGACGCCGCGCAGCTCGCTCACGATCTCACGGAACCGTCCGGTGTGGTCGGCGACCACGCCGTCGAGGTCGACACCGAGCACGAACTGCTGATCCACGTGCACAGCCTGCCATCACGGCTGCTCAGCGCCACACGCGCAACAACGCGCCCGGGCGGCCCGCGGCGACGGCGGGTAGCATCGGCGGAGGCGGGGCGCCGTGCCCCCTGAACGATGAACAACCTCTGTGACCTGGCGTCGACCGGTTGGTCGATCGGGCCGACCCTCGTGCTCGGCGCGCTGATCGTGCTGTGCGGGGCCGTGGCGCTCGCCGCCGCCCGTCACCATCGGCCCGGGCGCGTCGCGTGCGCGGCGCTGCTGACGCTGGCGGCCGGCGCGCTGGCGGCGACCGGACTGGCGACGCACGATGCCGATGCTGCGTCGTCGACGAGCACCACGACGTCCGCGGTCCCGGCCTGCCCGACGAGCACCACCAGCTCGTCGACGTCGACCAGCAGCACCACGACGACGGCCACCAGCATCGCGGCGGTGGCGCCGGTCACCGAATCGAGCGTCGAGGCGACCACCGAGCCTCCGGTCACCGAGCCGGCGACGACGCGTCCGCCGACGACGGCCCCGCCGACCACCGTGGCGCCCACCACGACGCGACCGACCACCACCACGTCCCCGTCCACCACAGAGCCGCCCGAGGCCACCGCGCCGGGCAGCACGGCGCCGCGCACCGTGCCGACGACCCGACCGGCGACCACGACCACGACCACGCAGCCGCCGACCACCACGACGCGGCCGCCGACCACCACGACACAACCGGCCACCACGACCACCAGCGCCACCACGACGACGCAGGCGTCCCACCACCAGCACGCCGCAGACCACGACGACCGCGGTCGGCATCACCACCACGAGCTACGACGACCAGGGCGGGGGCGGGTCGCTCGGCGGCGTCTCCACGCCGCTCGTTGCCGGACCCACGACCACCGCCACGGTGGCCGACACCGCGCCGACCACCGCCACGTCCGCCGCCTGACCACGCCGCTGCGAGCCGCTCCGCCACGACGCGCGGTCTTACAGTGGTCGGCCGTGACCCGGACCGATCCCCTCACCGAGAAGCTGGCGCCGTTCGGCACGACGATCTTCGCCGAGATGTCGGCGCTGGCGACGGCCACCGGATCGATCAACCTCGGTCAGGGGTTCCCCGACACGGACGGCCCGACCGAAGTGCTCGACGCCGCGGTCGCCGCCATCCACGGCGGCTACAACCAGTACCCGCCGGGGCCCGGCCTGCCCGTGCTGCGCCAGGCGGTCGCCGAGCACCAACGTCGGTTCTACGGCATCGAGCTCGACCCGGACACCGAGGTGCTCGTGACGGCGGGGGCGACCGAGGCGATCGCCGGCGCACTGCTCGGCATGCTGTCGTCCGGCGACGAGGTGATCGTGTTCGAGCCGATGTACGACAGCTACCTGCCGCTGATCGCGATCGCCGGCGCCACCGCGGTGCCGGTGCTGCTCGCTGCGGACGAGACGGGGCGCTTCGGGTTCGACGCCGATGCGCTGCGTGCCGCGGTGACGCCGCGGACGAAGCTGATCATGCTCAACACGCCGCACAACCCCACCGGCAAGGTGTTCGACGCCGACGAGCTCACGGTGGTGGCCGACGTCGCCATCGAGCACGACCTCATCGTCGTCACCGACGAGGTCTACGAGCACCTGGTGTTCCCGGGTGCGGTGCACATCCCGATGGCCACGTTGCCGGGGATGGCGGAGCGGACGCTCACGATCTCGTCGGGCGGCAAGACGTTCAACACGACCGGTTGGAAGGTGGGTTGGGCGTGCGGCCCGGCACCCTTGGTGGCGGCCACGCGGGCCGCCAAGCAGTTCCTGACGTACGTCAACGCCGGCCCGTTCCAGCCGGCGATCGCCGCCGGCCTCGGTCTCGGCGACCGCTTCTATGCCGAGCTCGCCAGCGACCTCACCGCCAAGCGCGACCGCCTCGTGGACGGCCTGACCGCCGCCGGGTTCCTGGTGCACCGCCCGGAGGCGACGTACTTCACGACGGTCGACATCCGCCCGCTGCGCCCCGACGGCGACGGTCGGGCCTTCTGCCTCGAGCTGCCGGCACGCTGCGGGGTCGTGGCGATCCCCTGCGAGGTGTTCTACGCCAACCCCGAGCACGGCCGGCACCTCGTGCGCTTCGCCTGCTGCAAGCGTCTCGAGGTCCTCGCCGAGGCCGCCGATCGGCTGGCCACGCTCTGAGATCGCGATCGGTCTACGCGGGTTGTGCGCGGTTTGTGCGCGGTTCATGCGGAACGGATGACGCGCGTGTGACGAGAATCGGCTAAGGTGGCCGTTGACCCACCCAAACGCGAAACCCCTCCCAAGGAGGCTTTCCATGAAGTACCGCGCACTCGTCGCTTCGGCCGCGGTCCTCGCCCTCGCTGCCGGCGTCGCCGCCTGTGGTGACGACGACGACGACACCAACACCACCACCCCTCCGACGACCGCCGCCTCGACGACCACCGCCGCCGCCGGTGGCGCTGTCGCCAGCGACGTCGGGGCAGCCATCGCCACGGCGGCCGGCGCACTTCCTGACCCACTTCGCGGTCGGATTCCCGCCCATCCGACCGAACGCGTCCGAGGCCACTTTCCTTTCACTTGTGAAAGGAAAGTGGCCTCGGCGCGTCGGGGCTAGGCGACGCTGCAGGCCACGCCGGTGGCGTGGATCGGGCAGTAGCCGCCGGGGTTCTTGTCGAGGTACTGCTGGTGGTAGGGCTCGGCGTAGTAGAACGCTCCGAGCGGGGCGACTTCGGTGGTGATCGAGCCGAAGCCGGCGTCGGAGAACGCCGGCCCCATCGACTGCACGCTCGCCGTCGCTTCGGCGAACTGATCGTCGTCGGTGGTGAGGATCACGCTGCGGTACTGGGTGCCGACGTCGTTGCCCTGGCGGTACCCCTGCGTGGGGTCGTGCGCCTCCCAGAACACCTTGAGCAGCTGCTGGTAGCTCACCTGCGCCGGGTCGTACGCCACGAGCACCACCTCGGCATGACCGGTTCGGCCGGAGCACACCTCTTCGTAGGTGGGGTTCGGGGTGTATCCACCGGCGTAGCCGACGGCGGTCGAGTAGACGCCCGGCACGCGCCAGAAGAGCTTCTCGGCGCCCCAGAAGCAGCCGAGACCGAACACCGCGGTGGCGATGCCGTCGGGCCACGGCCCGCTGAGTGGATGGCCGAGGACGGTGTGGGAGTCGGGCACGGGGATGGACCGGTCGGTGCGCCCGGCGAGGGCGTCGGCCTCCGAGACCATCTCGGACTTGGTTCGGAAGAACATGCCATCCACGATACGGCGACCGCCAACCCGTCGCCCGCCGCCGGCCGTGGGCGGCACCGATGTCGACCCGTCATCACAGGCGCATCCATTCCACGAGCTCGGGTCGCGACAGCGACGCAGCGAACGCGGTGACGCAGCGCTCGGCCGTCACGAGGTCGATCACCGCCGCGCCGGGAAGCGTCATCGCCGAACCGGTCGGATCGGGGAACTCGACCACGGCGGGAACGGCATGCAGGTTGCCACGCGATTGCCAGCCCGGGTCGTCGAACGACCCGAAGTAGTGCAGGACGGCGAAGCTGTCCTGCACGATCAATGTCATCAGCGGGTGCGACGCCGGGTGCGGCGCGATCTCGACATGGCTGCCCCCGTCGGACCGCCGGCGCACGATGGCGACCAACGCCTCCGCCGTCGTGACGAGCTCCTGACCGGTCAGGTGGAACACGTCGACGGGGTGGATCATCGGGCCGCACGATCGGGCGACGGCGGCGTCGGGTCGCGACCGTTGCCGACGAAGGTGATCGGCTCGGCCGACCACCAGGGGCTCGGCGGGATGGCGCCGGGCGGGGGGATGACGGTCAACGTCGCACCCTCGGGCAGCAGCGTCGGTACCTGGTGGAGGCAGTACGGGCAGGTGCCGTTGGGATTGTTGTGGTGCATGGTGCCACCGGTCGAGCCGGCGACGCGGATCTGGATCGCCGCCTTGCCCTCCACGTGCCCCGCCGCCACGTAGTGCCGGTACCGATCGGCGTCGTCGTCGGTCACAGCCCGATCCACTCGACGACCGTCGGACGGGCGAGCGTGTCGGCGAACTGCTGGACACATGCCGCCGCCGTGGCCACGTCGACGAGCACCGAGCCGGGCATCGAGATCGTGTCGCCCGACCCGCTCTGCGGGAAGTCGACCTCGTCCGGCGGATCGGCGACGTTCGACGCCGCTTGGTCACCGGCCTCGCCCTCGCGGGCGAAGTAGTGGAGCACCGCGTACGGATCGCGTACCAATACGTCGAGCAGCGGATACGCCGCCGTCGCCGAGGCGATCTCGAAGTGGTTGCCACCGTCGGTGCGGGATGCGATCACCTCGGCCAGCTCTCCTGGCGTCGACACGGTGCGCGGCTCGTCGAGAACGATGACCTCCAGAGCGTGCACGGGGCCTACTTCGGTGGCTTCGGATCGTTGCGCGTTTCCGGTGTAGGTGGTCGGCTGGTCGTGCCAGCGCGGCGTCGGGGCGACCGCGTTGGCCGGCGGGACGACCTCCAGCGTCGCTCCCTCCGGCAACAACGTCGACGTCATGTTGTGACAGTAGTTGCAGGTGCCGTTCGGATTGTTGTGGTACACGGTGCCGCCGGACGAGTCGGTCTCCCTGATCGTGACCGCCGCCTGGCCCTCGACGTGACGCGCGTTCGGGTAGTTGGGGTACGGGGTGGGTCCACCCGACTCGAGCGGATAGGTCGCCCCTTCGTGCGTGACCAGGACGCCGTGGGTCGTGCCGTCGAACTCGGGCAGCACGGGGGTCGGCGAGTGGTCGAGCGCGGCGGTCGCGTTGGGAGCGACCGCACTCGAGCCGGTCCGCAGCCGGGCGAGGCCCTGGCTCGCTCCGTAGCCCAACCCGCCGCCGGCCGTCCCGGCTGCGGTGCCGATGAGCAGCTGCTGGGGACTGGGGAAGCCCTGCCCGTTGATGAGGCTGCCGGCGACCGTCTCGCCCGCGCCAGTGGCGGCGCCGAGCATCATGGCCCCGCGCAGCGTGCTGCCGCCGGGGATGGCACCGATCGCGCCGCTCAGCGCCACGAGGCGCGGGTTGAAGGTGCCGGTGGCGAGCCCGGACGCGCTCGGCCGCGGCGACGCCGATGAGGATGCCGGCTCCCACCGCCGGGCAGACGAAGCACAGTCCGACGCCGGCGGCGACGACGCCGACCATGGCGAGCGTGCCCCACGGGTCGTTCTTGATCGCTTCCCAGGCCGCGCCGAGCTTGCTCTGCTCGGCCTTGTCCATCACCTGGCCGAACTCCTCGACCGACAGCGGGCGCATCCCCGTGGGGTCGGCCCAGTTGATCGGATCGTTCCAGCTGTACGTGTACGAGGACGCCGAGCCGTTGCTGCCCGGCACCGGGAGCAGCGGATCGGGGGACAGGAACTGATGCGTCGCCGGGTCGAGGGCGCGCACCCCGAGCACCCACAGGCCGCCGACGGGCACACCGCCGAGCGGGTTCTCGGTCGACGTGTCGGCCGGGACGTCGGTCGTCAGGTGACGGTCACCGAGTCGTTCGGGCAGTCCGCTCACGGGGTCGTAGCCGACGACGTCGTCGTCGACGAGATGGGGGCGGCCGAGCGCGTCGTAGCTGACGTCGACGCTGCCGAGGATGTGCTCGAGGGCGTCGTAGCGATCGATGCCGACCAGGCGGTCGAAGACGTCCCAGCGATAGACGACGCTGCTGGCGTCGGGCCGCGTCTCGCGGTGGCGGCGGCCGTGGTCGTCGTAGTCGATGGTGGTGGTGCCGGAATCGTCGTCAACCTTGACGACGTGCCCGGCGCGGTCGTAGCGATAGGACCGCCCGCCGTCGGGACCGGCCTCGGTGACCAGCAGCCCGTTCTGGCTGTACGTGTACCGGGTCGGGGGGCGGTCAGGCGGTGCGATCTCGGCGAGGCGACCGACATCGTCGTAGCGGTACACGGTGCCGTCGCGCCCGATCGTGAGACGGCCGGCACGATCGCGCCGGCCGTCCGTCGCCGCCTCGGCATCGGCGAGCTCGGCGATCCGGCCGGTCGCTGCGGCGTCGGGCTCGGCGCCCACGACACGGCCGGTCGCATCGCGCTGGTAGACGGTGCGGACCCCGTCGGGGTCGACGGTCGCGGTCACCCAGCCATCGGCGTCGCGTTCGATGCGCCGTGTGCCGTCCGGACCGCGCGTGGTCTCGAGCCGATCGGCGTCGTCCCACAGGAACTCGACGGTGACACCGGTGGCCGGCTCGACCGCGGAGGTCAGGCGACCCGCCGGGTCGTAACCGAACCGGCCGGCGACCGTCCCTTCGGTGCCGATCCGCTCGATCTCTCGACCCATCGCGTCCAATCGGCGGTCCCAGCCCGACCCGTCGGCGTGACGGGCACCGATGACGAATCCGTTGGCCTCGCGGAGCAGCGTCGTGAGCACGCCGGCGGGGTCGGTCATCGAATCCTGGCGACCGTCGAGCCCGTAGCCGACCGTGGTGCGGGCGCCGCCGGGCGTGACCATCCCGGCCAGACGGCCGCGCCGGTCGTAGTCGTACGACGTGACGCCGCCGGCCGGGTCGGTGGCCGACGCCATCAGCCCGCGGCTGTCCCACTCGAAGCGCGTCGTCACGCCCGTGGGGTCGATCGACTCGAGCACGCGTCCGCCGGCGTCGCGGCGGATGGTCGTCACCCGCTCGCCCAGCTCGGCGTCGGACGCGGTCACCCCGACCAGGCGGTAGTCGTCGTCCCAGCGGTACTCGACCGTCCGCGTCGCACGCTCCGCCCCGGTGGCGGGATCGGTGCTGACCACCGTGGCGATCCAGCCCCGCGCGTCGCGCTCGATCGTGCGACGGACGCCGTCGAATCCGGTCACTGCCGCGAGGCGGCCGCATGCGTCGTACTCGAAGCGCTCGCTCCGACCGGCGGGGCTCGTCCGCGACGCCACCCGACCGCCGGGCGTGTACTCGATCACGGAGCGTCCCCCGCGCGGGTCGATCCGCGCGATCGGACGTCCGGCGGCGTCGAGCTCGGTGCGCCAGGCCCGGCCGTCGGGGCCGATGACCGCGGCGACCTCGCCGTTGGGGTGGTAGGCCCACGTCGTCTCCGCGCCGTCGGGGGCGGTCGACGAGACGGTGCGGCCGAGGACGTCGAGCCGCCGCTTCCACACGTTGCCGTTGGCATCGGTGAGCTCGATCAGACGGCCGCGTCGGTCGTAGCGCTTGGCCCACGTCGCGCCGGTCGGGTCGACCGCGGCGACCTGGCGGCCGACCTCGTCGAACACGTTCCGGTACACGGCGCCGTCGGGCGCGGTGGTGGCGGTGACGTTGCCGATGGCGTCGTAGGCGAACTCGACGGTCGATCCCTCGGCGTCGCAGAACGTCGCCAGCGCGCCGTGCTCGACCGAACGTCGCCGACCAGCCGATGCCACCGGGTTCGACGCCGCCGCACACCCGTCCGGCCGGCGTGTAGCGGTACTCCCACACCGCGCCGCCGCGCTCGGTGCGCACGATCCGCCCGCGCTCGACGTCCATCACCGTCGGGGCACCCGACGCCGGGACGATGCGATGCAGCATGCCGTGGTCGTCGTAGTCGAAGGTGGTCGCCGCGCCGAGCGCGTCGGTCGTCGCGATCAGCTGGCCGTCGCGGTCCCACTGCAGGCGCGTCACGACGCCGTCGGGGTCGACGATCTCGGTCGGCAGGCCGCGGTCGTCGAGCGTCTGCGACGTCACGGCCCCATCGGGCCCGACCACGCGCGACGGCGCCATGTGATCGGTGCCGTACTCGAACCGGGTCACCGCCCCGGTTCGGTCGATGTTCTCGATCAGGCGGTGGCGGTCGTCCCAGCGCCAGCGCTCGGACAGCCCGTCGGGATCGGTGCGCTCGACCAGGTCGTCGCCGTCGTAGCGGTACCGCACCGTGGCCCCGTCGCGCTCGGTGACGCGGACCACCCGCCGCTCGTCGTCGTAGGCGATGTGCATCGCCGAACCGTCGACGTCGAAGATCGCGGTCAGGTTGCCGAGGCGGTCGTGACGCATCCCCTGCACCACACCGGCGGCGTCGGAGAACACCGTCAGCCCCGACTCCTCGTACTGGTACGTCGACACCCGCCCGAACGGGCTGGTCTGGCGGACCACCTTGCGGTCGTCGCCGGCGTACTCGTTGACGAACGCGGCGACGCCGTCGGCGTCGACCACGGAGATGAGCAGGTCGTCGTCCCAGACGTAGTCGACCGCGCCGGCCGGGCCGACGACGCGCTCGAGCACCCCGTCGCCGTCACGCTGGTACTCGACGGTGCGCCCGTCGTCGCTCACGAGCCGCTCGACCAAGCCATCGCCGCGCCACCCGATCTCGAGCGATCGCCCGGTGACCCGCTCGTGCAGGGCGACGATGCGATCGGCAGCGTCGCGGGCGGTGGTGACCTCGGCGACGCCGACGCGCCAGCCGGTGAGCGCACCGTCGGCGTCGAACAGGAACCGGCGCACGACATCGGTCTGCAGCACCCAACCGTCCTGGTGGCGCGACAGGCGCAGCTGCGGCACCCCGGCCGCGATCCACTCGTCGCCGTCCTGCTCGTAGGCGACGGTGCTGCCGTCGGCGAACCGGGCGACGACGCGACCGGCCGACACGTCGAGGTGCATGTCGAGCACCGATGTCCACCCGGCGCCGAACGCCCCGGGTCGATCGGCACCACGCGAGTTCCACGTGCGGGCGATGTTCAACGCCGCGGCGATCGCCGGGAAGTCGATGTCGTCCTCGCGATGGATCATGTTGCCGTTCGAGGCGTTGATCGGGTCGTCGATGTAACCGGACGTGAGCGGCGGCGGCATGTCCATCGTCGTCTGGTCGATCTCGATCGGTGTCGGTGCGGCGTTCAGGCCCGCCTTCTTCAGGGCGGCATCGACGGCCGGACCGTCGTAGGTGACCGGCCCGCCGTCGCCCTGGTCGGCGGCGACCACGGCGTCGTGCACGATCGCGACGAAGTCCTCGGTGTCCTTCATGCCGGCGAACACGGCCACGAGGTCGGCGAGCACGGGCACGCTGACCGAACGGCCGGGGCTGGCCGCTTCGACAGCAGCCTGGTCCGCCGCCACGCTGGTGCGCGTGGTCTGCAGCGTGCCGCGGGCCTCGGCCACGTCGGCGAACGACGCCAGACGGGCCGGCGCGGGCCGAACAGACGTGGTGAGGGGAGACGGTCATGTCAGCGTCTCCTGGCGCATCACGGGATTGGCGGCGGTGTAGAACGAGCGGGTCGGGCTGAAGTCCGGGGCGCTCGGGAGCGCAGCGGGAACCGGATCAGGCGGACGTTTCGGCCCTGAACCGAGGATGCCGAACGAGTGGTCGTGCAGCCAGTCACCGTGTCGCGAGTCCCACTCGCGGGCCATCAGGATCTGGTTCTGCTGGTCCATCGCCTGCTGCCACTGCACCGCCCACGCCTGAGCGGCGCTGCGGAGTTGCGGAGCCGCTCCGTCGACGTTGATGCGCTCGACTCGCATCCGCGTCACGAAGTCGTCGTGGTGAGGTCCGAGCCAGTCCGTCGAAGCGTGCGCGCCAGCGGTCTCGCGGGCGGTCATCTTGGTGCTCAGCAGGTCGGCGAGGGCCCACAGTTCGCGGGCGACCCGCAGCGAACCGGCGAAGTCGAACTCGATGTCACCGGCGACCTCACCCATCGCTTCCTACCCGTGTCTCGTCGGTCGTGCCCGTGCCGGACCGACCGCGTGCGGGCGCGCCCCGACGGTCGATCACGCGGTGAGGGCTCGTTGCCGTGCGGTCATCGCCTCGCGGCGGCGACGGCGGCACGGTCATTGCCCGTCGAGCGAGCTCATCTGAGATTGGATGTACTTGGTCAGGCTGTCTTGCGTGGTGGTGCAGTTGCCCTTGGCCATCCCGACGAACTCGTTGATGTGTCCCTCGGCCAGGTTGCGGCGGTCGCCCATCCACCCGGCGGGACTGTTCGGTGGCATGTCGGCGACCCTGGCGATGCCGGAGGCGATGGTGGTGAACGCCGTCTCGACCTGCGACGCCAGCGTCTTCAGGCCCGACATCGACGCGACCCCGCGGTCGGTGTTCTCGCCGGGGCTGGCCGGCGTGAACTTGTTGTCCTTGAGGTTGATCACGATCCCGGAGCCGCCGAGCGAACCCGACAGGTCGGACGTGGCCTGGGCGACCTGGCGCGCCAGCTGGGTGAGCGCTTCGTGGATCTTGGTCGAGAGGCTGTTGGCCACGCGGCTCGAGTCGGACTTGAACGCGTAGGCGTTGCGTCCGCCGTAGTTGACGTTGGTGATGTTCGCGGAGAGGTCGTTGAGACCCTGGACGATCGTGTCGACACCGCTGTTGATCTGTCCGGCGTACGACTCGATCGCGGCGGGATTGATCGCCTTCATATCGGTCATGTGGCTGTCCTCCTCGGATTCGTGGTCGGTCCATCCACGCCGTCACCGGCGCCTGACGCACCCGAAGGTTCCCCAAAGTACCACCGGCCATGCGGGCGACGCCGACGGCTGCGGTAGGAAAGGGAGTCGATGGAGCTCTTGGTACGTATCCGCTGGCGTCATCTGCCGCCTGCTGACCTTCGATTCGACGTCGAGTCGTACCACTCGGTTCACGATCTGTTGCGGGCGGCCGCGGACTTCTCCGACGTCGAGTGGGACCGCAGTCAAGCGGTGTTCCTCGAGCGGACCGCGGCCGAGCTCCCGCTCGACGCGTTGATCCTCGAGAGCGGCGTGGTGTCGGGGGACACGCTGCGCTTCGAGCTGTACGGGCTCGACCCGGTCGTCGCCGCACCCGTGGCCGAGGCGGTGAGCTGCGACGTGACGGCCGGCCCGGAGGCCGGACGCTCCTACGTGCTCGCCCCCGGACGCCACCGTGTCGGCCGAGATCCGGACAACGACGTGCGCATCGACGATCCGACGGTGTCGGCCAACCACCTGGTGATCGAGGTGCACGACGACCTCTCGACGCAGCTGGTCCCAGCCGCCGACGTGGTCAATCCGCTGACCGTCAACGGTGTCACGGTCACCGACCCGGTCCCGGTCGGCCCCAACGACGTCGTCCAGTTCGGGGCCACCGCCGTCGCCCTGCGCGTGTTCAGCCGCTCGTCGGACACCGAGCGCGACCAGCTCGGCCAGGTCCCGTTCCGCCGTACGCCGTACAAGCCGGTGCTGGTGACCGAGCGGACGTTCAAACCACTCGGAGCATCCCGACCAAGCCGGAGAAGAAGCGGTTCACTATGCTGCCGCTGGCGATGCCGGTGGCGATGGGCCTCGGCATGTACGCCATCACACGCACGCCGGCGATGTTGATGATGATGCTGATGACGCCGGTGATGATGGTCGGCAACCAGGTCGACACCCGCAAGTCCGGCAAGATCAAGTTCGACGATCAGGTCGCCGACCTGCGCACGCGGCTCGACAAGCGCCAGCGCGAGGTCGCCGAGGCGCTGCTCGCCGAACGGGCCGAACGCATCGACCAGTCGCCCGATCTCGCCGACCTCGCCCGGCGGGCGATGCTGCGGACGCTCGACCTGTGGTCGCGCCAGCGCGGCGACGCCGAGTTCCTCCGCACCCGGCTCGGGATCGGCACCGTGGCGTCCAAGGTGACGGTCGAACCGGACACGTCAGGGGAGGAGTACCTCCGCGACGGGGTCAACGCCGCCCTCGCCGGCCACGATCGCCTCCCGGCCTCGCCGATCTGCGTCAACCTCGCCGAGCTCGGCGTGTTCGGACTCCACGGCGAGCCCGGTCAGCGTGCAGGCGATGTGCGCGTCGGTGCTGCTGCAGGCGGCGACGCTGCACAGCCCCGAAGACCTCGTGATCGTCGTGCTCGAGGGCTACGACCAGGGCCTCGGCACGTGGGTGAAGTGGCTGCCCCACACGCGCTCGGCGACGTCGCCCATCGCCGGCGACCACATCACCGACGACGCCGAGGCGGCCGCGGCCCTGCTCCGCCAGTTGGTGTCGGTCGCCCGGATGCGAACCGCCGACGACCAGGGCGACCACCGCTGGCCGTGGATCCTCGTCGTCCTCGACGAGTCGGCGGACCTCGACCCGGCGCTCGCTTCGCAGCTGCTCGAGCTGTGCCCGGCCGCCGGCATCTCGGTGGTGGCGGCCGTCGACTCGGACGCCCGCGTGCCGCGACAGGCCAAGGCGACCTTCCGGTGCGTTCCCGCATCGGGCGGCGCCGTGTCGTCGGTGTGGTTCACCGAGCCCGACGCTCCGGGCGAGGAGTTCGAGCCCGAGCCGGCGAACGCCCGGCTGATCGACAAGGTGGCGATGTCGCTGGCCCCGCTGCGCGATGCCACCTCCGCCAGCGCCACGACGGCGATCCCCCGGGTCGTGCCGCTGCTGTCGCTGTTCGGCGCGGAACCGCCGACGCCGCTGTCGATCAACGCCACCTGGTCGGCGCCCAAGCCGTACGGGTTGCGTGCCCCGATCGGCGTCGGCCCCGACGGCCCGCTCGAGATCGACCTGGTGGAGCACGGACCCCACGCCCTCATCGGCGGCACGAGCGGCGCCGGCAAGAGCGAGCTGCTCCAGTCGATCGTGTCGGCGTTGATCCACGAGTACCCGCCGACGCGGCTGACGTTCCTGTTCGTCGACTACAAGGGCGGTGCGGCCACCGTCGTGTTCGGGTCGGCACCGCACACCGTCGGGTACGTCACCAACCTCGACGCCAGCCTGTCGCTGCGCGGCGCTCACCTCGTTGCGGGCCGAGCTGAACCATCGCATGCGACTGATGGAGGGCAAGGCCAAGGACCTGGCGGAGATGCTCGAGCGCTACCCCGACGAGGCCCCGCCGTCGTTGGTGATCGTCGTCGACGAGTTCGCCACGCTCGTCAAGGAGGTCCCGGACTTCGTGGCCGGCGTCGTCGACATCGCTCAGCGCGGGCGCAGCCTCGGTGTCCACCTGATCCTCGCGACGCAACGGCCCTCGGGGTCGGTCAACGAGAACATCCTCGCCAACACCAACCTGCGCATCGCGCTGCGGATGCTCGACGCCAGCGAGTCGAAGACCGTGATCGGCGTCGGTGCGGCCGCCGACATCCCGCTGCCGTTGAAGGGCCGCGGCTTCGCCCGCCTGGGGCCCACCGATCTGACCGAGTTCCAGTCGGCGTTCACCGGCGCCGCGCTCGACGCAGGACGCCGACGTCAGCCCCGTCGTGGTGCGCCCGTTCGGCAACGTGGCCCGTCCGGGGGGCATCACGACCACCCAGTCAGCGCGTCGCACGACCCGGGCGACCCGCACGGCGACCGCCGGCTCCGCCCGCCGAACTGTTGCCATCCCGGCCGTCGGCAGCGCCGGACCGCTCGCACCGCCGAGCGACCCCCGCTTGCCGTCGGGGTGGGGCGCTCCCCGCCTGCCCCCGCCGACCGTCGCGCCGGCACCGCCGCGCCCCTCGACGGTGCCCCCGCGGCCGGCGCGCGATCTCGTCGCCCTGCCGCCGCCGGTGCCGACGCCAACGCCGCCACCGGTAGCGGCGTCCCACCGCGTCGCATCGTGGCGAGGGCGTGGTCACCCACCTCGACGCGTTGCTCGCCGCGGTCGCCAAGGCGGCGCCGAGCTGGCCCACGCCGCGCAAGCCGTGGCGCGAGATGCTGCCCGAGGAGCTCGACTGGCTGGCGATCGAGCGACCGTCGTTCACGGGCGCGCCGGGCCGCAAGGGCCGGTTCATCACCCTGGGGATGCTCGACGACCCGGCGGCCCAGGCGCAGTACCCGGCGGTGTTCGACCTCGAGGAATCCGGCGGGCTGCTCATCGGCGGCAGCGGCGGTGCCGGCAAGACGACGGCCCTGCGGACCGCCGCCATGGCCGCCGTTGCCGACGCCACCCCCGACGAGGTGACCCTGTTCGTCATCGACGCCGTCTCGCGATCCCTCGTGACGCTGGGCGCCCTCCCGCACGTCGCGGCGGTCGCCACGGGCGACGACCTCGAGTCGATGACCCGGGTGGTGAAGCTGCTCGGGGCGGAGCTCGATCGACGCCGGCCGATGCTGGCCGCCCTCGACGTGCAGGCCGAGAACCTGTCGGCGTACCTCGACAAGGGGCGCGCCCTCCCGCGGATCGTGGTGCTCATCGACGGCTTCCAGAACCTGTCGGCGCTGCTCGGCAACGTCCGGCCGATGGAGTTCGGACCGCTCGACTGGTTCGGCGAGCTGCAGCGGATCATCACCGATGGCCGCCAGCTCGGCATCCACGCGATCCTCACCACCGACCGGCGCGCCGCCGTGCCCGCCCTGGTGATGTCGGCGCTCGGCGCCCGCCTCGTGTTGCGCCAGACCGACGAGGCCGGCTACGGCGAGTACTCGATCCCGTCAGGGATCAGCCGGGGGATCGAGCTTCCCAACGGACGGGGGATCTGGGACGGCCAGCTCGTGCAGATCGGGGTGATCGGCCCCGAGGCCAAAGCGGCCGCCCAGGGCGCCGCCATCGCCGAGTTCGCAGCCTCGCTGGGGGACGGTCCGCGCAGTGCGCTGTCATCGGCGGCCCCGCCTGATCGCGTGCGGGTGCCGCTCGTCGCCGGCTCCCCCGAGCGGTTCACGCTGGGGCGGACCGACGTCTTCGGCGCGGTGGTCGAGGTCAGCGTCGAGCACACCGGGCTCTGCGTCGTCGGTCCGGCCCGATCGGGACGCTCGACCGCGCTCGCCCACGTCGCCCGCTCCCTCGTCGCCGCCGGCCACGAGGTCTGGACCGTCGGGCTCGGTGACGACATCGGCGGCCCCGGACGGCACGCCCCGGCGCGATCGGATCCGATGCTCGAGCTGGTCGAGGACTTCGCCGCGCTGTGCGAGGCGATGCCCAAGGCGCAGCCCTACATCCTCGTCGTCGACGATCTCGATCGGTACGACCAGTCCGCCCTGCCGGCGACGTACGACCGCATCGTCAAGACCGAGCGCAGCCGGCTGATCGGATCGATCGAGTGGCGCAACCTGTCCGGGTACACGCAGAACTCGATGCTCCTGGAGTTGCGGCGCGAGCCGACGATGCTCATCCTGCAGCCCGACTCCGCCGGCGACGTGTTGCAGATGACCGGGCGTTCGCGCCCAACTGCGGCCCGGGCTGCCGATGGCCGCCGGACGCGGCATCCTCATCGCCCACCGCCAACCGACCCTCCTCCAGGTCGCCACCGACGCCGACGCCGACTGAGTGCGGCGCACGCTGGGATGGCGCCGGGGCAACCGGGCGGAGCGTCATCTAGTATCCGACCCGATGAACGCTCCTGCCGCCCGTCGCACGCGTCACCGGACCCGCGCCCTCGCCCTCGCCGGTGTGCTCGGCCTGCTCGCGACCGGCCTCGCCACCGCCGCGGCCGCGGCCTCGCCGGCCGCCGCCCCGACGGACTCGTCGACCCCCGGCTCGTCGGTTCCGGAGTCGTGCGGCGCCGAGGACACACTCCGCGCCCGACACGTCGTCGCCCGAGACGTCGGAGCCGGTGATCACCGCCCCGACACCCGACCCGTCGGCCTCGTTCCAGCCGGCGCCGATCGAGTGGTCGATGGACGCCCTTGGTGACGGGATCGACGAGGGTCACCTCGTCGTGCCGATCGACTACGCCAACCCCGACGCCGGCACCTTCACCCTCTATCTCGTGCGCCACCGTGCTACAGGTGAACGCGTCGGCTCGCTGCTCACCGACCCGGGCGGTCCCGGTGTCGCCGGCAGCTATCTGGGGACCGACGCCGAGTATTACTACGACCAGCCGCTGCTCGATGCGTTCGACATCATCGGCTGGGACCCCCGCGGCACCGGCCTCAGCACGCCGGCGATCGACTGCACCGACGACTACGACCACTACCTCGCCGGCTACGACATCACGCCCGACGACCAGGCCGAGCGCGACCAGATCGTCGACCTCGCCAAGGAGTTCACCGACCAGTGCGTCGAGAAGAACGCGGACATCCTCCAGTTCGTCGGCACCAACAACTCGGCCCGCGACATGGACTCGATCCGCAAGGCGCTGGGCGAGGACACGATCAGCTACTTCGGGTTCAGCTACGGATCCGAGCTCGGCGCGACGTGGGCGACGCTGTTCCCCGACACGGTGCGGGCGGCGGTGCTCGACGGCGCCGTCGATCCTGACGCGAACGGGGTACGAGGAGACCCTGTCCCAGACGATCGGGTTCGAGAACTCGCTCGACGCGTTCTTGGCCGGCTGCTCCGCCGATCCGGCGTGCGCCTTCCACCACGACGGCGATGCCGAGGGCGCCTTCGACCGCTTGATGCTCAAGATCGACGCCAAGCCGCTGCCCACCACCCCGGACCGCCCACCGTTGACGCGTGGCATGGCGCTCACGGCGGCCATCAGGGCGCTCTACTACACGACCGACTCGCCCGAACTGGCCGCCGCACTCGTCGCCGCCGAGCAGGGCGACGGCAGCCAGCTGCTCACGATCTTCGACGGCTACTACGGCCGCCAGGCCGACGGCACGTGGAGCAACGAGGACGAGGCGTTCACGGTCATCTTCTGCATGGACTCGACGCAACGGACGACGGTCGCTGAGGAGGACGCCTTGGCGGCCCAGTTCGCCGAGGCGGCGCCGCGCCTCAGCCCGGGGACCACCGGGAGCTACCAGTGCTCCTTCTTCCCCTTGCCCGACGACCCGCGCGTCACCATCACGGGTGCCGGAGCCGGGCCGATCGTGGTGTGTGGGACCACCGGTGACCCGGCCACGCCGCTCAACAGCACGCGAGGCATGGCGTCGGCGCTCGAGGACGGGCGTTTGGTGGTGGTCGTCCACGACGGGCACGGCTGCTATGGCGTCACCGAGTGTGCTGACGCGATCATCGACAACTACCTCGTCAGCCTCGACGTGCCCCCGCACGAGACCGACTGCGCACCGACGACGGGCGACACGACCGGCGGCTGACTGCGGCCCGAAGCCGTCGGGATGAGTCCTTCGTCGCCGATTCACCGCGCCATCGGCCGCTGCCGTCAACGACCCGGTGTCTAGCCTGCGGCCCGTGACCTCGCCCCCCGCTCGAAGGCTGCATCGACGAGTCGGCGCGTTCGCCGTCGCCACTGCGCTCGCCGTCATCGGGACGGGCACGGCTGCCACGGCTCAGGGGAAGCGTCGCCGTGGTCTTGGGCACCCGGGGCCTCGGCGCCCGAGACGTCCGAGCCGGTGATCACCGCGCCGTTGCCTGATCCGTCGGCGTCGTTCCAGCCGGATCCGATCGAGTGGAACACCGACGCCCTCGGCCCCGGTGTCGACGAGGGTCACCTCGTCGTTCCGATCGACTACTCCAACCCCGACGGGGGCGCGTTTACGCTGTATCTCGTCCGCCACCGCGCCACCGGCGATCGCGTCGGCTCGCTGCTCGTCAACCCCGGCGGACCCGGTGCCGGCGGCACCGATCTGGCCGATGTACGCCGACCAGATCTACGACCAGGCGCTGCTCGACGCCTTCGACATCGTCGGGTGGGACCCACGGGGTGCGGGCCTCAGCACGCCGGCGATCGACTGCATCGACGACTACGACCACTACTACGCCGGCACCGATCTGACCCCGGACGACCGGGCCGAGCGGGACGAGGTCGTCGATCTCCTGCACCAGTTCATCGACGGCCTGCGTCGAGAAGAACGGCGACATCCTCCAGTTCGTCGGCACGAACAACTCTGCACGCGACATCGACTCGATCCGCAAGGCGCTGGGCGAGGATCGGATCAGCTACTTCGGGTTCAGCTACGGGTCGGAGCTCGGCGCGACGTGGGCGACGTTGTTCCCCGACACCGTGCGGGCCGCCGTGCTCGACGGCGCCAAGGATCCCATCGCCGACAGTGTCCGATGGGACTTCGAGCAGAGCATCGGCTTCGAGAACGCCCTGTCGGCGTTCCTCGCCGACTGCTCGGCCGACGTGGAGTGCGCGTTCTACAGCGGTGGTGGCGCCGAAGGCGCCTTCGACCGGCTGATGCTGAAGATCGACGCCAAGCCGCTGCCGACCACGACGGACCGGCCGCCCTCACGCGGTTCATGGCGAACATCGCCGTCAGCGCGGCGCTGTACACCGACGCGGACTGGCCAGCGCTGTCCGAGGCGCTGGCCTCCGCGAGGCAGGGCGACGGCGCCCTGCTGCTGGCCTTGTACGACTCCTACTACGACTACCGCCTCGATGGCACCTGGGGGAACGGCGAGGAGGCCTACCGGGTGATCCAGTGCATCGATTACGCCGATCATCCGACGGTGGAGGAGGCCGACGCCGCGGCGCCGTCACTCCGCGACGTCGCACCGCGAATGAAGCCGTGGACGATCGGCGACTACGAGGACATGTGCGCGGCGTTCCCGGCTGTCCGATGACCCACGCGTCACGATCACCGGCGTCGGGGCGGGGCCGATCGTGGTCTGCGGCACTACCGGCGACCCGGCCACGCCACTCGACGGCACCCGGAGGATGGCCTCCGCGCTGGAGGACGGCCGCCTCGTGGTCGTCGCGGCCGACCAGCACACCTGCTACGGGGTCACCGACTGTGCCGACGACATCATCGACGACTACCTCGTCGACCTCGACGGGCCGGCCGACGAGACGAACTGCGCCCCACTGCCTGACGTCCACGACGGACACCGGCCTGCAGCCGAACCGCTCCGGCGGTCCCTACCATGCGGTGCCGATGACTCCGCCCCTCCGTCGTGTCCCGTGCCGGCGCTGGGCGTGCGCCGGCGCGGTCGCACTCGCTCTTGTCGGGATCAGCGTCGTCACCACCGCCCGGGCCGCCTCGCCGAACCCGTCGACGCCAGTGACGTCCGAGCCCGTGATCACCGCCCCGTCGCCCGATCCTTCGGCGGCGTTCCAGCCGGCGCCGATCGACTGGGACATCGACGCCCTCGGAACCGGTGTCGACGAGGGTCACCTCGTCGTGCCGATCGACTACGCCAACCCCCTCGCCGGCAGCTTCACCCTTTCCCTCGCCCGCCATCGCGCCACGGGCGACCGCGTCGGTGCACTGCTCGTCAACCGCGGCGGCCCTGGCTTTCCGAGCCAGCGACTTCGCCGTCTACGCCGACCAGAACTACGACCAGCCATTGGTCGACGCCTTCGACATCATTGGCTGGGACCCCCGAGGCACCGGCATCAGCACGCCGGCGATCGACTGCATCGACGACTACGACCACTACTTCACCGGCACCGACATCACACCGGACGACCAGGCCGAGCGCGACCAGATCATCGGCCTGGCGAAGGAGTTCGCCGACCAGTGCGTCGAGAAGAACGGCGCCATCCTGCAGTTCGTCGGTACCAACAACTCGGCACGCGACATGGACTCGATCCGCAAGGCGCTCGGCGAGGACCAGATCAGCTACTTCGGATTCAGCTACGGCTCGGAGCTCGGCGCCACATGGGCGACTTTGTTCCCCGACACCGTGCGCGCCGCCGTGCTCGACGGCGCCAAGGACCCGTACGCCGACAGCCTCCAATGGGACGTCGAGCAGAGCCTCGGCTTCGAGAACGCACTCTCGGCGTTCCTTGCTCAGTGCTCGGCCGATCCCAATTGCGCGTTCCACAACGACGGTGACGCCGAGCATGCCTTCGACCGGCTGATGCTCGAGCTCGACGCCGTTCCGATGCCCACGACGCCTGGGCGACCCGACCTGACGCGCGCGATGGCCCTGCTCGCCACCGCCAACGCGCTGTACGACGACGCCCACTGGCCTTCGTTGGCCGAGTCGCTCGCCGCGGCCGAGGATGGCGATGCGAACCAACTGCTCGCGTGGTTCGACGACTACAACGAGCGCCGCTCCGACGGGACATGGGGCAACGAGCTGGAAGCGTTCGCGGTGATCGATTGCATGGACTCCAGGGACCGGCCCTCGGTCGCCGAGAGCGACGCCGACGCCGTCCAGCTCACCGCCGTCTCGCCGCGCCTGCGCCCGGGGACCACCGGTGACTACGGGTGCACGTTCTTTCCGCCTGCTCACGACCCACCGCGTGACGATGACCGGCGCCGGCGCCGGACCGATCGTCGTGTGCGGCACCACCGGTGATCCGGCCACGCCGCTCGAGGGCACCCGACGGATGGCCTCCGCCCTGGCGGACGGACGGCTCGTGGTGGTCGACGCCGAGCAGCACACCTGCAATCGCGCGAGCGACTGCGCCGCGACCATCATCGACGACTACCTCGTCGGCCTCGACGTACCGCCGGTCGAGACCGACTGCACCACGACCGACAGCTGAACCGACCCGGTCGCGTCGCCGACCACGTTGGCACCGCGGACCTCAGCCCGGGAGCACCCCGACGTGGAACGTCCGCGCGGTGAGGATGAACACGTCCGGACGCTGATGGACGCTGTCGGGCCCGGCCGGGTCGACGAGGGCGGCCACGGCGGCGCGATCGTCGTCGCTCAACCACTCGCCGGCGCGGCTCGCCGCATCGGCCAGCGCGTTCGCGATCAGGGACCGCTCGTCGGTGCCGAGCGACGGCGGGACGTCGAGCAGGAACGACCGCGAGCGCACGTCGGCCAGGCCGGCGGCGCCGAGCGCGACACCCCAGCCGTGGGGCATCGCGACGGTCACCTCGGCGGGGCGGACGTGGCTCCAGAACCACCGCGCCGTGGCCGCGTCGAGGCGCGCCTCGAGATCCGGCTCGCCGAGCCCGTGCTCACGAGGGAGGAACCGCGGCGTGAGCCCGCCCTCGGCGAGCACGAGGCGACCACCGGGCCGGAGCAACCGGGCGAGGTCGTCGACCGTGCGCTGCTGGTCGTCGGTGTGGTGGACCACGTTGCCGGCGTGGACGACGTCGAAGCGGTCGGCGAGCTGGGCGCCGAGCGGCGCCCCCTCAAGGTCGGCGTGGACGGTCCGGAAGTCGGCCCCGGGCGGCAGGTTGGCGTGGGCGACCTCGAGCAGGCGCTCGTCGCCGTCGATCAGCGTCACCTGGCCGCCGGGCCCCACCTGCTCGGCGAGCGCGGCGGCGAAGCCGCCGGCCCCGGAACCGACGTCGGCCACGTCCGCGCCGGCACCGACGCCGAGCCACGCGGCCACTTCGCGGTAGATGCCCGCCCACACGCGGTCCCAGGCGGCGAGGTGGGCCGCCCACGCCGCCCAGTCGAACTCGTCGTGTCCGTGGGAGTGGTCGTGCGGCATGCCCGTCAGTGTCGCGCTGGGGCGCATGGGCTCAGCGAGCGATAACCCACCAACCGTTCGTCTGCGCGGTACTCTTCCGACGGGATGCAGGGGGAGAGGCGCTGAGCAGATGGCGCGGCCGACCCGGTGGAACGAGATCGTCGACGCGGCCGCCGACGCTGTTCCGCGAGAAGGGCTTCGTCGCCACGTCGCTCGAGGACATCGCCGGCGAGGTCGGGATGTACAAGGGCAGCCTCTACCACTACATCAAGTCCAAGGAGGACCTGCTGACCGCGGTGGTCCGCGAGCCCGCCGACCAGATCCTCGCCGACGTCCGCGACGCTCGCCGCGCAGGATGTGCCGCCGTCGGAGAAGGTCCGTCGCATCATCCGCTCGCCTGCTGCGCGTGCTCGAGGAGAACTTCACGAGGTGCGCGGTGTACCTCGACGAGGTGGCCGGCCGTCACCGCTCGGACGAGTGGGCGGCGATGGACCGCGAGTACGTGCAAGCCGTCGTCGGCGTCATCGAGGACGGCCAGAGGCGCGGCGAGTTCGCCCGTCTGCTCGACCCGCGCACCACGACGCTCGCGCTGATCGGCTCGCTCCACTGGCTCACCCGCTGGTACGAGCCCGGTGGAGATCTCGGCGGCGCCGACATCGCCGAGCACCTCGGCGACACGTTCCTCGTCGGCCTGCTCGGCCGCGGCCGGCCGACGGACTCTGGGTCAGGAAACACGACGTCTGGTGTCGATCTTCCTGACACAGACGGGCCGCATGCCTAACGTCGGGCCGTGACCACGTGGGTGCGCGCCGACGACTTCGTGGCCCGCGCCGCGCTCGACGACGAGGACCTCACGAGGTCGGATCCGCCGGTGGTGGTGGTCGACCTCAGCGGGTCGGTCCCCGACGCGGTCGAGGTCGGGGCACTCCCCGCCGTGCTCATCGGCCTCGGCGACGGCACCGGGTCGCTCGCCCGCAGTCTCGACGTCGTCACCGACGACGAGCGGGTGGTCGCGGCCATCGAGCGCTCGGTCACCGCCACGCCCCTCGCCGCCGTGGCGCTCGCCCTGCTGTTGCGGGGTCGCGACGGACGCTCGGCGGCGGAAGCGCTGGTGGCCGAGTCGATGACCTACTCGTTGCTCCAGGCCGGGCCGGAGTTCGTCCGCTGGCGGGCGGCGCGACGCGGCGCTCCGGTGCCCGCCGATCCGGAGGCGCCGGTGCTGGTGTCGGTCGACGGCGCGACCCTGCACGTCACGCTCAACCGCCCGCACCGTCACAACGCCTACTCGGTGACGATGCGCGACGGCCTGGTCGACGCCCTGCGCCTGGCCGCCGCCGACCGCGACCTGCACGTGGTGCTCGACGGCGCCGGGCCGTCGTTCTCGAGCGGGGGCGACCTCGGCGAGTTCGGCGAGTTCGGCGACCCGGCGACGGCGCACGCCGTGCGCCTGACCCGCAGCGCGGCGCGTCTGCTGATCGAGCTCAGTGACCGCGTCGAGGTGCACGTGCACGGGGCCTGCATCGGCGCCGGCGTCGAGCTGCCGGCCTTCGCCGCCCGGGTGGTGGCCCACCCGGACACGACGTTCACCCTCCCCGAGCTGGCGTTCGGTCTGGTGCCCGGGGCCGGCGGCACCGCCAGCCTGCCGCCGCGCATCGGCCGCCAGCGAACGGCTCAGCTGGCGTTCACGGCCGAGCCGATCGACGCGGCGACCGCGCTGGCGTGGGGTCTGGTCGACCGCCTCAGCGGCTGAGCACCACCCCCCGGCGCAGTACCCAGCGGACGTGCTCGCACGACGGTTCGGCGAGGGCGTCGGCGAGCGGGGCGTCGAGCAGGCAGAGGTCGGCCGGGGCGCCGGCAGTGACCCGCCGTGGTGCGCCGCCGGGATCGTCGAGCGGGGCGAGGAAGCGTTCGAGGGCGCTCCCGGCGGGGAGCCGCTCGGCGGCGCCGAGGACCGCGCCCGTGGGCGTGCGCCGTTCGACGGCGGCCGCCACGGCCCGCCACGGGTCGGCGTCGCCGAACGGCGCGTCGGTGCCGAACCCGACGGGGATGCCGGCGGCGAGCAACGAGGCGCAGGGCCACAGGAACGGTCGGTCGTCCTCGTCGACGTCGGCGAGGTAGTCGTCGCCGCGCTCGGCCACGAAGCCGGGCTGGGTCACGACGGTGAGCCCCAGCGCGGCGACGTGGGCGGCCATCTCGTCGGGCACGACGGCGCCGTGCTCGATGCGGTCGCCCCGCCGGGCGCCGGCGTCGTCCCAGGCGGCGAGGGCGAGGGCCAGCGCCGCCCGGGTCACGCAGTGCACGGCGACGCTCCGACCCCGATCGTGGGCGGTGCGGATCGCCCCGACGACGTCGTCGAGGGGCGGCAGGCGGTGGTCGGCCAGCACGACCTTCGCCGGGCCGACCGTGATCCCGTCGATGACGTCGAGCGCGTCGGTGGACATCGTCGCCACGCCGGTGACGGCGACGTGCTGGGGGAGCGCCCCGCTGCGGACGGCGTCGACGATCGGCCGGAGCGCCGCGGGGTCGGTCACCGGCGTGGCGTCGGTGACCGCGGTGACACCGAACGCGCCGAGCCGCCGGCCGACCGCAGCGAGGTCGGGCACCGACCTCGGCAGCCGTTCGCCGAGCCAGCGCGTCGAGCCCGTAGATCCGGCCGGTGGGGACACCGGCGGCGTCGACCTCCACCCCCTCCGGGAGCTCGCCGCCGTCGGCGATCCCGATCGCCGCGAGCGCCGGGGTGTTGAGGATCCACCCGTGCCCGGAGCGGTGCTGCACGCGGCACGGCCGCGTGGGCACGAGGGCGTCGAGGGTGCGGCGGTCGAGGTCGCCGGCGACCGATTCGTGGTACCCGACGCCGCGCAGCCACGCACTCGACGCCAGCGTGCGATCGGCCGCGCCGAGCTCGTCGGCGAGCGCCCGGTGCCCGGTGACCGCAGGTGGCCCGCACGCCACCGACGTCGCCGCCGCGGCCATGGCGAGCAGATGGAGGTGGTGGTCGTGCAGCCCGGGGATCAAGGCCCCGCCGGCGGCGTCGACGATGTGCTCGGCGCGTGCCGTGCCGGCGGGGACGACCGCCGTGATGCGTTCGCCGTCCACCGCCACATCGACCCGGGCGCCGTCGACCTCGGCGTCGCGGATCACAAGGTGGGTGGTCATTGGTGCACCATCGGGTGCGAGCGAGCGAGCGCCAGCGAGTGAGCGGCCAGCAACGGCCTGCGTGGCCGGGGAACGCAATGACGGACCAGGCCTGTCCTCATGACCGGCATCGGATCGCGTCGAGCACGGCGTTCGTGTCGCGGCCGAGCGGAGCCGCTCGGCCGGGAAGCCGACGGGCCCGCGGCGCGGCGACCTCGCCGTCCCACGCCATCGTCGGCCCGGTTGCCATCAGCGCGCCGATGCGCGCCAGGGCGGCGTCGAGCAACCACCGACCGCCGGCGAGGAGGCGGTCGACGACGGCGACGGCGCCGACCAGCCCGGTGGCAGGGTCGGCGACCGCATCGGCGCAGAACACGGGGCCGCGGCGATCTCGCGCCACGACGCCTCCGGCGACCGCGGCGTCGTCGCCGAAGCCGGTGCGCACATCGTGCGGTGGACGGCGGCCGTGGGCGGTGATCGAGAGCCACACCCGTGGTCCCCCGGCGGCGACCCGCTCCGCAGCGTCGATGCCGAGTTGGGCGAGGGCGCGCGGCCGCGCCGACTCGATCACCACGTCGGCGGTGGCGACGAGCGCCCGGAGGGCCTCGATGCCCGACCGTTCGCCGAGATCGACGAGCACCGACGACTTGCCGGCGTTGACCAGGTCGAAGAACGCCGCCGGCCCGTGGCGGGCGCCGTCGATGCGGCGTGTCGACTCGACCTTGACGACGTCCAGGCCGGCCTCGGCCAGCAGCTGCCCGCACAACGGCCCGGCCCACAGCGACGACAGGTCGACCACCCGCAGCCCGCGCAGGGTCGACACGGGTGCCGGCCCGCGTCCCAACTCGGTGGCGATCACGGCGGTGGCGTCACCCCGACGTTCGCCGAGCGCGCCGACGGCCAGTCCCAGCTCGCCGGCGCTCTCGACGAGCGTCGCCAGCCGACGATGCCGGATCGCGGTCGCGACGGCGGACCACCGCGGCCGGTCGCCGTCGACGCCGATCCACGCCGGGAGCAGATCGAGGTCGTCGGGCCGCGGCAGCGCCACGGCCAGCCACCCGTCGGCGGCGCGCAGCAGGCGGGTCGACCCGCCGCAACTGACCGCACCGCGACGGGTGAGGCCGGCGATCGCCGCCCGTTCACCGAGCAGGGCCGGTCCGTCGAGGTGGACGGACCGGCCGGTGCCCGTCGTCATCGTGCGCAGGCGCTCCGCCGCAGCCTGCATCACGTCGACGACTCCTGAGGGCGCGCCGAGTGGTGGTCCCTCGCGGCGCCCAGTGAGCCACATCGCCCCGCTTGCCGCCCACACCGCGGCCGCATCGGCGCGCTCCGGCGTGGCCACCGGCGTCACGCGTCGCCTCAGTGTTCGGCGGCGAGGAAGCCGTTGACGACGCCGAGCAGCGCTTGCTTCTGGGCGTCGGTGAGGCGGGGATCAGCCTGGATCGCCTGCTCGGTCGAGGGCGCACGGTCGTCGTCCGGCAGGCCGGCCGCTCGCCGGATCAGCTCGTCGGGGTCGACGCCGAGGCCGCGGGCGAGCGCCCGCAGCACCCGGATCGACGGCTCGTGCTTGCCCCGCTCGAGCTGGCTCATGTACGTGTCGGAGAGGTCGGTCAGGTGGGCCAGCTGACGCTGGGAGAGCTGGCTGAACTCACGCTGGGCGCGGATGTACCCGCCGAGGTTGCGCAGGTGCTGCTGCCACATGTCCTCGACGGGATCCACCCGCTCGACGTTACTTGGCGGTCTTGGAACGCGTCGCCGGCTTCGGCGTCCACACGTCGAGCAGCTCGAGGGCGAACTGCTTGTCGGACTCGAGGCGCTGGGCCTGGAACTCGAAGGCCTGGGCGACGAACGCATCGACGCTGGGCAGGGGGTCCGCCGACGGCAGCCAGGAGGGCAGCTGCTCGCCGGCCTTGGCCACCGCAGCGGCGGCGTCGCGGTGCATGGCCAGGACCTGCGATTGCACGGCGCTGACCGCCTTGGTGACCGCCTCGTTGACGGTGGTGAGTGATTCGTTGATCGTGTCCATGGTGCGGAACCTTTCGTGTAAAGAGGGCGTGATGCGTACTATAGTGCGGGGACCAAGCGGTGTCAACAATAATCATGAGGAATTTCGGTTCCGCGGCTCTTGAGCCAGATTCCTCATGATGATATAGTCGCACTCGTCGGGGTTGGGGCACTCCGCCACCCCGCCGATCACCAGGGAGGTACACGATGGCCACGGCAACCGACGTCAGGGGCATCCCGATCATCGACACCGACACCCACGTGGTCGAGCCGCCCGACCTGTGGACCTCACGGGTGTCGTCGAAGTGGGGTGACCTCGTGCCGCACGTCGCCTGGGACCCGGTGGCGGAGGAGGAGGCGTGGTACAGCGGCGCGGCGCGCCTCGGTGCCGTCGGGGCGCCGGCGATGGCGGGATGGTCCGAGCACCCGCCCTACCACCCGCGGCGCTTCGCCGACACCGACCCGGCGTCGTGGGACCCCACGCGTCGGGCGGCGGTGATGGACAGCTACGGGATCAAGTCGCAGATCCTCTACCCCAACGTCGCCGTGTTCGACGCCAGGAGCATCGTCAACATGGGCGACCCGGCGCTGCAGCTGGCGTGCATCCAGGCGTACAACGACTTCCTCGTCGACTTCGGCGCCGAGCAGCCGGGACGGTTCATCCCCGTCGCCGCGCTGCCGTTCTGGGACCGCGAACGCGACCCTCGCCGAGATCGAGCGCTGCGCCGGCATCGGCCACAAGGGGATCGTGTTCACCCAGGACCCCGGGTACTTCGGTCTGCCCGAGCTCACCGACCGGTTCTGGGACCCGATGTGGCGCTCGGCCGAGGAGAAGGGCCTGCCCGTCAACTTCCACATCGCCTCGGGTGACCTCGACCCGTTCAGCGTCGGACACCCCGACAACGGCCCGCACGCCAACTACGCGGCGATGGGTGTGTCGTTCTTCATGGCCAACGCCAAGACGATCGCCCAGTTGATCACCGGCGGCATCTGCCACCGCTTCCCCGACCTCGACTTCGTGTCGGTGGAGAGCGGCATCGGCTGGATCCCGTTCGCCCTCGCCGCGCTCGACTGGCAGTGGGAGAACTGCGGCGTGCCGGCCGAGCACCCCGAGTACGACCTGCTGCCGAGCGAGTACTTCCGCCGCCAGATCTACGGGTGCTTCTGGTTCGAGCGTGACACCGCGCTCACGGCGATCGAGCAGCTCGGCGCCGACAACGTGCTGTACGAGACCGACTTCCCCCACCCGACGAGCATGTCGCCCGGCCCGGCGAGCATCGCCGAGCGCCCGGACGACTTCGTCCGGGCGGTGTTCGCCGACCTGCCGCTCGAGACGACGCGCAAGATCCTCCACGACAACGCCGCCCGCATCTACCACCTCGACTGAAGCGCACCGACGAGTCCCACCGTGAGCACCGAGGCCCCGACCGATCCCGACGCACGTCGGCTCCTCGAGCCCTCGCTGTTCGTCCGCGTCGACGATGCCGACGACGCCGTGGCGCCTCGTCGGATCGCGGTGTGGCACGTGTGGCGCGGTGACGTTCCCCGCCCAGGCGTCGTGCCCGCGGTGCACCGGCGAGGACGTGTCCGCCCACCCGCTCGCCGACCGCGGCACGGTGTGGGCGTCGACGGTGCAGCGCTTCAGCCCCAAGACGCCCTACCTCGGAGCCGACGGATCGCTCCCGCCGTTCGGTGTCGGCTACGTCGACCTGGCTGGGGAGGTGCTCGTCGAGGCTCGCCTGGTCGGTGACCCCGCCGACTTGGCGATCGGTGCGCCGGTGTCGCTCACGCTCTAGCGTTGCCGGGGGGCGACGGCGAGCCGGTGTGGACGTTCGCGTTCGCGCCGACCGAGCCCGATCGGACGGTCGCACAGTGAGCGAGCGAGTCCTCGAGCGAGCGAAAAATGAGGCACGGTCTTCGGCTCACTGGTGCACCGAAGTCGGCTCGGACGCGTCGCCGGGCCGGATGGTGCACCAGTGAGCGGGATGTCGCCATCGTCGGCGTCGGGATCCACCCCTTCGGGCGCACCGACGGCGTCAGCGGCCGCCAGCAGGGTGCCGTCGCCGCCGCGGGCGGCGCTGCGCGACGCCGACATCAGCTGGGCCGACGTGCAGGTGGCATTCGGAGGGAGCTACGCCGCCGGCAACGCCGACGCGCTCGTCGCCGACCTCGGCCTGACCGGGATCGAGTTCGTCAACGTGCTCAACGGCTGTGCCACCGGCGGGAGCTCGCTGGCGATGGCCGATCGGGCGATCCGCTCGGGCGCCTACGACGTGGCGATGGCCATCGGGTTCGACAAGCACCCGCCGGGAGCGTTCAACTCCGACCCCGCCGAGTACGGCCTCGGCGCCTGGTACGGCGAGTCGGGGATGATGGTGACGACGCAGTTCTTCGCCATGAAGATCCAGCGCTACCTGCACGACTACGACATCGACCCGGCGGTGCTGGCGATGATCGCGGCGAAGGCGTACCGCAACGGCGGGCGCAACCCCAACGCCTGGCGGCGCACGCCACTCACGGTGGAGGAGATCGCCGCCTCGGCGATGGTCAACGACCCGCTGACCAAGTACATGTTCTGCTCGCCGGCGGAGGGGGCGGTGGCGCTGGTGCTCGCTCGCGGCGACCTGATCGACCGCTTCCCGGCCCCACCGGTGTGGCTGCGAGCCTGCGAGATGCGTTCACGCGTCTACGGGACGTTCGAGGTGTTCAGCCCGGCCCTCGCCCCCGAGCGGACCGAAGGGCCGACCACGGTGGCCGCCCGGGCGGCGTTCGCGCCGTGCCGGCATCGCCCCGGACGAGGTCGACGTGGCCCAGATCCAGGACACCGAGGCCGGCGCCGAGCTGATGCACATGGCCGAGACCGGCCTGTGCGAGCACGGGGAGCAGCCGGCGTTGATCGAGGCCGGCGCCACCGAGATCGACGGGCGCCTGCCGATCAACACCGACGGTGGCTGCATCGCCAACGGCGAGCCGATCGGCGCGTCGGGGCTGCGCCAGGTGCACGAGAACGTCCTGCAGCTGCGCGGTGCCGCCGGCGACCACCAGGTGCCGGGCGCCCCGCGGGTGGGGTTCACCCACGTCTACGGCGCGCCCGGGATCAGCGCGTGCACGGTGGTGACGCGATGAGCAAGCGCAGCGAGCGCCGATGAGCGAGACGTTCGCCGGCGGGATCCCGCCCGAGGTCGCCCCGGTGCGAGCCGGCGAGGAGCTGGACTGGGGCCGCCTCGCCGCCTACCTCGGCGAGGTCCTCGACGTCACCGGCGAGCTCGGCGTGATGCAGTTTCCCAACGGCTCGGCCAACCTGACGTACCTGCTCACGTTCACCGCTGCCGACGGTGGCGAGCAGCAGTTCGTGCTGCGTCGCCCGCCGTTCGGTGTCGTGGCCCCCGGCGCCCACGACATGGCGCGCGAGTTCCGCGTGCTGTCACGGCTGTGGCGGGCGTACGACCGCGCCCCGCGCGCCTACGTGTTCTGCGACGACCCCGACGTGGTCGGTGCCGACTTCGTGGTGTCGCGAGTACCGGCGCGGCGAGGTGGTGTGGGCGCAGCTCCCGTCGTCGATGGCGAAGCTCCCCGACGCCGGGCGGCGCATCGGGCTGGCGACGATCGACGCCCTCGCCGACCTGCACCTGGTCGACCCGGCGGCGTGCGACCTGACCGAGCTCGGACGCCCCGCCGGGTATGTCGAGCGCCAGCTGCGCGGTTGGCGCGAGCGCTGGCGCATCGTCGCCACGCCCGAGCACGACGTCGACATGACGGCGGTCGGCGAACGCCTGGCGGGAGCGATGCCGGAGTCACCGCCGCCGACGCTGTTGCACAACGACTTCAAGACCGACAACTGCCAGTTCCGCCCGGGCGAGCCCGATCGGGTGACCGCGGTGTTCGACTGGGACATGGCGACGCTCGGCGACCCGTTGGTGGACCTCGGCACGCTGATGAACTACTGGCCCGACCCGGCCGACACCCCCGACGACCGCGCCTTCCACATCGAGGGCATGCAGCGCTTCGGGTTCCCGACCCGCGCCGAGGCCGTCGCGCGCTACGCCGACGTCACCGGCACCGACGTCTCCGGCATCGCCTGGTACGAGGCGTTCGCCTGCTGGCGCACCTGCGTGATCCTGCAGCAGCTGTACCAGCGCTACGTCCGGGGCGAGAGCACCGACGAGCGCATGGCCAGCCGCGGCGAACCGATCGGCATGCTCGCCCGCCGTGCCGGACGCATCCTCGGGCGGATCTGAGGAGGACGCATGGAGATCGACCTGACCGACAAGGTGGCGCTCGTCACCGGTGGCAGCCGCGGCCTCGGCCGCGAGATGGTGCTGGCCTTCGCCCGCTGCGGCGCCGACGTGGCGATCGCCAGTCGCAAGCTCGACGCGTGCGCCGCCCTGGCCGAGGAGGTCCGTGCCGAGACGGGTCGGACCGCGTTCGGAGTCGCCTGCCACGTGGGGCGGTGGTCGGACCTCGACGAGCTCGACGCCGCGGTGCACGCCGAGTTCGGTCGGGTCGACATCCTCGTCAACAACGCCGGGATCGCCCCGCTGTACCCGAGCCTCGTCGAGGTCGGCGAGGACCTGTTCGACAAGGTCATCGCCGTCAACCTCAAGGGGCCGTTCCGCCTGACCGCCCTGATCGGTGAGCGCATGCGGGCCGCCGGCGGCGGGTCGGTCATCAACGTGAGCAGCCTCGGCGCCCGGTTCCCGCAGGCCAAGGACGTGCCCTACGCCGCCGCCAAGGCCGGGCTCGACGCGTTGACCGCCGGGTTCGCCCTCGCCCTCGGGCCGTCGGTGCGCGTCAACACGTTGGCCCCGGGTCCGTTCCTCACCGACATCTCCAAGGCGTGGGACGTCGACTGGTTCGAGCGCTTCGCCAAGGAGCGCTACCCGCTGCAGCGCCTCGGCCAGCCCTCCGAGATCGTCGGTGCGGCGCTGTACCTGGCGTCGGACCTCTCGTCGTTCGTGACCGGCACGATCCTCACCGTCGACGGGGGCGTCGGCATCACGCCGCCCTTCCCTCCGACGTCCCCTACCGAGGTTGAACGGCTCCGAGTGTCGGGCGAACCCCAGGGGTGCGCTCGGCACTCCGGTGCCCGTCAACACTCCGATGGAGACGTCGCGGTCAGCGGGGGACGTCGCGGAACGGCACGTCGCGGTCGACGCGCGGCTCGCCCGGAAGGCCGAGGCACGCGCTCGCCGATGATGTTGCGCTGGATCTCGTCGGACCCGCCGGCGATGCGGTAGCCGGGCGCGCCGAGCAGGTGCGTGCGCCACGCGTAGGTGCCCCACTCGCCGGTGTCGGCGAGGATGCGCGGACCGAGCAGCCGTGCCGCCACGTCGCCGGCCGCGGTCATCCACTGCGTCCACAGCAGCTTGCCCGCCGACGCCTCGGGGCCGGGCGCACCGCCGAGGCGGGCCTGCGCCGCCGCCCGCTGGGCGAGGAACGAGCGGATGCGGTCGAGCGAGTACAGCCGGGCCAGGTCCTGGCGGTGGGTCGCCACCGTCGTGGCGCCGAGCCACTGGGCGAGGGCGTGGAGCTGCTCCCACGAACCGCCCACCGCCTGGTCGCCGCGATCGCTGCCGCTGCTGCCGCGCTCGAAGCCGAGCGTGGTGAGGGCGACCTTCCAGCCCTCGCCCTCGGCGCCGAGGCGCAGGCGGTCGGGGATGCGCACGTCGTCGAAGAACACCTCGTTGAACGAGGCGCCGCCGCTCATCTGGCGGATCGGCACGATCGTGATCCCCGGCGTGTCCATCGGGAGGATGAACGCCGTCTGCCCGGCGTGCTTGGGGACGTCGGGATCGGTGCGGGCGATCAGCTCGCCCCAGGCCGACGAAGCGCGCCCCCGAGCTCCACGTCTTCTGCCCGTTGACCACCCACTCGTCGCCGTCGCGGACCGCCCGCGTCGACAGCCCGGCGAGATCGGAGCCGGCCCCCGGCTCGGAGAACAGCTGGCAGCACAGCTCGGTGGTGCGCAGGAAGCGGGGGATCAGCTCGCGCTGCTGCTCCGGCGTGCCGAACGCCCGCAACGTCGGGGCGACGAGGTGCAGGGTGACGCTGAACGTCTCGTGGTGGCCGGGCGTGGCGAAGTTCGCCTGCTCGTCGTCGAACGCCTCCTCGAACGTCGCGGTGAGACCGGCGCCGCCGAGCTCGGTCGGCCAGCAGATCGCGCCGTAGCCGCCGTCGAACTTCTCGCGCTGCCACGCCATCGCCCGTTCGAGCAGCGCTCGCTCCTCGTCGTCGGTGAGGTCGTGGAACACGCTGACGTCGTCGGAGCCCTCGCCCCAGCGGCGCTCGCCCGCCCCTGACGGACGGGGCTCGGCGCGCTCGGCCAGCCACTGCCTGGCGGCGAGCCGGAAGGCCTCGAGCCCGTCCTCGCCGCTCACTGCTGCACCCTGACGTTGTGCCACGCGTCCGATTCGGCGGAGGTGCACCAGTGAGCCGAAGACCGTGCCTGCTCATTCGCTCGGTCGAAGACTCCCTCGCTCATGCCGCCACCCGGCGGTGGAGTCCGAGCGTTTCGGCAGCGGCGAAGAGGTGGTCACGACGCGCCGCTGGGGCGAGGTGCGGGCGGCCACACGTGGTCGGTCCACATCACCACGTCGTCGAACCCGGCCTCGGCGTAGCGCGCCAGCACGCTCGGGTCGCGACCCTCGACGCGGACCACGAGGTGGAAGGGGCGCTCGGCTCCAACCTCGTCGTCGGCCGCGCGACGGAGGCGGAGCAACTCGTCGCGGAGGCGAACGGCCTCGTCGAGCGGAGGCGTACCGGACGAGAACCAGCCGTCGCCGAGCTGCGCCGCCCGCCGCAGGGCGCGCGGGGTGTTGCCGCCGAGGATCAAGGGCACGGCGGTCGGGCGCGCCGTCACCTGCACACCGGCGACCCGGAAGTGTCGGCCCTCGTGGCGCACCTCGCCGCCGGCCCACGCCGCACGCAGCACGGCGATCGCCTCGAGGAAGCGGTCGAGGCGCTCGTCGAACGGCACGCCGAGCGCGTCGAACTCACCGGCGAGCCAGCCGACGCCGACCCCGAAGATGAACCGCCCGCCGGCGAGCTCCTGCACGGTGCACGTCGAGCGGGCGACGGCGAGGGGGTGGCGCAGCGGCAGCACGAAGATGCCGGTGGCGACGCGCAGGTGGGTCGTCGCGGCCGCCGACGCGCCGAGCACCACAAGCGGGTCGACCAGCTCGGTGTCCGGCTGGACGATCGGGCCGGTGTGGTGCTGCACGTGGTCCTGCTGCGTGCTCGGGTGGGCGGTGCGGTCGCCGATCGGGAGCAGTACGTGCTCGCCGAGCCACAGCGAGTCGAAACCGGCCTCGTCGGCGGCACGGGCGAGCTCGACCAGTTCCGCGGCGGGGACGTCGTAGGCGGTGAGGCCGATCCTCATGTCGAAGATCGGATCCCGATCGCTCCTGCTCCGGGGGCGCCGCGCCGGCTCAGTCCCACTCGATGTAGTCCTCGACGTGGGGGCCCAGGGCCTCGGTGGTGATGTCGGCGATCCGCTGGATGTGGTCGCCCATCAGCTTCTCCGCCCGCGCCGGGCGGCCGGCCACGATGGCCGCGGCGATGTCGCGATGCTCGTGCTCCATCGCCTCGCGCAGGGTGCGCGGGTCGTAGGCGACCGGCACGTGGTGGCTGACGATGAGGCCGGCCGTGAGCAGGGACAGCTCGAGCACGCGGTTGCGGGCGAGCGACCCGACCGCCACGTGGAAGGCGGCGTGCGACTGCACGTACTCCTCGAGCGGTTCGTCGTCGGTCGTCGATCCCAGGTAGGGCTGCATCCGTTCGCGACGCAGCGCCGCGTCGGGGTGGCGGGCGGCGCGCCGGGCGAGCAGCGACTCGGCGAGCACCCACGCCTCGAACAGCTCGGAGTAGGTCGCACCGGCGAGGTGGTAGAAGAGCGTCGACATCCGCCCGAGGTTGGCGGGGTCGACGGTGCCGACCACCGGCCCGCCGCCGGGTCCCCGGCGGATCGTGATCAAGCCCTGCACCTCGAGCAGCCGCAGGCCTTCGCGCAGCGATTCGCGGCTGACCTTGTACTGGGCGAGCATCGCCGCTTCGGGCGGCAGGCCGTCGCCGGGCTGCAGCCCGGCGGCGATGATGTCGTGCACGACGTCGCGAGCGATCGCCTCCGAGGTCTTCAGCGGGCGGGTGATCGCCCCACCGGAGCGGATGGCGAGCGGGCGGCGCGCTCCGCCGGCGGTCGCCGCCGGAGCACCGCTCCGGCGGCGTGGCCGGGCGGGCATGGCGGCGGTCACGCCCCGGCCTGGGGCTCGGTCGCCGGCGCGGCCGGGCGCCACTGCGGGAGCACGACGCGCCGCCCGTCGGCCTCGCCGACCTCGTCGAACCACACCTCCATCGGCAGGCCGGCCACGAGGTGGTGGTCGCCGTCGAGCGAACCGACGAGCCGGGTGCCGGGGAGCGCGTCCAGGTCGACGAGCACGACGGTGTAGGGCACGGGATAGGCCGGGTGCACCTGATGCGTCACGACCGTCCACGAGTGCAGCGTGGCCGCGCCGTCGACGACCTCCCAGCGACCTTCCCAGCTGCCGCAGTGGCGGCAGTAGGCGCGGGGCACGTGGAGCACGGCGTCGCACCCGTTGCACCGGCGCACGGCGAGCTCGCCGCGTCGGGCGGCCTCGAAGAAGCCACCGGTGTCGAGATCGTCGTCGACGGGCAGGAGGCGGGCATCGGTCGCCATCGTCACGGCCGCCTCAGGATCAACGCGCTGCCGGGCGGCAGCGGCGTCGAGGTGACGAGGCACGTCTCGGCGCCCTCGACCTGCGAGGTCGAGGTGCCGCGGATCTGGCGCACGCCTTCGACGACGTGGTTGAGGCCGTGGATGTACCCCTCCGACAGGTGGCCCCCGCCGGTGTTGATCGGCAGGCTGCCGTCGAGGTCGATGGCGCCGCTCTCGACGAACTCGCCGCCCTCACCCTTGGCGCAGAAGCCCCAGTCCTCGAGCTGCAGCAGCACGGTGATGCTGAAGCAGTCGTAGAGCTGGGCGACGTCGATGTCGGCCGGTCCGAGGCCGGCGCGCCGATACAGCACGTCGGCCGCCGCGGTGGCCGGCAGGTGGGTGATGTCGGGCCGGGCGAGCACCGGGTACATCAGGCCCGGCTGCGGGGCCGGGATCGTCGCCTGGGCCACCGCCCGCACCAGCGCCGGCGGTTGCGGCAGGTCGCCCGCCCGTTCGGCGCTGGTCACCACGAGGGCGCACGCGCCGTCGGTCTCCAGGCAGAAGTCGAACAGCCGCAGCGGCGACGAGATCATCCGCGAGCCGAGGTAGTCGTCGAGGGTCAGCGGGCGGTCGTGCATCTGGGCCAGGGGGTTGGCGTTGGCCCGGGCCCGGCAGGCGAGCGGGATGCGCGCCAGCTGTTCGGGCTTGGTGCCGAACTCGGCCATGTGGCGCTGGGCGAAGAGGGCGAACACCTGGCCCGGGGTGAGCAGCCCGTAGGGGACGTACAACTCGTCGTACGAGCCGGCGCCACCGACCCGCGGGGTCGTCGCCGACGACAGGCCGTAGCGACGGCCGGAGCGCCCGTTGAGCTCGCGGAACACGAGCACGGCCGTGGCCTGACCGGACATGATCGCCCCGACCGCTTGGCCCACCATCGCGGCGGCGGCCACCCCGCCGGGTCCGACGTCGGCCCAGTACGTCACGTTGGGCATGCCGACGACGTCGATCAGGTCGACCTGACGAACGGTGTCCATGTCGCAGCGCACGATCCCGTCGATGTCGGCCGGCGTCAGTCCGGCGTCGGCGATCGCGGCGAGCGCCGCCTGCGTCGCGAGGGTCAGGTCGCTGCGGCCGGAGTTGCGGCTGTAGTCCGTCTGGCCGATGCCGACGATCGCACACCGGTCACGATGGTCGTACTGGACGTCACCCGGCATCCCCCCACCTTAAATGATCATGATGAAATGAGGCAACTGTTTGGACGGTGTTCCTCCTGAGGGCCGCGCCGTGATTTCATCATGAGGATTGTTGACAGAACGGCTGGTCGTGGAGTAGACGTGGAGCCGTGAGCTGGGACTTCGAGACCGACGCCGGCCTACCAGTGCGAGCTCGACTGGGTCGACCAGTTCGTGCGCGAGGAGGTCGAGCCGGTCGACATGGTGATCGACCACGCCTGGGACCTCGGCGACCCGGTGCGCCAGGCGCTGATCCCGCCGCTGCAGGAGCAGGTGCGCGCCCGGGGCCTGTGGGCGACGCACCTCGGTCCGCACCTCGGCGGTCCGGGCTACGGCCAGGTGAAGCTGGCGCTGCTCAACGAGATCCTCGGCCGCTCGCACAGCGCGCCGATCGTGTTCGGGTGCCAGGCGCCCGACTCCGGCAACGCCGAGATCCTCGCCCGCTACGGCACCGACGAGCTCAAGCGGCGGTACCTCGAGCCGCTGCTGCGCAACGACATCGTGTCGGCCTACTCGATGACCGAGCCGGCGGGCGGATCCGACCCCACCGGCTTCGTCACGCGCGCCGAGCTCGACGGCGACGAGTGGGTGATCAACGGCGAGAAGTGGTTCTCGTCGCACGCCAACTTCGCCTCGTTCCTCATCCTGCTCGCCGTCACCGACCCCGAGGTCGAGCGCCACCGCCGGCTGTCGATGTTCGTCGTCCCGGCCGAGACGCCCGGCGTGGAGATCCTCCGCAACGTCGGCGTGTACGGCCACCCGGAGGACAAGGGCACGCACAGCTACATCCGCTACACCGACGTGCGCATCCCGGCCGACCACCTCCTCGGTGGGCGCGGCGACGGGTTCGTGGTGGCCCAGACCCGCCTCGGCGGCGGGCGCATCCACCACGCCATGCGCACCGTCGGACTGGTGAAGCAGGCGCTCGACATGATGTGCGAGCGGGCGCTGTCGAGGACCACGCAGGGTGAGACGCTGGCGCGCAAGCAGCTGGTGCAGGCGATGATCGCCGACTCGTGGATCCAGCTCGAGCAGTTCCGGTTGCTGGTGCTGCGCACGGCGTGGCGCATCGACAAGTACAACGACTACGAGCGGGTCCGCGGCGACATCTCGGCGGTCAAGGCGGCGATGCCCAAGGTGCTCCACGACGTCGCCGTCACGAGCGGTGCAGATCCACGGCTCGCTCGGTGTGAGCCACGAGATGCCGTTCGCCTCGATGGTGCTCGAGTCGTTCCACATGGGCCTCGCCGACGGCGCCACCGAGGTGCACCAGATCGCCCTCGCCCGCCAGTTGCTGAAGGACCACCGCCCGGCGGACGGGTTGTTCCCGAACGGCCACCTGCTGGCCCGGCGGGAGGCGGCGCGGGAGCGCTTCGCCGACGTCCTCGCCGCCGCCGGCCGCTGAGCCGCCGCGATCCGTCACGGGGACGGGCGGGTCAGTCGGGCACGACGACGGCCCGACCCTCCACCTTCCCGGCGTGCAGGGCCTCGAGCGCGTCGAGGGCGCGGCTGAACGGGAACGTCTGCACCTGGCTGGCGATGCGGCCCTGCTCGGCCAGCTCGACGACCTCGATCAGCTCGGGGATCGATCCCCAGTAGGTGGTGCTGACGGACACCTCGTAGGGCAGGGCGAAGTAGCCGCACGTCAGCGTGCCCCCTCCCGAGCCGACGATGGCCACGTGGCCGAGGGGGCGGGCGACGGCGGCGGCGACCGCCAGCGTGTCGGCGCTGCCGACGAAGTCGAGCACCAGCTCGGCGCCGCGGCCGCCGGTGGCGTCGCGCACCTCGGCCGCCGTCGTGTCGCTCGCTCGAACGGCGACGGTGGCGCCCAGGTCGAGCGCCCGCTGCACGCCGCCGGGGCTGGCGTCGACGCCGACGATGCGGGCCGGGGTGAGCTCGCGGAGCAGCTGCACGGCGAGGTGGCCGAGACCGCCGCCGGCGCCCAGCACGACCGCGCTCGAGCCGGGCACCAGCAGGTGCCGCCACTTGCGGATCACGCGGTAGGGCGTGAGCGCGGCGTCGGCGAGCGGTGCCGCCTGCCACGGCTCGAGGTTCGTCAACGGCACGAGGTGACGCGCCGACGGGACGATCATCAGCGGCGCCAGTCCGCCGTCGCGACCGAGGCCGCCGACCTCGGCGCCGACGACGTCGGGTCGTTCGCAGTGGTTCTCGGCGCCGCCGGCACAGTTGTGGCACAGGCCGCAACCCCACGGGCCGTAGACCACCACCGGTTGACCCACCTCGAACCCGCGCACGCCGTCGCCGAGCTGGGCGACCCATCCGGCGTTCTCGTGGCCCAGCGTGAACGGTGGGGCGAACGGCAGCATGCCCGCCTCGAGCACGTGGATCAGGCTGATGTCGGTGTGGCAGATGCCGGCGCCGCCGATGCGCACGAGCACCTCGCCCGGTGCCGGGGTCGGCTCGTCGACGTCGACGACCTCGGGAGCGTGCTTCCAGTCGACCAGGCGGACGGCCTTCATCGCGCCGGCTTCCGCGTCGTCGCCGGCTTTCGGCGTCGCCGTTGCCTTCGGTGTCGTCGCCGCCTTCCGCGGCGGGCGGCGCCGCGCGGCGCCTTCGCGGCCCGTGGGGCGGCCCGCTTCGCCGGCCGAGCCCGGCCGGAGCGGGGCGGTCCGATCGTGACGGCGACCAGTTCGTCCCACGACCGGCGCAGGCAGTCGACGTAGCGCTCGATGTCGGGCACGATCTCCCTGCAGGAGGTGACCGACAGGTACACCTGGCCGAGGTAGCTGACGATCAGGTGGATCGGACCGGCGTTGTCGTAGACCGGTCCCAGCGAGTAGTAGGCGAGCATCTGGTACCCGCGCAGGTACAGCGGCGCCTGCGATCCGGGCACGTTGGTGACGCAGACGTTGCCGATCTGGGCGGTGACCCCACCGGCGCCCTGCATCGAGTTGGCGCGCACCGCCAAGCCGAGGAGGCGCGCCGGGCAGCAGCTCGGCGCCCTCGGCCATCACCCGGGCCTCGACCGCTTGGTTCTGCTCCTTCGACTGCGACGTCGAGCGGTGCACCGTGACGAGGCGCTGGCGGGCGTCGGCGACGTCCGTGCCGAGCGACACCAGCATCATGGCGATCTTGTTGCCGCCCGTGCCGGCGTCGGCGTCGGTGCGCATCGACATCGGGACACCCGCCATCATCGGCTCGTCCGGCAGTTCGCCCGTCTCGCCGAGGTACTGGCGCAGCCCGCCGCCGACGACGGTGAGCAGCACGTCGTTGACGGTCGCCCCGGGCACCGCGGCGCGCACCCGCTTGGCCTCCCCCAGGTCGATCACGATCGCGTCGCCGACGCGGTTGGTCGTGACCCGCTGGTTGAGCCGCGTCGTCGGCGGCTTCGGACCGCCCGCCGTGGCGTCCCACGCCGCTCGCAGCGCCGGCCGTGGGCGCAGCAGCATCGGCACCGAGTGGGTGAGGAAGCGCGCCGCGCGCAACGGCGACTGGGCGGCGTTGGCGGCGGTCATCGCCAGCAGCGTCAGCGGGTCCGGCGTCGCCTCCGGTTGCCACGTGTCGACGACCGGCGGCCGACCGTCGGGGTCGAGGTCGTGGAGGGCGTTCATCAGCTCGATCCCGGCGATGCCGTCGATCGCGCAGTGGTGGATCTTGATCAGCATGGCGAACCCGCCCGGCTCGTAGCCCTCGACGTGGTCGACGCCGTCGATCAGGTACAGCTCCCACGGCGGGCGGTGCAGATCGATCGGGATCGAGTGCAGCGCCGCGGCCAGGTCCCACACCGCCCGCCAGTCGCGGCCACCCTCGAGCGTGACGTGGCGCACGTGGTAGTCGAGGTCGAAGTCGCGGTCCTCCACCCAGTACGGATAGTCGAGGTCGAGCGGGACGCGGACGAGCTTGCGCCGCAGCAGGCGGGCGAGCGGGAGGCGGCTGCGCACGTGCTCGCGGAACTCGTCGAACGTCAGCCGGTGGCCGTTCGGATCGGGCGCGTAGAAGTGGAACGAGCACAGGTGCATCGGCGCCCGCGCCTTCTCCGAGTAGAGGAACATCGCGTCCTGCTGGCCGAGTCTCTGCATCTGCACTCCTCAGTTCACGTGACGACCAGGGTCGTCCCAGTACGGCGCGCGGAGCTGCGCCTTGAGCACCTTGCCGGTGGCGTTGCGCGGCAGCACGTCGACGAGCTCGACCGAGGTCGGGCACTTGTAGTGCGCCACCCGCTCCCGGCAGAACGCGATCAGCTCGTCGGCCGCCGGAGACTTCCCGTCGGCCGGCACCACCAGCGCCTTCGGGGTCTCGCCCCAGCGTTCGGACGGGACGCCGATCACGGCGACGTCGGCGACCGCCGGATGCCCCATCAGCACGTTCTCCAGCTCGGCCGGATAGATGTTCTCGCCCCCGGACACGATCATGTCCTTGACGCGGTCGCTGAGGAAGACGTACCCGTCGTCGTCGACGTAGCCGGCGTCGCCGCTGCGCAGCCACCCGTCGGGCGTGATCGCCTGGCGCGTCGCCTCGGGCTGGTTCCAGTAGCCGAGCATCACCCGCGGCGTCCGCATCCAGATCTCGCCGACGGCGCCGGTCGGCACGTCGGCGCCGCTCACCGGCTCGACGACGCGCACCTCCACCCCTTCCATCGGGCGGCCCGCCGAGCGCAGCCGGTGAACGTCGGTCCCCGCCAGGTCGTGGTCGTCGGCGAGCAGCTGGATCACGGCGCCGACCGTCTCGGTCAGCCCGTATCCCTGGATGAACCCGCACGGGAGCGTGCGCACGCGCCTCGGCGAGCACGCTCTCGGCGATCGGCGAGGCGCCGTACACCAGCGCCTCCAACGAGCTGACATCGACGCCGCTCGCGGCCCACCGCCGCCAGCAGGGCGGGCAGCACGGCGGGCACGAGCACGACGTGCGTGACGTGGTGCTCGGAGATCGCGGCGAGCACCGCATCGACGGCGAACTCGGGGAGCACCACCGACGATGCGCCGACGTAGAGACCGACGAGCGCCCAGCCGACACCACCGACGTGGAAGTTGGGCAGCGCCACGAGGTTGACGCTGGCTTCGCTGAACCCCCAGTCCCGCGACGTCGCGGGGAGCATGTTCCACACGTTGCGGTTGGTGAGCATCGCGCCCTTGGGCCGGCCGGTCGTCCCCGACGTGTAGAGCTGCAGGGCGACGTCGTCGGCGGCGGGTTCGTGACCCGGGTCGTCCGGCGCGGCGACGTCGGCCCAGCGCTCGAACGGCTCGGTGCCGGCGAACCCCGTCCCGGTCGAGGGTCAGCACGTGGCGCACCGCGGGGAGGCGTTCGATCACCCGCTCGACCGTCGCGGCGAACTCCGGTCCGACCACCAGCACGGTGGCGGTCGAGTCGTCGAGGATGTCGGCGATCTCGGCCGGTGCCAGACGCCAGTTGACGGGGACGGTCACCGCGCCGGCCTTGCTCGCCCCGAACAGCAGCTCGAAGAACGCCAACGTGTTCTTCCCGAGGTAGGCGACGCGGTCGCCGGGCGCCACGCCCGCCGCCACGAGCGCGGCGCCGACCTGGTTGGACCGGCGGTCGAGGTCGGCGAAGGTCAGCCGCTGCGGACCCGCCGTCAGCGCGGGCGCGTCCGGCCGTCGTCGGGCGTGCGAGCGAATGAGGTCGGCCAGCGAGCCGATGACCATCGGGTCCTCCGGGTGGATGACGACGTGCGGTCCATCATGACGGCCGGCCTCCCCGACGCCAAGAAATCATCATCATGATCTGTTGACATCGAACCGGCGGCGCGGTTTGGTGGGGCCAGTCCGTTGCACCGGACACCGCCACTGCGTATCCGAAAGGGGGAACGTGCGGCCAGGGAATTCAGTTCAGCGCGCGGCGGCACGATGACCGCCGCGACGGCGACAGCGACGGCGTTGTCGGCGGCCCACGTCTCCAAGACGTTCGCGCTCCCAGCGGGCGCTCAGCGACGTCTCGGTCACGATCGAGCGCGGCGAGATCCACGCCCTCGTCGGCCCCAACGGATGCGGCAAGTCGACGTTCGTCAAGGCCCTCGCCGGCTACCACGAGCCCGATCCGGGCGCCGTCGCCGAGGTGGCCGGCGTGCCGTTCGACATCGGCTCGGCGGTGGCCGCTCGGGGCGCCGGGCTGCGCTTCGTGCACCAGAACCTCGGGCTCATCGACTCGCTCGACGTCGCCGACAACTTCTGCCTCGAGGGCGGTCAGACCGGCGTCGGCAAGCTCGACCGCCGCGCCGAGCGCCGCCGCGCCCAGGCTGCCATCGAGCGACTCGGCTTCGAGATCGACCCGGCGGCCATGGTGTCGACGCTCGCCGCGTCGGAGCGCACCGCGATCGCCGTGGCCCGCGCCCTCGCCGACACCGGCAACCCGGTGCCGCTGCTGGTGCTCGACGAGCCGACCGCCTCGTTGCCCGGGCCCGAGGTGGACCGCCTGTTCGCGGCCCTGCGCCGCGTCGCCGAGAGCGGCACGAGCATCCTGTTCATCTCCCACCACCTCGACGAGGTGCTCGGCCTGTGCCACCGGGTGACGGTGCTGCGTGACGGTCGCGTGGTCGCCACCGTCGGCTCGCACGAGCTGTCGCACAGCTCGCTGGTCGAGCTGATGCTCGGCCGCCAGCTGGTGGCCTCGACGCCGGCCCACGAGCGCGCCGGGCGCGGACGCCGCGACGAAGCCGCGGCTCGTCACCCGTCGCCTGCTCGGCGTCACCGTGCGCGACCTCGACCTCGACGTGGCCGCCGGCGAGGTGCTCGGCGTGGCCGGGCTCACCGGCTCGGGCCGCGAGGAGGTCGCCGGGCTGCTCGCCGGGCGACTCCCGCGAGGTGGGACGGTGGTCGTCGACGACGCGATCGTGCCGCCCGGCGACGCCTGTGCGGCCATCGAGGCCGGCCTGTGCTGCGTACCGGCCGAACGGGCGACGCACGCGGTGCTGCCCGGCGCGTCGGTCCGCGAGAACATGACCATCGCCGACCTGTCGACGTTCTGGCGCGGTGGCCGCCTCGACGGGCGGGCGGAGCGGCGCGAGACCCGCAAGTGGATCGGCGAGCTCGACGTGCGGCCGGCCGAGTCGGAGAAGCTGATCACCGAGCTGTCGGGTGGCAACGCCCAGAAGGTGGTGATGGCGCGTTGGCTGCGCGTCGAACCACGCGTGCTCGTGCTCGACGAGCCGACCCAGGGCGTCGACGTCGGGTCCAAGGCCGACATCCACCGCCTGGTCGACGCGGCGGCGGCGAGCGGCGCCGCGGTCGTCGTGTGCTCGACCGACACCGACGAGCTGGCTCGGCTGGCGACGCGCGTCGTCGTGCTGCGCCGCGGACGGGTGGGCGCCGAGCTCGTCGGCGCCGACATCGAGACGAGCCACATCGAACAGGAGCAGCTGCTTCCGGTGACCGACGAGGCGCCGGAGCCCGCGGACCAGTCGAGGAGCCCCGAATGACCACGACCACGACGACGATCGCCCCCGCCCGGCAACGGCGCGGCTTCCACCTCCCCGGTCTGCAGCGGGTGAGCGCGCTGTACCTGCTCGGCCTGATCATCGTGATCTTCAGCCTGTGGATCCCCGAGACGTTCCTCACCCAGACGACGTTCAAGCTGGTGTTCGCCGACCAGGTGGTGATCGCCATCCTCGGCCTCGCCCTGCTGGTGCCCCTCACGGCCGGTGCGTTCGACCTCTCCGTCGGCGCGATGCTCGCCTTCTCGCTCGTCATCGTGAGCTGGTTCGAGGCCCACACCGGCTTGCCCGCCGTCGTGTCGTGCCTCATCGCCATCGTGTGCTGTGCCGCCGTCGGGTTCGTCTCCGGGCTGGTGATCGTCCACTTCCGCGTCAACTCGTTCATCGCCACGCTCGGCATGAGCCAGGTGATCGCCGCGGCGACGCTGTACATCTCGGCGAACAAGCAGATCACCGGGGTGTTCTCCGACTCGTTCCTCGAGTTCGGCCGCCGCGAGCTGTTCGGCATCCCGATCGTCGTGTACTACCTGGTGGCGATCGCCCTGGTCCTCTGGTACGTGCTGGAGATGACCCCGCTCGGACGCCAGCTGTTCGCAACCGGGGCGAACCCCGAGTCGGCGCGCCTGTCCGGCGTGCGCACCGACCACATGGTGTGGGGATCGCTCGTCGCCTCGGCGGTCATCGCGGCCATCGCCGGCATCATCTACGGCGCCAAGATCGGCACCTTCTCCAACTCGTTCGGGCAGCCGTTGCTGTTCCCGGCCTTCGCCGCCGTCTTCCTGGGATCGACCCAGATCCGCTCGCGGCCCAACGTGTGGGGGACGATCCTCGCCGTCTACACGTTGGCGTTCGGGGTGAAGGGGCTGCAGCTCGCCTTCTCCGGCGGCGTGTACTGGATCACCCCACTGTTCAACGGCGTCGCCCTCGTGCTCGCCGTCGCCCTGGCCAGCCGGCAACACGCCAGCGACAAACGGCGCCGATCGCTCGAAGCCACGCCGGCGGCCGGTGAACCCGTCGGCTCCGAACCCGGGGCCGTGATGTCGGGGTCGTCCGTCGCCAGCCACGACGGCGCGTGAGACCGCCGCCACGCGGCGGATCCGCCGACCGCCAACCGCACCATCCACCAACCGACCAACTGACCCATCCCCAAGGAGACCCACCCATGACCAGTTCCACCCGTCGGGCCGTCCACCGCATCGGCGTCGTCGCCGGTGCCGGCATCCTCGCACTCGGCCTCGCCGGACCGGTCGCGTCGGCGACCACGGCCCCACCGACCCCGTCCGACCCGGCGTCGGCGGCAGCCGCGGCGGCGGCGCGCGTCGCCCCGTTCCTGCAGCCGGCCACGTCGATCGGCATCGACGCACCGGTCGAGGGTGACATCCCGAGCGACGTCAGCGTGTACTGGCTCGAGGGCAACATCGAGTCGATCCTGCCGATCACCACCGGTTTCGAGGGCGCCACCGACGCCCTCGGCTGGAACCTGACCACGCTCAGCTACGACCCGTCCGACCCGCAGGGTCCGAGCGCGGCGATGCAGCAGGCCATCGACGGCGGCGCCGACTACATCGCGGTGTCCGGCCAGACCACCGACACCCTCGGCCAGGCCCTCGACGCCGCCAAGTCGGCCGGGATCCCGGTGATCGAGCTCTACAGCACCGACGAGATCGGCGGCGCCGACAACGGGATCTACGCCAACGTCGGCAGCCCGGCGTACAGCCAGGCGTCGTACCCGCTGCTGGCCGACCTGGTGATCTCCGACTCCGGCGGCCAGGGCAAGGTGCTGGTGGTCAGCGTGCCGGACTTCGCCATCCTCAACGTCGCCACCGACTCGATCAAGGCGGCGTTCGAGCAGGGCTGCCCCGACTGCTCGCTGCAGTCGCTCGACCTGAGCATCACCGACCTCACCGGCGGCACGGTGTCGTCGCAGATCGTGTCGGCGCTGCAGTCCGACCCCGACATCGGCTACGTGTACGTGACGTTCGGCGACCTGGCCAGCGGTCTCCCGGAGGCGCTGTCGAGCGCCGGGCTGGACAGCGTCAAGCTCCTCGGCCACGTGCCCAACCCCGAGCAGCTGCAGTCGCTCGCCGACGGCACGTCGTTCGCCTGGATCCCGTTGCCCCGCCCGGAGTCGGGTTGGGCCGCCGTCGACGCCATGGTTCGCCTCGCCGCCGGCCAGGAGATCGACCAGGCCCAGCACGAGGTGCTGCCGATCGAGGTCTGGACGCAGGACAACGTGCCGACGCCGGTCGTGGAGTTCGAGGGCCCGGCGGGTTACCAGGACCAGTTCAAGGCGCTGTGGGGTCTCGGCGGGGCATCCGCCGGCTCGACGCCGGCGACGTCGGCCGCCTGAGCCCACGGTGGCGGTGTCCCGGCGACCGGCCGGGACACCGCCACCACCGATTCCGCGCCAGGAGAGAGGAGATGAGATGACCGACCAGGAGGTCCTGCGGCGACTGCTCGACCGCCAGGAGATCACCGACACGCTGTACCGGTACGCCTCGGCGATCGACGTCAAGGACTACGACCGGCTGCGCACCGTGTTCACCGACGACGTCGTCGCCCAGTACGCCGGCGCACCGGAGATCACGAGGCGCCGACGAGCTGGTGTCATGGATCCGCGAGATGAGCCCGTCGACGAAGTACCAGCACCACCTGCTCAACGTGTACGAGGTGGAGATCGACGGCGACGAGGCGCGGACGTACACGTACCACACGTCGCACCAGGTCGACGAGGCCACCCCCGACACCGTGTACGTCATCGTGGCCCGCTACCGCGACGTGCTGCGCCGCGTCGACGACCGCTGGCTGATCGCCGACAAGCGCATGGAGGTCGGCTGGATGGAACGGCGGGAGTACTCCCAGGCCCTGGCCGTGTCGGCCGAGGCCGAGCAGAACCTCGCCGCCCAGTCGGCGGCGAAGGTACCCGACTGATCGAACCCCCCACCGAGAAGAGCGAACGACCATGACCATCACCGCCGACCTGTCCGGCTACCCGCTCGCCGACGAGACCCGCACGTACCTCGACGGCGTCGCCTTCGGCCACGTCATCGACGGCGAGCTGGTGCCGTCGGCGTCGGGCGCCACGATGCCGATCATCGAGCCGTCGACGGGCACCGAGATCGGCACCGTCGCCGCCGGCGACGCCGAGGACCTCGAGCGCGCCGTCAGCGCGGCCCGACGAGCGTACGAGGACGGGCGTTGGCGCAACCTCGCCCCGCTCGAGAAGGAGCGTCGCCTGCGCCGCCTCTCCGAGCTGTTCGCCGCCAACGGCGCCGTGTTCGGCGACCTCGACACGCTCGACGCCGGGCTGTTCCGCGGGTACACCGACGCCATCGTGCAGTTCGCCGTGGCCGGCCTCGACTACTACGCCGGTTGGCCGTCGAAGATCACCGGCACGATCCCGGCGACCGGGCCCGACGTGGTCGTCAACGTCACCCGCGAGCCGCTCGGCGTGGTCGGCATCATCGTGCCCTGGAACGGGCCGGCGTTCGTCATCAACTTCGTCGTGGCCGCGCTGGCGTGCGGCAACTCGGTCGTGCTCAAGCCGGCCGAGCAGACGCCGATGTCGGCGACGCTGATGGGTCAGCTGGCCCAGGACGCGGGCATCCCGCCCGGCGTCTTCAACGTCATCCACGGCACCGGCGAGGTGATCGGAGCCGGCCTCGTCGCCCATCCCCACGTCGACGCCATCGGGTTCACCGGGTCGGTGGAGACCGGCCGGCGGATCCAGGCCGCGGCCGCCGCTCGGCTGAAGAAGGTCGCCCTCGAGCTCGGCGGCAAGAGCGCCCACGTCTTCTTCGACGACTGCGACATCGAACCGGCGGCGGCCACCGCGGCGGCCGCCGTGTGGGGCGCGTCGGGCCAGGTCTGCACGGCCGGGACACGCGTCCTCGTGCAGCGTGGCATCTACGAGGAGTTCCTCGTGAAGGTCAAGGAGAACACCGAGTCGATCACGATCGGCTCGCCGTTCTCGCCGGACACCGGCCTCGGCCCGGTCGTGTCGGCCGAGCAGCTCGACCGGGTGTCGCGCTACGTCGGCATCGGCGAGGCGGAGGGCGCCGAGGTGTTCCACGGTGGGAAGCGTCACGGCGACCAGGGCTACTTCTTCGAGCCGACGATCTTCACCGGAGTGGCGAACTCGATGCGCATCGCCCAGGAGGAGATCTTCGGGCCGGTGATGGTCGCCATCCCGTTCGACACCGAGGAGGAGGCGATCACCATCGCCAACGACGTCGAGTACGGGCTGGCGTCCGGCGTGTGGACGAACGACCTCGCCCGCGCCCACCGAGTGTCGCGGGCGATCAACGCCGGCACGGTGTGGGTCAACACGTACGGCGAGGTGCAGATGTCGGTGCCGTACGGCGGCATGAAGCAGTCGGGCCACGGCCGGTCGCTCGGTGAGGAATCGATCCACGAGCTGACCCAGACCAAGTCGGTCTGGATGCGCATCGCCCGCTGACGGGAGGACTCGTGGACACCTTGGCCGACGGCGTCGCGGTCGTCACCGGCGCGGCGAGCGGGATCGGCCTCGCCCTCGCCCGGCGCTTCGCCGGCGAGTCGATGTCGGTGGTGATGGCCGACGTCGAGGAGGGCGCCCTGCGGGCGTCCGCCGACTCGGTGCGCGCCCTGGGGCCCGGCGACGTCGAGGCGGTGCGGTGCGACGTGTCCGACGCCGGCCTCGGTCGAGGCGCTCGCCGCTCGGACGCTCGAGCGCTTCGGTGGCGTGCACGTCGTGTGCAACAACGCCGGCGTCGTCACGCTCGGGTCGACGTGGGAGCAGTCCGCACGACGACTGGCGCTGGGTGCTCGACGTCGACCTGTGGGGCGTCGTGCACGGCGTGCGCACCTTCGTGCCGATCCTGCTGCGCCAGGGCGTGCCCGGCCACGTCGTCAACACGGCGTCGATCGCCGGGCTCGTGCCGTCACCGACGATCGCGCCCTACAACGCCGCCAAGGCGGCCGTCGTCGCCATCTCCGAGACGCTCGACATGGAGCTGCGCGCGCTCGGCGCGTCGATCGGGGTGTCGGTGCTGTGCCCCGGCGTCGTGCCGACGCGCATCGCCGAGAGCGGGCGCAACCGACCGGGCGCCGACGGCGGCGAGGAACCGTCGCTCGACCTCCCCACCCAGCACGACCTCCCACCCACGGCGCTGACCGCCGACCAGATCGCCGACCGCGTGGTCGACGCCATCGTCCACGACCGCTTCTGGATCGTCACCCACGAGGGGTCGTTCGACCTCGTCGCCGAGCGCGCCGCCGGGATCACCGGTGGCGGTCGACCGAGCGCCCCGCCCGTGTTCTGACGCGCACCTCCCGAAAGGCAGAGAACCGATGACCGATCTCGAACTCCCGCCCGTCACCGGCGACAAGGACGGGTGGCCCGTCATCCACTACGACTTCGGCGCCCGCCGCCGCCTGCACGGCTTCCACGCCGAGCTCGACGAGCTGCGCGAGCGCAGCCCGTTCTGGTGGAGCACGTACGGACCGGTGGGCTTCTGGATGGTGATGCGCCACGACGCCGTGCGCGAGGGCTACCAGCGCCACGAGGTGTTCTCGAGCGACTCGATCGACCCGCTCGACCCGGACCCGGCGTACCGGTTCATCCCGACGCTGGTGAACCCGCCCGACCACGTCAAGTACCGCCAGGTGCTCAACTCCTGGTTCTCGCCGGCCGCCGTCGCCCGCATCACGCCGACGGCGCGGGAGATCTGCGTCGCCAACATCGAGCGCATCGTCGACGCCGGCGAGTGCGACTTCATCGCCGACTTCGCCCTGCGCTACCCGACCGAGGTGTTCCTCGGCATCCTCGGCCTGCCGGTCACCGACGCTGACCTGTTCGTACCGCTCGTCGACCGCTTCTTCGTGTCGTTCTACGGGGAGGACAAGGCGCCGATCGCCGAGATCGCCGGGACGATCCAGGGGTACTTCGCCGATCTCCTCGCCGACCGCCGCCGGCACCCCGGCGACCCGTCCAGCGACTTCATGACCCACCTCACGCAGGCCACCGTGTTCGACCGCCCGCTGAGCGACCAGGAGATCCTCGACATCTGCTTCGTCCTCGTGCTCGCCGGCCTCGACACGACGCGCGGGCAGTCGGGCTACCTGTGGCACCACCTGGCGACCCACGACGACGACCGTCGCCGCGTGGCCGCCGACCCCGAGGTGACCCGCGCCGCCATCGAGGAGACGCTGCGGCTGTACTCGATCATCATCGGCGACGGCCGCAAGATCGCCCAGGACTGCGACTTCCACGGGGTGCCGCTGCAGCGAGGGCCAGATGGCGTGGCTCTCGGTGAGCGCGGCGAACCGCGACCCACGGGTGTTCGAGGCGCCCACCGAGTTCCGCCTCGACCGCTACGGCAACAAGCACCTCGGGTTCGCCGGTGGCCCGCACCGCTGTCTCGGGGCCCATCTGGCGCGCCAGGAGATGGCGATCGCCGCCGAGGAGTGGCACCGGCGGATCCCCGACTACCACGTGGTCGAGGCCCCGGTCTACGAGCGCGGCGGGATGCTCTCGCTCTACTCGCTACCGCTGGCGTGGGAGCCGGTCAGCGCCATTCGATGAGCGTGTCGAGGAGGTCGGGGGACTCCTCGCGCAGCTGATCGTGCCCGGCGCGCACGAGGCGGTACATCAGGCGGCTCGCCTCCTCGGCGTCGCCGGCGGCGACCGAGCGGGCGAGGGCGGCGCGCTCGTCGCCGATCGTGGCGAGGCGCCTCGGCGACGTGTCGACGGCCACGTGGTCCGAGACGATGCGGCTGATCGCCTGGGTGAGCAGGCTGATGATCGGGTTGTCGGCGAGCCGGTGGATCGCCGCATGGAGGCGGTCGTCGTGGCGACGCACCTCGTCGTTCGTGCGCAGGCGCACCGGGCTGACGAACGGCTCCATCGCCATCCGCCGCTGCGGGTGGCGCGATGCGAGCTGGGCGCAGAGCGGCTCGAGCATCGCCTGGGTGCGCAAGATCGACTCGTACGTGGCGCCGCCGAGGTGGAAGTACAGGCTCGCCGTGCGGGCGAGGTTGGCGGGGTCGACCTGACCGACGACCGGGCCGCCGCCGGGGCCGGGCTTGAGCACGATCAGTCCCTGCACCTCGAGCAACCGCAGCGCCTCGCGGACCGAGGAGCGGCTCGCCTTGTAGCGGTCGACCATCTCCCCCTCGAGCGAGAGGTGGTCGCCGGTGCGCAGGCAGTTCATCACGATGTCGTGGACGATCTCCTCGGCGACCCGCTCGGCGGTCTTGCGCACCCGGCCGGACTCCATCGTGCTCCTCCCCACCGACATCGCCGGGCTCGGCCGCACATCGGTCCTCGTCATGGTCATCGTCATTCGGTACCCCCCAGGGCCCAGCGAGGAATTCGCCCGGATCATCATGATGATTATAGCCATCTCCGGAGGGGTGTCAAGGGCGCGGTCGAGCGCGCACCGTCGCAATCTGGTCACTCTGCGTCTCGAACGGCGATCTGGTCACCGTGGTTCTCGATATCGAGAACGTGGGTGACCAGATCGAGCCCGCGAAGCGCTACGGGGCCGGCCGGATCGGCGAGCGCTCAGCGCCACTCGATGAGCTGGGCGAGGCGCGCCGGCATGCTCCGGCGGTAGAAGTCGTGTTGGGCGGCGAAGTGCTCGGCGGTCAGGCGGTGGGCGGTGGCGGTGTCGCCGTCGGCCACGGCGGCGGCGATGTCGGCGTGCTCGGCCACGATGTCGGCGTGCAGGTCCACCGGGTCGTTCGACGCCAGCACGTGGCTGGTGACCAGCTGGGTGATCGCCTCGGTCAGGAGCCGCAGCACCGGGTTGGCCGCCAGCTCGTAGATCGCCCGGTGGAACGCGACCGTGTCATCGTGGTAGCGGTCGACGTCGTCGAGCGCCCCGCCCTCGAGGTACGGCGCCATGGCCGTCTGACGTGCCGGGTTGGCGGCCGCGGCCGCGGCGCACAGTGGCTCGAGCACCGCCTGGGTGGCGATCAGGTCGCGATACGTCGCCCCGGCCAGGTGGAAGTACAGGCTCTCGGTGCGCGCCAGGTACGTCGCCTCGACGACGCCCACGACCGGCCCGCCGCCGGGCCCGGGCTTCAGGCTGATCAGGCCCTGCACCTCGAGGATGCGCAGCGCCTCGCGCACCGACGAGCGACTGACGCGGTACTGCGCCGCCATCGCCGCCTCGAGCGGGAGGTGGGCGCCGCTGCCGAGGTCGCGGGCGACGATGTCGCGGACGATCTCGCCGGCCACGCGCTCGGCCGTCTTCTGCGTCCGGCGGCGCGTCGGTTCGCCGCTCGCGACCACGTCGATCGGGCTGGCGCGCCGAGGCACGATGGCGATCGCTGGATCGGCCGACATCGCTGACGTCAGGAGCTCGCCGCGCGCCAACTCGCCGGCCGTGGGTACCACGGCCGCAGCGCCAACGGCGGGCGGAACGGGCGCCACCGCTCGATCGGCCGGGCGAGGCGGTCGGCGACTGCGATCGCCGCGATCATGTTCGTGCCGATTCCGGTGTGGGTGGCGCGCACCTCGATGTTCTCGCGGCGGGCGCCGACCTCCTCGATGCACGAGTGCCACGGCACGATCCCGTCGGTGCGCGTGTAGATCGACGTCACCGGCACCGGCATGTGGGGGCGCTCGTGCTCCGGCCGAGTGCGCCCGATGAACGGCTCGGCCTTCGGGCCCAACGTCTCGTAGAGGCTCGACGCGTTGCCGCGGTCGCCGTCGCGGAAGCGGAACGGCGCCGACAGCGTGATCACCTGACGCACGATCGTCGGTCGGTCGCGGGCGAGCTCGCGCGCGAACATGCCACCGAGACTCCAGCCGACGAGGCTGACGCGCTCGCCCGTGCGCTCGTGGAGCTCCTCGAGGCGGCGGTACATACCGCTCATCACCCGCTCGTGGGCGCCGTAGTTCGACCCGAGCAACCAGCCGTGGGTGTCGTGCCCGCGAAGCCGCAACAGCTGTCGCAGCGGCGCCGTCGAGCGGTCCGACGCCGACGAACCCGGGGAGGACCAGGACCGGGTGCCCGTCGCCGGTCTTGACGAACGGGAACAAGGGCGACGCCGGATGGAACGCGCTCAGCTCGAACAGCGACAGCCACTCGAGCGCCGCTCGTTGCAGCGACGGCGGTCGGAGTTGCGTTGCAGCCGTCACATCGACACCCTAACTGCCGGGCGACGACGTCGAGCGCGATCGAGCCGATTCAGGCAGCCAATCATCATCAGGAATTGTTGACAGGCGGCGGAGACGGCGTGTTTGCTGGCCGCCATGGGGGCACCGCAGACGCAGGCGCCGCACGAGCAGTCCGGCGGCGACGGCGGGTCGCTCGACCGCTCGATCCGGGCGCGCCGCGGTCCGCTCACCGGGGTGCGCGTCGCCGACTTCTGCTGGATGGGCGTCGGTTCCGTCGCCACCCGCCTGCTCGCCGACTTCGGCGCCCAGGTGATCAAGATCGAGGACCGCATCCGCATCGACACCCCCCGCCGCCTGCCCATCTACAAGGGCGAGCCGGCGCGCAACTTCGGTGAGGAGGTGATCGACGCCGACCCGAACAAGGGTGGGTTGTTCAACAACTACTCACGGAACAAGCTCGGCGTCACCATCAACCTGCGCACACCAGCCGGCCGCGACCTCGCCGAACGGCTGATCGCGCGCAGCGACGTCGTCTCGGAGAACTTCGCGCCCGGCGTGATGGAGCGTTGGGGATTCACGTACGAGCGTCTGCGCGCCCTGTCGCCGCAGGTGATCTACGCCCGCATGAGCGGGTACGGCCACAGTGGCCCGCACGCCGAGTACCGCAGCTACGGTCCCGTGGTGCAGGCGGTGTGCGGCCTGTCCTACATCAGCGGGCTGCCCGGCCACGAGCCGTCGGGCTGGGGCCTGTCGTACATGGACAACCAGGCGGCGTTCTACAACTCGGCGGCGCTGTTGATGGCGCTGTACCGGCGCAACGAGACCGGCGTGGGCACCGAGATCGACGTGTCGGCGATCGAGGCCGGCATCAACCTCGTCGGGCCGGTGCTGCTCGACGTCAGCGTCAACGGGCACTCGGCCGTGCGCCCGGACTACCCGACCGGCAACCGTCTGGAGTGGCCCGACGCCGCGCCGCACGGTGTCTATCCCTGCCGCGGCGAGGACCGCTGGGTGGCGATCGCCGTGTTCGACGACGCCCAGTGGGCCGGTCTCGTTCGTGCCCTCGGCGACCCCGAGTGGGCCGGCGACGAGCGGTTCGCCACGCAGGCCGAACGGCACCGCCACCAGGACCCCCTCGACGAGCACCTCGCCGGCGTGGACGCGCAGCCGGGACCGCCACGAGATCGGCGAGCTCCTGCAGGCCGCTGGCGTGCCGGCCGGTGCGGTGCAGAACGCCGAGGACCTCAACGAGACCGATCCGCAGATCGCCCACCGCGGTGTGTTCTTCGAGATGGACCATCCGGTCATCGGCCGGGCCCGCTTCGAGGGCAACCCGTTCACGTTCTCCGAGACCACTCCCGACAACTGGCGCTCGGCACCGCTGCTCGGCGAGGACAACGCCTTCGTGTTCAAGGACATCGTCGGCCTCGACGACGACGAGTACGAGCGGCTGTCGGCGGAGGGCGTGATCTGATGGAGGCGATCCTCGAAGGAATGCGCGTGGTCGAGCTCGCCGGCGATCCGGCCGGCGAGATGCTCGGCAAGCTGCTCGCCGGGCTCGGCTGCGACGTCGTCAAGGTCGAGCCACCGGACGGCTCGCCGACGCGGGCGATCGGCCCGTTCGCCGGCGATCACGACGACGCCGACCACAGCCTGACGTTCTGGTACTACAACACCAACAAGCGCAGCGTCGTGCTGGACGCAAGCGATCCCGTCGACCGCGCCCGACTGTTCGCCCTGCTCGCCGACGCCGACGTCTGCATCACCACGCTCGCCCCACCCGAGGCGCGCGCTCGCGACCTCGAGGCTTCCACGCTCGCCGCGGCGTCCGACCGTCTGGTCGTCGTGTCGATCACACCGTTCGGCCTCGACGGGCCGTGGGCCGACCGGCTCAGCAGCGACCTCGTCGGCCTCGCCCTCGGCAGCCCGCTGAACAGCTGCGGCTACGACGACCACACGATCCCACCGATCCGACCCGGTGGCGATCAGGGGTACCAGTCGGCGACGAGCTTCGCCCTCATGGCGTCGATGCTGGCGTTGATCGACCGCCAGCGGAACGGTCGCGGTCAGGTCGTCGACGTGGGCATGCACGACTGCCTGGCGGTGAGCGCCGAGCTGGCCAACCCGTACTGGTTCTACCCCCGCGTCGTCGTGCACCGTCAGACCTGCCGGCACGCCCAACCCACGCCGACGTCGCCGGCGCTGTTCGCGTGCGGCGACGGCCGCTACGTGTACTTCGTGTTGTTCGTCGCCGACCTCAAGCCGTTCCGCACCCTCGTCGAGTGGATGTCCACGCTCGGCCTCGAGGCCGACCTCAACGAACCGCAGTACTACGACGCCGCCTACCGGCAGGCGAACTTCGGGCACATCCAGGGGCTGGTCGAGGTGTTCTTCCTCCTCCAGGACGCGGTCGACGTCTACCACGACGGCCAGGCGCGCGGGCTTCCGGTCGGGATCGCCTACGCCCCCGACGACCTGTTCGACGACGAGCACCTGGCGGCGCGCGACTTCTTCGTCACGGTCGAGCACGACGACGCCCCGGCCGGCAAGTACCCCGGCGCGCCGATGCGGTTCTCGGCCTACGACCCGGCGCCCACCGTGCGCGCCCCCGGCTGGGTGAGCACACCGACGAGGTGCTCGCCCGCTACGAGGTGGCGACCGCACCATCATCACCCTTCGGAGGAGGCCCTTCGTCATGACGTCGACCGGACAGTTGCAGGACCGCGTGGCGGTGATCACCGGGGGCACGCGAGGCATCGGCCGAGGCATCGCCGAGGCGTTCGTCGCCGAGGGGGCCAAGGTCGTGGTCAGCGGCCGGTCGGCGGCCAAGGGCGAGCAGGCGCTCGCCGAGATGGACGCCGGCGATCGCGCCCACTTCCTCGCGTGTGACGTGAAGGACCGCGACGCCGTCCGCGCCCTCATCGACGGCGCCGCCGAGCACTTCGGCAGCGTCGACATCCTCGTCAACAACGCCGGCGGCTCCGACGGGTTCGCCAACGTCCACGAGATGACCGACGAGGCGTGGGACAACGCCCTCGACTGGACGCTCAACTCGACGTTCTGGGCGACCCGGGCGGCGCTGCGGTACATGGTCGCCAACCAGTGGGGCCGGGTCATCTGCATCTCGTCGGTCGAGAGCAAGCAGGCGAACAAGGCGATGGTGAGCCACTACATCACGGCCAAGCACGGCATGAACGGCTTCGTCAAGGCGGTCGCCTTCGAGTACGGGACGCAGGGCATCACGAGCAACGCGATCTGTCCCGGCGCCGTCGAGACCGACCTCACGATGGAGGCCGGGCCGGCCGCCGCCGAGGCGATGGGCATCACCTACGAGCAGTTCCTCGAGGGCTACGCCAGCGAGTCGATGATCAAGCGCCTCACCACCGTCGAGGAGGTGGCGGCGATGGCGCTGCTGCTGGCCAGCCCGGTCGGTGCCGGCATCACCGGGGCGCTGATCAACGTCGACGGCGGCACGGCGAGCTGGTGACGAGACGGGTGCACAGGAGGTTGCGATGACCGACACCGAGCTGGCCCCCACCGGGGGTGACGGCCGTGGCCCCGGAGGGTGCCCGGTCGTCAACGTCGACATCGGCCTGCCCGGGCCGATCCTGTCCCACTTCGAGGAGTGGGACGAGCTGCGCGAGCAGTATCCGGCGTTCTGGACCGAGCTGTACGGCGGGTATTGGGTGGTCACCCGCTTCGACGCCATCCGTCACGCCCTGCAGGAGCCGGCGACGTTCTCCAACGCGTCGACGATCGTCAGCGACCCGAACCCCGAGTACACGTTCATCCCGACGTTCCTCGACCCACCGGAGCACGGCAAGTACCGGACGCTGTACAACGCCCGCTTCTCGCCGGGCATGGTCACGCGGGTCACGCCGGCGGCCCGCGAGGCGGCCAACCGCTACATCGACGCCTTCATCGACGACGGCGGTTGCGAGTTCATGAGCGCGTTCGCCGATCCGTTCCCCGCCGACGTGTTCCTCAACGCCGTCAACCTCCCCGCCGCCGACACGCCGAAGTTCGTGCGCTGGGTGCATGCGGTGTTCGGCGGTCTCAGCGGCCAGGAGCAGGAGTCCGGTCTCGACGCCCAGGGCGAGATGCACGAGTACTTCAAGGCGATGTTCGACCAGCGACGTCGGGAGCCCGAGGATCCCGAGGTCGACATCCTCACGTACCTGCTGTCGGCCACGGTCGACGGTGAGCCGATCCCCGAGGCCGACCTGTTGAACATGGCGGTCGTGCTGGTGCTCGCCGGTCTCGACACCACCAAGAGCCAGCTCGGCTACAACTTCCACTACCTCGCCACCCACCGCGAGGACCGGGCTCGCCTCGTCGCCGACCCGTCGCTGATGCCGGCGGCGATCGAGGAGCTGCTCCGGGTGCACGCGTTCGTGCCGCCGGCCCGCAAGCTGAAGCAGGATGTCGAGTACGAGGGCTGTCCGATGAAGGCCGGCCAGATGGTGCTGATGCCGCTGTGGTCGGCCACGCGCGATCCCCGCGCCTTCGAGGACGCGGGCACGGTGCACATCGACCGCACCCCCAACCGGCACATCGCCTTCGGCGCCGGCCCGCACCGCTGCGCCGGCGCCCACCTGGCGCGTCGCGAACTGCTCGTGGCGATGGAGGAGTGGCATCGCCGCATCCCCGACTACGGGATCGAGCCGGGCGTCGACATCACCGAGCACGGCTGGCAGTGCGGACCTGACAACCTCCCCCTGGTGTGGTCGTGACCGGGCCGGGGGAGACGATGACGGACGACAGCCGTCACGAGAGGAGTACGCGATGAGGATCAAGGTCGACGCCCAGCTGTGTTCGGGCCAGGGCCGCTGCTACACGGTGAGCCCCGAGCTGTTCCAGAGCGACGACGAGGGCTTCGTGCTCCAGAGCGGCACCGAGTTCGACGTCGCCCCCGACGACGAGGATGCGGCGCGGCTGGCGGTCGCGTCCTGCCCCGAGGGTGCGATCAGCGTGGTCGGCGAGACGTGAGCGCGGCCGCACCCTCGGCGGCGGCCGTGGACGTCGTCCGCCTCGCCGACACGGCGGCCGTCGTCGACGTGTGCGTGCGCAACGCCCGCGCCCTCGACACGCGCGACTGGGAGTTGCTCGCCACGTGCTTCGTCGACGACGTCGTCGTCGAGTTCGAGGGGGTGGAGCCGCTGCACGGCGTGGCGGCGGTCGTCGACGTGTGCCGCGGTGCCCTCGAACCGCTCGATGCGAGCCAGCACCTGCTCGGCAACCACCACGTCACCGTCGACGGCGACTCGGCGACGCAGCGAGTGCTACGTGCACGCCCAACACGTGCGCGGCGCACTCGCCCCGGCCGACAAGTACGTCGCCGCCGGCACCTACCGCGACACGCTCGAGCGACGTGACGGCGCGTGGAAGATCACGCGCCGCCGTCTCCAGATCAGCTGGACCGACGGCAACCCCGACGTCCTCGTCATGCCCTGAGATCGTCCAGGCCAGAGATCGGAGATCGACATGCAACTCAAACCCGGATCGCGGCTCTCCAGCGCCGTGTGCGACACCGAGGTCGTGGTGGTCAAGGCGCCGGCGGCCGAGGTCGACCTGCGTTGTGGCGGGTACCCGATGGTGCCCAAGGGCGAGACCGCTCCGAGCACCGAGGTCGACGAGGCGTACAGCGGGGGCACGCTGATCGGTAAGCGCTACGCCGACGAGGAGCTCGGGCTCGAGGTGCTGTGCACGAAGGCGGGCGCCGGCTCGTTGTCGGTCGGCGCCGCCGAGCTGTTCCAGAAGGACGCCAAGCCGCTGCCGTCGTCGGACTGACGACGGCGAAGCCCCACGCCCGGAGGATCTGGTGCATCTGACGATGCTGCTCGAGATGGCCGCTGACGCGTTCGGCGACCGCACCGCGTACGGGCACCGCGGCCCGGGCGGGCTCACCTACGCCGAGCTCGGGGACCGTGCCCGCCGCGTCGGGACGTGGGCGAGCGCACGCGGCGTCGAGCGGGTCGGCCTGGTCGACGTCAGCTCCGACGTCGTGCCGACGTTGACGTTCGGCAGCGGCTACGCCGGCGTGCCGTTCGTGCCGGTCAACTACCGCCTCGACGACGACAAGCTGCGGGCGATCCTCGCTCGTACCGCCCCGTCGGTCGTCGTCGTCGACGACCCGGTGCCGGGTCGCGTGGGATCGATCGACGGCGTCGAGCTGGTGCGGCGCGGCGACTTCCTCGAGCAGATCGCCGCGGTCGAGCCGGTCGACGACGCACCGCTGGCCGACCCCGACGAGATCGCCATCCTGCTGTTCACGAGCGGCACGACGGGCGAACCGAAGGCGGCGGTGCTGCGCCACCGGCACCTCACGTCGTACGTCATCGGCACCGTCGAGTTCATGGGCGCCGACGAGGACGAGGCGGCGCTGGTGAGCGTGCCGCCGTACCACATCGCCGGGATCTCGGCGGTCGTCACGGGCGTGTACGCCGGGCGGCGGGTGTGCTACCTGCCGAACTTCACGCCCGAGGCGTGGGTCGCCCAGGCCCGCGACGAGGCGGTGACCCAGGCGATGGTGGTGCCCACCATGCTCGGGCGCATCCTCGACGTGATCGAGCGGGACCACGAGCAGCTGCCCCACCTCCGGCACCTCTCCTACGGCGGCGGTCGCATGCCCGTCGCGGTGATCGAGCGGGCGCTGTCGCTGCTGCCCCACGTCGACTTCGTCAACGCCTACGGCCTCACCGAGACCAGCTCGACGATCGCCGTGCTCGGCCCGGAGGACCACCGGCTGGCGCTGGGGAGCGACGACCCGGCGATCCGGCGCCGCCTCGGTTCGGTCGGACGACCGCTGCCGACGCTCGAGGTCGAGATCCGCGATGCCAACGGGGTGCCGGTGGCGCCGGGCGCCGCCGGTGAGGTGTTCGTGCGCGGCGAGCAGATCGCCGGCGAGTACCTCGGGCGCGCCGACGTGCTGGTCGACGGCTGGTTCCCCACCCGCGACTCGGGGTCGATCGACGAGGACGGGTTCCTCTACCTCGAGGGCCGCCTCGACGACGTGATCGTGCGCGGCGGCGAGAACCTCTCGCCCGGCGAGATCGAGGACGTCCTCGTCGCCCATCCGTCGGTCGCCGACGTGGCGGTCGTGGGGGTTCGCGACACCGAATGGGGCGAGAAGGTCGTCGCCGCCGTGGTGGCCGTCGAGGGCGAGGTGGTGTCCGAGGCCGAGCTCCAGGCGTGGGTCAAGGAGCGCCTGCGCTCGTCGAAGGTCCCGGCCCACGTGCTGGTGTGCGAGTCACTGCCCTACAACGACACCGGCAAGCTGCTGCGCCGCGAGTTGCGCGTCCGGCTCGCCGAGCAGTTCGGCGCCTGAGAGGGGATGCGATGAAGGCTGCGGTCTACGACACCAACGGCGGGCCGGAGGTGTTCCGGTACGCCGACGTGCCCGAACCGGCCGTGCGCCCCGGCGGGCTGGTGATCGAGGTGAAGGCGATCGGGATCCAGGGCGGTGACCTGATCAACCGGCGCGAGGGCGTGCTCGTGTCGGTGCCGCACATCGTCGGCTACCAGGCGAGCGGCGTCGTGCGCGAGGTCGGCGACGGCGTCGAGGGGTTCGCCGTGGGCGACCGCGTCGTCTCGATGATGATGAGCGGGTCGCACGCCGAGCTCGCCGGCGTCGCCGCCCGCAAGACGTGGTCGATCCCCGACGCGCTGTCGTTCGAGGACGCCGCCGCCGTTCCGGTGGAGTTCGGCACCGCCGACGACTGCCTGTTCGAGTTCGGTCGGCTGGCGGCGGGCGAGACCGTGCTGATCCAGGCCGGCTCGGGGGGCGTGGGCGTGGCGGCGATCCAGATGGCCAAGGCCGCCGGCGCCACCGTCCTCGCCACGTCGGTCGCCGACGGGCGCCTGGAGCGACTGGCCGACTACGGCCTCGACCACGGCATCGACTACACCACCACCGACGTGCCGGCCGAGGTGATGCGCCTGACCGACGGCAAGGGCGCCGACCTCGTGGTCGACCCCGTCGGCGGCCGCGCCCTCGAGGGCAGCATCGCCGCGCTGGCCTACCGCGGCCGGATCAGCTGGATGGGCAACGCCGGCGGCGCCGCCCAGCCGCCGAACATCTGGCCGATGATGGAGAAGAACGCCACGATCACCACCGTGTTCTTCGCCATGGAGCAGTCGAAGCAGCCGCAGCGGACGTACGACGTGATCGCCCGGGCGATCGAGCGCCTGGGCCGCGGCGAGCTGCGCGCGGTCGTCGACCGCACCTTCCCGCTCGCCGACGCCGCCGACGCCCACCGCTACGTCGAGCAGGGCGTCGGCTTCGGCCGGACGGTGATGATCCCGTAGCGGTTCGGCGTGGAAGCCGATATACGTTCGACGCCGGCTCGGCCCATGCGAAAATTGCGCCATGACGGCGACGCCATCGACTTCCGTGCTCGCTATCCGGCGATCCGTCGTCGTGGCGCTGACGATGATGGTCGCGTCGGTGGGCGCACCCGCCGGCGGCGTCCACCGTGGCGCCGGCGGGGACCGAGCCGACGTCCCGATCGGTGAGATCGACACGAGCGGCGCAGTACCGGACGGGCTTGAGCCCCGCGGCCATCCCCGGCGCCCCGCAGGCGCCGCCGACCCCAGGCGACGCCGTGCTCACGGCGGGGCTGTCCTGCGCCTACCAGTGCATCGCCTCGGGCGTGGCGTACCGCGGCTTCGGAGCCGAGCTGGAGGTCGAAACCCACGTACCGGCGCGGGTGATGCTGATCGTGGTCGGCGACACCGACGACGACGGCGACTACGAGTACACCGAGTTCACCAACCGCGGTGGCATGGTGACCCGGTTCGACTGGGCGCTCGATCACCTCGACCCCGGCCAGACCTACCTCGTGACCGCGACGGCGACCGACGACAACGACGACACGTCGTACGCCTTCGGGGAGTTCACGACGCTCTCGGAGCAGCGCCCTGAGCATCGCCGTCGGCGACGTGGCGGTGACCGGCGGGCCGACCAACATCGTTCGCACCGACGTGTTGCTCAGCGTCGAAGGCAGCGAGCTCACGGGAATCGACCCCGGCGGGTCCGTCGCCTACGGGTCCACGGCACTCGACCGCTTCGTCGACCTCATGGTGCAGGTGCGACGGACGTGGGAGACCTCACAGTCGACGATCTGCGAGGGGACACCGGGGTCGGTCGACTGGCCGCAAGGCGACAGCGACGCCAGCTGCAGCACGTGGAACTCGGCCCGGCTCGACGGCCTCGACGTCGACGTGATCCCGGCCGGCCGGTGGCGTTGGACGGAGGTGTCGTTCGATCGGACGTTCGCTACGCCGTCGGGTGGCGACGGGCTCCCGCCTGGCTACGGGGATCCGCGGTACTTCGACTTCAGCGCCCGGTCGAGATCACGGTCCCCCATAGCTGATCGTCGATCGACGGCACGTGCGATGGGCCGGCGCCGAGCCCAGCCATCCTGGTCAGGTCGCCCGGGTAGAAGTGGAGTTCAGCGGCCCGAGCGCGTCGGTGTCGATCCCGTTCACCTTTGGTGCTGCCCTGTAGGAAGGGGCTGCGAGCGCGGACGACGGTGGCGGGCGACAGCGGGTCAGCCACCGCTGACACGTTCTACGCCTGAGGTCGTCCGGTACCACCGGCGCAGCACGGTTCCGCAGGCAGGTTTCGATGCCGGGTCTTGGCCTGCTGGCGGATGGTGCATACGATGCGCTCACACACTTCGAGGGGGTCGACGATGCCCAAGTATCTGCTCCAGGTCACCTACACGCTGGATGGTGTCAAAGGGGTTGTGTCGAAGGGGGGTTCCGCCCGCCAGGCCGCTGCTCGAGCAGCGGCGGAGAGTGTCGGCGGAACGCTTGAGTCGTTCTACTTCGCGTTTGGCGGCACGGACGTGTTCACCGTCGCTGACCTGCCCGACAATGCCGCCGCGGCGGCGTTGGCACTGAACGTGACGGCGGCCGGTGGGGCCACCGTGAACACTGTCGTGTTGCTCTCCCCCGAGGAGATCGATGCAGCATTGCAGCAGAACGTGGCCTACACACCGCCCGGGGCGTAGAGTCGGTTGTGCTGACGTCGCCTCTTTCGGTCGTTAGTCGGGGGCGACGTCCGAAGCTCTTCCTCGGGCACGCGAGTCGCGACGCGGAAACGGCGAGACCACCGAATGCCGCGCACCGAACGCACGCGCATCCGGCCTACGACCTGCTCCGATCGGCATGGACACGTCAACCGGTCGGGTCGGTCGAGCAGCGTCGATCTCGATGGTGACTGATTCGCTGATCGGTTGGTCGGTACTCGCCCGCGCTCGTGCCCGTCGCCGCGAAGGTCATCCGTCCCGGATTGCGGCACGCTCGTCGCCACGGCAGCGAACGGGCACCAGCTATGCGCTGGCGAAGAGCGAGTACATCGTCGGCTGGAAGTGCTTGGTCGCCTCGATCAGCGCCTCAGGGGCATCGCCCAAGACGTTGACGTCGACGCTGCCGCCAGATCCGAACAGCGGCGCCATCAGGTGTCCGACGTTTCCCATGTGGGCCGTCAAAGCCTCGGGGCTCGCGTACCTCTCGATCATCAGGCATTGCGTCGCATCGGCATTGAGGTAGTAGGCGTATTCGAGCGTCCCCTCCTCTGAAGCGGCGAGCTCGGTCGCCTCGGAGACCGTGGCCTTGAACAGCTCCAGATTCTCCGGCGCGATCGCTGTGAACGTCGCAATGATCTGAATGGTCTGCATGTTGTCCTCTCGGTCGATCGCGTGTCGTCTTTGGTGATGAGGCTCGCTCCCGCCGAGGCCCGGCGGGAATGCGTCGTACTGCTCGTGGGCGGCGCCGTCGAATAAGTGGGTGACCAGAACGGACGTGTTGATCTCTCGTGGCGGTGGCGTTCGATGGAGCGCCGGGCGGTGGTTACGCGGGCGTCACGTCGTGTCACTCGGCGAGCAAGATCCGAATGGTGTCGACATGGACGCCATCGTGCTTCTCGGCCTCGGTGGCGTCGGGCTCGGCGAGCGCCTTCTGGAGCGTCTCCATATCCGGGGTCTCGATGAGGACAGCGACGGACGAGCTCACGCCCGCCGGGTCGCGGAACGGCGGTGACCTTCATGCCGCGGGCCTCGAAGAACTCGGCTCGCTTGGCCGAGTCGAACCAGTGCTGGACGTCGTCGACGTCGTGGGTGGCGATGACTTTCATCAATGGTGTCTCCTTTGCGGACGGCGTCCGCTTTTTTCGGCCGTTCAGGTGTCAGCCGGCGAAGAGTTCCGCCTCGGCCTTCTGATCGAGGGGCAGGTGCCAGTGCTCGGTCGCCTTGCCGTCGCGGAGGCGGTAGACGTCGACGTACCGGCTGGTCTGGCGACGGTCACCAAGGGTCACCGTGGTCTCGAGGAGGACCACGGCGTGGGTGTCGTCGGCGAGGATGTGGTGGATCGAGATGCCGTTCAGCTCCATGCCGGTCTCTCGAAGACTCGGCCGAGCAGAGCCAAAAGCTTCGTCTCGCCCGTGGTAGTCGCCCTCGAACCCTGGCATCGACTCGTGCCACACGATCTTCTCGTGGAGGGCGGCTGGCGAAGGTTTCCATGTCCCCTCGCTCGACCGCCTCATAGGCCGATCGGACGATGGCTGCGTTCGGATGCTCGTTCATTCGCTTCACTCCATCTCTCTGAGGTTCATTCGCTTGGGTGACGCGGTCCATTCGTCGATGACTTCCAGATCGGTGAACTCCGGCGGACCCTCGAAGATGTCGGCCATGATCGACCGGGCGGTCGCGAGTCGCTCGCTGCGACGCGGATCCTGCTCGCGCGCCCGCGCCTTCTCCTCGCTCTCGAACACCACCAGCGTGTAGATCTGACTCGGGTCCGTTTGGTCGCGGATCATGAGCGACTGGACCAGTCCCGATCCGGGCTGCTCGGCGTCTCGAATCTGCTTGATCATCTCTGCTGGTGTCCTTACCCGGCTTCAACCGCATCCGGATGAGTTGTGCCCACATGTTCTTTCCTTCTTCTCAGTTCGGATCGTGATGATTCGAAGCCGAGCTCCAACTCGGTTCCGGCGAGGTCCCGAGGATGATGAACACGTTGCCGAGGTCGTCGGCTTCGAGCCTGCGGAGGTCACGCGGGCACGGCGCCGAGTTGCTGCATGAGCGACAGCAGGTCGGCGACGCCCCAGTGCTCGCAGACGAGCCCGTTGTCGTCGAACCGCATGATGTCGATGAGCGGCATCTCGACGCGTCTCCCCGTCGCTGGGACGCCCATGAACTCACCGTGGTGGGTGGCGGTGGCGGTCACCCGAGCAACGCTCTTGTCCTCGCCCGCGATCAGGTCTTCGACGTCGATGCGCATGTCGGGGAACGCAGCCAGCAGCATCCGGAAGTAGTCGAGCATCCCATCTTTCGTCGGAGGAAGACCCGACACCTCCTCGTGTTCCACGAAGTCGTCAGCGACCAGTCGCGGCAAACCCTTCGAGGTCTCCTGCACTGATCCGTTCGTAGGTGCTCCGCATCGTCGTCGCATGGTCCACTGCTGTCCCCCTGCATTCGGTGATGAGGCCGATCAGACCGATCCACCCCTCGAACGTCTGCTCGTCGTCGTGGCCGACGGCACGCAGCGTGCCGCACGGGCCCCCATTCGGCGCCCGACGCAAGGACAGCACGAAATCCGAGCGGAGTCGGCCACCGACATTGGATCAGTATCGAAGACAGCGCTTGCCCGGAGCATCCGACGATCGTCGTATTTCTTGGGTGTCGGCCCCGCATACCCTTGTGCGACGGGAAGGGGGCGGCATGGACAGCCCGTTGTGGGGAACGTGCCGCGGTGAATGAAGTCGTCGCCGTGTTGCTCGCGTCA
>CAVRBV010000006.1:0-152132 GCA_963719295.1 Ilumatobacteraceae bacterium
CCGGCCTCGTCCAGGCCGTCCCGACTTCGTGCCCTCCACGGGACTGGTCGCCCTGTTCGCCGTGTCCTTCCAGCTGCTGCCGGTGGCGGGCGAGGACGGATGGACGTCGTACGTCCTGCCCGTGCTCGCCCTGACCCTCGGATCGATCGCCGCGCGGCCCGGGTGATCCGCCTGGAGGGGCGCGTGGTCTCGACGAGGACGACGTGCGCACCGCCCGCAGCAAGCGGCTCCCGGCGCGCCTGGTCTACGTGCGTCACGCCCTCCCGAACATGCTCACGGCCTCGTTGACGATCAGCGGCCTGTTCCTCGCCGGCCTGGTGGCCGGCACGGTCCTCGTCGAGAACGTGTTCGCCTGGCCCGGGCTCGGGAGCACGGTCGTGAAGCTCGGTGATCGCCCGCGACTACCCGGTGGCGCTGGCGATCAGCCTGTTGCTCGGCGCGATCGCGCTCGTCATCCACCTGGTGGTCGACATCCTCCTCGCCATCGCCGATCCGCGCTCGATCATCCGCTCGAGCTGAGATGGGGCTCCTGCCGCGGATCCGCCTGCTGCTCGGTACGTCCAGCGGCCGCTGCCGGTCTGGCCGGGCTCGTCGTGCTCGTCTTCTTCGCCACCTTCGGCCACGTGATCTGGGGCGACGCCGCCACCACCATCGACACGGCGGCGATGCTCGAGGGGCCGAGCAGGGAGCACCTCGCCGGCACCGACGCCCTCGGCCGCGACGTGCTCGCCCGGGTGTTCGTCGCCACGCGATCGTCCCTCTGGTACGCCGTGCTGGTCACGGCCGTGGCGTCGACGCTGGGCGTCACGCTCGGCCTGCTGCCGTCGGTGCCTCGGCCGCCGTGCGGCGCGGGCACTCACCGGTCTGATCAACACGCTCGTCGCCTTCCCCGGACTGATCCTGGCGCTGTTCGTGGCGGTCGTGATCGGCGTCGGTGCCACCGGCGCAGTGCTCGCGCTCGGCCTCGCCGGCGCACCGGCGCTCGCCCGACTCACACACACGCTCGCCTCTTCGGTGGCCGGCACCGACTACATGGCCGCCGCCCAGGTGCTCGGCGTGCCGCGGTCGCGCCTGCTGACACGGCACATCCTGCCGAACATCGCCGAGCCGCTGCTGCTCAACATCACCGGCGCCGTCGGCGCGCGTTGCTCGCCTTCTCGGCGTTGTCGTTCCTCGGTCTCGGCGTGCAGCCACCGTTCTACGACTGGGGCCGTCTGCTCAACGAGGGCCTCGGCCGCATCTACATCAACCCCGCCGGCGCCATCGCGCCGGGGGTGGCGATCGTCGTCGCCGGGGTGACCTTCAACCTCCTCGGCGAGGGGCTGGCGCAGGTGGCCGCTGGACGCCGCCACGCGGTGCGGCGGTCGCGGCCGACGGCCGCCCGTTCGATCCCGGCGGCCGTGGACGATCACGACACCTTGCTCGCCGTCAGCGGCCTGTCGGTGACGTTCCCGACTCCGGACGGAGACGTGTTCGCGGTGCGCGACGTGTCGCTCGCGGTGCGGCGCGGCGAGATCGTCGGGATCGTCGGCGAGTCGGGATCGGGCAAGTCGGTCACCGCCCTCGCGATCGCCCAGCTCGTGTCGTACCCGGGCGAGGTGACGGTCGCCCAGCTGCGCTTCGATGGCCGCGACCTCGCCGACCTGCGCCCGGGCGAGCGCCGGCGGCTGCTCGGGACGACGTTGCCGATGGTGTTCCAGAACCCCGGCACGACGCTCAACCCGGCCATTCGTGTCGGCCGTCAGCTGGCGGAGGTGTCCGAGGTTCACGACGGTATGGGCCGCGCCGAGGCGACGCGGCGAGCCGCCGACAAGCTCGGAGCGGTCGCCATCGCCGCGCCCGAGCGGCGGCTGCGCTCCTATCCCCACGAGCTGTCCGGCGGCATGAAGCAGCGGGCCGTGATCGCCATGGGGCTGATGGGCCGGCCCAAGCTCTTCGTGGCCGACGAACCGACCACCGCTCTCGACGTCACCGTGCAGCGCCAGATCCTCGACCTGCTGCAGCAGGTGAACCGCGAGGAGGGAGCGGCGGTGGTGTTCATCTCCCACGACATCTCAGCCGTCGCCGAGCTGTGCGGGCGCATCGTCGTGATGTACGGGGGCCGCATCGTCGAGGAGGTCGGTGTGGATCGGGTCGGCGACGGTTGCGCCGCCCATCCCTACACGCGTGCGCTGCTGGCGGCGGTACCCGACCTCACCGTGGACCGCCAACGCCCCCTGACCACCATCCCCGGACGGCCACCCGATCCGCGCCGCGCCGATGCGGGATGTGCGTTCGCCCCCCGCTGTCCCCGTGCCGACGAGCGCTGCCGAGTCGACCGCCCGCCGCTCGGCGAGATCGCGGGCGACTGGCGCGTCGCCTGCTGGCACCCCCACACCGACGGCGCCGCCTCAGCAGGATCCGGCGGCGGCGGTGCGCATGACCCTGCTGTCGGTCGTGAGGTGTCGGTCGGGTACGGGACCGGGCGGCACACCCAGACGGCGGTCGACTGCGTCAGCCTCGACGTGCCGGCGGGCAGCGTGGTCGGCCTGCTCGGCGAGTCGGGATCGGGCAAGACGACGCTCGCCAAGGCGATCGTCGGGCTCGTCCCGGTCACCGGTGGCGAGATCACACTCGACAGCGAGACGATCTCGGGTGCGGGGCGCAGCGCCCGCGAGCACCGCCGCCGCGTGCAGATGGTGTTCCAGGATCCGTACTCGTCGCTCGATCCGCGCATGACGATCGGCGAGTCGATCGCCGAGGCCCTCCCCGACCGGCGGCACCTCGGCCGGGCCGGCCGCCGGGACGAGATCGCCCGGTTGCTCGAGCTGGTATCGCTCGACCCGGCGGTGCGCACCGCCAAACCCCGCCAGCTCTCGGGAGGGCAGCTGCAGCGCATCTCGGTCGCCCGCGCCCTCGCTGCCCGCCCGCGTGTGCTGATCGCCGACGAGATCACGTCGTCACTGGACGTCTCGGTGCAGGGAGCCGTCCTCAACGTCGTTCGGGAGATCCGCGACGAGCTCGCGCTGACGATGCTCTTCATCAGCCACAACGTCGCCGTCGTCCGCTACATCAGCGACGTGATCGCGGTGATGCGCAACGGCCGGATCGTCGAGGTCGGCCCGACCGACGCGCTGCTCACCGACCCGCAGCACGAGTACACGAGGGAGCTGCTCGCCGCCGTCCCCGGCGCCGTCGCAACCCGATCTGGTCACTCTCCTCAATATCAGGGTCGTGTGACCGATCCGTGGGTCGGGGACGACGGGTCCGGCCGGCGCGATTCGCAGGTCGGCTGGCTCTGAGGCGGGCGGGTGAGCGGCGTGGTGCGAGGTCGGGCGCTTGGTCCGCGAAACGACGTCTCCCGACCGCTCGTTTCGCGGACCAAGCCAGACAGACGACGCCGACGTCGAACGAGGGAGCCTGTCCCAAACCGCTACCTGGGCGCGGATCGTCCCGCTTTCCGGGGTTCGGGTCTCATTCGCGCCCAGAAGCCAGATCGCCGTTTGGTGTCAGCGGGCGCGGTAGGTCGAGCGGCCGGCGTTGGTGTCCTTGTTCAGCCGCTTGCTCAGGTGCAGGCCCTCGAGCACGAACGCCACCGCCGCCGCCCGGGCGGCGGGCGAGTGGTCGCCGCCGGTCAGGGTCACCACCGGCGCGTCGAGCGCCGGCACCGACACCACGAGATCAGCGAGATCGTCCGACGACACGTCCTCGCCGGTGTCGGCGGTGGCGCCCTCCTCGAAGGCCGTGATGATCGCGCGCGGTCTGCTCGGGAGCGACCCGATCCTTGAACACCGTGAGCACGGCGCCGCGCACGAGGTGATCGAAGACGGCGCCGTGGCCGGAGTCGTCGAGCGACTCGATCTCGATCTTGCCGCCGGAGCTGGCCGCCATCGCGTCGAGATCGTCGACGCGGGCCACCGGATTGCGTTCGCCCGACCGCAGCCCACGGCGCACGGCGTTGGCCGCCACCGCCTCGAGGTTCGTCACCGACAACCGCACGCTCACGCCGCTGCGCTGGTTGACGTGCGAGCTGGCCCGGGCGAGCTGGCTGACCGTCGCCACGACCTCGCCGAGGTAGTCGGGCACCACGGCGTCGACCGGGGGTCCGTCGACGTTCGCCGGCTCCCACCGCCGCGACTCCTGGGCCATGATCGCCAGCTCGGTGTCGACGTCGAGCGGGTAGTGGGTGCGGATCTGCGACCCGAAGCGGTCCTTCAGTGGGGTGATCAAGCGGCCCCGGTTGGTGTAGTCCTCGGGGTTGGCCGATGCCACGAGCAGCAGGTCGAGGGGCAGCCGGATCTGGTACCCGCGCACCTGGATGTCACGCTCCTCGAGCACGTTCAGCAGGCCGACCTGGATGCGCTCGGCCAGGTCGGGCAGCTCGTTGACGGCGAAGATCCCGCGGTTGGTCCGCGGCACCAGTCCGTAGTGCAGGGTCAGCTCGTCGGACAGGTAGCGGCCCTCGGCGACCTTGATCGGGTCGACCTCGCCGATGAGATCGGCGATCGACGTGTCGGGGGTGGCCAGCTTCTCCCCGAAGCGCTGGTCGCGGTGCACCCACGACACCGCGGTCTCGTCGCCGTACTCGGCGACGAGATCGATGGCGTAGCGCGACACCGGGTGGTACGGGTCGTCGTTGATCTCGCTGCCCGTCACGATCGGCATCCACTCGTCGAGCAGTCCGGTGAGCGAGCGGATGATCCGCGTCTTGGCCTGGCCCCGCTCACCGAGGAAGATCACGTCGTGTCCGGCGAGGAGGGCGTTCTCGAGCTGCGGGAACACCGTGTCGTCGAAGCCCAGCACCTCGGGGAAGAGGGTCTCGCCGGCCATCAGCTTGGCCACGACGTTGGCGCGGATCTCCGCCTTGACGGTCCGCGACGTCCAACCCGACCGTCGCAGCTCGCCGATCGTCTCGGGTCGGTCTGCCATGACGCCGAACCTACCGCCACCACCGGCCGCGGCGCCGTCGCACACGACACGCTCACTGGCGCACCGTCACCCATCCGCGCGTCCGATCCGTCGACGGTGCGCCAGTGAGCCGAAGACCGTGCCTGACGGTTCACTCGCTCGAGGACTCGCTCGCTCACTGGCGCACCGTCACCCACCCGCGCGTCCGATCCGTCGACGGTGCGCCAGTGAGCCGAAGACCGTGCCTGACGGTTCACTCGCTCGAGGACTCGCTCGCTCACTGGCGCACCGTCACCCACCCGCGCGTCCGATCCGTCGACGGTGCGCCAGTGAGCCGACGACCGTGCCCGACGATTCACTCGCTCGATCACCGGCGGTGGGGCCGGCCGATCGGCGTGCCAGGATTGGGGGCCGTGACACGATCGCCCAGCCTCGTCATCGCCGTGGCGTGCGCGCTTGCGGTGTGCGTCGCCGGCACCGCCGCGGCCGTCGGCGCGGCTCCCGCGAACGCACCGGCCGCTCCCTGGCCGGCCAAGACGCTGCCCGGGCCCACCGACCCGTTCCCCACCGCCAGCGTGGCCACCACCTCGACCTCGACGACCGTGCCGGTCACCCTCGCCGGCAGCACGATCCCACCCGGCACCGTGCAGCTCACCGACACCACGCGCCGCATCCGCGTCAACGTCCCCAACACGTGGACCGACACGTCGACGTCGCCCGGCATCCGCGACGACGGCGGCGCCCGGCCCACCGTGTCGGCGTCGGTCGACGCCGCCGGGTTCCGCAACGGCTGGACGGTACCGGGCATGTGGATGGTCGCCGTCGACCCGAGCCTCGACCCCGAAGCGCTGCTCGGCAACAACCTCTACAACAGGCTCGTGCCAGCGACGGCGGCGTGGAGTCGTTCGCCAACGCCCACTTCACCGGCCTGCAGCAGCGATGGTCGGACTGCGGTGGCGGAACGACCCAGCTGCTCGTCGTCAGCGGTCGACCGCTCGACGGCTCGGCGACGGTGCTGCTGCAGCTGCAGACCCTCTCGCCGGACGACCCCGCCGTCAACCTCGTGCTCGACTCGTTCAGCATGGTGCCGGGATCCGAGCCGCCGGCCGCCGTCGACGCCTCGCAGCCGCCGACGGTGGGCGACGTGCCGCCGTCGCTGCTGCACGCGACCGCGCCACCCGATGCCCAGCGCGTCGAGGACTCCGGCCACCACCTCGCCGTGATGGTGCCGGCCGACTGGACCGACTCGGACGTCGAGGCGCGCACCAACGACGACTACTCCAACCGCCCGTTCATCCTGGTCGGGCCGGATCTCGACGCCTACGAGAACTTCGTCGGCGCCGGACTCGTGGTGCAGCAGCTGCCCTACCGCGACCCGTCGATACCGCTGACGCTGCTCGGCTACGACGACGGGACCTGCACCGACGCGGGGGTGCAGACGTTCCGCACGGCGCGACTCACCGGCTACCTCCAGACGTGGACGCGCTGCGACGGCACGAACACGCGGGCGATCGTCCTCGCCGCCTCGCCCGCCGACCACTCGAGCACGGTCGTGCTCGAAGTCCACCTCCCCGACGCCGACAACACCCCACTGGCACTCGCCCTCAGCACGCTCGAGCTCGAGTAGCCGGCGTGGACCGGCTGGCCCTCGATCTGGGCGGCACCTGGCGGGCGCGAGAGGCCGACGACGACGTACGTCGCGACGGCATCACGGCCGAGCTGGACGACACGGCCTGGGACGACGTCGCCGTGCCCGGGCATTGGCGATCGCAGCCGGCGTTCTCGGCGAGCGACGGTCCACTCGTGTACCGCCGACGTTTCGACGCGCCGCTCCCCCGGCCCGGGCAACGGCGCTGGATCACGTTCGACGGCCTCTTCTACCAGGCCGACGTGTGGCTCGACGGCGCCTATCTCGGCGACCCCGAGGGGTACTTCTTCCCGCACAGCTTCGACGTCACGGCACTCAGCGGTCTGGCCGACGAGCACCTCCTCGCCGTCGAGTTGACCTGTGCTCCCGAGCGCGGCACGACCGGCCGGCACAACATCACCGGGCTGTTCCAGCACTCCGAGGCCGTCGACCGGGACTGGAATCCCGGCGGCCTGTGGCGCACCGTCCGCGTCCACGACACCGGTGCGGTGCGCATCCACCGGCTCCGCGTGCTGTGCCGGGATGCCGACGAGTCTCGCGCCCACCTGCGCCTGCACACCCGCCTCGACGCGGCCAACGCCGGTGCGGTGCTGCTGCGCACCTCCTGCGCGAGCGAGGTGGTCGGCGAGACCGAGCACGCCCTCGCCGAAGGCAGCAACGAGATCGACTGGGCGCTCGACCTCGCCCAGCCACGGCTGTGGTGGCCGCGAGCGCTGGGCGACCAGCCACTGACCGAGATCCGCGTCGACGTGGTGATCGACGACGAGGTGAGCGACACGGCGATGCGCCGCACCGGGTTGCGCGAAGTGGCCTGGTCGGACTGGGTGCTGTCGGTCAACGGCGAGCGGATCTTCATCAAGGGCGCCAACATCCTGCCCACGCGCCCCGGTCTTGCCGACGCATCACCAGCCGACGTCCGACGCGATGTCGAGCTCGCTGTCGAAGCGGGTCTCGACGGCCTACGCGTCCAGGCGCACGTCGCGTCCGACGCCCTGTACGACGCCGCCGACGAGCTCGGTGTGCTGCTGCTCCAGGACTTCCCGCTCCAATGGGGCTACAGCCGCAGCATTCGTCATCGCGCCGTCGACCAGGCCCGCGAGGCCGTCGACGCCGTCGGTCACCATCCCTCGATCGTGCAGTGGTGCGCCCACGACGAGCCGGTCGCGGACGCCCCGCAACTCGAAGGCGACTCGCGAACCCGCCGGGTCGGCCGGTTCGTGCGCCATCAGCTGCCGAGCTGGAACAAGTCGGTGCTCGACCGCTGGGTCAAGCGCGCCTTCGAGAAGGCCGACCCCACGCGGCCGACCGTCGCCCACGGCGGCGTGCTGCCGCACCTTCCCCAGCTCGACGGCACCGACAGCCACCTGTGGCTCGGCTGGCACCGCGGCGAGGTGCACGAGCTCGCCGACCGGGCACGCGCCGTGCCGCGCCTGGTGCGCTTCGTCAGCGAGTTCGGCGCCCAGTCGGTGCCGTTGAGCGCGGCCCGCTACGTCGACACGACGCGCTGGCCCGAGCTCGACTGGGACGACCTCGCCACCCACCACGGACTCGACGTCGACGTGATGTTGGCGCGGGTGCCGACGCACGATCATCCGTCGTTCAGCGCGTGGCGCACCGCCACGCAGCGCTACCAGTCCGACCTGCTCCGTCACCACATCGAGACGCTGCGCCGGCTCAAGTACCGGCCGACGGGAGGGTTCTGCTTCTCGTGGCTGGCCGATCCGGCTCCGATGATCTCGGCGTCGGTGCTCGACGACGAGCGCCAACCGAAGGACGCCTGGCGTGCGGTCACCGAGGCTTGCCGACCGGTGATCGTCGTGAGCGACCCGCTCCCAGCGGTGCTCCCCGTGCACCACCCGTTGCGGCTCGACGTGCACGTGGTCAACGACCTGCGCGAGCCGGTGGCGGCGTTGGTGTCGGCCACGGCGTCCTGGCGCGGCGGCCACCGCCAGTGGGGCTTCCGCGGCACGATCGGTGGCGACGCGTGCGAGCTGGTCGGCACCCTCGAGTTCGCCGCGCCGGAACGTCCCGGCGAGCTGTTGCTCGGCATCGCCCTGACCGGGCGGACCGACTCCGGGAGCGCGGTCAGCGCCACCCGCCGCGCCGGCGTGCGGGTGGTCTGAGCGGCGCTCGGACCGCGCCGGTGGTCGGCCGTGCGCCCACGTGCGAGGATCGCACGATGCCACGCACGATCCTGATCTGCACCGACGGTTCGCCTCGCGCCGAGGCGGCGCTGCGCGCCGGCTTCGACGTGCTGGCGGCGGCCGACCGGGTGGTGATCGCCAGCATGGTCGAGCCACTCGACCCGGGGCTCGTGGTGGGCACCGGCATGGCCGGCGGCGTGATGACGCCGAGCGAGGCGCTGGTGATGCAGTCGGGGGTGCAGGACCACGGCCAGGACGCCGTGGAGCGGCTGCGCACCGACCTCGGGATCCCCGACGCCGAACTGCAGGTGCTCACCGGCTCGCCGGGGCCGGCGATCTGCGACCTCGCCACCGAACTCGGCGCCTCGGTGATCGTCATCGGGTCACGCGGTCGCGGCGGGTTCCGTCGCGCCGTGCTCGGTTCGGTGTCCGATCACGTGGTGCGCCACGCGCCCTGCCCGGTGGTGGTCACCACGATCCACGACGAGGACGTCTGACCGCAACCGATGGGTGCGCAGCATGACCGCCCGGTCATGCTGGCACCCATCGGTTGTGGGCTCTCAGACGGGTCAGCTCGGATCGGGGTCGGGGATCGCCATGTCGAAGCGACGCATGCCCTCCTCGATGCGCTGGTTCAAGCGTTCGAGCACGGCGATGCGGGCATAGCGCTTCTGCTCGGCGGCCACCACGTCCCAGGGCGCCAGCTCGTGGTCGGTGCGAGCGAACATCTCCTCGGCGGCGCGGTCGTAGTCACGATTGCGTGCCCGATTGCGCCAGTCCTCCTCGGTGAGCTTCCAGCGCTTGAACGGGTCGTTCTCGCGGCGCCGGAATCGGGCGAGCTGCTCGTCGTCGCTGATGTGCAGCCAGAACTTGACGAGGATGCTCCCCTCGATCACGAGCGATCGTTCGAACCCGACGATCACCTCGTAGGCGCGGCGCCACTGCTGCTCGGTGGCGAACCCCTCGACCCGCTCGACGAGCACGCGGCCGTACCAGCTGCGGTCGAACACGCACATCCCGCCGAGGCCCGGAACGGCGCGATAGAAGCGCCACAAGAAGTGGTGGCGCTTCTCGTCGTGGCTCGGCGCACCGTACGACGACACCGTGTAGTGCCGCGGGTCGAGGTGCTCGACGATGTGCTTGATCGCTCCGCCCTTGCCACCGGCGTCGCGGCCCTCGAACACCACCACCAGTCCCGGGCCGAGCTCACCGCCGCCCAGCTCGCCCCCGAGGTGCAGGCGCAGCTGGAGCAGACGCCGCTGCGCGTCGGCCAGGCGCTCCTCGTACTCGGCCCGGCCCAGCGCCGCGGTGAGGTCGAGCGCGGCCAGCCGCTCCGCCGTCACCCCGCGTCGCCGGCGAGCGACACGGCCACCGACACGTCGCCGTACGGCGCGGTGTGGATCGGGTGGGCGATCTTGGCGACCACCTTGCTGGCCGTGGTCATCCACCCGTACTTCGCCTTCACCTTGGAGACCACTTCGGGCAGCGGCGGCATCGACAGCTCGGCGGTGCCTTCGACCGGTGACGAGCCGTCGAGCGGCTTTCCGCGACCGTTGCTCGGCTGCACGACCACGCGCGCCGTGTGACGCAGGCGCTTCACCTTGCCCGACGTGCTCGACGTCCAGAACCCGATGCGACCGTCGTCGAGCGGCACCACCCACACCGGCGAGGTGACCGCCTCGCCGCTCTTGCGGAACGTCGTCAGGGCCATGTACTTCGAGTCGGCGATCGCCATGGCCGCACCGTACTGCGCGTCTCCGACCAGCGCTATCGGGTGTCGAGCACCGGCGTGATCACCGTCAGGCGCGGGCGGCGAGCTTGCGGTTCTTGAACTTCGCCTTGAGGTAGTCGGCGTTCATCAGGGCGATGACGTCGATCGAGATCTCCTTCGGGCACGCCACCTCGCACTCGCCGTGGTTGGTGCACGAGCCGAAGTACTCGTCCATCTTCTCGACCATCGCCTCGGTGCGGCGGAGCCGCTCCGACTGGCCCTGTGGGAGCAGGTTGAGGTGGGCGAGCTTGGCCCCGGTGAACAGGTTGGCCGCGCCGTTCGGGCAGGCGGCGACGCACGCACCGCATCCGATGCACGCGGCGGCGTCCATCGATGCGTCGGCGACGGGCTTGGGCACCAGCGTGAGGTTGGCGTCGGGCGCCCCGCCGGTCGGAGCGGTGATGAAGCCACCGACCTCGACGATGCGGTCGAACGCCGAGCGGTCGCACATCAGGTCCTTGATGATCGGGAAGGCGGTCGCCCGCCACGGCTCGACCACGATCTCCGCGCCGCTGTGGAACTTGCGCATGTGCAGCTGGCAGGTGGCCGTCCCCCGCTGCGGCCCGTGGGCCTGGCCGTCGATCATGAGCGAGCACGTCCCGCAGATGCCCTCGCGGCAGTCGTGGTCGAACGTGATCGCCTCCTTGCCCTCGGCGATGAGCCGTTCGTTGAGGAGGTCGAGCAGCTCGAGGAACGACGCCTCGTCGGAGATCGACTCGACGGCGTAGGACTCGAAGTGCCCGGCGTCGTCGGGGCCGCTCTGTCGCCAGATCTTCAGCGTCAGATCCGAGATCACGTTCACTTGTAGCTGCGCTTGGCGAAGTGGGCGTACTCGTAGGTGAGCTCTTCCTGGTGGCGCGCGGCGTTCGTCGGGGTCGCCGGTCCACTCCCACGCGGCGACGTGGGCGAAGTGGTCGTCGTCGCGCTGGGCCTCGCCCTCGTCGTCCTGGTACTCGGCGCGGAAGTGCCCGCCACAGCTCTCGCGCCGCTCCGAGCGCGTCGCGGCACATCAGCAGGCCGAGCTGGAAGAAGTCGTCGACGCGACCGGCCTTCTCCAGCGTCTGGTTGACGCTGTCGCCGGGGCCGGTGACGCGCAGGTCCTTCTGGAACTCGTCGTACAGCGCCGGGATCTCCGAGAGCGCCTTCTGCAGGCCCTCGGCGGTGCGTTCCATGCCGCAGTAGTCCCAGATGATGTGGCCGAGCTCGCGGTGGAAGTGGTCGGGCGAGCGGGTGCCACCGATCGAGAGGTAGCGGGCGAAGCGGTCGCGGGCCTCGGCCTCCGCCACGGCGAACGCCGGGTGATCGGTGCCCGGGATCGGCTTGTTCAGCAGCGGGGCGAGGTAGTTGCTGATCGTGCTCGGCAGCACGAAGTAGCCGTCGGCGAGTCCCTGCATCAACGCCGACGCGCCGAGGCGGTTGGCGCCGTGGTCGGAGAAGTTCGCCTCGCCGGCGCAGTAGAGGCCGGGGACGGTGGTCATCAGCTCGTAGTCGACCCAGAGCCCGCCCATCGTGTAGTGCGATGCCGGGTAGATCCGCATCGGCACCTTGGTCGGGTCCTCGCCGGTGATGCGCTCGTACATCTCGAACAGGTTCGAGTAGCGCTCGTTGACCGTGCGCTCGCCGAGGCGGGCGATGGCGTCGGCGAAGTCGAGGTACACCCCGTTCTTCAACGGCCCCACGCCGCGGCCAAGGTCGACGGCGCGCTTGGCGGCACGCGAGGCGATGTCCCGTGGGGCGAGGTTCCCGAAGCTCGGGTAGAGCCGCTCGAGGTAGTAGTCGCGGTCGCCTTCCGGGACGAGGTCGGCGGCCGGGTCTCGTCGGCGTCGAGCGGCACCCACACCCGCCCGTCGTTGCGCAGCGACTCCGACATCAGCGTGAGCTTCGACTGGAACTCGTCGGACTGCGGGATGCACGTCGGGTGGATCTGGGTGTAGCACGGGTTGGCGAACCAGGCCCCTCGGCGGTGCGCCCGCCAGGCCGCCGTGACGTTGCAGGCCATGGCGTTCGTCGACAGGAAGAACACGTTGCCGTAACCGCCCGTCGCGAGCACCACGGCGTGGCCGGCGTGGGAGCGCACTTCGCCGGTGAGCAGGTCGCGCGTGACGATGCCGGCGCAGCGCCCGTCGATCACCACGACGTCGACGAACTCGACCCGGTTCCAGAGCGTGATCGCGCCGAGGCCCACCTGGCGGGCCATCTGCTGGTACGCACCCAGCAGCAGCTGCTGACCGGTCTGGCCGCGGGCGTAGAACGTGCGGCTGACCTGGGCGCCGCCGAAGCTGCGGTTGTCGAGCAGGCCGCCGTACTCGCGGGCGAAGGGAACGCCCTGGGCGACCATCTGGTCGATGATGTTCACCGACACCTCGGCGAGCCGGTAGACGTTCGCCTCGCGCGAGCGGAAGTCGCCGCCCTTGATCGTGTCGTAGAAGAGCCGGTGGACGCTGTCGCCGTCGCCGGGGTAGTTCTTGGCGGCGTTGATGCCCCCTTGGGCGGCGATCGAGTGCGCACGGCGCGGCGAGTCGTGGAACGTGAACGCCTCGACCTGATAGCCCAGCTCGGCGAGCGTGGCGCACGCCGCCGCGCCGGCGAGCCCGGTGCCCACCACGAGGACCTTGAACTTGCGCTTGTTGCTCGGGTTGACGAGGCGGACGTCGCTCTTGAAGTTGGTCCACTTGTCGGGGACGGCCCCTCGGGGATGTGGGCGTCGAGGCGAGCGTCCGACCCGACCTCGAGCCCCGGCTCAGCAGCGGTCACGGGTGCACCATCTGTTCCGTGGGCGACGAGGCGCCAGCCGAGGAGCGGCCAGCACGGCCTGCGTGGCCGGGGAACGAATGCGGTCACGAGGGCACCGAGACGATCCCGGCCTGCACGGCGATCGGGATCGACACGTTGCCGACGACGATGATCGTGGCGATCGCCACCGCCGCCGCCCGACGCCACTGGTTGAACCGCGGCGAGTTCCAGCCGAGCGATTGGAACAGGCTCCAGAAGCCGTGGAAGAGGTGGATGCCGAGCACGATGTTGGCGACGATGTAGAGGATCGCCACCGGCAGCCGCGACAGGCTGGCGTCGAGGTTGCGGTAGACGGCGCCGCGCTCGTACCCCGGGTTGACCCAACCCCACGTGAGGTCGGCGAGGTGCCAGGCGAGGAACAGCAGCACGATGATCCCGCTCCAGCGCATCGTGCGGCTGGCGAAGTTGGCGGCGACGTAGTCGCGGGGACCCTGGTAGCGGGTGACGCGGGCCCGACGGTTGAGCATCGTGAGGCTGTAGGCCGCGTGGAGGTGCAACGCCAGCGCGGCGATGAGCACCAACCGCAGCCCCCACAGGAAGTAGGTCCGCGGCAGGAGCGGCACGAGCATGTCGCGCAGGAACTCGCCGTACACGTCGATGTCGTACTCGCGCTGACCGTTGTGGGTCACCAGGCCGAGGTACACCTTGAGGTTGCCGACCATGTGCACCACGACGAACCCGACACCGATGAGGCCGGTGATCGCCATCACGTACTTCTTGCCGACGGCGGTCGAGTAGAGCTCGACGAAGAACGGCTTGCGCCGGCGGGGCTTGCTTGCAGCCGTGCCGCTCACCGGCCCGCGGGTCACGACCTGTGCCACGACACAAACGCTAACGCCGCGCCAGTCAGGCCACGAAGTCGATGAGCGCCTCGACGGCGCCGACGAGCTCGGGACGCAGGTCGGCGTAGGACCGCACGCGGTTGCGCAGCCTGGCCCAGAAGCCGTCGAGGTCGGTGCCGATGGCGCGGCAGACACCCTCCTTCCACGGTGTGCCCAATGGCACGTCCGGCCAGGCGTCGATCCCGAGCACCGACGGACGGATGCCGGCCCAGACGTCGACGAACGGATGTCCCGTCACGAGCACGTCGGGGCCGGCGACGGCGGCGGCGAGGCGGTGCTCCTTCGAGCCCGGCACCAGGTGGTCGACGAGCACGCCGAGACGTCGGCGGGGGGCCGGCGCGAACGCCCGCACAGCCGCGGGGAGCCCGTCGATGCCGTGCATCGGTTCGACCACGATGGCTGCGTCGCGGAGGTCGTCGCCCCACACCAGCTCGAGCAGCTCGGCGTCGTGGCGGCCCTCGACCCAGATGCGGCTGGCGGCGGCGACGCGGGCGCGAGGCGCTCGGCGCGGCGACCGAGCCCGAGGCGGTGAGGCGTCGGGTCGCGGCCGCGTCGTCGCGTCGAGCGGCGGGGCGCCGCAGGGTCACCGGTCGCCCGTCGAGGCGGAAGCCCCCCTCCTTCCAACCGAAGTGGCGCTGGTGCTGGTGACGGTCGCGCAGCGTCACCGCCTCCGACGTCCACCGCACGATGTCGCCGCAGTACCCGCTGGCCCGGTCCTCGACCACCATGCCCAGCTCCACCTCGACCTCCGGGTAGCGTGGTGCGCGGTTGGCGTCGGCGAGCTCGTCGAGGATGTCGCGCTGGTGGGCCACGACCGACCAGCGTGCCAGAGCGGCGTCGGTCAGCCGCGCACCCGTGTGCCCCGCGGGTCGAAGAGCGGCTCGGCGCGCACCTCGGCCCCGACGAGCTCGCCGAACACCTCGACGGTGAGGCGCGCCCCGGGCGTCGCCAGCGCGTCGGGCAGCCACGCGTAGGCGATCGACACGCCGAGCTCGTAACCCGGCCCGCCGCTCGAGACCCGTCCGACGGCGTGCCCGTCGGTGGCGACGGGCTCGTTGCCGAGGGCGACCGAACGGGGGTCGTCGAGCACCAGGCAGGCGAGCCGGCGACCGTCGGCGCGTGCGTCCAGCGCGTGGCGGCCGATGAAGTCGCGTCCGCTGCGCACGGCGAACCCGAGCCCGCTGGACCGGGGATCGGTGTCGCTCGTGATGTCGCTGCCCCACGCCCGGTATCCCTTCTCGAGGCGCAGCGAGTCGATCGCCCGGTATCCGCCGGGCACCAGGCCGTGGGGATGCCCCGCCGTCACCAGCGTGTCCCAGAGCCGCGCCGTGTACTCGGCCGACGGGTAGAGCTCCCAGCCGAGCTCCCCGACGTAGGTGACGCGGTTGGCGATCACCGGGACGTCGCCGACCGTGATCGCCCGGGAGCTCATGTACGGGAACGTCAAGTCGTCGTCCGAGACCGACGCCACGATGTCGCGCGCCCGCGGCCCCCAGATGGCGAGGCATCCGAGCGCGCCGGTCCGGTCGGTGATCGAAACCGAGCCGTCGGCCGGAGCGTGGCCGGCGATCCAGGCCCGGTCCCGACCGCCGAACGCCGTGCCGGTGACCACGAGGAAGCGGTCGATCCCCATCCGGGTGATGGTGAGGTCGCTCTCGATGCCGCCGCGCGAGTTGAGCAGTTGGGTGTACGTGATCGTCCCGACGCCGCGGTCGACGTCGTTGGCCGCGAGGCGACCGAGCAGGTCGAGCGCGCCCGGGCCGACGACCTCGAACTTGGCGAACGACGATTCGTCGAAGAGCCCGGCGGTGCGCCGGGTCGCCAGGTGCTCCGTGACGATGGCCGTCGACCAGTGCTCGCCGGCCCAGCCGCGCGGCCGCAACGACTCGTGGGCCGGGTCCTCGTTGCTGCGGTACCAGTTGACCCGCTCCCAGCCCGACTTCTCGCCGAAGACGGCGCCGAGCCGCTCGTGACGGGAGTAGGCCGGTGGCAGGCGCAGCGGCCGACCGGCGGCGCGCTCGTGGTTGGGGTAGGCGATGTCGTAGTACGTCGAGTACACCTCGTGGGTGCGGGCCAGGCAGTAGCCGCGGGAGCGGTGGTGCGGCCCGAAGCGACGGATGTCCATCCGCCAGAGGTCACCGGGCGGTTCGCCACCGACGATCCACTCGGCGATCACCTTCCCGTTGCCGCCGGCTCCGGCAATGCCGTGGGCGCAGAAGCCGGCCGCCACGAAGAACCCCGCCACGTCGCTCTCGCCGAGGACGAACTCGCCGTCGGGCGTGAACGCCTCCGGGCCGTTGACGAGCTGGTGGACGTCGGCGTCGGCCAGAGCGGGCACGAGCGTCTGCGCCGCCTCGGTCAGCGGGAGGAAGCGATCCCAGTCGGGGGCGAGGAGCTGGTTGTTGAACGTGGCGGGGATCTCGCCGGAGACGCACCACGGCGCCGGATCGCGCTCGTAGCCGCCCATGATCATCCCGCCGACCTCCTCGCGGAAGTAGACGAGCCGATCGGGGTCGCGCATCGTCGGCAGGCTCGGTGGCACCGGCACCCGGGGGCGGGTGATGGCGTACTGGTGGGCCATCGGCACGATCGGCACCTCCACCCCGGCGAGTCGACCGATCTCGTGGGCGAACATGCCCCCGGCGTTGACGACCACCTCACACTCGATGCGAGCCGGGCCGGCGGCGGTGGCGACGTCGACGTGGGTGACGCGGCGACGGTCGGACCGCTCGCTCACCGTGGCGACGCCGATGCCGGTGACCCTCGTACCGGTCGCGATCTCGACGCCGGCGGCGCGGGCCCCGGCGGCCAGGGCCATCGTCAGGTCGCTGGGGCTGAGCCAGCCGTCCGTGGGCAGCCACACGGCGCCGAGCACACCAGCGGGGTCGAACCACCCTTGGAACAGCGCCGCGGCCTCCGCGGTGGACACGAGCTCGAGCGGCAGCCCGAACGTCTTGGCCCATCCCGCTTGCCGACGCAACTCCTCGAGCCGTTCGGGGGTCGAGGCGAGGCGCAGCGACCCCACCTCGTGCCAGCCGGGGTCGTGGCCGGTGTCGGCGTGCAGACGCCGGTACAGCTCGGTCCCGTACATCATCATCGACGTGAGCGTGACCGACCCGCGGAGCTGGCCGACGAGCCCGGCGGAGTGGAACGTCGAGCCACTCGTGAGCTGATCGCGCTCGACGAGCAGGACGTCGGTCCAACCGAGTTGGGCGAGGTGGTAGGCGACGGATGTGCCGCCGACCCCGCCGCCGACGATCACCACCCGGGCCCGGTCGCGCATCGCCGCGACACTACGCAGCCTCGGCGAGCCACCTCTCGTAGGCGGGGTCGGCGATCAACCGGGCGGCGCTGGCGAGGCGCTCGCGCGCGTACGCATCGAAGTCGGTGTCCAACGTGGAGATCGCCCGCTGCACCGTCGCCCACATCCCCTCGCGCAGCTCGCTCATCACCTTCATCAGCTGCAGGCGGGCGCGATGGCGCGGCGCCGGCGGCGCGCCGAGGTAGCGCCGTAGCAGGTGCTCGTCGTCGTCCGGGTCGAGCGCGGCGTTGACGCTGAGGTTGCCGAGGTCGAACCATCGATCGTTGTTGCCGGCGTACTCGAAGTCGAGCAGCCACGTGCGTCCGGGGCCGAAGAGCACGTTGGCCGGGAGCAGGTCGTTGTGGCACGGAACCGCCGGCATCCGGCGAACCGGCGAAGGCCCGCTCGATCCGCTGAGCTTCACCGGGCAAGCGTGCGTAGGTCGCCGGTGGCGGGTCGACGCCGAGCCGGCGGGCGTCGTCGGTGTGCGCCTCGACGACGCGATGGATCGGAAAGGCGTGATCGAGCGGCGCGCTGTCGTGCAGGCGTCGCACCAGGTCGACGACCTCGTCGAGGCGCCCGACGAAGGCGTCGCCGGTGCGGTGCTCGCCGGGCACCAGGGCGGTGATCACGGTGCCGACGTCTGGTAGCGCCTCGGCGAGAACCGGCGGGCCGATGCCGAGGACGGCAGCTCGCACCGCGGCCTCGCGCTCACCCGCCCGATCGATGCCGAGCAGCTCGGTGCGTTCGCCCGGGAAGCGCACGACGTAGCGGTCGCCGCCGTCGACGGTGACGACGAAGTTGCGGTTGGTGATCCCGCCGTCGAGCGGCGCCACCTCGAGGTCGCGACCACGCCACGCCTCGACACGCCCGGCGACCCCCGCCACGTACTCGAGTGAGCAACCGATGGGTGCCAGCATGACCGTTCCGTCATGTTGGCACCCATCGGTTGTCGAGTCACAGGGGTCGGCGGGCGCGCCAGCCGTCGGGGGTGAGGACCCAGTCGGCGACGGTGCCGTCGGGAAACCCGAACACGGCGCGCCGGCCGTGATGGGCAATGGCGCCGGGGAGCGGCACCGGCGCCAGCGCCGCGCCCCAGCGATGCCAGCGGTGCGCCGGTACCTCGCCCAGCTCGAAGCCGGCGCCGTCGGGCAGCTCGACCACCCCGTGCACCACGCCGGCCTGTTCGTAGCCGGACGGGGTGTGGTGCCACACCGCCGGGGCGACCGCGTACCACTCGAGGTCCCACGACAGGGCGGTGGGCGTGCCGTAGGCGCGATCGAGCGCGTCGGCCGGGTCGTCGAGCGCGGTCGCGTACGTCTCGTTGGCGACCGTCCACTGCTCCATCGGCGCGTCGCACGTGTGCTCGGCCCAGAGCCCGTGGCCCTTCACGAGCAGCGGGTCGGCGCGCGGCGGCACCGACCAGTCGGTCACGTGCAGCAGCGCAGCGTCGGCCCGGGCGAGGGCCGCCCAGTACCACGAGGCCGAGCTCGGTGACGCGCAGCCCCGACACCAGCCCGACCGTGCCGTCGGCCGTCCAGGCGGTGAACACCCACTCCTCGGTGGCGGCGTCGGCGTGGCGCAGCTCGTCGGCGCGGCGTGGCGCGCCGGCGGCGGTGGGATCCACGAACAGCGACACTACGAGCCGTTCGCGACCGCCAGACTGGTGCGGTGGTGCGCTACCTGAGCCTCGAGTGGATCGACGCGGTCGCGGCGCGCGTCGCCGACGACCGCAACCTGGCCGGGCTCGCCCACGAGCACGAGATCGGCCTGACCCAGCTCGTCACGGGCGGGCCCGAGGGCGACGTCACCTACCACCTGCAGGTCGGCGGCGGTGCGATCGCGTTCGCGCCGGGCATCGCCGACCCCGAGCACGTGCGCATGGAGCAGTCGTGGGACACGGCGGTGGCGGTGGCGACCGGGGCGCTCAACGCCCAGGAGGCGTTCATCGGCGGCCAGATCCGCCTCCATGGCGACCAGGGACGCCTGCTCGACGCCCAGCCCGTCTTCGGCGCGCTCGACGCCGTGTTCGCCGACGTCCGTCCGAGTACGGAGTACCGGTAGCCGCACGATGCCCGAGATGCCCGAGCTGCAGGCCCACGCCGAGCGGCTGACCGCCGACTTCGCCGGGCGACGACTGCGGCGGTTCACGCCGCTGGTGTTCACGGCGTTGAAGACGGCCGTGCCGGCTCCGGACGTCGCGTACGGCAGCCCGCTCGAGCACGTCGGCCGACGCGGCAAGTACCTGCTGCTCACGTTCGAGCCAGCGACGTTCGTCGTCCACCTGATGCAGGGCGGGCGACTGCTCGTCGACGTCAAGCAGTCGGCCAAGCCGCGCGGCGGCCAGGCCCGCTTCACGTTCGAGCCGGAAGGCGCCGTCGCCGCCCCGGCACTGCTGCTCACCGAGCAGGGCACCGAACGCCGGGCCGGCGTGTGGTGCGTGCCGACGGCCGCCGTGCTCACGTCGCCACCGCTCGACAAGCTGGGCCCGGAAGCGGCGACCATCGAGCCCGACGAGCTCGCCGCCCGCTTCGCCGCCCTGCCGTCGACGCGCATCCACGGATTCCTTCGCGATCAGCGGGCGGTCGCCGGCATCGGCCGGCGCCTCGCCAACGAGGTGTGCCACCGCGCCAAGCTGTCGCCGTTCGCGATGACCCGCAAGCTCGGCCTCCCGGGCGCGACGGCGGTCGTGGCGGCGATCCGCGAGGTGGTCGCCGAGGACCTCGCCGACGAGCGCGGCCGCGACGAGATGAGCTCGTCGAAGGACCGCTCGGCGGGGGTGCACGGCCGGACCGGTGAGCCGTGCCCGGTCTGTGGCGACACGATCCGCGCCGTCGAGTACTCGAGCTACACCGTGAACTACTGCCCCACGTGCCAGACGGGCGGCAAGGTGCTCGCCGACAACGTCACGTCCAAGTTCCTGAAATAGAGGTACCGCCACCTCGCCTTTCGCCGAACGGTCGGCCGCGGGGCAATCAACCTGGCAGCGTCTAGTGGCTGGCCAGAATTCGGCGAAGTTTCTCGTATTCCACCCAGTCCGCGTTGCCGTACATCTCGATATCGGTAGTGGTCATTCGTTGCACGACCGTGTCTCGCAAGTGAGGTGGAATCTGTTGGACGAACATCGGGTTGCAGCGAAATGCAAAGTCGGGCCGGATATCGCTCGCGGCCTCCAGAACTCCCGTGTCCGGCTCCTTGACGAAGCGCCGAACGAACGTGGGCGGATAGAGCGCCATCAGGACGATCAAAGCAAAGTCCATGCGGTAGGACTGCCACAGCTGGATCCTCCGGTGAGGGAGCCGTCGATTCTCGAGGTCGACTCGCGGTCCGCCCTGGCTGGTCGTGAGACCGATCACGAGTTGGCCATCGGCGACTTCAGCGGGGGTGATGTGGACCCGATCGCGGCCGCCGGATGGGCGCATAGCGCCATCACACGCGGAGGAAGCGGGAGATCCAACTCGCCTACCCACGAGGCGAGACGCGGGAGCACGTTGTGACGCTTCGCCGAGAGATACGGGCGAATGGGCGCCTTCGTCAAGAGACGAGCACGTTCCTACGCCGAGACGAACTGGATGGCGATCGTCCCCCCGCCGTCCGGGAGCTCCTGGCTGAGCGTGAGGTGCGTCCCGTCGAGCGACACCGCGGCGTTGGTCACCGGCAGGCTCAGGCCGTAGGACGCCGCGGCCTCGTCCACGCTCATCGAGATCGTGGGCGTCGCCGTGCCGTTCACGGTCACCGCCACGCTGATCGTCACGTCGTTGGTGTCGTACTCCGCAACAAGCGCGGTGTCCGACATCGCCCGGATCGATCCCGACATCGCCCCGGTCATCGACACCACCGTCTGCGCCGAGGTACCGCTGATGTCCTGGTCGGCGGTGAGCGGATCCATCCCGCTCCAGTCGATGGAGATCGATCCGTCAGCGCCGATGTCCATGACGATCCCGCGGCCGCCCGTCACCGAACCGAACACGGCCGCCGGCATCACCCAACCGGTCGACACCCACCGACCGACCAGACCGGCGCCGGGTAGTGGCGTGGTGGCCACCGGGGCCGGGCACAACGTGTCGAGCATGGCCGGCGTCACCACGACCTTGCCTTCGGCACCGACCGCGACGATCGCAAGCGTCACGGTCGTGCTCCCCATCGCCGTGAGTGGTGGGCCGGGCGGCGGCGTTCGGTCGGGGCAGATGCAGCCGTCGGGGCGGAGGCAGAAGTCGGCGGAGGTCGTCCCGAGCGTCACCGGCGCGGCCGTGGTCGCGCCGGCCAGCCCGCCGCCGACCGGGCCGTTGATGTCGAGGTGAACGACGTCCCCCTCGGTCGCCAGCTTGACGAGCTGCACGGTGTCGGGATTCACGTCGAAGCGTTGGGACGATCCGACAGGAAGCGTCAGCTCCGCGGGCGTCGCCCGGGTGGCCGTGATGCCGGGACCGCTGCTCTCCCACGTCGGTAGATCGGCTCGCCGGACGAGGCGGGTGGCCCACCCCTCGAGCGCTTTGTGGTCGATGCGTGCGTATGCGGTGGGGTCGCTCATCAACGGAATGAGCAACGCCCACGTCGACCCGGTGCTCGCCTCCACCGACGCCAACCATCCGATGGCGTCGTGCGACCGCGCCGACAGGGGCACGATCGGCTCTCCGAGCCAACTGTCCCACCACGTCGTGGACAGCGACGACCCACCGCTGACCGTCTCGCCCACCCAGGCCCGCTCGCCGAACCTGATCCACCGGGAAGGGCTGCGGTGCGCTCTCGCCCCAGGACATCCTCCTGGAAGCAGGAGAAGAGGCTCGATGCGACGAGCGAGGTCAGCTCGGCCTCGCCGAGCACCGCGGCCGCCGGACCGAGGCGAGTCACGCAGTAGAGCAGCTTTCCCGAGGCGTCGAAGCGGCCCCCGGTCGACGCGCTCCGGCCGACGGCAGGCGACCTGGCTCGGCCCATTTCAACGTCCACGGCACCGACAACTGGTAGCCCAGGCGACCCTCGATCTCCCCGAGGACCACCCCGGCGAGCAGCTCGAGATCGACCGTCTGCGGACGAATCGCCGTGGCCTCCTGCGTGACCGCCGACGACGTCGCCGCGGACGACGTGGTCCCGCCGGCTGCGCCGACCACGGCGGCCAGCAGGCAACCGACCGCGCCGAGCAGCCGGCGTCCGCACGCGCGCCACGCGCGACCACCGCTCAGGCTGTCTCCACGATCGTGCCGATCGCCGCTGCTGCCACCAGCCATGGTCCGCCTCCGCCCAGGTGCCTTCCTCGAGTCGAACCCAAGCCGGCGCACGGCCGACGGGGCGACCGTAGTTCAGCGGAGCGAACCGCCGCGACCGCTGGCTGTCGTGAGCGCCGTCAGCCGGCGGGCGGGCCGCTCGGTGGCGGCAGCGGGTTGCCGCTCGGCAGGCGGCATGACGGAGCGGCGACCGTCGTTGCGGTCGAGATCACCCGGCGCGAGCGCGCTGGTCGGCGTCACGCCGTCGTATCGCGGGTAGTTGTCGGTCATCAGTAGCAGGTAGGCCGTCAGCGACAGCGACATGCGGCTCACTCGCAGCATGAAGTCGTAGAAGCCGCGATTGAGCCGGCCGGTGATGACGATGGCGAACCAGGCGATGATCAGGATGACCCCCATCCCGATCGCCAGGATCAACAGGATGATCGCAGCCGGGATCGCCCAGATCAGCCGCAGCGCGTTCGTCAGGCGGTTGGCCTTCGGCTCGTACTCCAGGCCGAACGCCACCGGCTCGTCTCCCCACGCGGTGCCGAACGCCGGCCACGTGTCGTGGAGCAGGTACTCGTAGCCGTACACGCGGCTGGCGTAGCCCATCCAGCCGCGCTGGAAGCGCCACAGGCCCTCGTTGCGCTCGCCGGTGAACAGGATCACGAACCATTGCAACAGGGCGACGAACTCGACCGCGTAGCCCCAGATGCTGAGGAACAGCAGGTGCGGGATGGCGAGGATGTAACGGAACGCCGTGGTGAGGCGGCTGTGCCGTTCGGTGTACGTGACGTCGTAGATCACCGGTGACATGCCCGACACGGTACGACGTTCGCGCCGGGGGGTGCGGGATAGCCTCCGCCAACATGCCGATCCACCTGCGCGCCGAGCGCGGCGACTACGCGCCGGCCGTGCTCTGCCCCGGAGACCCGCGGCGTGCCCGGTACATCGCCGAGACGTTCTTCGACGACGGGGCGCGCCTCGTCAACGAGGAGCGCGGCATGCTGGGCTACACCGGGACCTTCGAGGGCGCTCCGATCAGCGTGCAGTCGACCGGCATGGGGTGCCCGTCGGCGGGAATCGTGTACGAGGAGCTCGTGCAGCTGGGGGCGACGCGACTCGTTCGGGTCGGCACGTGCGGTGCCATCGGCGACGGCATGGCGATGGCCGACACGGTGATCGCCATCGCGGCATCGGCCGTCGACACCACCGCACTGCAGTACGCCGACATGGCGGGCTACGCGCCGAGCGCGACGTTCGCGCTGGCCGAGACGGCGGCGCGACTCAGTCGCGATTCCGGTGCCCCGACGCACGTCGGGCCGATCGTCACGTCGGCGCTCTTCTACGACCCCGACGCCGGCAACGTCGCCCGGTGGCGCCGCCTCGGCCACCTCGGCATCGAGATGGAAGCGGCGATGCTCTACGCCGTCGCTGCGGTGCGCGGCGTCGAGGCGCTGGCGATGATGACGGTCAGCGATGTCTACGGCGACTCGACGAGCGAGCGCATCTCCGACGCCGAGCTGAAGCGGGGCGTCGACGCGATGACCCGTCTCGCCTGCCGAGTCGCCGTGTCCTGACCCGCGTCGTCATCCGACGCGGACGGCGCCGGGCTCTCGCGGATCGAGCGTCAGCACCGGCCAGCCCAGCACGGCGGCGCGGTCGGCGAGATCGTCGGTGACGCTGGGCGGGTCGTCGTGCGGCAGCGGTCGCACGGTGAGCGCTGAGCACGCGGCCGTCGGTGCCGGCGAGATGTCGCGCCCGTTCGATGATCACCGCGTTCGCCCGCCGCTCCCACCCGTCGCTCGCCACGGCGCGCGCCTCGAACAGCGTGTTCGGGGCATCCGCCGCGGCGCGCACCACGTGGTCGAACCGACGAACCCACACCGCGCCCGCATCGGCCACCGATCTCACCACGAACTCCGTTCGCTCGATCGGCACGACGACGTGGACCGGGACCGCGAGCTCGAGCGCCGCCTCGAGCACGATCAGGTCGGCACCGGCCGACGCTGCGCTCACCACCCCGGTTGGCGAGAGCACGTCGATCAGCCGGTGCACGCAGGCGCGCACCGGTGCCACGTCCTGAACCGGGAACCGCTCGTCGGCCCGGCCCGGTATGTCGGGACGGTTCCCGGCGTGCACGAACAGCACCGCGGCAGGGTAGCCCTCGCGAAATCGCGTCTCGTCGCCAAAAGCCAGAGTGACCAGATGGCGGGGGAAATCGTCCGACCTCCGTGCCGCCATGCAGCAGAATCGCGCCGACGCCGGCCGACGGAGGAGGTGTCGAGGCAGTGAGCACCCGAGAGGTTCCCGGCGCAGCCGGATCGCCCGCGCCCACGGCGCCGACGCGCCGATCGACGGCCGAGTCGCCGGTCGCGATCTCGATCGTGCACGCCAGCCTCGACCTGGCGACGTTCGCCCTCATGATCGGCACGTTCATCGACGAGCCGATGACCGGGGTCGAGCGGTTCGTCGACCGCCAGCTCGGAGGTCTGCTCTCCACGTGGATCGAGCTCGACCGCTACCCCGGCGAGCTCGGGACCTCGCGGTTCGTCGAGCCGGCCCCGATCGGCGCCCCGGCCACCGAACCACCTGGGTGCTACGTCGTCGGCCTCGGCCGCTCGTCCGACTTCGGGCGGGTCCAGCTGGCGCACGCCGTGCGCGCCTGCCTGATCGATCGGTGCCTGCCGCTCTACCCCCCGGTGGACGGCCCGGCGGCCGAACGCCAGATCAGGGTCGGGGTCTCGAGCACGCTCCTCGGTGTCGGCGCCGAGGACGACGTGCGCGTCGAGGACTCGGTGGCGGGGATCGTCGACGGAGTGCTGCGCGTCAACGACGACCTGGCCCAGTACGAGGCGTCGCGGTCGGTCCCGGTGTCGGTCCGCATCGGCGCCCTCGAGCTCGTCGAGCGCTACGCCGAGCGGGCGAACCTGGCGGCGGTCGCCCTGCGCTCGTTGGCGACGAAGGTACGGCTCCGCGGCGGCTACGAGACGCTGCGCACCACCACGGTCGCGCGCCGGGCCGGTGGCTTGCCGCTCGGCGCGTCACTCGTGGAGATCGGCCAGCGGTGGCGCCGCTTCCTGATCACCGACGGGTCCCCCGACACCGCCGGCGCGGCCGACGGCGACGACCGCAGCCTGGCCCTCGACATCACCCTGCTCGGGCGCGATGCCCGGGCCGATCGCGTGCGCCACCACGTCGACGCGGCGACCGTGCACGCCCTCGTCGATCACCTCGGCGCCGACCCCGCCGACCGGACGACGGCACGCACGCTCTACGAGCAGCTGGTGCCGAAGTCGATCGAGGGCGAGTTCGAGACCTCGGCGGCCGTCCAGTTCGTCGTCGATGCCGTTACTGCGAACCTGCCGTGGGAGCTGCTCACCCTGCCCCAGACGCGCGGCGCTGCCGTGCCCGCCGAGTGCGGCACCGTGATGCGCCAGTTCGCCGAGCGCGACGACCGGCGACTCAATCCCGACCGCGCCTCGGTCGGCGATGCGCTGGTGATCGCAGCTGGCCGGGTACCGGGGTTGCCGCCCCTGCCCGGCGTGTTCGACGAGGCCGATCACGTCGCTCGACTGCTCGGCGGCGCCCTCGGCGCGGCGCACGTCGACAGGATCGACGACGGCGACGTCGAGATCGAGGTCGTCGCCCTGCAGAACGCTCTGTTCGGAGACCACCAGTTCCTGCACATCGCCAGCCACGGCGTGTACGAGGCCGACCGCCCGGGGCGGACCGGGGCGGTGCTGTCGAGCACCAACATGCTGACGGTCGACCATGTTCGCGAGCTCACCCGCGTGCCCGACGTCGTGTTCCTCAACTGCTGCAGCCTCGGACGCATCGGGATGACCCGCATGGCGGCCGGCCTGGCCAGGGAGTTCATGGCGATCGGCACCCGCGCCGTGGTGGCCGCCGGGTGGTCGGTCGACGACGCCGCGGCACAGTCGTTCGCGGTCACCTTCTACCGGGAGCTGCTCGGTGGCCGCCCCTTGGGCGATGCGGTCGCGCGCGCCCGGCTCGCCTGCGCCCAGGCCGGCGGGGGCCAGACCTGGGCGGCCTACCAGTGCTACGGCGACCCCGGATTCGTGGTGCGCGGGCACCGGCCCACGGTCGACCTTGCCGGTCCGGACCCGGTCAGCGACACCGACCTGGTCGCCCGACTCGACACGCTCGCCGTGCGCACCGGCGATCTCGGGCTCGCTGGACGTGGTCCTGTGAGCGACGGCCATGCGCGACTGTCCGCGGTGTGGAAGGCGCTGCGCGACTGGGTCGTCCAACGTCCGGGCACGGCCGACGAGACGGTCTGCCGGCGCCTGGGAGCGATCGCCCGCGACCTCGGCAACTTCCGCGCCGCCGCCGACCACTTCGGAGCGCTGGTGGTCGAACGCGGTGACGGCGCGCCACGTGTCGGGCTGTTGACTCGGTGCACGCTGCCCGCCGACCTCCAGCAGGCGGCCAACTGCCTGGCCCGGGCGGCGCAGCGCGAGGCGCGTCGCCAGGGCGACGGCCACGACGCCGCCGTCGGCGATCTCGAGCTGGCGACGCAGATCGCCCAGGCGGCCGTCGACGTCCTGCCCGAGGGTGAGAGCTATGCGGTGCTCGGGAGCGTGCTGCGGCGCCGGGCGACGATCGACCGCGAGCGTCGGCCGGAGCTGTTGCAGCGCGCCCGCGACGCCTACGCCCGCGGAGCGGCGGTGGGCGGCGCCGACGACCAGCGCTACGCGGGAGAGAACGCTCGCCAACTGAGCCTGCTCGTCGACGGCGATTCGCCACCTCCTGCCGGCGAGGCCCAGCCGGTACCGGCGGCGGGCGAGGTCTCCGAGGCCACACTGGTCGACCAGCGTCCACCGCAGCCGGCCGACTTCTGGGCTCGTGCTCACCCGGGCGACGCCGCGGTCACCGACGTGCTCGGTGCCACCGACGACGAGCAGCGCGAGCGGGCGGTCGCCAGGGCCAGCGCCGAGTACAAGCATGCGTTCGCCGCCCGGTCGACCTGGGCCCAGCGCCGCAGCGTTCTCGACCACCTCGCCGACCTGCGCGATCTCGTCGAGCCGGACGACGCCCGGGGCGCCGCCCTCGCCACCGTCATCGCCGCACTGTGCGGGTGGGACGACGACCTCACGACGTGACGGTCGGGACCGGAGCCCACGTCGACATCGGCGTGGCGGCCAGGAGCGACGACGACTCGTGCTCGATCGCCGCCCGATAGCCGGCCTCGTCGAGGCGATCGGCGCGCTGTCGCTCGACACCTCGCCGGTCCGTGCATCCACTCGGATCGTCACCGTGCCCGCCACGTGGACCGGAGCGACGAACAATCGCCCGTGGGCGTGGTCGAGGGCGTGACGGGTTGCCGTCCACCGCACCTCGACCTCCTCGGCCGCGAGCGGCGGCACGACGAACACGGTCCGGGCGAGATGGCCCTCGCGTGCCAGGGCGTCGACCTCCCACCCCAGGCCGCCGGTCGCGCCGATCGCCAACACGATCCACCGGGCGGTCGCCATGCGGGCGGTCACGTCCGACCGCCACGTGTTTTGGTCGACGAGGTCGCGCGCCGTGCCGAGCGTCAACGTCGACTCGCCGGGGCGACCGATCGCGCACAGCTCACCCTGCGCCGTCAGCTCCCAGGCGATGCCTTCCTCGAACGGATCCCTTCCGCGCACACCGAACAGCTCGAAGAACGGGCGGCGCGCCGAGTGCACGCTCGGCACCGTCAGCCGATCGTCGCCGAACGAGCGGAGGTAGAGGATCTCGTCGCCGTCCGGCGCCCGGACGGCCCGCCGCCGGTCGGCGCGGGCGTGGGCACGCGCCCGCCGCAGCACCACGGCGGCCAGCACGAGCAGCACGATCCCGACGAAGCCCATCGCGGCGGCGAGCACGTGGGGCGTCGTGCCGGCCCGGTCGGCGAGGCGGAGGTGGGTCAGCGAGGGCAGCAGCACCCACTCCTTGAGCCCACGGACAGAGAGGGCGACGCCCACGACCAGCAGGGCGGCGCCGGCGAGACCGATCGCGGTGGTGCGCCCACTCGGCGGCGTCCACCGACCGCGCATCCGGGTCCGTTCGCGTCGTCGGGCGGCGGCGGTAGCCGCCAGGCCGGTGATCGCGCCGAGGGCGACGACGGCCACCCACCACCAGCCGATGTCAGCGGTCAGCCCGACGGCGACGACCGCGCAGCCGATGACCTGCACTGCGGCGAGGCGACGACCTTCGCGACGCAGCTCGGCGGCAGTAGCGCTGACGTCGACGAGGCGGGGCGGGGGAGGCTCGACCGGCGCTGGGCGGACCGCCCGTCCCGCCGCGAGGCGCCGCACCCCGAGCGCCGCCGCCACGACGAGGGCGGTCGCCAGCGCCGCTTGGCCGAGGCTCCGGGCGACGCCCGGCGGGTGCAGCGGTGACGACGCGCCTTGCGGCGCCAGCCCGGCGACCGCGGTCGCCATCGACGATGCCAGCTGCTCGCGCCGTGCCGAGTCACCACCGAACGCAGCGACCTGGAAAGCCAGGCGGCCGCGTCGGAAGGCCTCGATCGTGAAGTGGCCCTCACCCGAGCCGAGGGGCGTCTCGACGGAAACGAGGTCGGCGATCCCCGCGGCCCCAGGTGCCGCGATCGGTGCATCGCCTGCGCCCCTGTCCTCGAGCGAGCCGAGGGCCAGGCCGGCGAGCTCGTCGAACGGATACTGGGTCACGATCACGGCCACGCCGCCATCCAACGCCGCCGCCATCCACAGCCGCACCCGCGCGGTCGTGTGGTCGCTGAGGAAGGCGCGCTGATCCGCCGACGTGAGGTCACCGAGGGTCTGCTCGTTGAACGTGTCGAGGTCGGTGGTGATGCCGTTCTGGGGCAGGAACCCGGCCGGACCGGCCACCGGAAGGTAGGGCTCCAAAGCGGACGCGTCGGGTGGAGCCGACGAATCGTGGTTGCTCGCCGCCGCCGGCTCGCCACCGACGAGGGCGAGCTGGGCGGTGCGCACGTGCAGCGCCAGGTCGGTATCCAGCGCCGCCACGCCCGAGCCGACGGGAAGCAGCACGACCGAGAACAGCCACGACTCGTTGGCGAACACCAACTCGACGTGGGACCCGAGCTCGTCCGACGCTGGCGCGATGCACCCGGCGGTGTCGGCGCGGTCGCCGACGTCGAACGGCTTGGCCCCGTCGCAGCTCGACTGCCGGTAGATGTCGACCCACACGGCCGGGTACTCGGTCGGCGCCAGTGGGTGGGCGAAGATGCCCATCGCGCCGGCGCCTGGTCCGCTGTACAGGCACGACCACGAGTCGGGGGCGGGTGTGCAGCTATCGAGCGTCCAGCCGGAGCCGATCGATTCGGCCGCGACCGCGGGCGGCGGGTCGTCCGGCTGCCAATCGTCGGCTCGAACGCCGTCGGAGACCGCCAGCAGGGCCACTGCGATGACCACCGAGCCGCACAGCACGCGGACGCGAGCTCCCACGGCGGAAGGCTACGAAGTCGGCGGATCGCCCGGCGGCGATTTCTCCGGCACCACTGCACCCGCGCCGGTCGGCGAGTGAATTCGGCGACCGCGCCCGAGGGCGCGACCCGCTACACCAGCCCGAGCTCCTGCACGGCCGCCCGTTCGTCGACCAGCTCGGCCGCCGAGGCGTCGATCTTGCCGCGGCTGTAGTCGTCGATGTCGAGGTCGGGGACGATCGAGTATGCACCGTCGCGGCACGTCACCGGGAAGCTCGAGATGATCCCCTCCGGCACGTCGTAGCTGCCGTCGGACACGATCGCCATCGACACCCAGTCGCCATCGGCCTGTGCCCAGCGCCCACGAACGGATGTGATCGACGGCGGCATTGGCCGCCGACGCCGCCGACGACGACCCGCGGGCCTCGATGATGGCCGCCCCACGCTTGGCGACGGTGGGGATGAACGTGGCATCGACCCAGTCGTGATCGCCGACCGCCTCGTAGGCGTTGGCGCCGTTCACCTCGCAGTGGAACAGGTCGGGGTACTGCGTCGTCGAGTGGTTGCCCCAGATCGTCATGCGGCGCACGTCCGTGACGGCGGCGCCGAGCTTGGCGGCGATCTGCGACACGGCGCGGTTGTGGTCGAGGCGGGTCATCGCCGTGAACCGTCGCGGGTCGAGGTCGGCCGCATTGCGCTGGGCGATCAGCGCGTTGGTGTTGGCCGGGTTGCCGACCACCAGCACCTTGACGTCGCGGCTGGCGCTGCGCGAGAGCGCTTCGCCCTGGGGCTTGAAGATCCCGCCGTTGGCGGCGAGCAGGTCGGAGCGTTCCATGCCCTGCTTGCGCGGCATCGCTCCCACGAGCAGCGCCACGTCGGCGTCACCGAAGGCCGTGTCCGCGTCGTCGGTGCACACCACGTCGGTGAGCAGCGGGAACGCACAGTCGTCGAGCTCCATGCGCACGCCCTGCAAGCGCGCCGAGCGCCGGCGTGATCTCGAGCAGCTGGAGGGCGATCGGCGTGTCGGGCCCGAGCATCGACCCCGAGGCGATGCGGAACAGGAGGCTGTAGCCGATCTGGCCGGCGGCCCCCGTGACGGCGACGCGAACGGGTGCATTCATGAGCCGACTGCCATCGTGAGGGTACGAGCGACGAGGCGCCAGCCGAGGAGCGGCCAGCAGCTGCGCAGGCTGTTCATGGCGTGGCCGGGGAACGCATTGACGGTCATGTAGGCGAGCGTAGGTCACGAGTCCGGATCGCACCCACGGCGCACGGCGCCTCGTGAGGTGACCTACGGCACCTGGCCGGCGGCGAGCACGAGCGACGCGTAGTAGTTCTGCCCGTTCTGGTTGAGGTGGATGCCGTCGTCGTAGAAGCAGTCGCCGGGGCACTGCGTGGCGAGCTGGTGCCAGTCGAGGATCGTCACGTTCGGGTAACGGGCGGGGAGCGCCATCAACTTGGCGTTGTTGCCGTCGACCCAGCCGCGGTCGGCGTACGACGTGAGCACGATGACGCGCGGGACGCCGCGCAGGGCGTCCATGAACGTGCTCAGCGTGTCGTTGCTGAACGAGCCGTTCGTGCCCAGATGCACGATGATCGTGTCGCCGAGCAGACCCTGTGCCTGGGCGGCCTGGATCGTCGGCAGGTAGTCCTTCATCTGCCGGCTGACCTTGGCGTCGACGAACACGCCGTGGGCCTGGAGCTCGTCGGCGGCGCCGAGCATCACCGAATCGCCGATCGCCTGCACGTTGCGCGGCGAGGGCAACGTCGTGGTCGGGCCGGCCGTCGTGGTCGGCGCCGGCAGCGTGGTCGTGGTGCTGGTCGTCGTCGAGCTGGTCGTCGTCGAGCTGGTCGTCGTCGTCGAGCTGGTCGTCGTCGTCGAGCTGGTCGTCGTCGTCGAGCTGGTCGTCGTGGTCGGCGGCAAGGTGGTGGTGGTGGTCGATGGGGTGGTGGTGGTCGATGTGGTGGTGGCCGCCGAGGGCGCGGTCGGTCCCGGCTCCGTCGAGGCCGGCTCGGTCGCCGGCGCCGGTGCCGACGAGTCGGGCAGGGTCCACGCCGACTCGATGAACGCCGGCTCGGTGGACGACGCCGGCTCCGTCGACGCCGGCTCCGATGGAGGCCGGCTCGGTGGACGACGCCGGCTCCGTCGACGCCGGATCCGTCGACGCCGGCTCGGTCGACGCCGGCTCCGTCGACGCCGGCTCGGTCGAGGCCGGCTCGCGTCGACGCCGGCTCCGTCGACGCCGGCTCCGTCGACGCCGGCTCCGTCGACGCCGGCTCCGTCGACGCCGGCTCCGTCGAGGCCGGCTCCGTCGACGCCGGCTCGGTCGAGGCCGGCTCCGTCGACGCCGGCTCCGTCGACGCCGGCTCCGTCGGCTCGCTCGATGCGCTGGCGGCCGTGATGCCCGCCGGCACGGGGAAGCCACCGTTCGCTGCGGGCACCGACGTCGTGGTGGTGGTGGTGGTCGACGAGCTGGTCGTCGTGACGTCGAGCAACCCGGGCAGCCCGGCGTTCTCGTCGAGCGAGCGGGCGATCTCGTTGGGTTGCAGGCGCGCCGTCGCCATGCTCACGCCGGCGAGCGCGAACGCGGCGACGAACGTCGCCGCCGAGAAGGCGATGATCCGGTGTACCAGCGGGTCGCGGGTGCGCTTGACCCGCGCCAACACCGAGCCCACTCGACGCCGCCGCACCGGCATCTCGACCAGGCGGTACGAGATCTCCGCCATCACCCCGGTGACGATCACCGCCGCCACGAACTGCGGGAACGTCAGCGTGTTGCCGGCGACCCGGCGGACGACCTGGTAGACCACCCAGTGGTAGAGGTACAGGCCGTACGAGCGGGTGCCGACCCAGCGCAGCGGGCGGATCCCGAGGAGCCGTCCCGTCCACGCGTAGCGGTGCGTCACGGCCACCATCACGAGCACCGTCGCCAGGTCGACGGCGAGGAACCCGCCACGGAACAGCGCCGCGTCGGCCCCGTCCGGCGTGACGATGTGCAGGTTCCAGGCCAGCAGCGCCAGCGCGGCCAGGCCGATCACCGCGAGTCCGTCGAGCGAACGACCCCTGCCGCGCAGCGGACCGCGTGACACCGCGAGCGGCCGCCACAGCGTCGCCAGCGCGGCGCCGACGAGCAGGCCGGTCGCACGGGTCGGCGTCGACAGGTACAGCGTGTCGGTCTTCGAGATCGCCCGCCCGAAGACGTGCCAGTACGCATCCGGCGTGTCGGTGGGCGATATCTGCGGGCCGGGGTAGTAGAGCAGGCCGGTCACGACCGTGATCGCCACCGCCGCGAGCAGCAGCCAGCGGCTGAGGTCGGGCACCCGGTCCCGGCTGCGCCGGCTCAGCAGCCAGCCCATGACCAGCGGCCACACCAGGTAGAACTGCTCCTCCACGGCCAGGCTCCACACGTGGCGAAGCGGGGCGAAGTCGCCCGACGACGTGTAGCTCTGACCGACCCAGATCTGGTACCAGTTCGAGACGTACGTCAACGCCGCGATCACGTCGCCGCGCAACTGGCCGAGCACGTCGGACCGGAAGATCGCCGTGTAGATCACGAGCAGCGACAGCATCAGGTACAGCGCCGGGAGGAGGCGCCGCGCTCGCCGGCCCCAGAAGGCGCGCAGGCTGATCGCGCCCGTGCGCTCGTGCTCGCCGATCAACAGCAGCGTGATCAGGTAGCCGCTGATCACGAAGAACACCTCGACCCCGATGAAGCCGCCGGGCAGCCACGCGTTGTCGGCGTGGTACACCATCACGGCCAGCACGGCGAGCGCGCGCATGCCGTCGAGGCCCGGCATGGTTGGCACCGTGGACGTCGCGGCGTGCGGTCGACCGACCGCCGCCTTGGTGGTCATGGGGTTCGATGGTAGGAGCTGGGCCCCTCTGTGGCCGGTCAACCCGGACGACCGCCGCCGTCGCTCAGGTCAGCCCCGACCAGCTCTGGATCAGCGCGGTGTAGTAACTCTGGCCGTCGGGACGCAGGTGGATGCCGTCGTCGTAGAAGCAGCTTCCCGGGCAGTCGGCGGCGAGGGCGTCCCAGTTGCCGACCAGCACGTTGGGGTAGGTGCCCTGCAGCGCGGCGATGCGCTGGTTGTTCCCGGCGATCCACGACCGCTGGGCGTGGTCGGTGAGCACGAGCACCCGGGGCACACCGGCCAGCGCCTCCATGAACGCGTCGAGCTGGTCGGACGTGAAGCCACCGTTGGTGCCGAGGTGCACGACCACCGTGCCGGTGAGGCGACCGCTGGCGGCGAGCTCCTGGATCACCGGCAGGTAGTCGGCGAGCTGGCGGTTCTGGTGGGCGTCGACGACGAACCCGGCGTCGCTGAGCGCCGGCGCGGCGCCGAGCATCACGGAGTCCCCGACGGCGAACAACGGCAGCGGCGACCCGCTCGCGGCGGTCGTGGGTGCCGCGGCGGGAGCGACGGTGGTGGCGGGTGTCGTCACGGGGGCGGCCGCCGTGGTGGGCGCGGCGACGGCGCCCGCCACCGTGGTGGCCGAGGCGACGCTCGTCGACGGCGCCGTCGGCGCGACCGTCGCCAGCGTGGTGGGGGCGGCGGCGATGTCGGTGACCGCCTGTTCACCGGCGGCCTGGGACGCGGCGAAGTCGCTCGGGCGCAGCGGTGCGGTCGCCAGGCTCACGCCGGCGAACCCGATGAGCGCCACGACGCCGACGGCGCCGATGGCCACGACGCGGCGGGTCTCGTAGCTCGTGACGTCGCGCAGGCGACCGAGGGTGGCGCCGACCTGTTGACGGCGGATCGGGGTCTCGACGAAGCGGTACGACGCCTCGGTGATGATCACGGTGAGCACCATCGCCGTGGCGAACTCGGTCAGCGACATGTGGTTGCCGGCGACGCCACGGATGATCTCGTAGATCGGCCAGTGGAACAGATACAGGCCGTAGGAACGGGTGCCGACGTAGGCGAGCGTCGGGGTGCCGAGGAGGCGCCCGACCTGCGACCCGCGATGGGTGACGGCCGCGATCACCATGATCGTGGCGAGATCGACGGCGATGAACCCGCCGCGGAACAGCCAGGGATCGGCGCCGGCGGGCGTCACGAGGTGCAACGACAGCGCCATGAAGACGAGCGCGACCAGGCCGACGGTGCCGACGACGTCGAGCAGGCGTCCCTTCGTCCGCAGCGGGCCGCGCATCACCGCCGATGGCCGCCAGAGCATGGCGAACGCCGCGCCGATGAGCAGGCCGCTGCACGCGCGTGATGGTCGAAAGGTAGAGCGTGTCGATCTTGGCGAACGGAGTGACCGCCGACGACCCACGACGCCGACGGCGCGGTGAGGTCGTGACCGGGGTAGTAGAGCAGCGCCACGGCGACGGCGACGACGAGGGCGGTGAGCAGTAGCCAACGGCTGATCTCGGGAAGGCGGCGTCGCCCGAGGCCGAGCAGGCCGGCCATCACCAACGGCCACACGAGGTAGAACTGCTCCTCCACGGCGAGGCTCCAGAGGTGGCGCAGCGGCGCCCATTCGCCGGTCGCGGTGTACCCCTGGCCGACCCACAGCTGGTACCAGTTCGAGACGTAGCCCGTGCCGGCCAGCACGTCGCCGCGCAGCTGGCCGAGCTCGTGACGCTTGAAGATCGCGGCGAACGCCGTGAGCAGGCCCATCATGATGAACAGCGCCGGGAGCAGGCGACGCGCCCGCCGCAGCCAGAACGCCCGCAGGTCGATCTCGCCGGTGCGCTCGTGCTCGCCGATCAACAGCAGCGTGATCAGGTAGCCGCTGATCACGAAGAAGACCTCGACGCCGATGAACCCGCCCGGCAACCAGTCGCTGTTGGCGTGGTACACCATCACGGCGACGACGGCGAGGGCGCGCATCCCGTCGAGGCCGGGGACGTAACCGAGACTCGAGATCGACCGGCTGGGGCGCGACGCGACCGTCCACAGCGGGTTCTCGCGCGTGACGGTCACGCCGCAGGATCGTACGAGAGCGCGGTCGCCCGACCGCGGCAAGGTGGGCGCACGGTGGGGCCGACGCGGGGCGGCTCGATCTGGTCACTCTCCTTCTCGATATCGAGAAGGAGGGTGACCAGATCGCCGTTAGAGAGTCCGCCAACGCGATCGCCGAGTGACCAGAATGCGTGTCGGATTCGTCGGGTCGCCGACCGAACGAACGGGGCACAACGGAGATGGCCAGAGCGCAACGACGCAGCACGGAGCTGAAGAACACCGGCTACGAGATCTTCGTCGGCATCTTGTCGATCCTGTCGATCCTGAACCTCGTACTGCTCTACGCGATCGACGACTCGGACCTCGACTCGGTCCTGTGGGTCATGAACGCGCTGCTCAGCGCCATCTTCCTCGCCGACTTCACCTACCGCCTGTTCACCGCCGAGTCGAAGTCTCGCTACTTCTTCCGAAACTTCGGCTGGGCCGACCTGCTCGCCAGCCTGCCCGTCGAGCAGCTCAAGATCCTGCGCGTCTTCCGGCTCTGGCGAGTCATCCGGCTCCTGCGCGAGTACGGCGCCAGGAACATCGCCCGCAGCCTGATCAAGGACCGCGCCGGCAGCGCCCTGTTCACCCTGCTGCTGATGGGCGTCCTGGTGCTCGAGTTCGGGAGCCTCGAGATCCTCCACATCGAACAACACGCACCGGGGGCGAACATCACGACGGGCTCCGACGCCCTGTGGTACGTCATCGTCACCATCTCGACCGTCGGCTACGGCGACCAGTACCCCGTCACCAACCGCGGTCGATTCTGCGGCTCGCTCATCATCGTCGTCGGGGTGGGGATCTTCGGCACCTTCACCGGCTACCTGGCCAACCTCTTCCTCTCGCCCGGCAAGAAGGCGGACGCCGCCGACGCCACCACCGGTCGCCGTCGACAGAGGCTGCTGCGGTGAGCCAGCTCAGGGAGCTCGTCGCCAAGCAACAGTCCGCCATCGACGAGATCAAGCTGCTCCTCGGACCGGAGCAGACCTGAACGCTCTGCTCCGGCGGCGCTTGGAGCGGGGCCGGCGTGCGGTAGACATGCGCCATGACCGCCGATGACGTCAACGACCACCCCCAGCCGACCGCGGTCGCTTCCTACGCGACCGAGGGCGAGGCCGACGTCGCCCAGGCCAAGCTGCGCGCCTTCGGCATCGACGCGGTGGTCGATGACCAGGCCGAGGGCGGTGTCATCCCGAGTCGAGGGCGACGGCGGCGTCGTCGTGGAGGTTCGACCCGAGGATGCAGCCGACGCCGCCGAGATCCTTCGCGAGGTATCCCGCCGCTGCTCCCGGAGGACTGATCGCTCGCTGCGCTAGCCGCCGAGCGCCTGGTTGATCATCGCGACGTAGTAGGCCTCGCCGTCGGGCTTCAGGTGGCCGACCCCGTCGTCGTAGAAGCAGTCGCCGGGACAGGCCGCGGCCTCGGTCGCCCAGTCGATGATGTGGACGTTGGGGTACTTCGCCGGCAGGGCCCGGATCGCCTCGTTGTTGGCGGCCGCGAACGGCACCGCCGAGCCTTCGCGGATCGTCATGATGAAGAGCTGCGTGGTGGGCGGGAACGCCTCGACGAAGTGGTCGAGGTGGCTGAACTCGAAGGCGCCGTTCGTCCCGAGCTGGGCGACCACCACCGGAGGCAGCGATCCGGCCGCGGCGCGCTGGCGCACGATCGGGGTGACGTCGTAGATCTGGCGCCCCTCGACCGCGTCGACCTCGTTGAACCCGTCCTGCAGCAGCGCTGGTCGGGCACCGAGCATCACCGAGTCGCCGTACGCCATGCGGGCGCCGGCGGCGAGGGTGCCACCGGTGGTCGTGCTCGGCGCGCCCACCGCCGGCGTGGCGGCGCCCGCCGGGGTGGTGGTGACCGCCGGTGTCGGCGTGGCGGCGGTGGTCGTCGCGCCCGCGACGGCGCCGGCGGGATCGCTGGCGGTGGCGGCGGCCGCGACCGCTGGGGCGAGCGTGGTGGCCGCGGCGGCAGCGGTCGCCACGGTGAACTCGGGGCAGTCGAGGTTGGGGTCGACGGTGCCGCTCGCAGCCTGCTGGCCGCACTGCAGGGACCGCTCCAACGGCGTCAGCTCGATGTCGGCCACCGCCAGGCTGGCCACGGAGAACGCGACGAGCGTCGTCACCACCACCCCGACCGCGGCGAGGGCGCGCCGGCCGGGGACGTCGTGGCCGTCACGCAGGCGGTGCCACCACACCGACACGCTGCCACGGCGGATCGGCGTCTCGATGAAGCGGTACGAGGCCTCGGTGACGACGACCGTGATCGCCATCGCCTCCATGAACTGGGCCACGCTGAGGCCGGCCCCGGACGGGTCGCGCATGATCTGGAAGATCGGCCAGTGGTACAGGTACAACCCGTAGGACCGGGTGCCGATCAACGCCAGCGTCGGCGTGCCGAGCAGGGCACCAGCGGCCGCCCGCCGGTGCGTGACGGCGGCCATCACCCCCAACGTGGCGACGTCGACGAGCAGGAACCCGCCGCGGAACAGCCGGGAGTCGCCGGCGCCGTCGATGCGGGAGACGTGCAGCGACAGCGCCAGCACCATCAGCACGCCGAGGGAGATCCCGGCCAGCAGGTCGAGCTGGCGCCCCTTGTCACGGAGCGGCCCGCGGACCACCGCCACCGGTCGCCAGACCATGGCGAACGCCGCACCGAGCAGGAGGCCGGTCGCACGGGTGATCGTCGACAGGTACAGCGCATCGTTCTTGCTGATGCTCCGTCCGGCGACGGTCCAGTAGGCCTCGGGGGTGAACTCGGGCAGCCCCACGTGTCCGGGATAGAACAGCAGCGCCGTCGCCAGGGCGATCAGCACGGCGACGCCCACCAGCCACACCGCCACCTGCGGCAACCGACGGCGCCCGAGCGAGATCAGCCCGACGATGATCAACGGCCAGCAGAGGTAGAACTGCTCCTCGACGGCCAGGCTCCACAGGTGCCGCAGGGGTACCCAGTTGAGGCGCGACGTGTATCCCTGGCCGACCCAGATCTGGTACCAGTTCGACACGTACAACAGCCCGGCGATGACGTCGCCGCGGATCCGGCCCAGCTGATCCCGGTCGAACAGGGCGGCGTACGTGACCAGCGCCGCCATCATCGTGAACAGCGCCGGCAACAGGCGCCGCGCCCGTCGCGTCCAGAACTCGCGGAGGCCGATGCGCCCGGTGCGCTCGTGCTCGCCGATCAGCAGCAGCGTGATCAGGTAGCCACTGATCACGAAGAACACCTCGACCCCGATGAACCCGCCCGGCAGCCATGCGTTGTTGGCGTGGTACACCATCACGGCCACCACGGCGAGCGCCCGCATGCCGTCCATTCCGGGGAGGTAGGGCACCCGCGACACCGCCGCCTTCGGCGGGTTCCACTCCAGTGGTCGGGCGCTGATCGGCCCGATCGCCATTGCTACGAGACTCCCAGCCCCAGGTTGGAGTAGATCTCCCGCGAAGCGGTGGATCGGTTCATCGTGTAGAAGTGCAGGCCCGGCGCGCCGCCGGCGAGCAGCTCGGCGCACAGCCGCGACGCCAGCTCGACGCCGACGCGGCGCACGTCGGCCGGGTCGTCGACCCCGGTGACCGCATCGACCACCCGACCCGGCACCTCGGCGCCGCTCAGCGTGGCCATGCGGGTGATCTGGGCGACGTTGGTGAGGGGCATGATGCCGGGGAGCACCGGCTTGCTGACACCGAGATCCCTCAGCTCCTCCACCAGCTCGAAGTAGTGGTGGGCCTCGAAGAAGAACTGCGTGACGGCGAAGTCGGCGGCGGCCAGCTTGTCGGCGAGGTAGCGCCGGTCGGTGGCCCGGTCCGGCGACGCCGGGTGCACCTCCGGGTGGGCGGCGACTCCGACCGAGAAGTGACCGGTGGCGACGACGTCGGCGACGAGGTCGGACGCGTAGCGGTAATCGCGGGATGCGGAGGCGGCCATCTCGGCCGGCAGGTCACCGCCGAGGGCCATGATGTTCTCGATGCCGGCGGCGTGGTACGCGTCGAGCAACTCGGTGATCTCGTCGCGACTGTGGCCCTGGCACGTCAGGTGGGCCATCGGCGTGATCGCCGTCTCGCGAGCCACCCACGTGACGATGTTGCGCGTCCGCTCGCGGCTCGAGCCGCCGGCGCCGTAGGTGACCGACACGAAGCTCGGCTCGAGGGGTTCGAGCTCGGCGATCGTGCGTCCGAGGGTGAGCTGCATGGCATCGTCGCGAGGCGGGAAGAACTCGAACGAGAAGGTGCGGCCGCGGGCCAACAGGTCGGAGATCCGTGCCATGGTCCCCAGAGCCTACCCAGCGGCCCCGCGTGACTTCCGAGCGCTCGGCAGCATGCCTGACGCGATCAGCGAGCGCAAGCGAGCGTCCCGGCGATCGAGCGAGTAGGCGCCCGGAGCGCCAGCGGAGGGCGCCGGCGCGCCGGCCTGCGTGGCCGGGGAACGCCAGCAACTAGTGGCGGAAGTGACGCTCGCCGGTGAACACCATGGCGATGCCCAGCTCGTCGGCGGCGGCGATCGCCTCGTCGTCGCGGACGCTGCCGCCCGGCTGGACGATCGCCGCCACGCCGGCCGTGGCGAGCACGTCGATGCCGTCGCGGAAGGGGAAGAAGGCGTCGCTGGCGGCCACCGCGCCGGAAGCCCGACCCCCGGCGCGGGCGGTGGCGATACGTGCCGAGTCGACGCGATTGGGCTGACCACCGCCGATGCCGACGGCCTGACCGTCGGCGGCGAGCACGATGGCGTTCGAGCTGACGGCGGCGCACACCGTCCATGCCAGCGCGAGGTCGTCGAGCTGACCGGGCTCGGGAGCGCGGGCGGTGACGACCGACCAGGCCAGGGGATCGACGTCGACCGGGTCGGGGGTCTGCACGAGCAGGCCACCGTCGACGGGCCGAGCGTCGAGACGCCACGGCGCCGGCCGCGGCGCTTCCAGCACGCGCAGGTTGCGTCGGGCGGTCAGCGTCGCGAGGGCGGCCGGTTCGAACCCCGGTGCCACGACCACCTCGGTGAACACCGGGCCGAGCGCTTCGGCCATCGCCGCGGTCACGTCGCGATTGACGGCCACGATGCCGCCGAAGGCGCTCACCGGGTCGCACGCGTGGGCGCGCCGATAGACCTCGGCCACGTCGAGGCCGCCGGTGTCGACGGCCACGCCGCACGGGTTGGCGTGCTTGACGATGACACACGCCGTCGACCCGAACCGGTGGACGAGGCGCCACGCCGCTTCGGTGTCGTAGACGTTGAGGTAGCTCATCTCCTTGCCGCCGTGCTGGACGGCCGCGTCCCACCAGCCGTGGGCCCCGTCGAAGCGATATCGCGCCGCCCGCTGGTGGGGGTTCTCGCCGTAGCGCAGCGGCTGCGCCCGCTGCAGCGTGAGGCGGAGCGTGTCAGGGAGGTCGGCGTCGTCGTCGGCACGGCCCGACGTGTCGTCGAGCCATTCGACGATGGCGTGGTCGTAGTCGGCGGTCGTGGCGAACGCCCGTCGGGCCAGGCGCCGGCGCGTCGACGGCGTCGACGCCGCCCGAGGCGACGATCTCGGCGACCACCGCGTCGTAGTCCGCCGGATCGACCACGACGGCGACGTGGGCGTGGTTCTTGGCCGCCGCCCGCACCATCGCCGGCCCGCCGACGTCGATCAGCTCGATGCCGGGGTCGTTGCCGAACGGGTAGAGGTTGACCACCACGAGCGCGATCGGCCCGATCCCGAACGCCGCCAGATCGGCCTGGTGGGCCGGGTCGGTGGGATCGGCCAGGATGCCGCCGTGCACCTTGGGGTGCAGCGTCACCACCCGGTGCCCGAGGATGGCGGGGAAACCGGTGAGCTCGGCCACGTCGGTGACCGGTACGCCGGCGGCCGCCACCGCCGCGGCGGTTCCGCCGCTCGACAGGATCGTCCACCCCTCGTCGTGCAGCGCCGTCGCCAGCTCGGCGATCCCGGACTTGTCGTACACGGACAGCAGCGCGGTGGGCACCGGGTCGACAGTAGTGACGCACGGCGTCGGCCACCATCTGTGGCGTGCGAGCGAGCGCCAGCGAGTGAGCGGCCGGCGACGGCCTGCGTGGCCGGGGAACGCAATGACGGTCACCATGTGTGTGGTCCCCACCGCCGCGCCCAGAATGGACCGATGGACGTCAAGCGGATCTCGGCGGCGGACTGGCTGATGATCGGCGGGGCGGTGTCGACGTTCGTGTTCGGGCTGTTCCTCGACTGGGCCCAGTACGGCCACGCCAGCGGGAACAACGCCTTCGACTACTTCCTCACCGGCGGGATCGCGTGGATCCTGGCCGTCGCGGTGGGGATCGTCGCCTTCCTCCTGGCGAGCGGACAGATGCGTCCCGACGGGCGCCCCTGGCCGCTCATCGAGACGGTGGCCTCGATGCTCGCTGCCGTGCTGATGCTGGTCCGTCTGCTGCTCGGGGCCGGCTCGGCGAAGGCGTCGAACGGCGTGAGCATGGTCACGATCGACCTCGACCGCGCCATCGGCATGTGGCTCACCGCGCTCGCCGTCGTGGTGGTGGCGACCGGCGCCGCCCTCGGCCTGCGCGCCGAGCGCGCCCGGGCTCAGCCGAAAACCTTTCAACTGTGAAAGGTTTTCGGCTCGCCGGTCAGAGCTTGGCGACGATGCCGGCCATCAGCTCGCCGGCTTCGGTGGGGTTGAGCCCCACCTGCACGCCGGCGGCGCGCAGGGCGTCCATCTTGCCCTGCGCCGTGCCGGTGTGGCCGGACACGATGGCGCCGGCATGGCCCATCTTCTTGCCCGCCGGCGCGGTGACACCGGCGATGTAGGCGCTCATCGGCTTGGTGACGTTCGCCGCGATGTAGGCGGCGGCCTCCTCCTCGGCGGAACCGCCGATCTCGCCGATCATCATGATCGCGTGCGTCTCCGGGTCGGCCTGGAAGCGGCTCAGGCAGTCGATGAAGTCGGTGCCGGGCACCGGGTCCCCGCCGATGCCGACGCACGTCGACACGCCGATGCCGGCCTGCTTCAGCTCGTACAGCGCCTGGTACGTGAGCGTGCCGGAGCGACTGACGATGCCCACGTTGGGACCGCCCTCCGTGGGCAGCTCGGCGATCTCGCCGGCGGTGATCCCGATGTTGCACTTCCCGGGGCTGATGATGCCGGGGCAGTTCGGTCCGAGCAGCTGCGTGTCGGGGAAGTCGCGCACGAGGAGGTTGTAGACCCGCGCCTCGTCCTGGGCCGGGATGCCCTCGGTGATGCACACCACGAAGGCGATCCCGGCGTTCGCCGCCTCGAGGATCGCGGCCGCGGCGGCCTTCGGTGGCACGGCGACGAACGACGCGGTCGCGCCGGTGGCCGCTACCGCCTCGGCCACCGTGTCGAACACCGGGATGTCGGTGCCGTCGTGGGCCGTCACCGTCTGGCCGCCCTTGCCCGGCGTCACCCCGGCCACCACCTGGGTGCCGTACTCCTTGTTGCGCAGCCCGTGGAACTTGCCCTGTCCCCCGGTGAGCCCCTGCACGATCACCTTCGTGCTCTGATCGACGAAGATCGACATCACCCACCCCTCCCGGCGTTCCCCGGCCACGCCAGCTGCCTGCGCTGTGGACGCTCCTCGGCTGGCGCCTCGTCGCTCGCAACGGATCGGTCATGATCACTCCTTCGCCAGCGCCACGGCCGCGCGAGCGGCGTCGAGCATGGTCGGTTGCGAGATCAGGCGATCGGGTGGGATCCCCGACTCGGCCAGGATCCGCCGACCCTCCTCGGCGTTCGTGCCGTCGAGGCGGATGACGATCGGCGCCCGCAGTTCGACGCGGCGGGCGGCCTCGACGATGCCGTTGGCCACCTCCTCGCCACGGGTGATGCCGCCGAAGATGTTGATGAAGACCGAGCGCACGCTGTCGTCGTGGTTGATCACGTCGAGCGCCGCCGCCATCACGTCGGCGTTGGCGCCGCCACCGATGTCGAGGAAGTTCGACGCCGCCCCGCCGACCTGGTTGACCATGTCGAGCGTCGACATCGCCAACCCGGCGCCGTTGGCGATGATCCCCACCGAGCCGTCGAGGCCGATGTACTGGAGGTCCTTCTCCTTGGCCATCCGCTCGCGGTCGTCGAGCACCTGGGTCGCGGCGTACTCGGCCCACTCGGGATGGCGGAACGCGGCGTTCTCGTCGAGGCTGACCTTGGCGTCGAGAGCGTGCACGACACCGGGTTCGCCGTCGGGCGTGGGCTTGAGGATCAACGGGTTGATCTCGGCCAGGTCGCAGTCGCCGGAGGTGAAGCACTCGTACAGCAGCACGAGGATGTTGGCCACGCCCTCGACCGCCTTCTCCGGGATGCCGGCGTCGACCGCGGCGTGGCGGGCGGAGTCGGCGCTGAGCCCGTCGACCGGGTTGATGTGGAGCTTGACGATGGCGTCGGGGTCGGTGGCCGCGACCTCCTCGATGTCGACCCCTCCCTTCGCCGACAGCATCAGCAAGTGCATCTTGGCGGCGCGATCGAGCGTGAAGCTGGCGTAGTACTCGTCCTCGATGTCGGAGGCGTGCTCGACCCACACCCGCTCGACCCGGTGGCCCTTGATGTCCATGCCGAGGATGTTCCCGGCGTGCTCACGCACCTCGTCGGCGGTCGACGCGAGCTTGATCCCGCCGGCCTTGCCCCGACCGCCCACCTGCACCTGCGCCTTGACGACGACGGGGTAGCCGGCCGCGTCGGCCTGCACGACGGCCTCGTCGACGGTGCTGGCCACGCCGCCGGCGCTCACCGGGATGCCGTAGCGGGCGAAGTACTGCTTGCCCTGGTACTCGAAGAGATCCAAACGAACGGTCCTTTCCGCTGACGCGCCCGAGCGCAGCCGCAACTTAGTGGCGCGCCCGGATGCGCCTCCATTCCGCGTCGTGGGGCGGCCTCGCCCGGCACACTGATCGTCGTGTCCGCGCCGTCGTCCCTGCCCGGCGCGCCGCCAGGCCCGGGCTGGCTGCCGAGGCCACGCTCGCCGCTCACCCGGGCCGTGCTGCCCGTGCTCGGTGGCGCCCTGCTGATCGCCTTGATCTTCGCCGCGACGTGGGGCATCGCCGCGTGGAGCTCGCGTGGCGGCGCCGAACCCTCCGATCGGCTGGCGCCCTCGATGCTGAAGGTCGGTGGCGTCGAGGCGGTCGCCGACACCATCGATGACACCGGCCCGATCCTGTTCCCGGGGCTCAACACCTCGAGCGGGGAACGCACGATCGTGCTCGCTCACCAGGGCGACGACCCGCAGCACGGGTGGCACGCCTACTGGGCGTACCCCGCCGATGCCGACCCCTCGTGCGGTGTCACCCAGGTGCAGGAGACCGAGCACTTCACCGACTGCCGGGGCCGCCAGCTCGGGGTCGCCGACCTGGCCCTGCCGGAGGGCGTGTGCCCACTGGTCGACGACGGCTCGACGCTGTACCTCGACCTCACGTGCGGAGCGACCACGCCGACGACCGCCTGACCGCGATCGCCGCCGCAAATCGCGTCGGCGACGCCGGCGGCTGCACTACCGTCGCGCCGACCTTTCCGAAGGAGGACCGCGGTGCGCATCGTTGCCAGCCCCCCGGGGCCGTACCAGCCGGGCACGTCGGTCGTCCTCAACGTCGCCGATGCGCCTGCGGGGGTCGCGGCGTACGAGTGGCAGGCCAGCGGGACGACCATCGCCGGGGCGAGTGGCAGCTCCTACCGGTTGGCGGCCGGCGCCGCCGGCAGCGCGGTCGAGTACACCGTCGTAGCCAAGGACGCCGCCGGCACCGAATCGGCGCGGGCGTCGTTCACCGCGACCGTGAGCAGCGCCACGACCGCTCCCGGACCGGTCGGCGGCGACGCGGTCGGGCCCGAACCGCTGCTCGTCTACTCTGCCGGCTTCGCCGTGCTGGCGTTGGTGTTCTCGGTGCTGTTGCTGGCGGGCGGACTGACGCCGCTCGCCATCGTGCTCTGGCGTGTCGCCGTTCGTTCGACCGGCGCCGGCGCCGAGGCGACGGTGACCATCGGGGGCATCGTGGCGATCGGGCTGCTGATCATCGGCGGGGTGATCGCGTGCGCCGGGATCTTCGGCGCCCTGCTCGAGGTCCGCGCCCGGCTGCGCACCCCGAAGGACCGGGCCGCGTTCGGCGGTCGCGGCGGCCTGCCCGACGTGAAGGGGGTCATCGAGGCGATCGGCAAGCTGCGCGGCTCGGCGCTGATCATGGTGATCGCCTGCGTCCCCCTGCTCGCCGCGGCGTGGATCGGCAACACCGCGGTCGACCAATCGACCACGACGACCACGACGACCACGACGTCGACGACCGTGGCGCCCGGCTACCCCACCGCATCCACACCCGGGTACTCCGTCGACACCGTGGCGCCGGCGAACTATCCGGCGTCGGGCACCGTGCCCGGCGATGGCTGAGCGCGGCACCGCCGTCGTCGTCGGCGTCAGTGCGCCGGCGCCGTGGAACGGGGTGCGCTTCGCGCCCCTCGGGGGGGTCGACAACGACGCCACCGGCATGGCCACGCTGCTGAAGCGTCAGGGGTTCGACGTCACCCTGTGCACCGATCCGGCCGACACGTCCGCCGCGTCGGTGGCCGAACTCTTCGTCAACGGTGTCGGGGACCGCCGCAGCGGTGAGCTGTTCGTCGCCTACTTCGCCGGTCACGGCTACCGGGTACCGGCCCCGGGTGAGGCCGAGCCCGACAGCGAGGTGCTGATGTGCGCCGACGGACCGATCGACGACGACATCACCTCGATCATGCGCGACCGCCTGCGCGACAACGGCAGCCGCCTGGTGATGATCGTCGACGCCTGCCACGCCGACGGCTTCTTCCCGGGCCCGATGATCAAGGCGATCGAACCGCCGACCGAGATCACGATCGCGCCCGGGCCGTCCGTGATCTGGTGGTCGGCGGCATTGGAGCAGGAGACCGCCTTCGATTGCGCCGACAAGGGCTACCTGTACGGCGTGTTCACGCACTCCTTGCTGAAGGCGTGGCCGTCGCAGCGCACGAGCTACCGCGACCTGTGGCGGCGGCTGTGGGCGCAGTCCTCGGACGAGTTCGGCTCGCGGGGCCAGACCCCCCTGCTGCGGTACGAGGGCCCCGACGAGCTGCTGCTCGACGCCGGCGCCTTCTGCCTCGACTGAGTCCGTCAGGCGGGGATGGATGCCGCCGGCGGGGCCGCGACCGCGTCGAGCAGGCGGGTGCAGAACGTCTCGCTGTGCGCCTCCAGCTTCGAGCGGCTGAGCGCCAGGCCGCCGATGCACGTCGGCGCCGGTCGCGCCCACCGCACCGGTCAGGCGGTCGAGGCTCTTGCCCGGGTTGAGGGCGAAGGTGCAGAACGCCGCCGCCCGCTTGGCGCGGCATGGTCGGCAGGTTCGAGATCGACGCCGCCGCCCACGGCGCTTGGCCGACGACGAACAGGCCGTGCACCCACGTGCCGACGATCACCAGGTCGGCGTCCTGGATCGACGCCAGGTCCGGGGCGCGCACCTTGGACAGGCCCGTGATCGACCACCCGTGCTGGGCCAGCCCGTCGGCGATCAGCTCGCCCGCCTTCCACGTGTTGCCAGTCAGGCTCTCGATCACCAGGGCGGCGCGCACGTCCTCGATTCAAGCACGCCGGCCACCCCGTTTGTGTCAGCGTGTGCGCACTGTCAGCGTGCCCACGCTGACAGAAAGCCGGAAACGGGTCGGATCAGCGGGCGACCTTGCGCAGCGGGGCGAACGCCAGCGCGAGGTGCTTCATGCCGACGCCGCGGAAGTTGACCGTGGCCTCGAGCGCCTCGGCGCGGCCACGCAGCTCGAGCACCACGCCCTCGCCGAACGTGGGGTGTTCGACGTCGTCACCGACGCGCAGGTCGACGCCGGTGGTGTCGGTGGGCTCGGGGGCGCGCCGACCGGCGGCGAGCGCGGCGTCGACGACCCGGTCGCGGTGGGCGTCGGTGCGGTCGCCGTCGTCGTCGTCCCAGTCACGGCGACGGCGGTACTGCGGCGGGCGCCCGCGGTCACGGGGGCGCAGGCTCTGGCGCCCGTACGAGCTGCGTCCGGAGACGTTGCCCTTGGACTCGACGAGCTCGGCCGGGATCTCGTCGACGAACCGCGACGGCGGGTTGTACTGCGTCGCGCCGAACAGGCTGCGGCTCCACGCATGGGTGATGAACAACCGCTCACGGGCGCGGGTGATGCCGACGTAGGCGAGGCGGCGTTCCTCCTCCAGCTCCTCGGGTGAGTCGAGCGAACGCGAGCTGGGGAAGATCCCCTCCTCGGCGCCGACGAGGAACACCACCGGGAACTCGAGGCCCTTGGCCGAGTGCAGCGTCATCAGCACCACCTGGTCCTCGACCTCGCCGTCGGGCAGGTCGTCGGTGTCGGCGACGAGCGACACCTGCTCGAGGAACTCCTCGACCCGAGCGAACTGTCGCGCCGAGCCGATCAGCTCGTCGAGGTTCTCGATGCGCCCCGCCGACTCGACGGTGTCCTCGGCTTCGAGCTCGGCCATGTACCCCGATCCCTCGAGGGCGGCCTGCAGCAGGTCGGCGGGCCCGGCCGGTGCATCCCCGGCCGTGCGGTCGACCAGCGAGTCGATCAGCACGAGGAACGACTCGACGCCGCGCCGCGCCGGCCCGGCGACCCCCGCCTCGTCGGCGTGCCGGAGGGCGTCGAAGAAGCCGCGACCGGTGGCGGCGGCGAACTGGTCGAGCTTGGCCACGCTGGTGTCGCCGACCCCGCGCTTGGGCATGTTGAGCACCCGCTTGACGCTCACCTCGTCCGACGGGTTGACCACCGCCCGCAGGTAGGCCATGGCGTCGCGGACCTCGCGGCGGTCGTAGTAGCGGGTGCCGCCGACCACCTTGTACGGCACGCCGAGGCGCATGAACGACTCCTCCACCACGCGGCTCTGGGCGTTGGTGCGGTACAGCACCGCCATCTCGCGCCAGTTGGTGGCGTCGCTGTTGCGCAGGTCGTGGGCCGTGGCGGCGACGAAGCGGGCCTCGTCGCCCTCGTCCTCGGCGTGGTAGCGCACGATGCGGTCACCGGACCCGGCCTCGGTCCACAGGTTCTTGGGGTGCCGCTCGGCGTTGTTGGCGATGACCGCGTTGGCCGCGTCGAGGATCGTCTGGGTGCTGCGGTAGTTCTGGTCGAGCACCACCGTGGTGACCCCGCCGAAGCCGTCGTCGAACGCCTCCTCGAACTGGATGATGTTGCGGAAGTCCGCGCCACGGAAGCGGTACACGCTGTTGTGCACGACGAAGCCGCTGGCCACGTAGTTGTGCGCGGGTTCGACCTGGAGGTCGAACACCTCGCCGGCGAAGTCCTCGATGTCCGTGGCGACGACTCGTGCGACCTCGAACCGGCCGTCCTGCTCTACGAGCATCTCCATGCCCGCCCGCACGTGCGCAGCGGGCATGAGGTCGTAGACCGCGCCCGAGACAGCCATGCGACGACCGGCCCGCTCAGGCGCACGTAGAAGCGGGAAGTCGGGATGCAGCGACAGGTCATGCATGAGCTGCTTGGCCGCGACCTGCGCGCTCGTGGGCGTCGCGGTCGTCGGCGGCCCACGTCGTGAGGACCCCCACCGATCGGCGATCGCGTTCACGCGCGCCTTCGCCTCGCGACGATCGGCGCAGACCTCCAGCAGCCATGCCGATCTGGTCACCGTGGTTCTCGATTTCGAGAACCAGAGTGACCAGATGGGTCCGTGGCCGATGCGGTAGCCGCGATCGGCGCGGTACATGAGGTAGACGAGGTGCATTCCCGATACGGGCGTCAGGCGCGCCGGGACGATGTGATGCGGCGTCGACCGCAGCTGATAGTCGCGGTCGCCGGACTGCGCGCCGATGACCACCAGAGGTTCGGTCGTCGACGAACGGTGAACGAACGTGACCCGCCCCTCGCTGACCTCGTGGTGCCCGTTGGTGCCGGTCACGACGTCACCGACCATCAGCGACTCGATGGGGACCACGCCTGACGGCGTGCCGATCGGCGTGCCCGCGGGCAGGCACTGGTCGGTGTCGCCGACGACGGTGACGTTGCCGTGGCCGCCGGCGAGGAGCAGCACGATCGTGTTCTGCGCCTGGTTCGTGTCCTGGTACTCGTCGACGAGGATGTGCTCGAATCGGCGGCGGTACTCCTCGAGCACGTCGGGGTGCTCGCGGAGCAGGCGCACGGTGTTCACGAGGAGGTCGTCGAAGTCCATCGCCCCGGCGGCGACGAGGCGCTTCTGGTACTCGGCGAACACCTCGGCGTGCTTGCGCTCGATGAGGTGCTGAGCGGTGGCGGCCGCGTGCGGGGGGTCGACGAGCTCGTTCTTCCACGCCGAGACCTGGGCGTGCACCCCGCGCGGCGGGAAGCGCTTCGAGTCGAGCCCGAGGTCGCGGATCACGTAGCCGGTGAGGCGGGTGGAGTCGGCCTGGTCGTAGATCGAGAACTGCCGCGGGTAGCCGAGCTTGTCGGCGTGGGCGCGCAGGATGCGCACGCACGCCGAGTGGAACGTCGACACCCACATCGTGCGCGCCACCGGCCCGACCAGTGCGCCGACCCGTTGACGCATCTCGTCGGCGGCCTTGTTGGTGAACGTGATGGCGAGGATCGCACCCGGCCGCACGCCCTCGTCGATCAGGTGGGCGATGCGGTGGGTGAGCACCCGGGTCTTGCCGGAGCCGGCGCCGGCGACCACGAGGAGCGGTCCGCCCTGGTGGACCACGGCGTCGAGCTGGTCCGGGTTGAGCCCCGAGAGCGCTGCTCCTGACATGCTCTCGCCCGTGTCACCCATCAGGGAACTCATCCTAGGGACGGGGCGTCACAACGTTCTGAGGGCGTCGAGGGCCGACGCCACACCACGATCGGGACGACCATGAACCTCACGACCACGGCACACCGCACCCCCCGCCGGTTCGGCCGGCTGCTCGCCGCCGCCACCGCCACCGTCGCCCTCGCCGCCGGCGCAGCGGTCGGGCCGGGGGTCCTCGACCACGCCCTCGCCGCCCAGTCGGCGACGCCGGCGGGCTGGCACATCCTCGTCTACGCCGTCAACGACTCGTCGGCCGACCTCCCGCTCGGGCTCGACCTCGACGAGATGATCAACGCCAGCCGCTCGGGGATCTCGTTCACCGTGTACGTCGACGGCTCGTCGGCGTCGTCGCCGACGTTCGCGTCGATCGCCGTCCCGCGCACCGACGAGGCGTTGATCGTCGAGATCGCCAACGGCGCGGCGACGGTCACCCAGCACCTCGGCGAGCTCGACAGCGGCTCCGCCGACACGCTCGGCTGGTTCATCGCCCAGGGCCTCGAGGCGCACCCCGACGAGCGCATCGGTCTCGTCGTGTGGGACCACGGCTCGGGCTGGCAGGGCGTCGGGTTCGACGAGGACGTCACCGACACCGGCGGCTCGCGCGGCACCACCTACATCGACGCCAACGAGCTCGGCACGGCGATGTCGGCGGCCCTGGCCGAGGCCAAGCGCCCGAAGATCGACCTCGTCATGTACGACGCCTGCCTGATGGCGAACTGGGACGTGCTCGCCGAGACGGCACCGAGCGCCGACTACGTGATCTCGTCGGAGGAGCTGGTGCCCGGGCTGGGGTTCGACTACGACGCGTTCAACGTCTTCACCGACCCCAGCGCCGCCATGCCGGCGATCTTCGACTCGCTCGCCGCCGGGTTCCAGGCCGACGTGGTCGCCGACGACCCCGGCTCGGCCGATGCGATGACGCTCGACCTCGTCGACCTGGCCAAGATCCCCGCCGTCGATGACGCGCTCACCGCGTTCACGACCGCCGCGGCCGCCGACGTCGAGCACAACCCGCAGGTGTACATCGCCGCCGCCGACGCCGGGCTGAGGTACGGCCAGGACGGCGAGTACTGGGCCGGGTTCCTCGACCTCGGCGAGTTCCTCGGACGCCTCGGCGCCGACGTGAGCCCCGAGGTCGCCGCCGCCCGCGACGCGCTCCTCGCGGCGATCCACGACGCGGTCGTCGGCTCGTTCGACACGCCCTCGTACCAGGGCGCCACCGGCCTGACCGTGTACTTCCCCACCGAGCCACGGGAGTACGACGCCAACTACGACCACCAGCCGACGGCACAGACGTGGCGTCCGTTCCTCAGCGCCTTCTACGACGCCCAGGCGGCCGAGGTCGTCGACGCCCACGTCGCCTTCGCCTCCGACAACCTCGCCATCTCGACCGCCGACAGCCGACGGCTACTTCACGGTGTCGGCGCCGGTGTCGGGAGGCTTCAACGGATCGATCCAACTGATGGCGGCGCTGCCCGGTGCCGACGGCTCGCTCACCTACTTCGAGACCGACTCGGCGGACGTGTCCGCCGGACAGGCGACGGCGCGGATCCTCCCCACGCTCACCACCATCTCCGACGGCACCAACTCCGGCATCCCGTTCACGCGCTACGTTCACGAGACCGATGGCTGGCACGGCTACTCCCAGTTCACGCTGCAGCGCACCGACGGGTCGATCGCCAACATGAACTGGGACCGCTCGGAGCAGGGCAGCGGTCCGATCACGGTGCTCGATCCGGTCGGCACGCTCGTCAACTACACGCCGGCCGCCGGCGACCTCGCCTACCCGGTGAACATGGTGCAGCAGCCGGGCGGCCAGCCCGAGCGCGCCGCCACCGCCCCGGCGCTCGACCCCACCAAGCCGTGGACCGTCAGCGACGCCGCGATCCCCGCCGGGTCACGCGTCTACGTCGAGCTGCAGGTGTTGGACGCCTCCGGCGCCACCGTCGACTCGCTCGGCGGCTACATCATGACCGGGAAGTGATGGACGTCATCGACCCCGCACGGCGGGCACAGCTGTCCGTGCGCAGCTTGGTACGCTCACGTCGCTGGCGCTCGCTCGCTCGCATTCGGAGCACGGGTGAACGACGGTCGTCAGCTGCTCGCTGCCACACGACGCAGCCCGCCGGCGCGGCGTTCTGCCACCGCTGCGGCCTGGAGCACGCGGCGCCCGACTCGCCGGACCGCCGGGCGTCGTTCGCCGTCGACCCCGGGCAGCGGGTCCGCTCCTTCGACGTCGTCACGGCGCTGCTGCCGCTGTCGAGCGGGGCCAGCCTGCGGACGTACAAGATCGCCGTCGCCGTCGGGGTGGCGATCCCGCTGATCGCCGCGGCGTTCGGATGGATCCCCTTCGCCCTCGGCGCCGCCGCCCTGGCGGTGCCGGCGATCTTCACCATCTATCTCTACGACGCCAACGAGTGGGAGGACGAGCCGGTGCCGGTGGTGCTGGGATGTCTGATCCTGTCGGGCGCGCTCGGGGCCGGCGCCAGCTGGGTGATCGAGCACCTGCTGCTCGGCGCCGACGAACGCCTCGGCGTCGGCGCGGCCATCGACGGCGGATTCCAGATCCGGCCGGTGCTCGTGTACGGGGTGGTCACGCCGCTCGTGGCGGTGGTGCTCGGCCTGCTCGCCCCGCTCGTCTTGGCGTCACGTCCGCGCTTCGACGACATGATCGACGGCCTCACGTTCGGCGCCGTCTCCGGCGCCGCCTACGCCGCCGGCGAGACGTTGATGGCGCACCGCGGCGTCCTCGAGACCGCCCTCGGCGAGCGCGGCGACGTCGCCACGTGGCTGTCGGTCGTCGCCAACGCCGCAGCGGTGAAGCCGCTGCTGTACGGCACGGCCCTCGCCATCGCCGCCGCGTCCTTCTCGGGGATCGGCGCCGGCTACGAAGGCTTCGGGCGTCGCTTCGCCAAGGGTCTCGGCATCGCCGTCGTCGGCATGGTCGGATACGGCGTCGGTGTCGCCCTCCTCGCCCAGTGGTTCGATCCGACGCCGGCGGCGGCGCTCGGACTGGCGTGGGGGGTGATCGTCACCGGTGCGCTCGTGCTGGTGCTGCGCACCCAGCTGCACCTCGGCCTGCTCGAGGCCGCCCTCGAGGCGGCACGCGGCACCCCGAACCGCCACGAGGTCACCGGCGACGCCCGGTGCGGCCGGTGCGAGATGGTGCTGGCCCCGCTGGCGCTGTTCTGCAGCGCGTGCGGCGCCTCGGTGCGAGCCACCACCAAGACCCGCCGCCGGGAGAACACCGCCTCCGCGTCGATGGTGCACCAATGAGCGAACGAGTCTTCGAGCGAGCGAACCATCAGGCAGGGTCTTCGGCTCACGGGTGCATCGCCGCCGACTTGAACGCGTCGCGTGGCACCAGGATGCACCAGTGAGCGAGCCCGACGGCGTCGAGCCGCCGCGGCGCCCGAACCGCGTCCGGCCGCGGCTGGTGGTGGCCCTCGTGATCGCGGCGCTGCTGGGGGCCGGCGTGGTCGGCGCGCTCGTGGCCGGCTTCGGGCGCGACGGCGACGACGTCACCGGGGTCGGGCTGCGCCCGACCATCGACGTCGGCCAACCGGCGGGAGCCACGACCGCACCGCCGGCCGGCAGCCCGGGTGCCGGCGGCTCCGGGGCGCCCGGCGACACCGGCGTCGTCGGTGAGGCGACCACGACCACCTCGACCCTCGTCACGATCGCCGGCATCGACCCGTCCGCGGTCCCGGTGTCGATGGAGCTGCCGATGCCGTCGGAGCCGGCGGTGCTGCCGACATTCGTCACCGTGCCGGCGCCGCCGACGACCCTCGCCGCCGTGGCCCTCGACGACTTCGATCCGCACGCTGTGGACGGCCTCGACGCCTGGAGCGTGGTCAGCCGATCCGGCGACCGTCTCACGATGACCGACGGGGCGAGGGTGATCGAGGTCGTCCGGCTGGCTCACGCCGTCGACGCCACCGATGCGCTGGGCCAGTTCGCCGACATCCTCACTGGCGAGTTCTCGGATCTCTCGGCGACGCCGCCACAGCGGCTCTCCGCCCCGACCAACCGGTTCACCTACGTCTCGGGCTCGCAGTTCACGGCGGTGCGCGTGTCCCAGCAGACCACGGCGCCGGTCACCGGCTCGGCCGTCGCCGGGGTCGGCCCCGACGGCGCCGCCGTCGTGGTGGCCGCACTCCGCGACGGCTCGGCCACGGCCGATCAGCTCGCCGCCGACGGCGCCGCAGCGACCGCCGTGCTCGCCGCGCTGGCTCCCTGAGCGAGCGCGACCGCCCGTACAGTCGCCGTGGTGGGCTACCGGTACCTGTGGACGCCGTTGGCGCTCGGGCCGGTCACGGTGCGCAACCGCATCGTCTTTTCCGCCCACCTCACCAACTACGCCCGTGACGGCCTTCCGACGGAGCAGCACGCGGCGTACTACGCCGCCCGCGCCGCCGGCGGCGCCGGGCTGATCATCACCGAAGAGCACTCCACCCACCCCACCGACTGGCCCTACGAGAAGCTGATCCACGGCTTCCACCGCGACGTGATCGCCGGCTACCGACGGATCACCGACGCCGTGCACCGCCATCGTGTGCCGATCTTCGCCCAGATCAACCACAACGGCGGCCAGGCGTCCTCGATGTACTCGCGCCGCGCGGTGTGGGCGCCGTCGGCGGTGGCCGATCCGCTGTTCCGCGAGGTGCCCAAGGCGGTCAGCACGGCCGAGATCGGAGAGATCGTCGCCGGCTACACCACCGTCGCCGCCCACTGCGTCGAGGGCGGCTTCGACGGCGTCGAGCTGCAGTGCAGCCACTCGTCGATCGTGCGCGGCTTCCTGTCGCCGGCGTCCAACCGGCGCACCGACGCCTACGGCGGCGCCCTCGCCAATCGCGCCCGCCTGCTGCTCGAGATCGTCACCGCCGTGCGATCGGCGATCGGCCGCGGCCTGGCGCTCGGGGTGCGCATCTGCGGTGACGAGCTGATCGACGGCGGCACGACGATCGACGACGCGGTCGCGGTCGCCCGTCTCGTCGAGCAGACCGGCGCGGTCGACTACGTCAACACGTCGATCGGTGTCGCGACGGCGACGCTGTTCATGATCGAGGCATCGATGCACGTGCCCCCCGGGTACGCGATGTTCATCCCCGCCGCGCTCCGCGCCGCGGTGGATCTTCCGGTGGTGGGAGTCGGGCGGTTCAAGGACCCGCTGCAGGCCGAGCGCGCCCTGGCCGAGGGCCACTGCGACCTCGTCGGCGTCGTGCGCGGCCAGATCGCCGACGCCGAGTTCGCCGCCGAAGGCGCACGCCGGGGCCGACGGCGACATTCGGCTGTGCCTGTCGTGCAACCAGGAGTGCGTCGGGCGGATGGGGCTCAACCGATGGCTCGGGTGCATCGAGAACCCGACCACCGGGCGCGAGGCCGTCGAAGCACGCACGACCCGGCGGACGACGAACGGCTCCGACGTGCTCGTGATCGGTGCCGGACCGGCCGGGCTCCAGGCGGCGATCGCCGCCGCCGGCGCCGGCCACCGCGTCACGGTGCTCGAGCGCGACACGGCGGCGGGCGGGCAGGTGCGCCTCGCCGCGTCGGTGCCGAACCGCGCCGAGCTCGGGGACATGGTCCGCAACCAGGTGAACGAGTGCCGTCGCCTCGGTGTCGTCGTCGAGTACGGGGTCGACGCCGACGTCGCCCACGTGCGCTCCCGCTCGCCGGACCACGTGATCGTCGCCACGGGCGCGGTCGCCCAACGTCCGTGGTGGGTGGCCCAAGGTGTCGGCAACGTGTGCGACGTCCGCGACGTGCTCACCGGCGCGTCAGCTCCTTCCGGCCGGGTGGTGCTGATCGACGAGATCGGGTTCCACCACGCCACGTCCGTCGCCGAGCTGCTCGCCGACCGCGGGTGCGCGGTCGAGGTCGTCACCAATGCGATGGTGGTCGGCCAGGATCTGGGGATCACCCTCGACATGGAGCAGTGGTGGCTGCGGGCGACGGCCAAGTCGATCGCCCAGGCCACCGACCTCGTGCCGATGGGTTTCGACGGCACCACGCTCACGCTGCTCCACCACCCGACGGGGCGCGACGAGGTGCGCACGCCGGACTGGGTGGTGCTCGCCGTGCCGGCGGCGCCGGCCGACGCCCTGTTCCACGGGCTGCGCGCAGCCGCCGAGTCCGGCTCGTTCACCGTCGAGCGCGTGGGCGACTGCGTCGCCCCCCGGCGTGCCCACGCGGCCGTGGTCGAGGGCCAGCGCGCGGGGGCGCACGTCCCGGCGCCGGCCGGCCGCCCAGATGTCGCCCGCGGTAGGGTCGCCCGGACATGATCGTCGCGAGCATCCTGACCGACGTCGGGGACTGGCTCGACAAGGTGTCCGGCCATTGGTGGTTCCTCGTCGTGATCCTCGTGGTGGCGCTGCTGGACTCGGTGATACCCATCGTTCCCAGCGAGACGGCCGTGATCATCGGTGGCGTCGCCGCCGGCTCCGGGGAGCAGCACCTCGCGCTGGTGATCCTGTGCGCGGCGCTCGGCGCGTTCCTGGGCGACAACATCGCCTACCTGATCGGACGCCACTTCAGTGGGCGCATCGACCGGTACGCCGCCGAGCGCCCCAAGACCCGCGGGCGCCTCGACTGGGCGGACCGACAGATCCGCCGTCGCGGTGGGCTGCTGCTCGTGACGGCGCGGTTCATCCCGGGCGGCCGAACGGTGATCACGGTGAGTTGCGGCATCACCCGCCAACCGCATCGTTGGTTCGCCATGTGGACGGCGATCGCCGCGGTGATCTGGGCCACCTACGCCGCCGGCCTCGGGTTCGTGTTCGGCGCCACCTTCGAGGACGACCACACCATCGCCTTCATCCTCGCCTTCGGTGCGGCGCTGGCGGTGACGGTGGTGATCGAGCTGGTCCGCCACGTCCGCAACCGCGGGAAGCGACGCCCCGACGACGAACCGGCGCTACCCGAGCGCGTGGGATCGTGAGAGGCGCCGACAGCGACCTGCTCGCCGTCGTCCCGGTGCGCCACGGCGCGCTGCCGGCGGGGAGCGTCGAGACGGTGGCGGAGTGCGACGGACAGGCGCTGCTCGCCGGATCGGCGCCGGACCCGGCGTCACTCGCCGGCGTGGCGTCGACGGTGACCGTCGTCGAGCTCGGCAGCTTTCGTCCGGCGCGCTGGGCCGACGAGCTCGCCCGCCACCTCGACGGCTGGCGCGTCGTGGTGCTCCCGGCCTGTCCGGACGGCCGCGACCTGGCCCCGCGGCTCGCCCACCGATTGGGCAGGGATCTGCTCGCCGCGGCCACCCACGTCGGGCCCGACCGGGTCACGCTCGCCCGCGACGGGGGGCTGACCCTCGTCGACCGGGCGATCGACGCGCCGGTGGTGGTGACGCTCCTGCCCGGCGCACGCGGCGTGCCGTCGGTCGAGCCATCCCGATCGCTCGCCACGCCGCGTGCTCGATCCGTCGGTCGACGACGAGCCGCGGCCACCCCGTCGAGCCGACGCTCGTCGACGAGGTCGCTGCCGACCCGGCGACGATCGACCTGAGCGAGGCGGGGCGCGTCGTCGTCGGCGGCGGCGGGCTCGACAGCCCGGAGCGACTGCGCCAGCTCGCCTCGGTCGGCACCGCGCTCGACGCCGCGGTCGGGGCGACGCGCGTGGTGACCGACCGCGGGTGGCTCGGTCACGAACGCCAGATCGGCACGACCGGCGTGGTGATCAGTCCCGCGCTGTACCTCGCCTTCGCGGTCAGCGGAGCGGTGCAGCACACGGCCGGGATCGGTGCGCCGGCGCACGTCGTCAGCGTGAACACCGACCCGTACTGCCCGATGATGGCCCTCGCCGACCTGGCCGTGGTGTCCGACGCCAACGCTGTCGTCGAGGAGCTGCATCGTCTGCTGGTCGGGGCAGGTCGTGGTGGGTGAGGAGCCGGCGACGACGTTCGACGCGATCGTCGTCGGCGCCGGACCGGCCGGTTCGTGCGCGGCGACCGTGCTCGCCCACGCCGGGCACCGCGTCCTGCTGCTCGAGCGCGGGGCGTTCCCCGGCGCCAAGAACATGTACGGCGGGGTGATCTACCCGCGGATCCTCGACGTGCTGCACCCCCGCTGGTGGGAATCGGCGCCGGTCCAGCGATGGGTCACCCGACGCACGACCATGCTGCTCACACCGACGCAGGCCCTCTCGGTCGACCTGCGTGCCGGCCGCTGGGGCGAACCCCCGTACAACGGCGCCACGGCGCTGCGACCGGAGTTCGACGCCTGGCTCGCCGAACGCGCCCAGGCCGACGGCGCCACCCTGCTGTGCGCCACCACCGCCACCGGACTGTTGCGCGATCGGGCCGGGCGCGTGATCGGCGTGCGCACCGATCGGCCCGACGGCGATGTGTCCGCGCCGATGGTGATCGCGTGCGATGGCGTCAACAGCTTCCTGGCCAAGGAAGCCGGGCTGTACCCCGACGCCGATGCGGCGCATTACACGGTCGGCGTCAAGCAGACCCTCGCCCTGCCCCGGACCACGATCGAGGAACGCTTCGGGGTGCGCGGCCGCGACGGTGTCGACATCGAGATCCTGGGCGCCACCGGCGGCGTCAACGGCGGCGCGTTCCTGTACACCAACCTCGACACGATCGCCCTCGGGGTGGTGCTGTCGATGACCGGGCTCGCCCGTTCGACCACCCGCCCCGAGCAGATCATCGAGCAGCTGCGGACGCACCACGCGATCGCCCCGCTCGTCGAAGGCGGTGAGGTGGTGGAGTACTCCGCCCACGTGATCCCCGAGGCGGGCGTGGCGATGATGCCGCGGATGACGGGGGACGGGTTGCTCGTCGCCGGCGACGCGGCGGCGCTCTGCCTGGCGGCCGGCATCTGGTTGGAGGGCGTGAACTTCGCGATGGCGAGTGGCATGTACGCCGGCGAGGCGGCGGCGGACGCGCTCGCCGCCGGCGACGTGTCCGTCGGCGGCCTGGCCGGCTACGAGCGCCGGCTCGCCGCGACGTTCGTGCTGCAGGACCACCGGCGCCTGCGCCGAGCGCCCCGGCTCGTGCTGTCGGACCGCGTGCAGCACCTCTATCCGCAGCTCCTGGCGAACAGCGTCGAGGCGATGTTCCGCGTCGACAACCCACGCCCCAAGCCGGGACTGCGCCGGGTGATCACCGCCGAGCGCAAGCGGCTCGGCATCCGTCGCCGCGATCTGGCCGGCGACGCCCTGACGGCGTGGAGGACGTTCGGATGAGGCGCTGGCCGTGGCGTGCGTCCACACCACGCGGCGGGACGGAGGGCGGCGTGCCATCGCTGGCGACACCGCGGCCGGCGCAGCCGTTCGAGGAGTTGATCGGTGCGACCGAGTTCCGCGTCCACCCCGACGCCCACATCACGGTCGACGCCACCGTGTGTCGCGACTGCAGCACCCGGGAGTGCGTCGTCGCCTGCCCGGCCAACCTGTTCGTGCCCACGGCCGACGGCGGGATCCTGTTCAACTACGAGCAGTGCTTCGAATGCGGCACGTGCTACCTCGTCTGCAATCGCGAGGGCGCGATCACGTGGTCCTATCCGGTCGGTGGCTACGGCGTCGTGTTCCACCGGTCGTGAGGCGGCGGCCGCCGTGATCGTCGTGTGCTGGAAGTGGACGGGCGCCACCTCGGCGGCCGATCGCGCCGCGTTGGAGGTGGCGCTCGGCCTGTCGCCGGCGGGCGGCGTCACCGTCGTGTCGGTCGGTCCTCCCGCCGCCGAGGCCGCCCTCCGCGAGGCGCTCGCGGTGGGCGCCGGGCGCGCCGTGCGCGTCGACGCGCCGAGCGGTCTCGCCAGCGCCGACGTCGCACGCGGCGCTGGCGCCGGTGTGTGGGCGCGCCGAATGGGTCGTGTGCGGCGACGCCTCGGCCGATCGAGGCAGCGGGGCCGTGCCGGCGTTCATCGCCGCCGAGCTGGGCTGCCGGCCAGGCGCTCGGGCTGGTCGGCGTGCGTGCCCGGCGCGAACGGGACGTTGCGGGTGGTCCGCCGCCTCGACGGCGGACGGCGCGAGGTGCTCGATGCGCCGCCCGGCACCGTGCTGTCGGTCGAGGGGGCGGCGGCCTCGCTGCGACGGGCGTCGCTCCCGGCCGAGCTGGCCGCGGCGCGCGCCACCGTCGAGGTCCGGATGGCACCGCCGGCTCACCCCGAGCCGACCGGTGAGCCACGTCCCTACCGCCCACGCCCGCGGCCCGTCGCGGCGCCGAGCGGCGACGCCGGCGACCGCATCCGCTGCGCTCACCGGTGTCTCCGGCGGGACCGAGGCCGCGTCGAGCGAGGTGGTGGCGCTCGCCCCGCCGGCGGCGGCGGCCTGCATCGTCGAGCACCTGCGGGCGTGGGGCTACCTGGCGGCACCGTCGTGACCCGGCGCCTCGAGCACCTCGCCTCGCTCGACATCGAGGGCACGCGGCCGGTGATCGTGCTGCCGATCGGCTCCTGTGAGCAGCACGGGCCGCATCTGCCGCTGGGCACCGACACCCTCATCGCCGAGGCGCTCGCCGAACGGTTGTGCGGGCATCTCGAGGGGCTGGTGCTCGGCCCGTCGTTGGCGGTGACGGCGAGCGGCGAGCACGCCGGCTTCGACGGCACGCTCTCGCTCGGCACGGACGTCACGGCGCGTTCGCTGGTCGAGCTCGCCCGCTCGGCCGATTGGTCGGGGGGATCGTCGTGGTCAACGCCCACGGCGGAAACGTCGATGCCCTGCGGATCGCCGCGCGCACGGCGAGCGCCGAGGGCCGGCGGTTGCACGCCTGGTGGCCGACGCCGATGGCCGGCGACGACGCCCACGCCGGTCACACCGAGACGTCGGTGATGCTCGCCCTCCACCCCGAGCTGGTGGCGGCCGGGCGGGCTCGTCCCGGCGACGTCCGTCCGATCACGGCGATCGCCGGCGAGCTCCGCCGACGGCGGCGTACGTGCCGTCAGCGCGAGCGGCGTGCTCGGCGACCCGACGGGCGCGAGCGCCGAGGCTGGGGAGCGGACCCTCGCCCGTTGGACCGATCAGCTCGTGACGTCGGTCGCCGCGGCGCTCGCCGGCTGGGCCGCCGGCCGTCGGTCGTGATCCGCCGCTACGTGCTCGACGCGTCGACCCGCCAACTGGGCGACGACGGCACGATCGTGCTCGGCGGCTCGCCGTTGCGGCTCTTCCGCCTCACTCGCGTCGGCGCGGCGGCGTTCGCCAGTTGTCGTCGCGGCGACCCCGTCGCACCGTCGGCGCTGATCGAGCGCCTGCTCGACGCCGGTGCGATCCATCCGATCGTCGACGGCGACGAGCCGCACCGCTTCGCCGTCGGGCGACGTCACCGTGGTCGTGCCGGCGCTGAACCCGGGCTCCGATCAACTCGCGGCCATCGTGCGCTCCAGCGCCGGCGCGGCCGCGGTCGTCGTGGTGGACGACGCCTCCACCCCGCCGGTGGGCGAGGTGCCGGGAGCGCTTCTGCTGCGGCTCGAGCGCAACCGGGGACCGGCCGCCGCCCGCACGGCCGGGCTCGACGCGGTGCGGACCGAGCTGGTTAGCGTTCGTCGACACCGACGTCGAAGCCGGAAGCCGGTTGGATCACCGGGTTGCTCGGTCACTTCGACGATCCCGCGGGTGGCGCTCGTCGCACCGCGGGTCGCCAGCGGACCCGCCGCGCCCGGCGCCAGCACATCGGTGGCCGACTACGAGCAGCGGCGTTCCCCACTCGATCTCGGCGGCCGCGCCGGCACGGGTGGCCCCGCGCACCCGGATCGCCTACGTGCCGGCGGCCGCGGCGGTCGCACGCGTCGCGGCCATCACCGCCGTCGGCGGGTTCGACCCGGCGTTGCGCGCCGGCGAGGACGTCGATCTCGTGTGGAGGCTCGTCAGAGTCGGGCTGGCGGGTTCGCTACGAGCCATCGGTATCGGCGCTCCACACGCCGCGGCGTTCGTGGCTGGCGCTCGCCCGCCAGCGCGCCGTCTACGGCGCGTCGGCGGGCGCGCTGGCGCGCCGTCACGGCGGCGCCGTCGCCCCCGTGCGCACCAGTCCGTGGACGCTCGGCGTGTGGGGGCTCGTCGTCGCCGGTCGGCCGCTCGCCGCGCTCGGCCTGGCCGCGGCCACCGCCGGCGCCCTGGTGCACAAGCTGCGCGGGGTGCCGCCGGGCGATTCGTTGCGTCTGGTCGCCACCGGTCACGCCTACGCCGGCCTGACCCTCGCCGACGCCGTGCGTCGCTGCTGGCTGCCCCTCGCTGCTCGTGGCGGGGCGTCGGTCGCGCTCGCGCCCGGGTGGTGACGATCGCCGCCCTCGTGCCGGCGCTGGTCGACGGCGGTGGCGCACGCCTGCTCGACGACGCGGCGTACGCCGCAGGCGTGTGGCGGGGCATGGTGCGATGGCGCACGCTCCGTCCGCTGCTCCCCGAGCTGGTGTCGTGGCCCGGACGGCGGCCGTTCACGGCTGCTTCTGCGGACGCCGGTGCGCGGTACGTTCGCCCCGTGACGTTGCGGCTCCGCGTCGATTCGCTCCGGTGGAACGCCCAGGTCGACGAGGTCGCCGCGGCGTTCGTGCCGCTCGTCCCGGTCGTGAAGGGCAACGGCTACGGGTTCGGCCGCGGTGTCCTCGCCGAGCGGGCCGTGGCGCTCGCCGACCACTGCCACCAGGTGGGCGAGCTGCCGGTGTTGGCGGTGGGCACGGTGCACGAGCTCACCGGGATCCCGCCGGCGTGGCGACGCCGCCGTGCTGACGCCGGTCGCACCGGACGGCGGGTCGGCGGGGTCGTTTCCGCTCCGCGAGCGTCTCGACGCCTGTCGCAGCTCGCCGGTGGTCACCGTCGGCACGGCCGACCACATCGCCGCACTCGAGGGCTGGCGCGGTGCGGTGCTGGTGAAGCTGCGCTCGTCGATGCAGCGCTTCGGCGCCGCGCCCGACGAGCTCGACGGCCTCGAGAAGGCCGTCGCCGGTGCTGGTCTCGACCGTGCCGGCTACAGCATCCACCTGCCTCTCGCCGGCACCGATGACGCCCGTCTCGCCGAGCTCGGACGGTGGCTCGGCCGCCTGGAATCGTCCGGCCGCCGACCGCGCGAGCTGTGGGTGAGCCACCTCGACGCAGCCGCCCACACCGCACTCCGCGAACGGTGGCCGGCCTGGGTGTTCCCGATGCGCACCGGCACGGCGTTGTGGCACGGCGACAAGTCGGCGTTCCACCTCGGCGCCAACGTGCTCGATGTCCGCGCCGTCACCAGCGGCGCGGTCGCCGGGTACCGCCACGTGGCGATCGAGGGGGACGGCACGCTGGTGATGATCGGCGCCGGCACGGCCCACGGCGTCGCCCCGCTCGCCGACGGGCGCAGCCCGTTCCACTACTTTCGCGAGCGTCTGCAACTCCTGGAACGCCCCCACATGCACACGTCGATCGCATTCGTCCCCCGTGACGCCCCGTGCCCCGCGGTCGGCGACGTCGTCGACGTGCAGTGCCCGCTGACGACCGTCACGGTGGACGAGGTGATCTGGCAGTGACGTCGCGTCCACCGCTCACGTTGGTGCCGCCGCCCGACACGGCACCTCCGGGCGACACGGTCACACGGCTCGACACCGGCGTGGCGGAGCGTCCGGCGCGGACCCGTTACGTCGGACCCGACGTGGTGCGCGCCCTCGCCCTGATCGGCGTGGCGGTGATGAACTACCACGGCTACCTCATCCTGCTCGGCGGCCGCAACGACCACTCGACGATGTGGGGACGCTTCTTCGACCCGTGGACCGGGCCGTTGTCGACGCGCTTCGCCGCCACGTTCGTGCTGGTGGCCGGCGTCGGTGTCACCCTGCTCACCAACGGCGTCCGCCTCGCCCAGCCGCGCGACCGCGCCGCGGTCGCCGCCAAGCGGTGGACGCTGCTGCGCCGCGGCCTCGCCCTGTACGCCTTCGGGCTGATGTTCAACGACATCTGGGACGGCACGATCCTGCCGTACTACGGCGCCATGTTCGCCGTGTCGGCGGCCATCTTCACGCTGGCGACGCCGTGGATCGCGACGATCGGCATCACCGCCGCAGTCGCCGGCGCCGGGATCGAGTGGTGGGCGACCGAGCGGGCGTTCGACGGCCACCGCATCTCGTGGCTGACGTCGCCGCCGTCGGGCTCGCCGCGTGGGCTGGTGTTCAACGTGTTCGTCAACGGCACCCATCCGCTGCTGCCGTGGCTCGCCTTCCTCTGCGCCGGCATCATCCTCGGCCGATCGTTGCGCACGACGTGGTGGCGACCGGTCGCCCTCGTGCTCGGCGTGGCCCTGTTCGCGGTCCGCGACGCTGCTGTCGGATTCGATCCGGACCGAGAAGCGCGTTGAGCAACGTGCTGGCGAGCAACGACCCGTTCGATCGCGGCCTGCTCTACACCGCCGAGCGCGCTCGGCACGGCGCTGGTGGCGTTCACCGTCATCTCGACGCTCGCCGAACGGTGGTCGCACGCGTCGGTCGTGCAATGGTTCGCCCACGCCGGCCAGATGAGCCTCACGCTGTACGTCATCCACGCGCTGCTGTTCAACTTCGTGGTCCGCTGGCACGGGTGGGTGCGCCCCACCGGACTCGACACGGCGCTGACGTTCGCGGCGATCTTCTGGGTGTTCGCCATCGCCGCCGCGTCGTGGTGGCACCGGCGCTTCGGGATCGGCCCGGTGGAGTGGGTGTACCGCAAGATCGGCGCCTGAGCGTGGCCGAGGACAGGAGGACAAGATGAGCGACGACATCGTCGAGCCCGGCGCGGCGGTGACGCTGCGTGCCGGCGACGCGGAGGCCGCGCTGTATCCGGCCGCCGGCGGACGACTCGGGCAGGTCGTCGCCAACGGCCGCGAGTTGCTCGCGCGGACCGGAGCACGCCGCGGGCGGCTGGGCGATGTGGGGCGCGTACGCGCTGGTGCCGTGGTCGAACCGGATCCCCGGCGGGACGTTCACGTTCGCCGGCGAGACGATCACCGTGCCGGTCAACTTCGACGACGGGTCCGCCATCCACGGCCTGGCCGCCCAGGCGGCGTGGGACGTCGTCGAGGCCACCGATGCCACCGCCGAACTGCAGATCGAGTTGGAGTGCGACCGCTACCTCGTCACCGGCACCCAGCGCTTCGCACTGACGCCCGACGGGCTCGACCACACGGTGGGCGTCACCAACCGGGCGCCGTGGCGCGTCCCGGTCGGCCTCGGCATCCATCCCTGGTTCGTCCTCGGCCCGGTCCGCGTCCCGGCCGACGAGACCTGGCGCGGCGAGGGTCCGATGCCCGACGGCCCGCCGTACCCGGTCCCGCCCGAGCTCGACCTGCGCACCAAGCGCATCCCTCCTCTGATGGACCGGTGCTACTGCGCCCTCACCGACACCGTCGCCGAGATCGGCGACCTGACCCTGTCGTGGGACGGCCCGGTCACCGACGTCGTGGTGTACACCGGCACCCCGGGGTGGGTGTGCGTCGAGCCGGTGACGATGGCGACCGACGCCTTCCGGCTCGCCGAATCCGGCTTCGACGGCACCCCGATGCCCGGCACCGGCATCGTCGCCCTCGACGAGGGCGACACCCTGTCGGTCACGTACCGCTACGCCTGGGCCTGACCCGCCGCCATCTGGTCACTCTGCGTCTCAATCGGCCGATCTGGTCACCTGCGTTCTCGATATCGAGAACGCGCAGTGACCAGATCGGCCGTCGGCGAACCGCTACGCCCGGGCGGCAGCCGCCGTGAAGGTGTCGATGAACGACGCATAGCGGGCGGCGACCTGCGGCCCGCGCCGCCGCCGCGTCGAGCGCGCCGTGGTCGTGGGCGACCACGGCGTCGGCCCAGATGCTGCGCCCGACGGCGAAGCCGTCGTAGCCGCCGCCGGCGGCGGCCACCAGCCAGCGGTCGACGGTGTCCTGCGGCGCACCGGCCCCGAGCACCACGATGCGGGCGTCGTCGCGGCCCCCGCGACGGGCGGCCTCGGCGATGCCGGCGCACGCCGCCGCATCGGCGACACCCTCCACCTTCCACACGTCGGGATCGACACCCGCGTCGCGGATCTGTTCGATCGCCTCGATCACCAGCCGCGGGCGGAGCTCGAGCTCGAGTCGCTCCTCGCCGGCCTCGCGCTCGGCGGCCGAGAACGGGGTGAGCAGCTCGAGCAGGAACTCGACCGGTCCCTCCGCGCAGGCGTCGCTGATCTCGCCCAACCGGGCCAGCTGCGTGGCGACCTCGCCGGCGTCGCCGTCGGCACGGTGGCGGACCAGTACCTTGGCCATCGTCGGCGGGTCGGCCACCAGGCGGCTCGCGCCAGTCGTCGTGCTCGAACTCGAGCACGGCGCGGGCGCTGCGCTCGAACGCCAGCGCCACGGCCACCCCGGCCTGGCGGGCGCTGGCGATCGCCCCCGCGCCGTACTGGTCGTCGACGAGGATGCCGAGCTGCTCGTCGCCGGGCTTCCCGGCACGGCCGGCGACGACGTCACCGAGCGCCTGGGCCACCAACGCCTTGGCCGCGACGAGTCGCTCCCGATCGGCGGCCCGACCGGCTCGTCGATGGCGAACAGGCGCTCCATCGAGCGCCGATGGTCGATGGCGAGGAGGAACAGCTGGGCGCGCGTCATGCTCACGCCAGCTCGGCCGCGGCCCGCTCGGTGGACGCGTCGTCGTGGATCAGCGCCTTCAGTGCGGCCGCCATCGCCGCCGGGCGCTCGTGCTGGAAGATGTTGCGGCCGAACACCACGCCGGCGGCGCCGCAGTCGAGGAGGTGCCGGGTCAGCTCGAGCACGGCGACGTCGTCACCCTTGGAACCACCGCGGGCGAGGTAGGGGACGTCGCCGCAGACGCCGATCGCCCGGCGCATCGCCCGCGCGTCGGGAAGGATGCCGGCCTTGATCACCTGGGCCCCGGCCTCGACCGCCTGACGCACCAGCGGCACCAGCCGTTCCTCGTCGGCGACGTCGTAGTAGCGCCCCTCGCGACGCTCGAACGGGATCGGCTCGACCATCAGCGCCAGCCCGAAGTGCTCGCACGCCGATCTTCGCGGCGAACACGTTGCGCAGGCAGGCCTGACGCACCGACGGGTCGTCGTCGGCGTCGAGGAGGTTGATCAGCAGGGCGGCGGCGTCGAGGCGCACGGCGCGCAGCGCCGCATCGTCGACGATGTCGCTCTCGGCGTGGTCGGGCGACAGGTAGAGGTTGGTGACGTCGCCGCGGACCGTGAGCGCCGGCAACGGCCGCCCGTCGATGTCGGCGAGCAGGCGGGCCTGGCCGGCCGACATCAGCACGCCGTCGGGCCCGACGGCGGTGACGACATCGAGGACACCGGCGAGGTCCTCGATCGCGGGGAGATCGGCCGGAACGCCGAAGAACCCGTGATCGAGTGCGACGACGAAGCCACGACCGGACCCGGCCGGCAGGAGGCGTCGGAGTCGGGGTGGGCGGGGCGCGCTTGACATCGATGTCAGACTAGGTCATCTGACGTCGTCGAAACGCCGGTGGCAGCGAAAGGGGGCTCGCGTCGATGCTGGTCGTCGGCCTCAACCAGACGATCGACCGCACCATCCGGCTGCCCGCGCTCGCGCCCGGGCACGTGCTCCGCGCCCTCGAGGCCAGGGTCACCCCGGGTGGCAAAGCGGTGAACGTCTGCCGGGCCGCCCGCACGGTGGTCCACCCGGCTCGCCTGGTCGGACCGTTCCCGGGGCGTCTCGGCGCGGTCGCCCGCGAGCTGCTTGTCGCCGAAGGCCTCGACGTCGAGGCCGTGGCGGTCGACGGCGAGATCCGCGGGACCACCGTCGTGCTCGAGGACGGCGGCCGGACCACCGTGATCAACGAGCCCGGCCCGGCGCTCGACAGTGTCGCCTGGCGGCGCGTCGTGGCCGCGGTGGAACGGGCCGTCGTCGGCGGCGCGTGGATGGCCGTGTGCGGCAGCGTCCCGCCCGGCGTCGATCCTGGCGCGCACGCCGCGCTGATCGCGCTTGCCCACGACCGAGGGGCGCACCGGTCGCCGTCGACGTCACCGGCGGGCGGCTCGTGGAGGCGGCGGCGGCCGGCGCCGACCTCGTCAGCCCCAACCTCGCCGAGGCCGAGGACGCCGTACGCATCGCCGGTGGCTCGCCCGTCACCGGCGGCGAGGCGGTCGACGTCGACGACAGCGACCGAAGCGTCGTCGAGGGCCGCTGCCGGGCGGCCGGCGCCGCGCTCGTCGCGCTCGGCGCCGGCGCGGCCATCGTGTCGGCCGGTCGTCACGGCGTGGCGTGCGTGACGGCCGCGCGCGACGAGTTCGTGCCGGCGCCGGCGGTCGACGTGGTCAACCCGATCGGTGCCGGCGACGCGTCTGCTCGGCGCCACGCTCGTGGCCCTCGAGCGCGGTCGACCGTTCGAGGTGGCCGTGCGCGAGGGTGTCGCCTACGCCGCGGCCTCGGTCGCCGACCCCGTCGCCGGCTACGCCGATCCGGCGGTGGCGATCGCCCTCGGGCGGGAGCTCGTGCGATGACCCCGTCGCCGGCGCGCCGGGCGCCGACGGTCACCGACGTCGCCGACCGCGCCGGGGTCTCCCCCAAGACCGTGTCGCGCGCCCTCAACAACGAGGCCAACGTGCGACCCGACAAGGTCGCCCGCGTCCGGCGCGCCGCCGAGGAGCTCGGCTTCCGCCCCAACCACTTCGCCCGCCTGCTGCGCACCCGCGGTACGGCGTCGATGATCGGCGTGGTCACGGCGAGCGTCGGCGACCCGTTCTGGACCGGCGTGCTGCAGGGCGTCGAGGGCGTCATCGGCGGCGGCGACCGCTTCATCCTCTCGGCGTCGACCCGCGACCGCTCCGAGCGCGAGGCGGAGATCGTGATGGCGATGGTCGAGCGGCGGGTGATGGCGTTGCTCGTGGTGCCCACCGCGGCCGACCAGTCGTACCTGGCCGGCATCGTGGCCGGCGGCACGCCGGTGGTGTGCATCGACCGGCCCGCCGTCGGCGCCGAGATCGACGCCGTCGTCGCCGACGACGTCGGCGGCGTACGGCGGGGCATGCAGCTGCTGACGGCGCGCGGCCACCGACGCATCGGGTTCCTCGCCACCAGCTCGGTGTACACGACCAGCCAGCGCCTCGTCGGCTATCGCCAAGCGCTGGTGGCCGCCGGTCTCGACGTCGACGACGCGCTCGTGCGCACCGGCGTCGACGAGGCCGCCGACGTCGGGCCGGCCGTCGACGCGCTGCTCGCCCTCGACGATCCACCGACGGCGATGTTCGCGGCGAACGTCAGCAACACCGTCGGGCTGCTCGCCGGACTGCGGCGGCACCAGTGGACACCGGCGATCGTCGCGTTCAGCGACTCCGACGCGGCCCGCGTCCACCACCCCGCGGTGACGGTCGTGCACAACGACCCCGTCGAGCTCGGACGGCGCGGCGCCGAGCTCGCCCTGGAGCGCCTCGACGGATTCGACGGCGCACCACGACTGGTCTGCATCGACACCCCGGTGATCGAGCGCGAGAGCCACAAGGTCGGCCGATGACGGCGACGACCGTGCCGCACCGCCTGGCGCCGAACGTGATCGAGCACTTCTACCGTGGCGGCGACCGCATCGCCGCGCTCCGCGGGCACGCCGGGCCGATCGGGCCCGAGGAATGGCTCGCCTCCACCGTGTCCCGATGGGGCAGCGACGACGCCGGCCTCACCCACCTCGGCGAAGCCGGGCTGCTGCGCGACCTCGTCGAGGCCGACGCTGACGGCTGGCTCGGCGCGGCGCACGTGGCCCGGTGGGGCTCGTCGCCGGCGCTGCTCGTCAAGCTGCTCGACGCCGGCGAACGCCTGCCCGTGCACGTTCACCCGGACCGCTCGTTCGCACGCCGCCACCTCGACTGTCCGTTCGGCAAGACCGAGGCGTGGGTCGTGCTCGACGTGCCGGCCGGCGGCGGCACGGTGTTCGTCGGCGCCCGCCATCCGGTGAGCCGGACGCAGTGGGCCGAGCTGGTGGAGGCCCAGGCCACCGACGCGATGCTCGACCTGCTCGTGCCGGTCACCGTCCACGCCGGCGACGGCGTGGTCGTGCCGGCGTCGACGCCGCACTGCATCGACCGCGACCTGTTCGTGCTCGAGCTGCAGGAACCGACCGACCTCTCGGTGTTGTTGGAGTGGGACGGCTTCGGCGTCGACGGTCGCGTCGACGGTCACCTCGGCCTCGGCTTCGACGTCGCCCTCGACGCCGTCCGGCGCGACGCGCCGAGCGCCTCCGAGCTGGACGCCCTCATTCGACGCCACACCGTCGGTGAGGACGTCCCGGGGACGGCGCGTGCGCCGCTGCCGCCCCGCGCCGACCCGTACTTCCGGGCCTGGGCGATCGACCCCGGGGCCACCGCGGTCACGGTGCCGGCGTCGTTCTCGGTGGTGGTCGTGACCGAGGGCGCGGGGGCCCTCCACTGGATCGGCGGTTCGGCACCCGCCGCTCGCGGCGACGCGTTCGTCGTGCCGCACGCCGCCGGGCCGCTGACGATCGGCGCTGGCGTCGGTGCGATCGTCGCCCAGCCCCCCGCGCCGGATGCCCCCGATCCGATCGAGCGAGAGGTGCTCGTAGGTGACCACCGCTGCGCTCGTCGGCAATCGACGTCGGGTCGACCCGGGTCAAGGCCGTCATGGTCGATCCGACCGGCACCGAGCTGGCAGCCGCGGCCGATGCGACGCCGTGGGTGGTCGATGGGAACGCCGTCGAGATGGACCCCGACGCGCTGATCGACGTCGTGCGCAGTGTCGTCGCTGCCGCCGTCGCCGACTGGCCCGACCACACGGTCGTCGCCGTCGGGGTCACCGGTGTCGGCGAGTCCGGCGTGCTCCTCGATCGCGAGGGACGACCGACGGCGCCGATCATCGCGTGGTACGACCAGCGCGGCGACGTCGACGCCATCGCCGCGGCGCTTCCCGACTTCACCGCGGTGACCGGCACGCGCCTCGACAAGGTCGCCACGATCTTCAAGCTGCCCGGGCTGCTGCGCCACGGCGGCGGGGTTCGCTGGCTCAACATCGCCGAGTGGGTGGTGCGCTCGCTGGGGGGCGACGAACAGGCCGAGATGAGCCTGGCCGGGCGGACCGGCCTGTGCGACCTGCACCGCGCCGCGTGGTGGTCCGATGCCCTCGATTACCTCGGCGCCGATCGCACGCTCCTGCCCGGCGACCCGGTGCTCGGGACCGCGGGCGCCGGGCGGGCGACGTTCGGGCCGATCGCCGGCGCCGGACTGGCCGTCGCCGGCCACGACCACCAGGTCGCGGCGTTCGTGTCCGGCGCCACCGAGCCGGGTTTCCTGTTCGAGTCGCTCGGCACCGCCGACGCCCTCGCCCTCACCGTGCCGGCACCCGTCGCCGTGGCCGACGTGCTCGCCGTCGCCGAGGCCGGCGCGACGATCGGGCGCACCGTCGTCGCCGACCGCCTGATGGTCATGGCCGGCCTGCGCACCGGGCAGATCCTCGAGCGGATCGGTCGCCTGCTCGGCGTCGAGGACCGCACCGCCCGGCGTCGCCTGTCCGAGCGGGCGGCCAGCCGAGAGCCGGACCCGACCCTGGCGGTCGACCTCGCCGACGGGCTGGTGTCGATCACCGGCATCGGCGACGACACCGATGCCGCCGACCTGTGGGCGGCCGCCGTCGCCGCCACCGACCAGCGCACGCTGGACCTGGTCGATGCGTATGCCCGACGGTTCGGTCCGGCGCGGCGGCGTGGTGGTGGGGGGTGGCTGGCTCAACGATCCGACCATCGCCGCCGCCGTGCACCGGCGCTTCCCGTCGGCGGTGCACAGCCCCTTCGGCGAGCCGGGTGCGGTCGGCGCGGCGTGCGTCGCCGGGATCAGCGTCGGGGTGCTCGACGGCGCCGACGCGATGTTCACTCGAGGAGGACCGACATGACCGAGCGAAGCGTGCCCGTCCTCGAGGGCCGCGGCCTGGTGAAGACGTTCGGCACCGTCAACGCGCTCCAGGGCGCCGACTTCATCGTCGACGCCGGCACGGTGACCGCGCTGATCGGCGACAACGGCGCCGGCAAGTCCACACTCGTGAAGGTGCTCTCCGGGGTGCACCCGCCCGACGGGGGCACGATCCTGCTCGACGGCGAGCCGGTGTCGTTCCGCTCGCCGCTCGATGCCCACCGCCTCGGCATCGAGACCGTCTACCAGGACCTCGCCCTCGCACCGCACCTCGACGCCGCCGCCAACGTGTTCCTCGGGCGGGAGATCCGCCGGGCGCGCGTCTTCACCAACAAGCGGGCAATGCGCCGGCGCACGATGGCCGCCTTCCGCGACCTCGAGGTGACGACGGTCCAGGACCTCGCCGTGCCGGTCGCCCTCCTGTCGGGTGGCCAGCGCCAGTCGGTCGCCATCGCCCGCTCGGCGCTGTGGGCCAAGCGGGTGATCTTCTTCGACGAGCCGACGGCGGCCCTCGGCGTCGTGCAGACGCGCCGCGTGCTCGACCTCATCCGACGGGTGCGCGACCAGGGCCTCGGCGTCGTGCTGATCACGCACACCCTGCCCGACGCCCTCGAGGTGGCCGACCGCGTCGAGGTGCTGCGCTTCGGGCGCCGCTCGGCGCACTTCGAGCGCGCCGACGCCACGATCGAGCTGCTCGTGGCCGCGATCACCGGCGCCTACAGCAACGTGACGATCCCGGAGGTGAACGGGCGATGAATGACCGCACCGTCGACGCGTTGGCGCCCGCCGAGGCGCGACACCCGCCGGCGGCGATCGACGAGACCGCAGTCACCGACCTGGTCGACCCCGACGACGAGGACACCCGGTCGGCGCGGCCTGCGCGGCCGCATCGGGTCGATCGGATGGCGGTACACGCTGGTGGTGTTCGCCATCGAGGTGGCGTTCTTCTCGATCACCGCCGGCGCTCTCTTCCTCACCAGAACCAACCTGATCCTCACCGCCCAGAACGTCGCCGTGCTGACGGTGGTCGCGTGCGGCAGCACGTTCGTGCTGATCACGGCCGGGGTCGACCTCTCCGTCGGCTCGGTGGCGATCCTCGGCGAGGTGCTCGCCGCCAAGACGATCAACGCCGTGGGCGGCAGCGGGGTGGTCGAAGCCTGCCTCGGCGTGGCCGCCGGCGTGGCGGTCGGCGTGCTCGTCGGGCTCTTCAACGGGATCGGCGTCGCCTACCTCAAGGTGCCGCCACTCATCGTCACCCTGTCCACCCTGCTGATCGGGCTGTCGGCGGCGCAGATCATCACCGGTGGGGTCAACGTCCCCAACCGCACGCTCAACACCCTCGGCAACGGGCGCATCGGCGGAATTCCCTACCTGGTGCTCGTCGCCCTCGGCGTGGTCGTGGTCACGGCCGTCCTGCTCCACTACACCGTGTTCGGTCGCTACACCTACGCCGTCGGCTCCAACGCCGAGGCGGCGCGGCGGGTGGGCATCAACGTCGACCGCCACCTGCTGAAGGTCTACGCCCTCGCCGGGTCGCTGAGCGGGTTCGGCGGCGTGCTCTCGCTCGCCCGCTTCAACACCACGTCGATCGGCGGGCACCAGAGCGATCCGCTCGAGGCGATCACCGCCGCCGCGCTCGGCGGCACCAGCGTGTTCGGCGGGGTCGGCACGATCATCGGCACGATGATCGGTGTCTGGATCCCGGGCGTGTTGCGCAATGGCATCATCATCCTCGGCGTCCAGGCGTACTGGCAGGGGGTCATCATCGGCCTCGTGCTGGTCGCCACCGTGTGGTTCGACCAGTACCGCCGCCGGGCCGCCGCCGGCGGCACCCGCGCCCACCACTTCCGCCGCCGCCGATGAACCCCGATCCGACACCAACCTCTTGCCGCCCAACCAACCCACACATCCCAAGGGGGAACCCATGAGCAAGTACACACCCAGCCTGCCGTCACCGTCGGGACGTTCTCGTCGACGGTGGGGCACGCTGGCCGCGGCGACCGCGCTGGCGGCGTCGGGACTGGCGGCGAGCACCGCCGCCGGAGCGAGCACCGCGCCGACTGTGCCGAGCCAGCCGGCCGGCACCGAGGCCGAGGGAACTGTCGATCTGGGCACCGGGCCCGGCGGCTCGCTGCCGGGCGCCGGCATCGACATCTCCTTCATCCAGGGCGTGAAAGGCGACGAGTTCTACATCTCGATGGAATGCGGCGTCGAGGACGCCGCGGCCAAGTTCGGGGCGACCGTCAACGTGCAGGGGCCCGACTCCTTCGACGCCACGCTGCAGAACCCGATCATCGACGCCGTGGTCGCCAGCAAGCCCGATGCGATCCTGGTCGCGCCGAACGACGTCGAGGCCTCGGCGGGCCCGCTGCAGCGCGCCCAGGACGCCGGCATCCAGGTGATCCTCGTCGACACGGCAGTCAACGACACCTCGATCGGCGCGTCGCGCATCGCCTCGGACAACTTCCAGGGCGGCGTGGCGGCCGCCGACGCCCTCGCCGCGCTGATCGACGAGACGGGCACGGTGATGGTGGTCAACGTCAAGCCGGGCATCTCCACCACCGACCAGCGCCAGGCCGGGTTCGAGCAGGAGATCGCCACCTACCCGAACATCGAGTACATCGGCACCGAGTTCAGCAACAACGAGCCGGCCAAGGCGGCCGAGATCGTGACCGCTGCGATCGCCGCCCACCCCGACCTCAACGGCGTCTTCGCCGCCAACCTGTTCTCGGCCCAGGGCACCGCGACCGGCGTCCAGCAGGCGAACGCCGACGTGAAGGTGGTCGGGTTCGACGCCGGTCCGGCCCAGGTCGACCAGCTCAAGGCCGGTGACGTCCAGGCGCTGGTCGTCCAGAAGCCCTACGACATCGGCTACCAGGGCGTCGAGCAGGCGATCCTCGCCGTCAACGGCGGTGCGGTGACCCCGGAGATCTCCACCGACTTCGTCGTCGCCACTCCAGACAACCTCGACGACCCGGACATCTCGAAGTTCCTGTACAAGGCCAACTGCGGCTGAGTCGGCCGACCCGTTGAAGTGTGAGTCACGCGTGCGGTTTTCCGCACGTGTGGCTCACATTTCGTGCGCGGTGAGGGTCCAGGCGAAGCGGTAGGTGCCGCCCGGCACGAGGTGGCGGGGGTGGGTGTCGGGCCCGCACGCCGCCGTGCCGAGGCCGCGGTGGGCGACGTCGAGGTGGACGTGGGTCGCACTCGGCGCGGGCAACTCGTGGGCGTGCCTCGTCTCGGCGAGCTCTGCCACCGAGTGGGCCAGCGCCGAGAAGGCCAGCGGACGATCACCGTGGATGCGCACCCGGATGTCGGGTGAGCGCAGCTCGACCCACACCGTGTCGAGGTGCAGCCCGTACTCCTGGGGCACGACGAACGGCAGGGTCTGGCCGGACACGGTCGTGGTCCATCGTCCGAAGCGCGCTGCAGCACGGCGGTCGGGGTAGCTGTCTCCCGGGCCGAGGCCGAGCCACTCGATGCGCGTCGAACGACGTCGGGAGGGCAAACCCCACGCCCACTCGGGGCAGGTCGCGGATGCGGCGGTCGATCACGACGCGCTCCTCGACGCGCGCCGCGCCGTCGGCCACCACGAGGCGTTGGCGGTGCTCGACCGGCGTCCCCGTGGCGGTGACGCGGTGGACCGTGCGGATCCACGCCGTCCCACGATGGCGCACGTCGATGTCGATGACCTCGACGTGGTCGAGCCCGTCGCGCCGCCAACCGGCCGCCGGCGTCGTCACGCGCCAGTCACCCGGTGGGTCGTCGTTGTCGGTCGGCGCCCGCCACAACGACAGCTCGGGCCAGCCGAGCGCGATCGCGCCGATCGCCAGGCCGTCGGCGCCGGCCTCGATCGCCACCGGTCGCTTCGGCGGCGCCGGTGTCGCCGCGGTGCCGCCCAGCTCGACGCACGACGTCCCCGCGACCCAGCCCCGGCGGTGCCCACCCGGGGGCCCGGCCGCGCCGCGGCACCAGCTCGATCGTCATCGTGTGCCGCCCGTCGCCCCCCGCCGCCCGACCCACCGGGTTGGGCACGTCGACCGACGACCGCGGACCGATCGCCGGGAGCTCGAGACGTCCGCGGGCCACGACCCGGCCGTCGCGAGCGCAGGTCCACCGCGCCTCGAGGTCGTCGACCCCGGTGAACCACCGCCGGTTCTCGATCGTGAGACGCCGGCCGCGGGACGCAGCGCGCACGACCACCGGCTCGCCGAGTGCCGCCAACTCGCCCAGCAGCGGGTGCGGCACGCGATCGGGTGACACCAGGCCGTCGCACACGAACGACGCGTCGTGCAGCGCCTCACCGAAGTCTCCGCCGTAGGCGAACCACGTCGAGCCGTCGGCGGCGGTGCGGCGCAGCCCGTGGTCGGCCCACTCCCACACGAACCCACCCTGCAGACCGGCCTCGGCACCGAAGACCGCCCAGTAGTCGGCGAGCCCGCCGGCCTGGCCCATCGCGTGGTTGTACTCGCAGAGGATCAACGGCCGGCGTTCGTCCCGACCCTCGCGCGACCACTGCACGATGCGTTCGACCGACGCGTACATCGGGCAGACGATGTCCGACACCGGGCTGGCGGCGTCGAGATCGCGGCTGAACCCGCCCTCGTAGTGGGTCGGCCGCGACGGGTCGACGCGGCGGATCCACGCCGCCATCGCGTCGTGCGACGGTCCGTAGCCGGACTCGTTGCCGAGCGACCAGGCGACGACGCAGGGGTGTGACCGATCGCGCTGAACCATCCGTGCGCCGCGCTCGAGGAACGACGATGCGTACGAGGGGTCGTCGCTGCACGGCCCGCCACCGGGCGTGCGACTCGACGTCGGCCTCGTCGACCACGTACAGGCCGAGCTCGTCGCAGAGGTCGTAGAACGACTCGTCGTGCGGGTAGTGCGAGGTGCGCACGGCGTTGACGTGGTGGCGCTTCATCAACTTCGAGGTCGCGACGCGTGTCGGCGGGCGTGGTCGCCGGCCCGCGATCGGGGTGGACGTCGTGGTGGTTCACCCCGTTGATCACGACCGCGACGCCGTTCACGAGCAGCCGACGGCCGGCGACCTCGACCCGGCGAAAGCCGGTCCAGCGGGTGCGCACGTCGATCACCCCGCCCGTGGCGTCGCGCAGCGTGACGACCACGCGATAGCGACGCGGCGTCTCGTGCGTCCACGGCACGATCCCCGGCACCCGCAGCTGCCCGAGCACCCGGTGCCCCGGCCAGGTGTAGGTGAGCACGTGCTCGAGGGCGGCGATGCCGTCGGGGTCGGCCGGGTCGCGCTGGGGCCACACCGGCACCGCCAGGGCGCCGGTGGTGGCCACCGGGGTGCGCCGTCGCGACGACGGGTCGTGCACGCTCACCTCGACGGTGTCGCGCGTCCTCCCCGGCGCGGTCGATCGTGCCGCGCCCGGCGTCGTCGACCTCGATGTCGAGGTCGAGCGTGCCCGTGGTGCCGTCGGCGTCGAGTCCGGGAACGGTCGCCGTGCCGGCGAGCGACACCCACGGCACCGACACCAGGGTGACGCCGCGGTGCAGGCCGGCGACCCACCACTGGTCCTGGTCCTCCACCCACGTCGAGGCGCTCCACTGCGGCACGACGATGCACACCGTGTTGGCGCCGTCACGGACGGCGGCGCTGATGTCGTAGGTCGACGCGAGGTGGCTGTCGGTGCCCAGGCCGACGAACGTGCCGTTGACCCACACGAACCCCATCGAATTGGCCGCGCCGACGCGCAGCAGGAGGCGGCGCCGTCGCCAGCGAGCCGGCACGGTGAACGAGCGGCGGTGGATCCCGGTCGGGTTGGCGGCCGGCACCGACGGCGCCTGACCCTCGAAGGGCATGCGGACGTTGAGGTAGGCCGGCGCTCCGTGACCCTGCAGCGCCCACGCCCCGGGCATGTCGAGCTCGCTCCACCCGCCGGAGGGGCGGTCGGTGCCGACATCCGCGAGCGTCACCTGGTCGGGGTCGTCGACGAGGCGGAACTCCCACCGCCCGTCGAGCGACAGCACCCACGGCGACGGTGCGCCCGACTGCGCCGCGGCGACGTCGCCGAACGGGTCGAGCGCCGGCGCCATCGGGAGGCGGCCGAACCCGGTAAGCGCCGGCGACGACCAGCGCGACAGTGGGAACGGGAACAGCAACCGCTCACCCGTCACGCGTGCACCATCTCTCCGATGCGAGCGACGAGGCGCCAGCCGAGGAGCGGCCACCGGCGGCCTGCGTGGCCGGGGAACGCCGTGGCGTCTGCGTGGCCGGGGAACGCAATGACGTGCACGCGAGTGCGGGCACGACGGCGTCCGGCAGGCGACGGCCGGTCGCGGCATCGAAGAGGTGCTCGGCGTGCAGCAGCGGCTGGAGGTTGAGCCGCTCGCCGCCGACGTGGTCGCTCGAGGCGTCGCGCCGCACGGTGATCGCCCGGCTGGCCCCGAGGTCGCCCTCCGTCGCGGGGGTGCTGCAGTAGAGGTAGGTGTCGGAGCCCAGCTCCTCGACGACATCGACCACGACGGGCATTCCCGGCCGGTCGGCCGACACCGGAACGAGTGCCTCCGGGCGCAGCCCCACGAGCACCTCCGGTCCGCTGAGCGCGGCCCGCTGCTCGGGGCTCAACGGGACGTCGAACGTGCCGAGGCGCACGCCGTCGACCGTCAGCGCACCACGCAGCAGGTTCATCGCCGGTGACCCGATGAAGCCGGCGACGAAGGCGTTGGCCGGCCGGCCGAACAGGCGCTTGGGCGTGTCGCACTGCTGCAGCAGGCCGTCCTTCAGCACGGCGACGCGATCGCCCATCGTCATCGCCTCCACCTGGTCGTGCGTGACGTAGACGGTCGAGACCTGGAACCGGCGCTGCAGCTGGGCGATCTGGGTGCGCGTCTGCACGCGCAGCTTGGCGTCGAGGTTGGACAGCGGCTCGTCCATCAGGAACACCTGCGGCTGGCGCACGATCGCCCGTCCCATCGCCACCCGTTGTCGCTGACCGCCCGACAGCTTGGCCGGCTTGCGGCCGAGGTACTCGACGAGGTCGAGCAACGCGGCGGTCTCGCCCACGCGCCGGTCGATCTCGTCCTTGGGCACCTTGGAGATGCGCAGGTGGAAGCCGATGTTCTCGGCGACGGTCATGTGCGGGTACAGGGCGTAGTTCTGGAAGACCATCGCGATGTCGCGGTCCTTCGGCGGCAGCATCGTGACGTCTCGATCGCCGATGCGGATGTAGCCGTCGTCGCACGGCTCGAGCCCGGCGAGCATGCGCAGCGTGGTGCTCTTGCCGCACCCCGAGGGCCCGACGAGCACCATGAACTCGCCGTCCTGCACCTGCAGGTCGAGCGCGCACACGGCGGGACGGTCCTGACCGGGGTACAGGCGGGTCGCCTGATCGAACGTCACTGTCGCCACGTTTGCAACCCCTTCGTCTAACGGTAGTGCGTCGACCCGGCTCGGTCGGTTGCGGTGCGGAGGCCGTATGCGGTCGGCCTGCTGGGCCACGGAACGGTCCCGTCGGGGATGCGGGAGGGGGCGGTAGCCCCCTCGCCGGCGGCATGGGCGAGCTTGCTCGCCGCCGCCAGCAGTTGGGTGCGGCGGAGCCGCTCCACGAGCTCGACCGAGTGGAGCGAGCGCAGCGAGCGAGCGAGGTCGAAACACTCACACCAGCACCACGTTGCCGACGGCGGCGGCGAGCACGTCGCGGGCGGCTGGATCGAGATGTCGGTCGCTGACCACGACGTCGGCGCTCGACAGCGGGGCGATGCTCGCCAGTCCCACCGTGTTCCACTTGGTGTGGTCGGCCAGCACCACGAGCTGCTCGGCGGCGTTGGCGAACGCCTTGTTGGTCTCGGCCTCGAGCAGGTTGGGGGTGGTGAACCCGGCGCGCAGCGACATGCCGTGCACACCCATGAACACCTGGTCGAGGTGCAGCGACGCCAGCGCGGCGACGGCGAGCGGGCCGACGAGGGCGTCCGACGGCGTGCGCATGCCGCCGGTGAGCAGCACCGTGAGGTCGCGGCGCTCGACGCGCGAGCAGACCTTCGCAGATGCGGATCGAGTTGGTGACGACCATCAGATCCTCGACCGCGGTGAGCGCCTCGACCAAGCGCCACGTGGTCGTGCCGGCGGTGAGCCCGATCGCCGTGCCCGGGCGCACGAGCTCGGCGGCGGCGAGGGCGATCGCCCGCTTCTCGTCGATCTGCTCGGTCGACTTGACGGCGAACCCGGGCTCGACGGTCGTCGCCGACGGCAGCGTCGCCCCGCCGTGCACCTTGTGCACGAGGCCTTCGCGCGTCAGCAGATCGAGGTCGCGACGGATGGTCATGTCGCTGACGCCGAGCTGCGTCGTCAGGTCGCTGACGCGTGCCGAGCCGTGGCGTTGCACGTGGGCGGCGATCAACTCCCGGCGGCGCCGGGCGAGCATGCGCGTGCCACCGCCGCCGGGCGTCGGTCGCCCGTCGCGGGACTCGGTGGCGGCGTCGTCCATCCCGGGCATCTTCGGACAAAGCTCACTCGAAGTCAACAGATTCGATCATTCCCGTGCGCGCTCGGATGAGCGGTTGCGGCGGTTTGTGGTGGAATCTGCGCGTTCGCGTCTTGACTTCGCCCACCCCAGGGTCCAGAGTGTGGCCAACCGCTGCACCCGCAGCCGACACCCTTGGGGGGTACTTGCACATGTCACGTTCAACTCGTCGCTCGCCCTCGCCCTCGGCGGCTCCGCAGGGCCCGATCGGCCCGATGTCGCGGCGCCAGCTGCTCGCCGGAGCGGGCACCGCGGTGGGCGCCGGCCTGCTGCTCGGCGGCACCGGTTTCAGCCTGGCATCGGCGGCCGGACTGCGCACCCCGGCCCACGGCGGCCGGCTGCTGGCGAGCACTGCGGCGGCGGCGGCGTCGGGGACGGTCACGTTCGGCAGCAACTACTCCGACGACGCGTGCCCAAGGCGGCGTTCCAGGCGATGATCGACGGGCTCGGCAATCCCGACATCGAGGTCAAGATCAACACCGTCGACCACAACACCTTCCAGGAGAACATCACCACCTACCTGCAGCAGCCCGACGACCTGATCACCTGGTTCGCCGGCTATCGGCTGCGCTACTTCGCCGATCAGGGTCTGCTCGGCGACATCTCCGACGTGTGGGCCAACCTCGACGGCTTCGCCGACGGCTTCAAGGCCGCCAGCACCGGCGACGACGGCAAGCAGTACTTCGTGCCGCTGTACAACTACCCGTGGGCCGTGCACTACTCGCAAGAGCCTGTTCGACGAGAAGGGCTACACGCGTCCCGACCACGCTGGGACGAGCTGATCGCCCTCGCCGACCAGATGAAGGCCGACGGGATCATCCCGTTCGCGTTGCGGCAACGACGGCAAGTGGCCGGCGATGGGCACGTTCGACATCCTCAACATGCGGCTCAACGGCTACGACTACCACATCAGCCTGATGGCCGGCAACGAGGACTGGACGTCGGACGAGGTCAAGAACGTGTTCGCCCAGTACGCCACGTTGCTGCCGTACCACCAGGAGGGCGCCAACGGGCGCACGTGGCAGGAGGCGGCGACAGTCACTCAAGTCGCACGAGACCGGAATGATGATGCTCGGCACGTTCATCTCCGCGCAGTTCACCGACAGCACCTCGACGACCTCGACTTCTTCCCCTACCCGGCGCTCGAACGACACCTACGGGACCGACTCGATCGACGCGCCGATCGACGGGTTCATGATGGCGGCCGACCCGAAGAACGAGGCCGCGGCCAAGGCGGTGCTCCAGTACCTCGGCTCGGGCGACGGCCGAGACGATCTACCTCGACAAGGACCCGGGCAACCTCGCGGCGAACAGCAACGCCGACACGTCGTCCTACACGCCGCTCGCAGACGAAGGCCGCCGAGCTGATCGCCGGCACGGCGCAACATCGCCCAGTTCCTCGACCGCGACACCAACCCCGAGTTCGCGGCGAACGTGATGGGCGACGCCCTCGCCGACTTCATCAACGACCCGAGCTCCATCGACTCGATCCTGAGCGACGTCGAGGACCAGAAGAAGGTCATCTTCGCCTCTGAGCACGTCAGGCACGCGCGACGGCCGGAGTCGGCGGGCAGGTGACCAGGCGTCGTCGCTCGCCGATGGCGACCTCCCCGGGCCTACCGCCCGGGATCTCCGAGGCGGAGGCGGCGCAGATGGCCCGCGCCGCCGAACGGGCGCGGGCGAGCCGGCGGCACTTCTCCAGCCTGTCGCGCCGCGACAAGGTGGTGCTGTGGATCATCGTCGGCGTGCCGACGGCGATCCACGTCGTGTTCGTGTGGATCCCGGCGATCTCCACGATCGTGCTGTCGTTCACCAACTGGAACGGCATCGTCGGCGTCGGCGACATCCGCTTCGTCGGCTTCCGCAACTACTGGGAGATCTTCACGGTCTTCGAGAAGGACTTCTGGAGCGCCGCGCTCAACAACGGCTTCCTCGTCGTGTTCCTGTTCCTCGTCCCGACGGCGAGCGGTGTCGTGCTCGCCTACCTGCTCGACAAGAACCTCCGCGGCAGCGCCGTCTACCAGAGCATCTACTACACGCCCGTCGTGCTGTCGCTCGCCGTCGTCGGGTTCATCTGGAAGAGCGTGATGTACTCGCCGGGGCAGGGGCTGTTCTCGACGATCCTCGGTCGCACCGGCCAGGGCAACCAGATCGACTGGCTCGGCGACCAGTCCCACCTGATCTCGTTCGGCAGCACGTACGGGATCTCCAAGAACTTCGCCGCCATCCTCGTCGCCATCGCCTGGCGGCACACGGGGTACATCATGGTGCTGTACCTCGCCGGCCTGAAGTCGGTCGATCCGGCGCTGCGCGAGGCGGCGGCGATCGACGGGTGCACCGAGTGGCAGGCGTTCCGCCGCGTGGTGTTCCCGGCGATGAAGCCGATCAACGTCATCGTCGCCGTCATCACGGTGATCGAGGCGCTGCGCGCCTACGACATCATCTTCGCCCTCAAGTCGCCGCGAGGGATGGAGGTGCTGTCGATCCTCGTCACCTACAACCTGATCGGCGAGGGCGGCGGCAACGTCGGGCGCGGGTCGGCCTACGGGGTGCTGCTGCTCCTGCTGTGCGTCGGCTTCATCATCTGGTACCTGGCGAACAACTACCGCCAGGAGCGCCGCTCAGTGAGCAGTCACGGGTCGTTCAGCGAGCGCCACGCGAGCGTCCCGGCGATCGAGCGGGTAGGCGCTCGGAGCGCTAGCGGAGGGCGCTCGGTCGCTCGCACGCATGCAGATGGCCGGGGAACGCCAGTGACCGTCGCGCTCGACCCCGGCATGGTCGTCGTGGAGGATCCCGTGCCCTCGTTCACGGTGCGCAAGCGACGCCTGCGCACGCGCGACAAGGTGCTGCGCGCCTGGCTCCACGTCTTCCTCATCGCCATGGCCGTCGCCTGGCTGGTGCCGATCCTCGGCGGGGTGTACTCGTCGTTCCGGCCCTACTCCGAGACGAGCTCGAAGGGCTTCTTCTCGTGGCCCGACTCGTTCACGCTGCAGAACTACCGCGACGCCTGGACGCAGGGCGAGATGGCGCACCACTACTGGGTCACGGCGCTCATCGTGATCCCGTCGGTCGTCATCACGCTCACCCTGTCGAGCCTCGTGGCCTTCGGCATCAGCCGCTTCTCGTGGCGCTTCAACATCGTGCTGCTGCTGCTGTTCACCGCCGGGAACCTGCTCCCCCCGCAGGTGCTCGCCCAGCCGCTGTTCCAGATGTACAAGCGGATGGCGCTGCCCGGCTTCCTGTCGCCGACCGGGTACATGCTCGGCAGCAATCTCGGCATCATCACCATCCACGTCGCCTTCCAGACCGGCTTCTGCACGTTCGTGTTGAGCAACTACATGAAGACGCTGCCGGCCGAGATCAGCGAGGCGGCGATGATCGACGGTGCCGGGGTGCTGCGCCAGTTCTGGCAGGTCACCATCCCGCTGTGCAAGCCGGCGCTCGCCGCACTCGCGCACGCTGCAGTTCACGTGGGTGTTCAACGACTTCTTCTGGGCCGTGCTGCTGCAGAACCAGGGCCGCGACCGGCCGATCACCTCGTCGCTCGCCAACCTCGGGGGGCAGTTCTTCACCAACGACAACCTGGTTGCCGCCGGCTCCGTGCTCGTCGCCATCCCCACCCTGGTCGTGTACCTGATCCTGCAACGCCAGTTCGTCAGCGGCCTGACGCTCGGCGCGAGCAAAGGCTGAGCGTGGGGGGACCCGCCGGTCGCCTCGTCGACGTCGCGAGTGACAGCACCAGCTTCGTGATCGATCCCGCCGTCGCCGGCGGGGTGGTGATCCACTGGGGCGCCGCCGCTCGGTGCGCTCGACGGCGACGGCCTCGCCGCGACCGCCGATGCAACGGCGCGACCGGCGACCACCGCCGCGCTCGACGTCGTCGCGCCCGATCGGGCATCGTCGCCGAGCACGCCTCGGGCTACCCGGGGCACCCCGGCCTGTCCGGCCACCGCGGCGACGGCTCGGCGTGGGCACCGCGCTTCACGACTCGAGCACGTCGACGAGCGGGCGACGGCGGCGTCGAGATCACGAGCCGCGACGCGGTCGCCCGGCTGCGCCTCGTCACGAGCGTCGCCCTCCACCACGGCGGCGCCCGGCGCATCGAGGTGACGCTCACCAACGACGGCGACGACGCAGTACCAGCTCGACGCCCTCGACGTCACCCTCGCCGTGCCCGACCACGCCACCGAGCTGGAGACGTACCACGGCCGCTGGTGCCGCGAGTTCCATCCGACGCGCCGGCCGTTCGGTCCGGGCAGCGTTCGTCGCCGAGAACCGGCGCGGGCGCACGTCGCACGAGACCCCGCCGGTGCTGTGGGCCGGGACGGCGAGCTTCGGGGAGGAACGCGGCGAGGTGTGGGGCGCCCACCTGGCGTGGAGCGGCAACAGCCGGGTCAACGCCGAGCGGCTGCCCGACGGCCGCGCCGTGCTCCAGCTCGGCGAGCTGCTGCTGCCCGGCGAGGTGGTGCTCGCGCCCGGCGAGTCGTACCGCACGCCCGCCGGTGTACGCCGTGCACTCCCCCGCCGGCCGCAACCGCGCCAGCCGCGCAGTTCCACGCCGTGCGTCCGCGAGCACCAGCCGACGGCCCCCCGCCCGGTGGTGCTCAACACGTGGGAAGCCGTCTACTTCGACCACGACTTCGACACCCTGGTGCGCCTCGCCGACGCGCGGCGGGGATCGGCGTCGAGCGGTTCGTCCTCGACGACGGATGGTTCGGGGGCCGTCGCGACGACCGGGCGGGCCTCGGCGACTGGTGGGTCTCACCGGACGCCCATCCCAACGGTCTGGCGCCGCTGATCGAGCGCGTCAGGGCGCTCGGCATGGAGTTCGGGATCTGGGTCGAGCCGGAGATGGTCAACCCCGACAGCGACCTCTACCGCGCCCATCCGGAGTGGGCGCTGGTCGACCCCGGCTACGAGCCGGTGCTCGCCCGCAACCAGCTCGTGCTCGACCTCACCAACGCCGCCGCTCACGCCGAGGTGCTCGGTCGCCTCGACGCGTTGCTCGCGCGACCACGACATCTCCTTCGTCAAGTGGGACATGAACCGCGACCACGTGCAGGCCACCACGTCGTCCGGCCGGGCCGGCACCCACGCCCAGACGCTCGCCCTGTACGCGCTGCTCGACGAGCTGCGCGCACGCGCACCCCGGCGTGGAGATCGAGAGCTGCGCGTCGGTGGCGGGCGCGGATCGACCTCGGCATCCTCGCCCGGACCGAACGGGTGTGGACCAGCGACTGCAACGACGCGCTCGAGCGCCAGGTCATCCAGCGCCACGCCTCGACGCTGGTGCCACCGTCGGTGATGGGCGTGCCACATCGGCCCGCCGCACGCCCACACCACGGGCCGCACCCAGTCGCTCGAGTTCCGGGCGGCGACGGCGCTGTTCGGGCACTTCGGCATCGAGTGGAACCTGCTCGGGCTCGACGACGGCGAGCTCGACGAGCTGGCCGGGTGGGTGGCGCGGTACAAGGAGCACCGCGACCTGCTGCACCTCGGCGATGTCGTGCGCATCGACCATCCCGACGAGCACGCCATCGTGCACGGCGTGCTGTCGCCCGACCGCCGGCGCGGGTTGGTCGCCTACGCCCAGCTCACCACCGCACAGGCGCTGGCGCCCGCCGCGGTCAGGGTGCCCGAGCTCACCGCCGACACGCGCTATCGCATCACCACGATCTGCGACGGCGGCCCGATCGCTCGGCGGCTGAACAAGCCGATGGCGAGCGGGCCCGACGGCCTCGTGCTCACCGGCCGCCAGCTCGCCGCCCACGGGGTGCACCTGCCGGTGGTGCCGCCGGAGTCGGTGGTGCTGCTGGGCCTGGACGCCCTGCCGTGAAGCTCGAACGCTGCGACGTCGTGCATCCCGACGGTCGCCTCTTCACCCTGTACGGCGACATCGCCGACAGCACCCTCGACGCCCTCGCCGCCCAGCCCTCCGACACGGGGTTCGACCCGTCGCACCTGCACCGCCGCTACGACCGCCTGACCGGCGCATGGGTGCTCGTGTCGCCGACGCGCAACGTCCGCCCGAGCACCACCACCACCGGCGCCGGCGGCGGGGCGATGTGCCCGCTCTGTCCCGGCGGCCCCGAGCTGCCCGGACCCTTCCAGCTGGCGGTGTTCGACAACCGCTTCCCGTCGCTGGCCCCCGACGCCCCGATGGTCGACGGCGGGCTGCTCGCCCCCTCGCGAGGGCGGTGCGTGGTCGTGGTCTACACCTCCGAGCCACGTCGAGCACCTCAGCCAGCTCAGCCGCCAGCAGTTCGCCGACGTCGTGGCCGTGTGGCGCGACCGCACGGCGGAGCTGTGGGCCGACGGGCACGACTACGTGATGGCGTTCGAGAACCACGGCAGCGCGGTCGGGGCGACGCTCCCCCACCTCCACGGGCAGATCTACGCCCTCGACCACGTGCCGCCCGTGACGCTCACCAAGCTCGCCAGCCACGCCCGGCACCGCGTGACCCACGACGAGTGCCTCGGGTGCCGGCTCGTCGACGACGACCTCGGCAGCGAGCGGGTCGTGTACGAGGACGAGCACTTCGTGGCGGCGGTGCCGTTCGCCCCCCGCTGGCCACTGGAGGTGCACGTGCGGGCGAAGGCCCACGGCACCGGCCGGCTCGGCGACCTCGACGACGAGGCTGCGCTGCATCTCGTCGCCGCCCTGTCCGACGTGGTCGGCCGCTACGACGGACTGTGGGACTTCCCGCTGCCGTACATGATGTGCGTGCAGGAGGCACCACCCGTCGCCTTCGACGGTGCCGACGACTGGCACCTCCACGTCGAGCTGCTCCCGCCGCATCGCAACCCGCAGCGCCTCAAGGTGCGGGCGAGCGTCGAGACGGCCCTCGGCGTGTACATCAACGACACGCTGCCCGAATCGCTCGCCGGCCTGCTGCGGGCCGTGCCCGTGGTCGAGCACGATTGGTCCGGCGTGTCGGTGCCGACGATCGTGCGGGCGTCGACCGCTCACGATCGAGCACCCGCCCAGTGACGGCGGTCATCGCCCGCGCCCCGGGCCGCGTCACCCTGATCGGCGACCACACCGATTACACCGGTGGGCTGTGCCTGCCGATGGCGATCGACCGGGCGATCACCATCACCGGCGTTCGCGACGTCGGCGCCGGTCGAGGTGCGTCTCGAGAGCACCGACGAACCGGACGTCGTGACGATCCCGCTCGACGTGCGTCGACCCGCAGCTCGTCCGACCGGAGTGGGGCCGGTACGTGGCCGGGGTGGTGGCCGAGCTGCGTCCGGCGGCGGGGTTCCACGGGACGGGTGACGTCGACCATCCCGGCCGGCAGCGGGCTCTCGTCGAGTGCCGCGCTGGAGGTCGCCTGCGCGCTCGCCCTCGGTGCCGCCGCCACCACCGAGGCCGACCGACTGGCGCTCGCCCGCCTCTGCCAGGCCGCCGAGCACGCCGCCCGTGGGGTGCCCACCGGGCTGCTCGACCAGATCGCCTCGATCGGCGGCGTGGCCGGGCACGGGATCCTGATCGACTGCACGACCCTCGAGATCACCCCGGTGCCGCTGCCGCCGCCCGATGAGGTGCACTGGCTCGTCATCAACACCGGCGCCCGGTCGCTCGCGGCGTCCGGGTACACCGAGCGGGTGCGCCAACTCGCCGCGGCGGCGGCCGAGGTCGGGCCGCTGCGCGACGCCACGCTCGACGCGGTCGCCACGCTGGGCGACGCCGAGCTGCGCGCCCGCGCCCGCCACGTCGTCACGGAGAACGCACGCGTGCGCGCCTTCGCCGACGCCGTGTCCGTCGGTGACGCCGCCGCGGCGGGCGCGCTGATGAACGAGAGCCACCGCAGCCTGAGCCGCGACTTCGAGTCGTCCACGGCCGGCCGTCGACGAACTGTGCGAGGCGCTCGTCGCACGCGAGGGCGTGCTCGGGGTGCGCATCACCGGCGCCGGCTGGGGCGGGTGCGTCATAGCGATGGTCCGTCCCGGGGCGGTCGACGGCCGCGGAGTTCGCGACCGCGTGGTACGTGCAGCCGAGCGGTGGCGCCGCCGTCAGCGTCGATCCGTCGGCCTGACCGTCAGCCCGGACGGGCGAGCACGAGGCTCCACCAGTACACGCCGTGGGCGTAGGCGACGCCGACGCCCATGTAGGTGTAGCTTCGGGTTGAACATGTTGGCGGCGTGGGGAGGCGACATCAGCCACGCCGTAGACGACGGCGCTCGAGCTCGTCTGGCCGTAGGCGATGTTCTCGCCGACCATCGACCAGCGGAAGCCGGCGCGCGTCACCCGGGTGCCGACGGTGGTGCCCCCGGCGCCGGTGTGGGTCATCCGGCCGATGCTCGCCATGTAGTTGGCCTGGGTCTGGGCGGCGTTGGTGAGGGCCGCCGACATCGCCAGCGGCGCCAGCCCGCGCGAGCGCCGGTGGGCGTTGATGTAGGTCTGGACGTTCGTCTGCGTGCTGGCCGGCAGCGAGGCCGGCGCCGGCCAGTGGTGCGGCGTACGCCGGCTGCGGTGCTGCGGGGGCGCGCGTCGGCCGCGGCGCCGGTGCCGATCAGGGTGAGGGCGAGTGCACCGAGCGCGGCGGCCCGGCGGCCGCGTCTCGGCCGGGGCGACCGCGCGGTCGGGGATGGTCGTCGTGCTGGCGGTGGCGGATCGTGGCGGCGTCCATACCCCACCGTAAACATTGTTACGAATCCATGACAAGCGGAGCGAAAGATTTCCACAAGCATTTTGAGTGCAGAAACGCACGAATTCGCCTCCCGAATGAGAGATAGGCCCCATCGCTGATTTCGGTACCCGAAATCGAGCGTGCGCGTCTCATTTTGCTTGTGGAGCACTTTCGCTCCCAAAATCTCAGGTCGCGGCGGGGCGAGGATTCTGGGTCGCGAAATCGTGCAGGAACGCTCGATTTTGCTTGTGGAAATCTTTCCCCGGGGGCGGCGGTGCGGCGGTCAGACCTCGGCGAAGGTGTTGCACTGCGCGGGGTCGCCGGTGGAGTAGCCGCGGCGGAACCAGCCCTCGCGCTGCTCGGCGGTGCCGTGCGTGAATGTCTCTGGGTCGACGCGGCCCTGCGTCTTCTGCTGGATGCGGTCGTCGCCGACGCCGGCGGCGGCGTTGAGCGCCTCGTTGATCTCGTCGTGGTCGATCAGCGGCTGCCCGTCGGCGGTGGTTCGCTTCGAGCGTCGTTGGCCCAGACCCCGGCGAAGCAATCGGCCTGCAGCTCCAGGGCGATGCCGAGCACTGGCGCTGACGGTCGTCTGCTGGCCTGCTGGACCTGACTCGTTGATGCCCGCCAGGTTCTGGATGTGGTGCCCGTAGCTCGTGGGCGACGATGTACTGCGTCGGCGAGGTCGCCCGGCGCGCCGAACTGGTCCTGCAGTTGCACGAGGAAGTCGAGATCGATGTACACCGCTCATCGGCCGGGCAGTAGAACGGCCCGGTCTGCGACGACGCCTGGCCGCAGCCCGGTGTTCGTCGCGCCGGTGAAGAACACCGTCTTGGCGTCCTCGTAGTCGGCTTGCCAGAACGCGGCAGGGATTGGCCGTCCAGAAGTTCTGCGCGTCGATGTTGGCCCCGCACAGCGATCTGTTCGAGGTCGCGACTCGCACGTGCCGTCGGCGGCGCCGCTCTGGCCTTCGACTCCTGGTGGGAGGCGCCCGCTGGGTGCTGGCCGCGCCGTTGAGCAGGCGGGGCAGGAAGAGACGCCGCGATCACCAGCAGAGCCGAGCAGGCCGCCGCCGGACTTGATCGGGAATCCCGTGCCGCCCGTGCCGAAGCCCGGAAACCGACACCCGCCGCCGCCCTGCCCTCGACGATCCTCGATCACGGCTGGCGTCGGTGCTGCGAATCTTGGTCATCCTGGCTGGCCCTCCCTCACGATCGTGGCGCTGCGGTGACGAGCCGCCTTGGCGCGGTCCCGTCCCCAGCCCTTGATACCCACCGCGCCGGCTCCGATCAGCGCGCCGCGGTCGCCGAGCCGGGTCGGCGTGATTCGCGCCTGCTTGCTGAACGGGAGGCGGGCGTCGGAGCTGAGCTCCTCCTGCGCCGAGTTGAAGAACGTCGCGCCGAACCCGAGGGCGACGCCGCCACCCACGACCACCAAGATCGAGGTCGAGCAGGTTGCACACGGTGGCGGCGGCCCGCCCGACGAGCCGCCCGGTGCGCTGCATGATCTCGTACGTCGGCTCGGTCGGCGACCGACCGGTGATCGCCTCGATGGCGAGACCCGATGCCTCGGCTTCGAGGCACCCGCGCGCTCCGCAAACGCACCGCCTCCCGTTGGGCTCGACGATGATGTGACCGACGTGGCCGGCGTTGCCCGTCGCGCCGTCGAGCAGCTCGCCGTCGAGCACGATGCCCGCCCCGATGGTGGTCGACACCGACATCACGCAGTAGTTCGCCAGGCCCTGGGCGGCACCCATCCACCCCTCGGCCATCGCCATCGCCTTGCCGTCGAGATCGCCGTAGACGTGGACCGCCGTGAGCTCGCCGAGTCGCTCGCGCAGGGGGAACTCACGCCACGACGTGATGCCGGCGGGCGACACGGTGTCGCAGTTCGGCCCGATCGGTCCGGCGCACCCGATGCCGACCGCGGCGACGCGGAGCTCATGGCGGTCGGCGAGCTCCATCTGCTGCTCGACGATGGTGGTGAGCCGCCGGAAGTGGGCCTCCGGCCCGACGTCGGGGTCGACGAGGGCGATCGAGCGGTCGGCGAGGTCGCCCTTCGTGGTGACGAGCCCGGCCGAGAACTTGCTGGCACTGATGTCGACGGCGAGCACCGCCGGCGCCAGCGGCTTCGGGGGGCCGAGTTGCCCGGTCGGCTCGTCGAAGAACGCGCCCCGGTCGCCGCCGTCAACGACCACGCCGCGGTCTCTCATCGGTGCACCCTGATGCGAGCGAGCGAGCGCCAGCGAGTGAGCGGCCAGCAACGGCCTGCGTGGCCGGGGAACGCCGTGACGGTGCACCGATGAGCCGAGGACCGTGCTTGCTGGTTCACTCGCTCGAAGACTCGCTCGCTCACGAGGTGAGGCGTCGGGCGTCTTCGACGAGGTTGATCTGGTAGAGCACCTCGTCGAGGGCGTCGGCGGCGCTGAGGGCGTGGAAGCGCTGCGGGCGCTCGGGGCGTGCAGCAGCTCGGCACCGGCGACAACATCGTCCACGGCCGCGGATGGCAGAACTGCACGACGCTGTAGCGCTCGCCCGCGAAGCCGGGCGCGGCGACGACACGGTGCCAACCGATGGGGATCTGCCCGTTGGTCAGGCGCTCGAGCATGATGCCGGTGTTGATGATCACCTGGCCCTCCGGCGCCACCGCATCGACCCAGTCGCCGTCGACCTTCACCTGGAGCCCAGGCGCCGTCGCCCGCGGCAGCGCCGTGATCAGGTTGATGTCGCCGTGCTCGGCGGCCCACACGTGCGGGCGACCGTCGGGCACCTCACCCATCGGTGGGTAGCGGATGGCCCGGGTCAGCGTCGGGCCGTCGCTCACCATCTCGTCGAAGAACGTCTCGTGGCAGCCGATGCCCTCGGCGATCACGCGCAGGAACCGGCGTTGCAGGTCGGCGATCGTCTCGTGGAACTGCATCAGCACCTTGGTGATGCCTGGCACCGTGTCCTCCGGCAGCACCTGGTCGGGATAGGCGGCGGCGAACTTGCGCTTCAACGGGTGGCCCGGATCGATGGGCGTCGACCAGTTGAGCATCTCCTTCCAGTCGGCCTCGTCGCTCGACGCCGCGGTCTCGACCAGCACACCGGTGTACCCGGTCTGTCCGTGGGCGCCGGGCACGGTCCAGCGCTGCTTGTCGTCGAGCGGGGCCGTGAAGAACTCGCGCGAACATGGCGTACGCCGTGTCGAGGAGGTCTTCGGAGAGGTCGTGACGGGTGTACACGAACCCGGTCTCGAGGCTGCGACGGACGCCGTCGACGACGGCGCGGCGCTGCGTGCTGTCGCCGCGCTCGAAGGCGAGCAGGTCGACGTCGAGGATCTCACTCACGGTTGTTCACGATCACTCACGCCCGGTCACGGGCCTCAACGGTACTGCCATCGAGATGCCAGTCGATCGGCTCCAGACCGGCTTCGACGAGCGCGGCGTTGGTGCGCGAGAACGGCCGGGAGCCGAAGAAGCCGTTGGAGGCCGACAGCGGCGACGGGTGCGCCGACTCGATCACCGTGTGGTGCGTGGTGTCGACGAGCGCCTTCTTGCGACGGGCGTGGCTGCCCCACAGGATGAACACCACGCGGTGGTCCTTGCGGTTCACGGCACCGATCACCTCGTCGGTGAACGTCTCCCACCCCTTGCCCTGATGGGATGCCGCGGCGCCGCCACGCACCGTCAGCGTCGTGTTGAGCAGCAGCACGCCCTGGCGTGGCCCACGCCGAGAGATCCCCGCTGCGCGGCGCCACGATGCCGAGGTCGGACTCCAGCTCGGCGTAGATGTTGACCAGCGACGGCGGCAGGCGGACGCCGTCACGCACCGAGAAGCACAGCCCGTGGGCCTGGCCGGGGCCGTGGTACGGGTCTTGGCCGAGGATGACCACCCGTGTGTCGGCGTAGCGCGTGAGGTGCAACGCGGCGAACACCTCGTCGTTCGGGGGGTACACAGGGTGGCGCGCCCGCTCGCCGGCCACGAACGTCTGCAGCTGCGCCCAGTACGGCTTGGCCAGCTCGTCACGGAGCACCGGGTTCCAGTCGGTCACGGCCATCGCGACGTTCTAGCGCGCCGGCGCCCCGCCTAACCTCGCGGTGGTGATCGCCGGGCTCGACGAGGTGGCCGGGCGCCTCGGCGGCGTCGCTCGCGAGCGGCTGGCGACGCTGCCGACGCCGTTCGAGCGCGGTCCGCACCTGTCGGGTGGGGCCCGGCTCTGGGTGAAGCGCGACGACCTCACCGGCCTGGGCGTGGGCGGCAACAAGGCCCGCAAGCTCGAGTTCCTGTGCGGCCAGGCGCGCCGGGCCGGCGCCCGCTCACTCGTCACCGTGGGGGCCGCCCAGTCCAACCACTGTCGCATGACGGCCGCCGCCGGCGCCGTGCTCGGCATGGAGGTGCACCTCGTACTGGCCGGCGACCGCCCGGCGCGTGCCGAGGGCAATCAGCTGCTCGACGTGCTGTTCGGTGCTCAGCTCCACTTCGTCGGCTGCCCCGAGCACCACTGGGGCGAGCTGGAGATCGCCCGCGAGCAGATCACCGACGAGCTGGCCGCCGCCGGGGCCGCGCCGCATTCGATCCCGATCGGCGGGAGCACGCCGGTGGGCGCGCTCGGCTACGTCATCGGCTACCTGGAGCTGCTCGCCGACTTCGCCGCCGCCCGCATCCGCCCGGCGGCGATCGTGCACACCTCCTCGAGCGGCGGCACCCACGCCGGACTGGTGGCCGGTCAGGCCCTCGCCCGGGCCGCCGGGGCGGTGGCCCCGCCCGTGCTCGCCATCGGCGTCGCCAAGGGGGTCGCCGCCGGCCAGCCCGACATCGCCGAGTTCGCCGCGTCGGCGCTGGAGGCGCTCGGCTACGAGCCCGACGCGGCGCGGCAGCTGATCGATGGCGCTCGCCGTCGAGCTCGACGGGAGCTGGATCGGCGAGGACTACGCGGTCCCGACGCCGGCCGGGGACGAGGCGATCGTGTGGGCCGCTCGTCGCGGCGGCTGGGTGCTCGACCGGGCCTACACCGGCAAGGGGCTCGCCGGCCTGCTCGGCCACGCCGACGCCGGCCGCTGGGGACGCGGGGAGGACGTGGTGTTCGTCCACACCGGCGGCCTGCCCGCCGTGTTCGCCGCCGGCGGCCTGCCCTAGACGGCACCATGGCGCTCTGTGTCAGGTTGTACGACCGCCGGCGTCGTACTTCCTGACACAGACGGCGGGCGACGTGACGGGGGCTCGTCGTCCGACGGGTCGGTGGGCACCGCAACCGGCGGCTGGGCGTGGCGGCGCCCGCCGGCGCCGACGAACACGGCGAACGACCCGAGGGCGAACAGGACCGCGGCGAGCCGCACGACGGCGCGCGCCGAGTGCCCCGCATCGGCCAGCGTCCCGTCCGCACCGAGCACCATCGATGCGACGACGGCGAGGTGACTGGCGAGTGCTCCCATGCCCACCCAGCGTGTGGCGCGAGCCGGGAAGGGAAGGGGTCAGTCGGTCCGGCGCCGCGGCCAGCGCGCCGGCAGCACGATCTGGGTCTGGCCGACCATCGCCACCAGCTTGTCGGCGTCGTCGCGGAGCTCGGTCTGCACGACGATCGTCGTGCGCCCGATGTGCAGCGGTCGGCTCGTCGCCGTCACCTTCCCCGACCGCACACCGCGGAAGAAGTTCGTCTTCGACTCGATCGTCGACGTCGCCGCCCCCTCGGGCAGGTTGAGGAACGCACACACCGCGCCGGTGGTGTCGGCGAGTGCCATCAACGCGCCGCCGTGCAGCACGCCGAGGCTGGTGCACAGCTCGTCGCGCCACGGCATCACGGCGACCACGCGGTCGGCATCGGCGACGGTGAGCTGCAGACCGAGCGTGGCGGCGAACGGCATCATCGCGGCGATGTCCTGGCTTGCCAGGGTGCCGTCACCAGTCATGCATTCACCGCCTCCTCGTCGAGGAAGCCGGCGAGCGTCGCCGCCAGCTCGACGGGCATGTCGCCCTGCACGCTGTGGCCGGCCTCGGCGAAGCGCTCGATGCGGCCGTGCTGGGCGCGACGCAGGAACTCGGCCTCGTCGCCGTCGTCGACCACGGACTGCGGACGCATGCCGCGGACGAGCAGGACCGGTACGTCGATCGCGCCGACCATCTCCCACAGCGCAGCGGTGATCTCCTCCGGCGACTCGTCGAACGGGGCGTCGTCGTGACGCCGGTAGCGCCACACCCACGTGCCGTCCTCGAGCTGCACGGCGTTGTGCAGGATCCCGCGGCGCAACGACGACTCGCTGCGCGTCGGGTTGAACTCGATCGTGCGGGCGAGCAGCTCGTCGAAGCTGGCGAACGTCGCCGGGCCGCGCACGAAGTCGGCGATCGACTTGGCCTTGGCGGCGTCGACCCCGGGCGTGATGTCGACGAGCGCCAGCCGCCGGACCAGGTCGGGGCGCTGGGCGGCCAGCCCGATGGCGGTGAGACCGCCGAGGGACATGCCCACCACCAGCCCGGCGGTGGGCGCGACGGCGTCGATCACGGCCGCCACGTCGCCAGCCATGGCGAGCGGTCGCGAGACGCCCGCTGCCGGCGCGAATGCGTCGGAGTGGCCGTGGCCCGGAAGGTCGACCGCGACGAGCGGACGGTCGAGGGCGAGAGCGACGGTGTCCCACGTGTGGGCGTTCTGCCCGCCGCCGTGCAGCAGCACGATCGACGCCGGCGCGTCCCCCACACCAACATGCTCATCCGCCGGCCGTCGCCGAGCTCGACGGCGTCGCGCCGCACCGACGGGGGGGAGAACGGGATGCCGAACTCGGCGGCGTTGTCGGCGAAGTAGCCGAACTCGTCGTACGGGATGCGCTCGGCCCCGGGCACGACGGCGAACCTACCGTGCCGGCGTGGCGCGCCTCCGGTCGCGATGGTCAGCCGCTGCCCGGCACACCCGTGGCGACGTCGGTCGGCGGCGCGGCGTCGTCGGCGGTGACGACAGGTGCCGGCGCGCTGGAAGTCTTCGACCCGGCGGTGGTCGCACCCGGCGTCGAGGCGTCGGCGGGCAACGTCGTGGTCGCCGCCTGCTCCTGCAGCTGCGTCGCCGCCTCGGCGACGGCGGCGGGCGTCCCGGGGAGCACCTCGCCCGGCTCGGGCGGGCGCACGCGCTTGGCGAGCACCACGCCGTCACGGTCGAACACGATCTCGAACTGCCCACCCGGGGCGGTGAGCGCGTCGAACATCTCGGTCGAGTTGCCGAGCGTCGGGCGCTCGACCAACAGGTAGTCCACCGTCGCCGGGTCGTCGATGTTCTCGCCGGCGATGCCCCAGTTGGTCGGGATCCACGGGTTCGGGTAGTCGAAGATCTTCACGCGGTGGTCGACGTGCGGGAGGAGGTTGTAGATCGCCGACACCGTCGCGCCGTCCGGCACCATCGCCACCGCCTCGCGGCGGGACGCGTCGCTCGGACCCGCCTGGTGCACCCAGAAGCCACGGTCGTAGTTGTCGCTGTACGGTGCCAGACCCCACAGCACCGAGGTGCGGACGCCGCACACCACGAGCAGGCCCATCAGCACGGCCCGCCGCCCGCGGTTCGTCCCGAACGTCTTGACGGTGGCGATGGCGGCGGCGGTGAGGCCGACCAGCAGCACCGACGCGTAGTGGTAGCGGTAGTCACGGAAGAAGGTCTGGTCGGCGAGGGTGTTGGCGAGGAATTGCGGCACGCCGATCATCAGCACGCCGGGTGACAGCACCGGAAGCCAGGCGAACGGCGTGAGCATCTTCCACGCGTACTCGGCGGCGTAGCGATCGCGGAGTGCGTTGACGACGATGTCCGGGTGGCGGACCATGTTGTAGGCGATCTTCGGAGGTGAGTCGCCGAGGGCGCCGAACCAGGTGTTGTAGAACGCCGCGTTCCCGTTGAAGTGGCCGAGGAACACCTTGTTGATGAACTGGAAGTAGAGCGCCGCGAGCACGATCGTGATCACGCCCTTGATCCGATGACCGCGGACGAACAGCACGGTGAACAGGCCCATCGCGGCGATCGCCAGCGCCACGTCCTCCTTCCACAGCACGGCGCACGCGGCGGCCACGGCGAACGCCTTCCACCGCCGCTCGAGCAGGAACAACCAGGCGAACAGCAGCGGCAGGATGGCCATGCCGTCGGGATGGAACGTCTCCCACGCCATGAACTGCAGCGACGGGTTGGCGAGGTACAACAGGGCGAACGTCAGTCCGTAGATCGGGTTGCGGAAGTAGTGCCGGCCGATGCGGTACACGGGGTAGGCGCCGGCGGCGAACGAGAGCACCATCGCCACGTTGAGGACGTTGGGGCCGAACCCGAGCCAGTAGAAGGGCACGAACAGGTAGAGCCCGAAGTTGGCGTGGAAGCCCCACTGGTGCAGGCCGCGGACCGTGATGAACGGGTCCTTGAAACGCGACAGCAGGTACACCGACTGGTCGTACACGCCGAGGTCGAACGAGTAGGTGCCGAAGTGGTTCTGGCGCTCGACCACGAGCACCGAGAACACGAGAGCCCACGCCAGGACGCACGTGGCGAGGATCCAGCCGCACGCCGACGCCCGCCGGCGGTGGTACTCGTCGACGGGCCGGTCGCGCCCGGTGATCGCGTCGGTCGCCCGTCGCCACCAGGCCCGCCGGCGCGGGCCGGCGACCGACGTCTCGACCGGCACCGCGTCGGTCGAGACGGGCTCGGGACCGGCGTCCGCCTCGGCCCCGATCGGCGTGGTGTCGACGACCGGTACGAGGTCGGTGCCCGGAGCGAACACGATGCCGTCGGGCGGCGTGGCGGCCTCCCCGGGCGGGTTCGACGGCAACACCGTGGTCGGTGCCTCGTCGGGTTCGGTGCTCGTGTCGTGCTCGTTGCCGGGATCGGGCGACGAGGTCTCTGTCATGGGTGCGTTTCCGCCATCGTCTCGCGATCTCTTCGAGCCCGTCCGAACAGCGCCGCCGAGCTTAGTGGCGGGGCGAGAGCTCGAGCCGCGGCACCGGCGTTCCCGGCGCATTCGGATCGCCGAGCACGTCGAGCAGCCGGGCGGACAACGACGGGGCGATCGGCGCCAGCGCCGCGGCGATCGTGCGCGCCGAGACCAGGTACTGCACCAGCAGGGCGTCGAGCTTCGCCTGGTCGGCCGGGCGGTCGGAGGCGGCGAGCTGCCACGGCGTCGTGACCTGGAGGTCGCGGTTGAGCGCGTCGACCGCCTCGAGCAGCAGCTCGGTCGCCCCGCGGTGGTCGAAGTCGGCGATCGCCCGGGCCACGTTCCCGGCGAGCCCGGTGACCGCCGGGATCGGCAACTCGTCCGAGCTGAGCCGCGACGACGGCGGTCGCCGGGCCACGAGGCTGCGGATGCGGTTGACGACGTTGCCGAACCCGTTGGCCAGGTCGTCGTTGGCCCGCTGCACGAGCCGCGGCTCGGTGAAGTCGGTGTCGGCCACGGGGGACACGTCGCGCGCGAACCACCACCGCAGCGCATCGGTGCCGTAGCGCGCGGCGACGTCGAACGGGTCGGCGACACCTCGGCACGGCCCCGACTTCGAGATCTTGGCGCCGCCGACCGTGAGGTAGGGGTGCACCTCGATCCGCGTCGGCACCGGCAGCCCGGCCGACAGCAGGAACGCCGGCCAGTACACGGCGTGGAAGCGCAGGATGCCCTTGCCGATCACGTGCACCCGGCGGTCGGCGCGCTCCCACCAGCGCCGGTACTGCTCGCTGGCGGGGTCTCCGAAGTCGAGCGACGAGAGGTAGTTGGTGAGCGCGTCGAACCAGACGTAGATCACCTGCGTCGGATCGTCGGGCACCCCGATGCCCCAGCCGCGCGCCCGACGGACGGTGCGCGACACGCTGATGTCGTCGAGGCCGCCGCGCACGAACGCCAGCACCTCGTCGCGGAACTGCCGCGGGTGCACCTCGAGCTCGCCCGACGCGACGAGACGTTCGATCGCCGGCCGGTGGCGGGACAGGCGGAAGAACCAGTTCTCCTCCGCCACCCGCTCCAGCCGGGTGAGGTGCTCGGGGCAGTGGCCGTCGACGGCCTCGTCGGCGGTGTAGAAGCGCTCGCACCCGACGCAGTAGTCGCCCTCGTAGGTCTTGCGGTACAGATCGCCGGCCTCGGCGCAGCGCCGCCACAGCCGCTCGACCGCTGGTGCGTGGCGCGGGTCCGCGCTCGTGCGCACGAAGTCGTCGAAGGCGATGTCGAGCGGCCCGGCGAGGGCGGCGAAGCGCGCCGCGTGCTCGGCGACGTACTCGGGCGTCGACACCCCGGCGGCCTCGGCGGCGAGCACGTTCTTGAGGGCGTAGTCGTCGGTGCCTCCGAGGAGGCGGACGTCGTCGCCGGCGGCCCGCCGGGCGCGGGCGTAGACGTCGGCGGCGACGAGCTCGTAGGCGTAGCCGAGGTGCGGGGCGGCGTTGACGTACGGGATGGCGACGGTCACGAAGGTCGTGCCGGGCGTCGCTGTCGCGTCGGGGAAGGTGGGGGTGGTGGTCATCGAAGTCCTCCTGATCGGGACCCCGGCGACCTCCGGCGGCGATGTGACCGAACCCGGACGTCGTCCGGGGTCGGTGCTGTGTCGCTACGTGTGCGCGCGCCAGCCGGGCCCCGGGAGGGGCCGCATCATCACGACGGCGTGACGGGTCGCTGGCACGTCGTTCACCGTACCGGGCGTTCTCCGCAGCCGGATGCACCGTTTCGGTGCATCCGGCTGTCCGGAACGTTCCGGGCGGTGGGGCGTGGCACGATGTCGGGATGTCATCCGGCGGCGACGACGTCAGGCTCACGCCGGCCGTCCAGCTGGTGGGGCTCGTCAAGACGTTCGGCGACGTCCGGGCGGTCGACGGGGTCGACCTGACGATCGACGAGGGCGAGTTCTTCTCGCTGCTCGGGCCGTCGGGCAGCGGCAAGACCACCGTGTTGCGGATGGTCGCCGGGTTCGAGCTCCCCACCGCCGGTGCGGTGCTGCTGCAGGGCCGGGACGTCACGCACACGCCGCCGTACGACCGCGACCTCAACACCGTGTTCCAGGACTACGCCTTGTTCCCGCACCTGTCGGTGCAGCAGAACGTCGAGTACGGCCTCAAGGTGAAGGGCGTGAAGCGGTCCGAGCGCCGCCGGCGGGCGGGCCAGATGCTCGAGTCGGTCCGCCTGTCGCAGTACGGCGCCCGCAAGCCGGATCAGCTGAGCGGCGGCCAGCGCCAGCGCGTCGCCCTCGCCCGGGCGCTCGTCAACCATCCCAAGGTGCTGCTGCTCGACGAGCCGCTCGGCGCCCTCGACCTGAAGCTGCGCGAAGAGATGCAGGTCGAGCTCAAGAGCATCCAGGCCGAGGTGGGGATCACGTTCGTGTTCGTCACCCACGACCAGGGCGAGGCGTTGTCGATGAGCAGTCGCATCGCCGTGTTCAACAACGGGCGGATCGAGCAGGTCGGGGGTCCCCCGCGAGGTCTACGAGGCGCCGCAGACGAGCTTCGTGGCGACGTTCGTCGGCACGTCGAACGTGCTCTCGGCGCCGCAATCGCAGCGATTGCTCGGCGTCGACGCCGCCCACTCCTTGCGCCCGGAGCGGATCCGCATCGACGGTGATCCGGTCGGCCCGGACGAGGCCGAGGTCACGGGGACGGTGCAGGACGTGCTGTACCTCGGCTCCGACACCCGCGTGCGCGCCGGCCTCGACGACGGCGGCCACCTCACCGCGAGCGTGGCGAGCCACACCGCCACGGCACGTCGCACCCGGCGCGGCGGTCCGCCTGACCTTCCCGCGAGCGGCGGCGTTCGTGGTGACCGACACCGGCACCGCGCTCGGCGAGGCCGGGGGCGACCTGCCCGAGCTCGATCTGGCGAGCGTGGCGGCCAACGCCTGACCATCGGCGCCGAGGCGACCTGAGCAAGTTCGACCAACCACCACATCAGAAGGGGAGACAGATGAGGACGATCAGACGGCGAGCGACGGTGGCCCTCGGGGCCGCCGGGTTGATCGTGGCCGGCGCCGGCGGCATCGCCGGCGCCACGACCGCGCGCCGACCGAGCCAGCGACCGGCGACTCCGGCGGGGGCGCGGTCGACTACATGTGGACGCCGAACCCCGACGTGCTGGCCGGTGCCGAGGGCGAGGTCGACATCGTGTCGTGGGCCGGTTACGTCGAGGACGGCTCGACCGATCCGGCTGTCGACTGGGTCACCCCGTTCGAGGACCTCACCGGGTGCAGCGTCAACAATCAGATCGGCAACACCAGCGACGAGATGGTGCAGCTGATGCAGAGCGGCGAGTACGACGGCGTGTCGGCCTCGGGCGACGCCACCGAGCGACTGATGGCCGGCGACGAGGTGAGCGCGATCAACCCCGACGAATTCTCCAGCTACCCGCAGGTGTTCGACGACCTCAAGCTGCAGCCTTGGAACTCTCGCGACGGCGAGCCCTACGGCATCCCCCACGGCCGCGGCGCCAACCTGCTCGTGTACAACACCGACACGTTCGCCGACGCCGCCCCGGATTCGTGGAGCGTGATGTTCGACGGCGGCACGCCGGCCGACGGCAAGATCTCGGTGTACGACAGCCCGATCTACATCGCCGACGCCGGCGGTGTACCTGATGGCCACTCAGCCCGACCTCGGCATCACCAACCCGTACGCCCTCGACGCCGACCAGCTCGACGCCGCCGTGGCCCTGCTCGACGCGCAGAAGCCGCTCATCGGCCAGTACTGGGCGGTGCCCACCGACCAGCAGACGGCCCTCGAGGGCGGCACGGTGCTCGCCGGCACGACGTGGCAGGTACATCGTCAACCTGGCCCAGGCCAACGGCGCCAGATCGAGGCGCTCAAGCCGGTCGAGGGTGCGACCGGATGGTCGGACACGTGGATGCTGTCGTCCAAGGCCGCCCACCCGAACTGCATGAAGCTGTGGATGGACTGGATCACGTCGCCGTGGGCCAACGCCCAGGTGGCCGAGTGGTTCGGCGAGGCGCCGTCCAACCGCGAGTCGTGCGGTCTGACCACCAACCCCGACCACTGCGCGATCTTCCACGCCGACGAGACCGACTACTGGACCGACGTGTGGTACTGGACCACGCCCGACGTCGACGTGCCGGGACGGCCGCACCGACGTCGAGTGCACCACCTACCCGCAGTGGGTCGACGCCTGGAACTCGCTGCGCTCGTAGTCGGGTGACGACGTCGATCGTCGAGACCGCTGGGGGATCGCGCCGTGGTCCCCCCAGCGCACCGCGGTGCGGGCGGTCAACCGGCTGTTCCGCCGGTCGCGCGCGCTCGCCGCCAGCTGCCTCGTCGGACCGGCCGTGCTGTGGCTGCTGGTCGTGTACGTGCTGTCGCTGGTGCTGCTGATCTTCGCCTCGCTGTACACGATCGACGACTTCACCTTCGAGACCACCGACGTGCGCACGTTGGACAACCTGCGTCGCGCCTTCACCCAGCGCGACGTCCTCGACGTCGTGCTGCGCAGCGTGCTGGTGGCCGCTGGCGGTGACGGCCGTGTGCCTCGTGATCGCCTTACCGACGGCGTTCTACATCGCCAAGGTCGCCAGGTCCTGGGCCCGACGGGGGCTGATCGTGTCGTGCCTCGCTGCCGCTGTGGGCCGGCTACCTGGTCAAGGGCTACGCCTGGAAGGCGCTGTTGCGGCCGGGCGGCGAGGGCACGCGATGGCGGGTTCCTCCAATCGGTGTTCGGGTTCACGCCCGGCTTCGGCATGGTCGCCGTCGTCATGACGCTGACCTACCTCTGGCTGCCGTTCATGATCCTGCCGATCTACGCCGGGCTCGAGCGGCTCCCGCCGTCGCTGCTCGACGCCGCCGGGGACCTCGGCGCCAAACCCCTGCGCACGTTCACCAGCGTGATCGTCCCGCTGCTCGTGCCGGCGATCGCCGCCGGCAGCATCTTCACGTTCTCGCTGTCGCTCGGCGACTTCATCATGCCGAGGCTCGCCTCCGAGGGGAAGGTGACGATGATCGGCAACCTCATCTACAGCACGTTCCTCGCCCCCAACCAACCGCTCGCCGCGGCGTACACGCTGTGGCCGCTGCTGATCATCGTCGTGTACCTGCTCGGCATGAGGCGCGCCGGCGCCTTCGAGAGCCTCTGTGATGTTTCGCCCGTCACTCCGACTGCTCACTCCGCTCGGTCGAGTTCGTGAGCGGCTGCGCCGCACCTCAATGCTGGCGGCGGCCAGCAAGCTGGCCTGTTGCCGCCGCATCGGGGGGCTACCGCCCCCCGAACCCCCCGACGGAGTCGTAGCACGCATCACAGTCGCCGACCGCATCCACACGCCTCTCCGGCTGGACGGGCGAGCCTCTGATGCGCTTCTCGTTGCTGTCCCGGCTGACGCTGCGGGTGTGGATGCTGCTCACGCTGGTGTTCCTGTACCTCCCGCTGCTCGTGGTGGCGATCCTGTCGTTCAACACCGCCAACACGCTGTCGTGGCCGCCGCAGGGATTCACGCTGCACTGGTGGCGGGTGACGTGGGAGACCGAAGGGCCACGCGAGGCGCTGTGGAGCTCGGTGAAGTTGGCGCTGGCGGCGACGGCGATCGCGCTGGTGCTGGGGACGCTCGCCGCCATCGGCATGCAGCGCTATCGCTTCTTCGGCCGCAACGCCCTGTCGTTCGTGTTCGTGCTGCCGATCGCCCTGCCCGGCATCGTCACCGGCATCGCCCTGCAGAACACGTTCAACCGCACGGTCGACCTCGGACCGCTGAGCTTCCGCGTCGGCTTCGGGTTCCACTCCCTCGTCATCGCCCACGCCACGTTCTGTGTCGTCCTCGCCTACAACAACGTGATCGCCCGCCTGCGCCGCTCGTCACCGCACCTGCTCGAGGCGTCGGCCGACCTCGGCGCCCACGGCAGCCAGACGTTCCGCTACGTGACGTTCCCCCTCATGCGTTCGGCGGTCGTGGCCGGCGGGCTGCTGGCGTTCGCGCTCAGCTTCGACGAGATCATCGTCACCACCTTCACGGCGGGATCGGGCTACGAGACGTTGCCGCAGTGGATCCTGGCGGCGATCTCGCGCCCCAACAGCGTCCCCCAGGTGAACGTGGTGGCGACGTTCGTGATGCTCGTGTCGATCCCCATCGCCTGGCTCGCCCAGCGCCTCAGCGACTCGTAACGGCCACGTAACGCCTGCAGCTCACCGCTCCCTCGCTGGCGCTCGGTCGCTCGCACGTCACGATGGCAGTCAGCAAGGCATTCTACGCTCAGCTCGTGACGTCGCGGCGCTTCAGCACGGTCGCCATCACGGCGACGCAGATCGCGCCGTAGACGGCGAGGGTGGCGGCGGCGGTGCCCGTCGACACCATGTCGGGGGCGTCGGGTGCGACGATCGCCCGCAGCAGCTGTCCGGGGAACCAGCGGTAGGCCCAGGCGTGACCGTCGCCGATCACGTTCTCGATCGGGCCGAACCACAGCACGGCGATGCCGAGAGCGATCGGCGTGGAGCGCACGAGCACGGCGATCGTGGTGCCGATGACCGCCCACCCGAGCGCCCACACCACGAGGCGCACGTAGTCGCCGGCGGCCTGGCCGAGGCCGTCGAGCCCGAACCACCCCGCGGTCGAGATGTCCTGGCTCGGCGCCACGAGGGCCGCGGTCACCGAGCCGGCCACGACGGCGGCGGCCATCATCAGGGCGGCGACGCCGGTGCGGGCGAGCACCTTGCCGCCGACGAGCGTGCAACGGTCGGGGTGCTTCACCACGGCGGCGCGGAACGTGCCGCGCGTGAACTCGTTGGCCGCCGTGCTCGTGAACGCAGCGAGCATCAGGATCGACCCGAAGCCGACGGCGTAGATGACGGCGGCGGTCGCGCCACCGGCACCGGTCAGGACATCGGAGCTGATCCCGCGACCACGGGCGGGCCCGGGTTCGGCGGCCGCGACCGACAGCGCCGTCGCGACGACGCTGAAGGCGATGGTGGTGACGCCCAGCGCCAACCAGAGGCGGGCGCGGTTGAGCAGGAGCCATTCGGAGCGCAGGGCGGCGATCATCGGTCATCTCCGTTCGGTGAGGCGTGGACGAGGTCGAGGTAGCGGGACTCGAGGTCGGCGCGCTGGTGGTGCAGTTCGGTCAGCACGATGTCGGCGGCATGGGCGCGTCGGTTGATCTCGGCGGCGAGCCGGGTGGCGTCGACGTGGCCGTCGAGCGTGACCAGCACGGTGCCGTCGACGGTGGTCGTGCGCAGTCCGCTCGAACCGGCGAGCACGGCGAGGTCGTCGGCGCGAGCGGCGTCGGCGGCACGCAGCACCAGCCGGTCGGTGCCGGCGAGCGTGTCCGGGGGTCCGAGGTGCACGAGTCCGCCGCGGTCGATGACGACGAGCCAGTCGCACACCTGCTCCAACTCGCTCAGCAGGTGCGACGACACCAGCACGGTGCGGCCGTGGTCGGCGATCTCGCCGATCAGAGTGCGCACGTCCTGCATGCCGACCGGATCGAGCCCGTTCGTCGGCTCGTCGAGGATCACCAGTTCCGGGTCGCCGAGCAGCGCCGCGGCGATCCCGAGGCGTTGCTTCATGCCGAGCGAGTACGACCCGTAGCGGTCGTCGCCGCGCCCGGCCAGTCCGACCAGAGCGATCAGGTCGTCGATGTCGTCGGGCGACTGCCGAGCGAGGAGGGCGAGGGCGCGCAGGTTGTCGACGCCCGAGACGGCGGGATGGAACGCCGGCGTCTCGATCAGGGCGCCGACGCGACCGAGGTAGTCGGCGGGCCGCTCGATCGGGTGGTCGAGCACGGTGGCCGACCCGCCGCTCGAACGGACGAGGCCGAGCAGCATCGCCATCAACGTGGTCTTGCCGGCGCCGTTGGGGCCGATCAGACCCGGCGACGGCGCCGCGGGGCACGGTGAACGTGAGATGGTCGACCGCCACCCGGTCGCCGAAGCGCTTCGTGAGGCCGTCGACGGCGACGGCGTCGTGTGTCGTGTCCATGTCACCACGGTGCGCTCGCGCCGCTCCCCTGTCGTCCGGGCAGCGTGGAGATCGGCGTACGTCAGGTGTTGAGTTCCGCCGGAGCCCGTCGGTGTCCACGTGGGCTACGGTGCCCGAGGCCATTGACGGGTTCGATCGACCGACGGACGAACCGGCGGACGCTGGCGCGGGGAGGAGCTTCGATGAACGCACACCAGGGCGGCGGTGCGCGCCGGACGGTGATCGCGGCGGCGGTCGTCGCCACGATCGCGCTGGCGGCGTCCGCCACGGCGTCGGGTGCGGTGCGCGCCGCGCCGACACCGGCGCCGGACCGCCCGGCCGGCCAACTGGCTGCGGCCGGCAGCTGGACCGTGCTGCACTACTCGATGGCCGACAACGACCTCGAGCCGTTCATGATGGCCGACATCAACGAGATGGGCGCGGTCGGCTCCGACGCCAACCTCGACATCGTCGCCCTGGTCGACCGGTCCGCCCGAGCTACGGCGACGACCCGGCACTCGACCTGGGCGACTGGGTCGGCGCCAAGGTGCTCCACATCCTGCCCGGCGACACCGCCGAGGAGCTCGCCGATCTCGGCCCGATCGACATGGGTGATCCCACGACGCTGTCGACGTTCATCACCTACGGCATCACCAACTTCCCGGCCGAGCACTACGCCCTGATCATCTCCGATCACGGGGCCGCCTGGCCCGGCGTCGGACCCGACCAGGGCGCCGGCGAGTCGATGCATGGATCTGCCCGAGATCCAGCAGGCGCTGCAGACCGGCCTCACCGATGCCGGTCGTCGAGCGCCTCGACCTGCTCGGCTTCGACGCCTGCCTGATGTCGACGTACGAGGTCGCCAGCGCCCTCCAGCCCTACGCCGACCGGCTGATCGCCAGCTCCGAGACGGAACCCGGCACCGGGTGGGACTACAGCGTGCTCGGCATGCTCGCCGCCGACCCGAGCACCAGCGTCGACGACTTCGGCGTGGCGATCGTCGACAGCTTCATCGCCAACAGCACTCCCGACAGCACGCTGGCCATGCTCGACCTCGCCCAGATGCCGGCGCTCGACGAGGCGATGGCGACGTTCTCGTCGGCGCTGGTCGAGCGGACCGACACGGTGGCCCCCGAGGTCGGCCGCACGCTCGCCGGCAACCCGGCGTACGGCCGGAGTCCCGATCCGACCCAGGACTTCCACATGACCGACCTCGGAACGCTGATCGCCACGATCGGCGCCGAAGCGCTCGACGTGTCGGGCCAGGCCGACGCCGTGCTCCAGGCCCTGAACGATGTGGTCGTCTACCGATCGTCCGGCCCGCAGGCGCCGTCGTTCTCCGGCCTGTCGATCTACTTCCCGCCCTCGGCCGACTACTTCGACCAGGCGTACGTCTACGCTGCGCCCAACCCGAGCGGGTGGGTCGACTTCCTCGAGAGCTACTACACCGCCGGCCAGGGGATCGCCGCGACCGAGCATCCGACGTTCCTCGACGCCGAGCCGGCCGTCGCCGGCGACGCCACCGGCCTCACCGTCCAAGCCACCGTCGACCCGGCCACGATCGGGAACGTGGCGAGCGGCACGCTCAGCTACGGCGTCCAGCTCGACGACGGGTCGACGGTGTACTACGGCGACGAGACCGCCACGCTCGACGACGCCGGGCTGGTCAGCGGCTTCTACGACCTGTCGGTCCTGACCATCTCCGACGGCTCGGCGACGGCCACCGCGTACGCGTCGGCGAGCACCGACGACCGCACGGGCGGGTACGGGCTCGACGTGCCGATGGCGTACTTCGCGCCCGGGTGGGTGGAGGGCGACCCGTACGACGACGTGACCCTCAGCATCGCCGTCGACGGCGACGGCACCATCATCGACGAGACGTACTTCGCCGTCGACGCCAATACCGGCGCGACGGGTGAGCTGTACGCCGAACCGGACGGCACGTCGTGCCGCAGGTGCCCGATCGTCGATGCCGACGGCAACCAGACGTGGGCGCCGACGTCGGACGTCGGTCTCGCCGCCGACCTCCCGAGCCTGCGCGTACGCGTTCACGCCGCTCGATCCCGGCACCCCACTCGTGCTGTCGCTCGAGGTCACCGACTTCGGGAACAACTCGACGGCGATCAGCACCGTCGTCGGGGTGCCCTGAGGTTTCGACCTCGTGCCGCATCGCCAACATGTCCGTGCCGACGCGGCGTGATGATGCGGTCGGCGGCGGTGACTCGTTTCGTCTCCGTCGGGGGGTTCGGGGGGCGGTAGCCCCCTGATCCGGCGGCCGGGCCGGCTTCGCCGGCCGCCGCCAGCAACTGGGCGCGGCGCAGCCGCTCATCGAGCTCGACCGAGTGGAGTGAGCGAGTCTTCGAGCGAACGAACGAGGTCGAAACAGTCAGTCGGTCGGGATGGTCGCCGAGCGCGTTGCGGTAGGCGAACACCACCAGCTGGGCCCGGTCGCGCGCCGCCAACTTCGTCATCGCCCGGCTGACGTGGGTGCGCACCGTCGCCTGGCTGACGTACCAGCGGGCGGCGATCTCCTCGTTCGACAATCCCTCGGCGACCAGCGCCACCACCTCGCGTTCGCGGGCGGTCAGCAACTCGACGAGTCGACGGTCCGGGACCGTCGCCGCCGGCCCGGACGGGGCGTCGACGAACGCGGCGATCAGCCGGCGCGTCACGCCCGGCGACAACAGCGCCTCGCCGGCGGCGACGACGCGCACGGCGCGGATCAGCTCGGCCGGCTCGGTGTGCTTGACCAGGAACCCGCTCGCCCCGGCGCGCAGCGCTTCGAACACGTACTCGTCGAGCTCGAACGTGGTCAGCACCAGCACCTTCACCTCGGCCAGGCGCGGGTCGTCGCCGATCTCCTTTGCCGCCGTCAGCCCGTCGACGCCGGGCATGCGGATGTCCATCAGCACCACGTCGGGTCGTTCCTCGCGAGCGAGCGCCACGGCGCCGGCGCCGTCGCCGGCCTCGCCGACCACCGTGATGTCGGGCTCCGACTCGAGCAGCGCCCGGAAGCCGGTGCGCACGAGCACCTGATCGTCGGCGAGCACGACCCGGATCACGTCGGCGACCCGTCCCACGTGGCGACGACACGGAAGCCGCGACGCGCGTCGGGTGCGGCATCGAGGCGCCCCCCGGTGGTTTCCACCCGCTCGCGCATCCCGATCAGCCCGAAACCGGAGCCGTCGGTCGCCGGCGGCGTTGCCGCGCCGGCACCGTCGTCGTACACCTCGACGCGCAGGGCGCCGCCCGCCCCGCCGGCGACGGTCACCCGAGCGGTCGTGCCCGGCCCGGCGTGGCGGCGGGCGTTGGTCAGCGCTTCCTGCACCACGCGGTACGCAGCCGTCGCTACGACGGGCGGCACACGGTCGAGATCGCCGGTCAGGTCGGCCGAGACCCGGATGCCGTCGTGCTCGGCCCGCTCCACCAGGTCGCCGAGCGCACCGATGCCGGGGGTCGGCGCCCGCGTCGCCTCGCCCGGCTCACGGAGCACGCCGAGGATCGAGCCGAGCTCGTCGAGCGCCGCCGCGCTCGCCGCACGGATCGCCTCGAGCGACGAGCGCAGCTCGGACGCGTCGATCGGCATCCCCTCGCGCGCCAACAGGTGGGCGGCCACCCCCGACTGCACGTTGATCGTCGCCATCGCGTGGGCGACCGAGTCGTGGAGGTCCTGGGCGAGCCGGAGCCGCTCCGTTGCCCGCACCTGGTCCTGGTGGTGGGCGACCCGCTCGCGTTCGGCGGCCGCCCGCTCGCCGCGCGCCGCGAGGGCCTGACCGGCGAGCACGGCGGCGAGCGCCCAGCCGACCACCACGAGGTCGTAGGCGCCGAGGTCGTGCTCGGCGACGAGGTGACCGCCGATGGCCATCAGCGCCAGGAGCGGCGCCACCGATCCACGCCACTCGGCGTGGGGCGCGGTATCCGAGCGCCAGCAGCGACAGCGGGCCGGCCAACATCGCCGGGCCCGGGGGATAGCCGCGACCGAGGTAGACCGCGATCACCACGGCGACGACGCCGGTGACGACGATGCTCCACCGACGCCAGAACGCCAGTGACCCGATCCCCAGGACGACCAGGAGGTAGGCGAACGCGTCGGGAGCACGATCACCCGGATCGACCTGGAGGTGGGCGGTGCCGAGGACCGCCACGATCAGCAGCACGGCGACGACGGCGACGTCGCGCCCGTGCACGCCGGTGAGCCGGGCGAGCCGGGTCAGCGTGCGGTCGACCATGGGTCCAGGGTAGGGACCAGTCCCGACGCCGTCGTCAGCCTGGTGCTGAGATCAGGCGACGGCGTCGATGATCGCCCGGTACAGCTCGCGGGAGTGCGGCTTGTCGACGAACTCGGCGAACCGCGGCACGAGACGGGTGCGTTCGGGATCCTCCGGCGGCGCGTCGATCCACCGCGTGCAGATCCGCTCGATGAGGTGCCCGAACTGGGCGCTGACCATCGTGAACGCGCCGAGGTGGTCGACGCGCCCGGGACCGCCAGCGGCCCGGTAGGCCTCGGCCAACGCGTGTGCCCGGCTGGCGTCGGTGTGGGCGAACTCGAACAGCACCATCGCCAGCTCGCCGCTGGGGTCGGCCAGCCCCATGCCCTCCCAGTCGATCACGACGAGCGAGCTGGTCGGGGTGGCGCGCACGTTGTCGGACCACACGTCGCGGTGACACGTCTGCACGACCGCAGGGTCCTCCATGACCTGCTCCAGCGCCACCAGCTCGTCGCGCATCGCCCGCAGGTCGGCGGCGAACGGGGCGCCGACACGTGCGACGCCCTCCACCAGCTCGTCCCAGCGATCGGCGCCGACGGGCGTGCGGTACCACCAGTGTGTGCCCACGCGACCCTCGAATCCGCACGTGTGCAGGCGGGCCAGCATCGAGCCCACCGCCGCCGGATCGATCCCGCCGTCGGCCGGCGCCATGTCGACCCACTCGTAGACGCGAACCGGCGAACGGTCGAACCATGCGACGACGTCGCCGCTCGGTGTCCGCACCACGCCGGGCGAGTGCACGCCGGCCGACCGGGCGGCGTCCTGGAAGGCCGCGGCTTCGCGGAAGCCGCGGGCCCACCCGTCGTCGGTGGGATCGAACGGCTCCTTCACGGCGAACCGGCCGGCGGCGGCCTCGAGTCGCCAGACCTGTCCGACCTCGCCGCGTGCGACCGGGCCCACCAAGGTGGCGGCGTCGCCGAGGGAGAAGGCGTCGGCGACCGCCGACGCCATCGACCGGTCGATCACGTCGTCGACCACACCGCGGCTGCGGCGGCGAGGGCGTCGATCACCGCACGCGTGGGTGGTGAGAGTCCGTCGGCTTCGGGGGGCGGGCTGAGTGGTGACAAGCCGCGCACACGGGGAGGCAGCTCGAGTTGCACGCCGCCCGCGGACGGCCGGTTCACCGGATTCGCCGGGTGCATCCCGCGCAGCTCACGCGGGATGTGCTCGAGGTCGGTGACGACCTCATAGCCGTCGAGCCGGGCCGCCAGCTCTGCGCCCAGCACTCGTGCGAGGCGCCGGTTGCTGCCGCCGAGGAGGAGCGTCGTCCAGCGGTCGCGCCGTCCGTAGCCGTGCACCGACACCACCACGTCGACGTGGTCGACGAACTCGGCCAGGGCCGCCGATTCCTCGGTCCGGTAGCGGATCGAGGCGAGGTGGGCGTCGTGACCGTCGGGGTGCGACACGACGTAATACGAGGCCGCGGCGAGGTCCGCCGCCGAACGGGCGATCACGTCGGTCTGCTGTTCCAGCTCGCCGCCGTGGATCGCCATGAAGCCGAACGTCGACCGCAGCTGCACCTGCTCGCGCACACCGGGCGCGGCGAGCAACTCCCGCAGCGTCTGCGGCCCGCCCTCGTCCATGCGCCATCGTCCCACGCCGACGCGCGGCCGCCCAGCACTAGGGTCACCGCGGTGGTCGTGGTCGTCATCGTGCTGGCCGTCGTGGCCGTGGCCGCGCTCGCGGCGTTGATCATCACCCGCTCGCGGCTGGCGACCCAGCGGCGCGCCGCCGACGAGGCCGCACGACGCGCCGATGCGGCGGCCGAGGACTTCCGGCGCCGGCAGTCCGATCTCGCCGCCGCGGGCGCCGCGCTCGACGATGCCAACGCCCAGTTGGAGACCGCCCGCGCCGACGCGGCGGCGGCCACCACCCGCGCCGAGCTGGCCGAGGAGTCGGCACGGGCCGCGGGTGAGCGCGGTGGCGTCGATCCCGAGGTGCTGTGGACTCTGGAGCGGGCGCGCAGCGAACGGACGTGGCGCTTCAGCGTGGCGCCCGGGCCCGACAGCGTCTCCGAGCTCCGCCAGGCCGACTCCGGGGAGACGGCGGCCGTGCTCGTCGAGGCGCTCCGCATCGAACTGGAGGCGGCACGCGAGGAGGTCGGCACCGTCGTCGAGCTGGATGCCGACGTGCCGAGCGGCGTCACCACCGCGGGTGCGGTGCTCGCCCTGCGCGCCGCTCAGGAGCTGCTGGCCGACGTGGTGCGTCGCAGCGAGTCGACCACGCTGCGGGTGCGCGCCGAAGGCGCCGACCTGGAGGTCGCTGTCGAGTCGGTCGACGACGAGGGCGCGCCGGTGACGCCGGCGCCATTGCCCCTGCCGGCGTCGCCGAGCATCGAGGCGATCGCTGGCGGCGTGCGTCTGCGCGGCGCGATCGCCAGCGACGGCGCCGGCCCGGCCGCCGACGGCGACCTCGACCACACCGTGGAGATCCTCTACCCGACCGTCGACGGCGCCGAGCCCGAGCCCGAGCCCCAGCCCGAGCCCGAGCACGAGCCCGAGCCGCGGAGCGAGCCCAGCGAGCCGGAGGCGATGGGGTCGAGCAGCAAGGATGAGCTGGCGCCATCCCGGCCGCAGCGGCGCCGTGCTGTACGCCGTGCTGGCCGCGATCGTCGGCAGCGTCGTCGCCTCCTTCGCCCGGGTGTCGGTCGAGCGCCAGCGCGGGCGGCGGCGCGCCGCGCAGCGCCTGCCGGCCGGGCCGTTGATCGTCATCTCCAACCACACCAGCTACGCCGACGGGGTGCTGCTGATCCTTGCCTGCCGTCGCCTCGGGCGCGAGTTGCGGTTGCTGGCTACGGGCGGCGTCTTCCGAGCCCCGGTCCTCGGGCGGGTGGTGCGCCGGCTCGGGTTCATCCGCGTCGACCGGGGCGGTGCCGACGCGGCGCGGGCGCTCGACATCGCAGCCGAGGCGCTCGCCGCCGGCGAGGCGGTGGGCGTGTTCCCCGAGGGTCGGCTGACGCGTGACCCGGCGATGTGGCCGGAGCGGGCCAAGACCGGCGCCGTGCGCCTGGCGTTGCGCACCGGGGCACCGGTGGTGCCGCTGGCGATGGTGGGCGCCGACGAGGTGGTCGGGCGGCGCCAGGTGCTGTGGAGCGTCGTGCGCAACCTCGTGCGCCGGCCGCGGGTCGAGGTGGAGGTGGGCGACCCCATCGATGTGCGGGCGTTGGTGGCCGACCCCGAGCGGGCCACGCCCGACGAGGTGCGCGTGGCGGCCGACATCGTGATGGGTGAGCTGATACGACTCGTCGCCCTGGTGCGCGACGAGGAGCCCGCCGACGCGATCGGTGTCGAGCGCGTGGCGACGTGATGCCGGGCGGGGGCAAGCTCGACCGCTACGACTCGATGCGCGACTTCACGTCGACGCCCGAGCCGGCGGGCCGCATCGGCGGCTCGCCCGACGGGCGTCGGCGCTACGTCGTGCAGCGCCACCGGGCGACGCGGCTGCACTGGGACATGCGCCTCGAGGTCGACGGGGTGCTGGTGAGCTGGGCCGTGCCGCGAGGGCCCGGCCTCGACCCGGCCCGCAAGTCGCTCGCCGTGCGCACCGAGGACCACCCCTACGACTACGGCTGGTTCGAGGGCGTGATCCCGAGCGGCTACGGCAAGGGCGACGTGGTGCTGTGGGACGACGGCTGGTGGGAGCCCGACCCGGAGTACCCCGACAGCGACGATCCGGCTGCGGCGATCGCCGCCGGCGAGCTGAAGTTCGTGCTCGCCGGGCGCAAGCTGCGCGGGCGCTACGTGATCATCAAGACGTCCGGCCGCAACGGCCGTCGCGACGGCGACGAGTGGCTGCTGATCCACAAGCGCGACAGCGCGGCCGTGGCCGGCTGGGATCCGGAGGATCATCCGCGCTCCGTGCTCAGCGGGCGCACCAACGACGACGTGGCCGCCGGGCGCGCCGGTCGGTGGCCGGCCGCGACCGCCGAGGAGCTGGCGGCCCTCGACCACCTCGCGCCCAAGGGTGGCCGGTGGGCCGTCGACGGCGTCGAGACCGCGCTGACCAACCTCGACAAGGTGATGATGCCGGGACGAGACGGTGGGGCCGCGGTGACCAAGCGCGACCTCGTGCGCTACTACACCAGCGTGGCGCCCTGGCTGTCGGCGTCGCTGTCGGGACGGCCGATCAACCTCAACCGCTTCCCCGACGGCATCGAGGGCGCCAAGGGCGGCTTCTACCACAAGGCCGTCCCCGCCCACGCGCCCGCGTACGTGCGGCGATGGCCGAACCCGCTCGCCGAGGGCGGCGAGACGCGGGACTACCTGCTGATCGACGGCGCGCCGACGCTGGCGTGGGTCGCCAACCACGCCGGCTTCGAGATCCACCCGTGGACGTCGACCGCCGCCACGCCACTGCAGCCGAGCTACGCCCTGATCGACATCGATCCGGGCACCACGACATCGTGGGAGGACACGCTGGTGATCGCCCGCCTGTACCGCGTGGCGATGGAGCGCCTCGGGCTGGTCGCCCGCCCGAAGGTCACCGGCAAGCGGGGCGTGCAGATCTGGATCCCGGTGCGTGCGGGCTACACCTTCCGCGAGACGTCGGCGTTCGTCGAGCGGCTCTCGAAGACGGTCGGCGGTGTGGTGCCGGAGCTGGTGAGCTGGAAGTGGCACAAGGACCGTCGCGATGGCAAGGCCCGCCTCGACTACACCCAGAACGCGATCAACAAGACGCTCGTCGCCCCGTACAGCGTGCGCCCGGCGCCCGGTGCCCCGGTGTCGGTTCCGCTGGAATGGGACGAGCTCGACGACCCCGAGCTCCGGCCCGACCGATGGACGATCCGCACCGTGCTCGAGCGCCTCCAGACGGTGGGCGACCCGTTCGAGGCCCTGCTGACGGCGCCTGAACAGGCCCTGCCCGACCTCTGACTCCACCCATTGTCGGGGAACGTCCACGTTCGAGCAGGTGTGCAACGGATAGTGTTTCTTCGATGGCACGTCCGGTGTGGACGGGGTCGATCAGTTTCGGGATGGTGGCCATCCCGATCCGGCTCGTCCCGGCGGTCCGTAGGAAGAGCATTTCGTTCAACCAGCTCGACGAGCGGTCGGGGGCGCGCATCCGCTACCGCAAGGTCAGCGAGGCGACCGGTGAGGAGGTGCCCTCCGAACACATCGTCAAGGGCTACGACCTGGGCGGATCCAACTACGTGCTGCTCACCGACGACGACCTGGCGCCGCTCGCGCCGGCCAAGTCGAAAGAGATCGGCATCGAGTCGTTCGTGCCCATCGACGATGTCGACCCGTTGATGTTCGACTCCTCGTACCTGGTGTTGCCCGACCGCAACGCCAAGCCCTATGTGCTGCTCGCCGAGGCGATGGCCGGCTCCGATCGGGTGGGGATCGGCCGCTTCGTGATGCGCCAAAAGGAATATCTGGCGGCGATCCGCTCCGACGGAAAGCATCTGACGCTGTCGACGCTGGTGTTCCCCGACGAGTTGGTGCAGCCGTCGTCGGTCGAGGAGTTCGACGAGCTCGACGGCGTCAAGGTGTCGGCCAAAGAGCTGCAGATGGCCAAGGGCCTCGTCGACGCGCTGAGCGACGAGTTCGAGGCCGGCCAGTACGTCGACGAGTACCGCAAGGCCGTCGAGCAGGTGATCGAGGACAAGGCGGCCGGCCGCACGATCGTGTACGAGGAGGAGCCGAAGTCGACCGGCACCGTGATCGACCTCTCCGCCGCGCTCGAGGCCAGCCTCGCCGAGGCCCGTGCCGCCAAGGACCGCCACCCCTCGGCCACGCCTCCAACCAAGAAGACCGCGGCCAAGAAGACCCGCGCCCGCAAGTCCGCCTGAGCGATTCCGCTCGGGGTCAGCCGGTGTTGTCGGGCTGAGGCCGCCGAAGTCGCTGCCAGAGCATCCAGAGGCGTTCACCGTCTCGTCGAGGTGACGGTCGATGGCGAGTCGGTGACGCGCTTGGTGACGGCGCGTCGCATTGCTCAGTCGTCCAGCGACGGAGAATCGTGGGACCTGGCAGCACGCACGACTGCGGTCGACGGGATCTCGGTCGCCCACGCGGTTGCCTCGCTGGCGAGTCCATCGACGAGAACTCCGCGGGTGACCAGATCGGCCTCCGATGGAGAGCCGGCCGAACCGAGCGTCCGATGCCACTCATACGCCGTTTCGACCCACGGCCAGTCACGAGCATGGACGCCTTCGCGTCGATCGACGTCGCGGGGGGCGGGTCCTCGTGGGGTCTTTGTCGCGGAGGCCGAGGAACACGGGGGCGCGGATGCCGCCGCCCTCGGTCCACTCGTGGAACGCCACCTGGGCGACGAGCTCGGGGCGCACCCACCGCAGGCGGCCGGCGCCGCCGGGAAGCTTGGGGACCTCGCCGAAGGGACACACGTCGGTCTGCAGGGCGCGCAGCTGCGGGGTGATCGCGTTCAGCAGGCGCTCGTCGAAGCCGGTCCCCACGGCGCCGGCGAAGTGCAGCCGACCGTCGTCGTCGTACACCCCGACGAGCAGCGACCCGAACGTGCCGGTGCGATTGCCCTCCCCCACCTTGTAGCCGCCGACCACCATCTCCTGCTCGTGGCGGTGCTTCACCTTCACCCACGACGGCGAGCGCCGGCCGGGTTGGTACGTCGAGTCGCGCCGCTTGGCGACGATCCCCTCGAACCCGTTGGCGCGCGTCGCCGCCAGCAGCGCCTCGGCATCGTCGCTCACCGGCGTGATCGACACCGGCGGCACCGGGTGGAGCACGTCGAGCAGTTCGGCGCGCCGCGTTCGTCCACGGCTGGCGCAGCCGGCTGTGACCGTCGAGCTCGAGCAGGTCGAAGGCGACGAACGCGTGTGGCTTGTCGGCGCGGCCGACGAACTGGAACGAGTGCCGGCCGTCGTCGCCGAGGGCGATCACCTCCCCGTCGAGCACGAGGTCGTGGTCCCCCTCGATCGACGCCCGCAGCGCCGCCGCCAGCCACGGCCAACTGTCGGTCCGCGCCTTGCCCGTGGAGCTCACCACGTCGACGGCGCCGCCACGCACCCGCACGATCGCCCGGTGACCGTCCCACTTCGGCTCGTACACCCACTCCTCCCCCACGGGCAGCGTCGTGAGGTTCGCCTTCATCGGCGCCACCGGCCAGCCGACGCCCATGGGCTAGGGCTCCAACGCGGCGAGCCGACGCCCCGCCTCGTCACGACGTTGCTCGGCCGACGACAGCTCCGCCAACGCTTCTTCGAGGTCGGCGTTGAGCGCGGCGAGCCGCTCCTGTGCGTCCAGGACGACCACGCGCGCCTCGGCCACGGCGGCCTCGCGCTTGGTGACCGAACGCTCCGCCGCGGCGAGCGCCGTCTCGGCGGCGGCCCGCTCGCGGGCGGCGGCGGCCGCCGCCTTGCGCTCCGCCTGCTCGTCGGCGGCTTCGGCGGCGATGTCGTGCGGCGGCGTGGGACGCCGCCGGGCGCTTCGCCCCACCCCGCTTCCTCGGCGACGCCTTCGTCGTGGCCGTGTCCTTGGCGGCGGCCGTCGTCCGCGGCGACCCACCGGAGCCGGCGAAGGGATCGACGAGTCCGGGATCCTCGACGCCGAGCAGCCCCCGGCGCAGCAACGCCATCGCCGCGGTGCCGCCGGCGAGCACGCCCAAGCGGACGCCGATGTCGGCGGGCGACGAGCCGGAGCCGGTCTGGCCCTCCCGGGCGGCGATGCCGGCGGCCAAGGTGGCGACTCGACCGGTCTGCTCGCGCATGCGCGGCAGGGCCGCCTTCAAGGCACCGGCGTCGTTGCCGGCCATCGCCGCCTCTTGGGCCGCGGTGAGCTCGGCCGCCGCGTCGACGAGGTCGGCCACCGCGTCGGGCTCTTCGCGCGCGGCCATGTTCAGCGCCCAGTCCGACAGCGCCGGCCGACGCAGCTTGCCGACCGCCGCGGCGGCGTCGCCGTCGCCGCCGGCGCGCAGCTCCTTGGCGAGGCGGTTGCGCTCGGCGACGAACCCGGCCGGCGGGGTGACCATCAGGTCGACGAGCACGGCGTCGAGGTCGGTCACCGACGTCCCCATCCCCTCCGACCGTACCCGCCGGTCACGCCGGCTCGGCGAGCGTCCAGCGGAACGCCCGCGTCGCCAATTGCCCGGCCAGCTCGCCGATCACGTCGTCGGCGACCGGGATCGCCGGCGGCAGGTGCAGCATCAGGCGGGCCCAGCTCGGCAGGGTGGCGATCGCCGCCGTGGCGATCAGCCCGTAGGCGGGCCGGGCGAGCAGCGGCAACGGCGGCGTGAACAGCAGGTACCGCGTGGTGTCGCGGGCTTCGTGCGTGCCGGCGAGCTCGGGCCGGAAGGCGCGCAGGCGGGTGCGCATCTCGTCGACGGTCTGCGGTGGATCGACGACGCCGAGGCGCGCCGCCACCATGCCGGTCTGGGCGACGTAGTCGTCGGCCTGCTCGGCGGACAGCCGGTTGGCGCCGAACCGGCGGTGGGCGAGCAGGAAGCTGTCGATCTCGGTGAGGTGCACCCACTCGAGCAGATGCGGGTCGGTGGCGCGGTACGGCCGGCCGTCGGGCGCCCGCCCGCGCACCGTGCGGTGGACGTTGCGCACGCGCCGTATCACGCGTTCGGCGTCGGCCACCGTGCCGTAGGTGGTGACGGCGAGGTACTGGCTGGTCCGCTGCAACCGGCCCCACGGGTCGCCGCGGTAGCCGGAGTGGGCGGCGACGCCGGCCATCGCCAGCGGGTGCAGGCTCTGCAGCACGAGGGCCCGCAGCCCGCCGACGAACATCGCCGCGTCGGCGTGGACGATGCAGATGGCGTCGTCCGGCGCGAACCAGCGCTCACCGCGTGCCGTGAAGATGCGCTGGTTGTCGGTCGCGCTGCCGGCGACCCGCGACCGCACCGCGCCGGCGAGGGCGCGGCGCAGCGAGGTGACCGGGTCGAGCGGGTCGAGCGGCGCCATCAGCCCCCGGCGGTGCCAGCGGTCGTCGCCTGGCTGGCGGTCCCGGTTCCCTTGAAGGCGTCGATCATCGCCCACGCCGTCCGGTCGGGGAGGTCGGTGCCGTCGTTCGAGAGCACGACCACCACCAGGTCGAGGTCGGGCACGACCATGATGCGCTGACCGTTGAAGCCGTCGGCGTAGAACGTGCGCGGCAGCGACGGGTCCTGGCCCACCCACCACTGGGCGCCGTACTCCGGGGCGTCGACGAACGGCGTGCGCTCGTAGTCGATCCAGTCACTGGGCACGATCTGCGTGCCGTCCCAGTTCCCGCCGCGCAGGTTGAGCAGACCGAAGCGGGCGAAGTCGCGGGCGCTCATGTTGATGTTCGACCCGCCGCTCATCACGCCGCTGGCGTCGAGGTCGTGCTCGACGGTGGTGATGCCGAGCGGGCCGAACAGGTTGTCCTGGGCCCAGGTCGTGCCCTCGTCGCCGTAGCCGACGTGGTCGGCGATGATGCGCGACAGGATCATCGACGTGCCGGTCGAGTAGTACCACGTCGACCCCGGCTCGTCCTGCAGCGGCTTGCTCGCGGCGTAGTGGGCGCGATCGTCCTTGCCGCTGCCGAAGAGCATCTCGATCACGTCGCTCGTGCCCGAGTACTCCTCGTTCCACTGCAAGCCCGAGCGCATGTGCAGCAGGTCGTCGATGGTGATCTCGTGGCGGGGATCGCTCGGATCGGCCCACTCCGGCACGTCGGCCGGCGCCATCGGGTCGAGCTGGCCGGCGGCGACGAGCATGCCGATCATCGTGCCGGTGATCGACTTCGCCATCGACCAGGAGATGTGCGCGGTGTCGGGGTCGTAGCCCTCCTTGTAGTGCTCGACCACCACCCTGCCGTCCTGCACCACGAGCGACCGCGTCGATCCCGCCTTCGCCGCCGCCGGGGTTGTCGAACGCGGTGAGCAGGGCCAGGTTGATCGCGTCCTGGTCGGCGCCGACGGGATCGCCGGTCGGCCACTCCTGCGTCGGCCACGGCACGTCGGCGGGCTGAGCGGGGTAGGCCGCACCGATGTCGAGGTCGATCCCGGCGGCGTCGAGGGCAGCGAGGCGCTCGGCCGGGATGGTGAACGGCGCTGCGGTCGCGGTCGAGCCGGCGGGGACGGTCGCCGGAGGCTCCGACGTCGGTGCGGTGGCGACGGCGAGCGACGTGAGCAGTCCCACGCCGGCGAGTGCCGCGCCCCATGCGGTGCGCATCATCGGCCCATCGTCGCACACGGTGCCGACCGTGCCGGTCTGGTAAGCACCGCATGTGTCGCGCGCCGTGCTGCTCGTGTCGTGCCCCGACCGGCCGGGGATCGTCGCCGCGGTCACCACGTTCGTGGCCGAGCACGGCGGCAACATCGTCGACCTGCAGCAGCACACCGACGAATCGGCCGGCGTCTACTTCCAGCGCGTCGAGGTCGAGCTCGAGCGGGTTCGACCTCGATCGCGACGCCGTCGGCCCGGCGTTCGCGACGATCGCCGAGCGCTACGCCATGCGATGGGACCTGCGCTTCGACGACGAGCGGCCGCGGGTGGCGCTGCTCGCATCGAAGGAACCGCACTGCCTGTTCGACCTGCTCGGCCGGTGGCGAGCCGGCGAGCTCGACATCGACGTGCCGGTGGTGATCAGCAACCACCCGGACCACGCCGAGGCGGCCGGCTGGTTCGGCGTCGAGTACCGCCACCTGCCGATCGTCGACGGCGACAAGGCAGCGCAAGAAGCGTCGGTCGAGGCGATGCTGGCCGAGCACCGCGTCGAGGTGGTCGTGCTGGCGCGCTACATGCAGGTGCTGTCGGCGGGGTTCTGCGAGCGCTGGGCGGGACGGGCGATCAACATCCACCACTCCTTCCTCCCGTCGTTCGGGGGTGCCCGGCCCTACCACCAGGCCCACGATCGCGGCGTGAAGCTGATCGGCGTCACCGCCCACTACGTCACCGCCGACCTCGACGACGGGCCGATCATCGAGCAGGACGTCACGCGGGTCAGCCACCGCGACGACGTCGCGGCGCTGCGGCGCAAGGGTCGCGACCTCGAGGTGAGCGTGCTGGCCCGCGCCCTGCGCGCCCACCTCGACCACCGCACGTTGGTGCACGGCCGGCGCACGATCGTGTTCGAGTAGCGCGGTTCGATGGCACGGTCGCGAGCCACCGTCTAGGTTCGCCGCTTTCGACCGCCGCAAGGCATGGAGGATCGCGATGGCACTGACCGAACGGGAGCAGCAGGAGGTCGAGGCGGCGAACCAGTCGGGACGACAGCCGGTGATGTTCGTCCACGGGCTGTGGCTGCTCGCCGGCAGCTGGGAGGCCTGGCGCGGGCTGTTCGAGGAGCGCGGGTACGCCACGTTGGCGCCGGGATGGCCGGACGATCCCGAGACCGTCGCCGAGGGGCGGGCCACGCCCGACGCCTTCGCCGGCAAGGGGGTCGGCCGAGATCACCGACCACTTCGCCGAAGCGGCGCGGCAGCTCACGCGGACACCGGCGATCATCGGCCACTCCTTCGGCGGGCTGATCACGCAGAAGCTGGCCGGCGAGGGCCTCGCTGCCGCGGCCGTGGCGATCGACCCGGCGCCGATGCGCGGCGTGCTGGCGCTGCCCGTATCGACGCTGAAGGCGTCGTTCCCGGTGCTGCGCAACCCGGCCAACAAGTCGAAGGCGCGTGATGCTGACGTACGAGCAGTGGCGCTACGCCTTCGCCAACGCCGTCGACGAGGACGAGGCCAAGGCGCTGTACGAGCAGTACCCCGTGCCGGGCGCCGGTCGACCGCTGTTCCAGGCGGCGTTCGCCAACTTCAACCCGAAGGCCGAGACGGCGGTCGACACGTCCAACGCCACGCGTGGGCCGCTGCTGATCATCTCCGGCGAGGTCGATCACATCGTGCCCAAGGCGGTCGCCCACGGTGCGTACAAGCGCTATGGCAAGTCGGCGGCGACCACCGAGTTCGTCGAGATCGCCGGCCGCGGGCACTCGCTGGCCCTCGACAGCGGGTGGCGTGAGGTCGCCGACACGGCGCTGGCCTTCCTCGACAAGTCGGGCGTGGGGCCGAGCTAGCTCGGCCCGACCACCACCGGGGCGAGAGCGATCGCCTCGATCTCGAAGCGGATCGTGGGCGGCAGGCAGCCGGTCAGCGTGGTGCGCACCGGCAGCGGCTCGCTGAAGTAGTCGCGGTAGCGGGCGTTGTACTCGGCGAGGTCGGACGGGTCACGCACGTACGAGGTCACCTTCACCACGTCGGCGAGGGTGCAGCCGTGCGCGGCGAGGGCGCGTTCCAGGTTGCCGATCGATCGATCCATCTCCTCGGCGAACGGGGCCGCCACGATGGCACCGCTGCTCGTCGACCGATGCGTGACCGGAGGTGAACACGAAGCCCGCCGCCTGCAGCGCGCCGGTGAAGTTCGCGGTGTTGCCGTCGACGCGGTGGGCTCGCTCATGACGTCGTCTGGATCCAAAGGGGCCGATCGATGACGGCACGCTAGGAGCCAGCCGACGCGGCGGCCAAACGCTCGCATCGCCGAGGCACGTCCCGACGGCCCTGCGCAAGGGTTGTCTCATTGTCAGACAAGTAAGGTGCGGCCGTGGATGTCCTCGCTCGCCTCGACGCGACCGTTGGCGAGTGCCCGCTCTACCACGCCGCCGACGACGTCCTCTACGTCGTCGACATCCCCGCCGGGCGGCTGTGGCGCTGCCCGCTGACCGGCTCGGCCGAGCACATCGACATCGGTGAGCCGCTCGGGTGCGTCGCGTTCGTCGCCGATGGCGGCTTCCTGCTCGGCACGCGCACCGGCGTGGCGACGCTGGCGTCCTGGGACGCGACACCGCAACCCTGGCTGACGCTCGAACCCGAGCTCCCGACGCAGTGCAACGATGGCCGCTGCGACCGCACCGGCCGCTTCGTCGTCGGCACGGCGACCATCGATCAGTCGGCGACGGGTGCGCTCTACCTCGTCGACCACGACGGGACCGTCAGCCAGCTCGTCGCCGGCATCGGCATGTCGAACGGCATCGACTGGACGTCCCGACGGCGCGGTCGCCTACTACGCCGACAGCATCGCCGGGACGGTGACCCGCTACCCGTGGGATGCCGACGTCGGGCGCCTCGGTACCGGCCGGGTGCTCGTCGCCATCGACCCGGACGAGGGAGTGCCCGACGGCCTGACCGTCGACGACGAGGGTTGCGTGTGGCTCGCCGTGTGGGGCGCCGGCGAGGTGCGCCGCTACGACGACGACGGGCGTTTGCTCCGGACTCTGCCGTTCCCGACCGCCCACGTCAGCAGCTGCTCGTTCGGCGGTGCCGGCGGCGACCGCCTGTTCGTGACGACGGCACGGCCGGCATTGCCGCCGACGACCCCGGCTACGCCGAGGCCGGCGCGGTGTTCGTCGTCGACCCGGGCGTCACCGGGCCCTTGCCCACACCGTTCCGCCGCGGCGGCGGGTCATGACGACACCGCTCACGATCGGCGTGGTCGGCCTCGGCTCGATCGGGCGACGCCACGCCCGGCTGCTCACCGGCTGCGAGCGCGTCGTCGTCCGAGTGTTCGACGAGGATCCAGGCGCGGCGGCCGACCTCACCGGCGTCACGTCGATGGCGAACGTCGACGAGCTGATCGCCACCTGCGACGGCGTGGTGATCGCCACCCCCGATGCGTTCCACGCGCCGCTCACCGTCGCGGCCTGTCAGGCCGGGACGCCGGTGCTGGTGGAGAAGCCCGTGAGCGACACCGTCGCCGGAGCGCACGAGATGGCCGCGGCGGCCGCGGCGACCGGCGTGCCGGTGCTCGTCGGCCACGTGCTCCGTCACCTACCGGTGCTGAGCCGCCTCGAGGAGCTGCTGGACGGCGGGACGATCGGCACGCCGGTGTCGTTCCACGCCACCGTCGGTGCCTACGAGACCCTCGAGTTGGCCCGTACGCGGTTCGACACCACCGCCCGCCACCGCCTGGCGTTCGACTACACGCACGAGTGGCACTACATCCAGTGGCTGCTCGGGCCGATCGCCCGTTGCGTCGCCGCGTGCCACCTGGGCGGCGACCTCCCGCTGCGCCAGGATCCCAACGTGATCGACGTGCTGGTGGCGCTGGCGTCGGGTGTCACCGGCAGCGTGCACCTCGACTACGTCGAGCGCAACGGCGGCCGGGCGATCCGGATCGTCGGCGACCGCGGCGTGCTCACCGCCGATCTCGGCGACGGGACGATCACCACCCGCACCCCGGCCGGCGAGCTCCGACACGAGCAGCACGTCGAGGAACGCGATGCCGCTGTTCCGGCGCCAGCTCGACCACTTCCTCGACGTGGTCGCCGGCGCCGCTCCGACGGTGACGATCGAGGAGGCGACACGGGCCCTCGCCGTGGCCGAGGCCGTGGTGGCGTCGTGCGAGGCGGGCACGTGGCAGGACGTCAGGCCAATGAACGCGCGGTCGAGATATCGCGGTCCAGCCGCCGTCGACCGGCAGGTTCACGCCCGTCACGTACTGCGACGCATCGGAGGCGAGGAACGCCACCGCCCCCTTGATGTCCTCGGGGCCGGCGAGACGGTGCAGGGGCACGCGCCGCTCGTAGTTGGCGACGAACGCCGCCGGCTGATCGTCGTCGCTCAGGCCACCGGGGCTGACGCAGTTGACCCGCACCCCGTGGCGCCCGAGCCAACTGGCGAGGTGGCGGGTCAGCGTGATCATCCCGCCCTTGTCGTAGGCATAGAACGCCGGCGAGGAGAGGTCGGTGCCCTCGTAGATGCCGAAGTCGGCGCCGACCATGCCGTAGATGCTGGCGACGTTGACGATCACGCCCCGGCCGCGGGCCACCATCGGCACACTGGCGTGCTTGCACATCAGGAACAGCCCGAGCGAGTTCACCGTCGACGTCGCCCGCCACTGCTCGGCCGTCGTCACGTCGATCGTGCCGCCGTCGCGGGCCACGGCGTTGTTGACCAGCACGTCGACCGCTCCATGATCGTCGAGGACGCCGGTCCAGAAGGCCGCGATCGACGACTCGTCGGCGAGGTCGAGCGGCCGCGCCGATGCCGCCCAGCCCTGCTCGATGAGCTCCGACGCCAGCGCGCCGCACGCCTCGACGTCGCGGGCGGCGACCACGACGTGGGCCCCGAGCTCGGCGAGGGCGGCGACGATGTGGCGGCCGTACAGCCCCGCGCCGCCCGTGACGACGGCGACCTGGCCGGACAGGTCGAACAACTGCGTCACCGTTCGTGGCTTGCCCGCCCCTCCCACCTGCCGAACTGTACCGATCCACCCATGACCCGCTCCCTTCCACGATCGAGGCCCCGATGACCGATCCCGCACCCATCCCATCCGGCGGCGTGATCCCGCCGCTCGTCACGCCGATGCTCCCCGACGGCACCCCGGACCTCGACTCGTTCGACCGGCTCGTCACCCACGTGGTCGCCGGGGGGGCATCCGGAATCCTCGTGCTCGGCTCGACCGGCGAGAACGGCCTGCTGTCGAGCCAGGAACGCTCGGCGGTCGCCGCCCACGCCATCGAGCGCTGGGGGACCGAGCTCCACGTGATGGTCGGCGTACCGGCGATGGGGCTCAAGGACGCCTACGTCGACGCCGTCGGCTACGCCGCGCTCGGCGCCGGCTCGCTGCTCGTGCCGGCCAACTACGGCTTCGCCCTCTCCCCCACCGAGCTCGCCGAGTACTACCGCGAGATCGCCGCCGCCGGCGGCGGCACGCCGATCGTGCTCTACAACGTTCCGACTCGCGTGGGCATCAACCTCGATCCCCCGCTGGTGATCCAACTCGCCCGCGACGGCCGGATCGCCGCGGTCAAGGACTCGTCGGGCAACCTCGAGGCCCACCGGCTGATCGCCGACGGCACCGCATCGGTCGACGGCTTCCGCCGCTTCACCGGCAGCGAGCTGTCGATCGACGGCGCCCTGCTCGCCGGCTTCGACGGCGCCGTGCCCGGTCTGGCCAACATCTTCGTCGAACGCCACGTCGCCCTGCTCGCCCACGCCGCGGCCGGCGACTGGAAGGCGGCGTCGGACATGCAGGCCGCGATCGCGGCCTGCGCTCGCATCTACGAGGCGCCGCGCGCCACCAACAGCTTCTCCGGGGTGGCGATCGGCGCACTCAAGGAGGCGTTGGTGCAGCTCGGCATCATCGCCCATGCGACGACGTCGCCGGCGTTCGGACCACCCGACAGCGCGTTTCGCGACCACGTGGCCGCCGTGCTCGCCGACGCGGCGGGTCGGCCATGACCGCCGCGCCGCGCGTCACCCGGACGATGCTCGACGCTGGCCAGGGGGTGGCCCTCGAGCTCGTCGCGGTCGACGGCGCCGTCGACGGTCCGACCGTTGCGGTGTTCGGCGCCGTGCACGGCGACGAGCTCGAAGGCGTCGCCGCGTCGCGAGCCGTCGCTCGGAACGTCGCCACCGCCCTGGTCGCCGGACGGGTGCTGGTGGTCCCGGTCGCAAACCCGCTGGCGTTCGCCACGCGCGACGCGCACGACGCCGTCCGACGGCGCCAACCTCGCCCGCAGCTTTCCCGGCACCGCCGACGGCACCGACACCGAGCGGATCGCCGACGTCCTCACGCGCCAGGTCATCGCCGAGTGCGACCTGCTGGTCGACCTCCACTCGGCCGGCGTCGCCTATTCGATGCCGCTCTTCGTCGGGTGCGCCGGCGGCGCCGACGCGGTGTCCCAGCGGTCGGTCGCCGCGGCGACCGTGTTCGGTGCCCCGCTCGGTTGGGAGCACGCCGTGATGAACCCGGGACGCAGCCTGTCGGCCGCTCTCGATCTCGACATCCCCGGGATCTACGTCGAGGGCAACGGCGGCGGCGCGCTCGCCCTCGCCGAGGTCACCGCCTACGTCGACGGGGTCCTCGACGTGCTCGCCCACTACGGCATCCTCGGCCCCCGGGCGCCGCGACCATCGACCAGCCGGTGGGTGATCGGCGGCGACGGCGACGTGGACGCCTCGGTCGCCACGTCGACGGACGGATGGTGCGTCACCGCCGTGAACGCCGGGGACGCGGTCGCCGAAGGCGACCTGATCGCCGAGATCATCGATGCCGACGCCGCCGTCGTCGAGCGCATCGTCGCGCCGCGGCCGGCGACGGTGATGATGCTGCGCCGCCACGCCCAGGTGGCCGCCGGCGACGGCATCGTCATGTTCGGGCCGGTCGTGACGGTCCGGCCCGAGCAGCCCGCCGCCGCCGCGCCGGTGAACACCCACCGACGCGTCGCCATCGTCACCGGTGGCGACGGCGGGATCGGCTCGGCGATCGTCGCCCGGCTGCGCGCCGACGGTCTGGCGGTCGTGGCCGCCACCGAGGAGCGCTACGACCTCGCCCAGGGCGACGCCTGCCGGCGCCTCGTCGCCGACTGCGTGGCCGAGTTCGGCGGCGTCGACGTGTTGGTGAACAACGCCGCCGTCACCGGACCGGCCGCGCTGATGACCCTCGACGAGTGCACCGACGAGCGCTTCGATCACGTGGTCGCGGTGAACCTCGGCGCGGCGTTCCGTTGCGCGCGCGCTGCCGCGCCCGCGATGCGCGAGCGCGGCGGCGGCGTGATCGTGAACATCGGCTCGGTCGCCGCCTTTGCCGCCCAGCGCAACGCGGTCGCCTACGCCGCGTCGAAGGCGGGGCTGCTCGGCCTCACCCGCGGTCTCGCCTTCGACCTCGCCGCCGACGACATCCGCGTCGTGTTCGTCGCGCCGGGCGACATCGCCATCCCCACGGACGCCGGGACGCCCGACGCCCGTCCGGACACCGACGCGACCTGGGTGCGAGCAACGCCCCTCGGTCGGCGCGGCACGCCGACCGACGTGGCCGGCCTGGTGTCGTTCCTGTGTTCGTCCGACGCGGCGTTCGTGACCGGCACGAGCATCAGCGTGGACGGCGGCTGGCTGACCTACTGACGGCGCACGTGCTCGGCCGTTACCAACGTGGCCGACGCGACGCCGGCCACGGCGAGCGCACGCTCGAACTCGGCGAGGATGCGCCCCAGCTCGGCGAACACCGCCTCCTCGCCGCCGGCGGCGAGCGCCCACAGCACCGTGCGACCGACGAGTGCGGCGTGGGCGCCGAGCGCCAAGGCCCGCAGCACGTCGACCCCGGTGGCGATCCCGCCGTCGAGGAACAGCGGGGCGCCGACCGGCTCGATGGCGGCGAGGGCGTCGGCCGCTCCGATCATGCCGTCGAGCACCCGCCCGCCGTGGTTCGACACCACGACGCCGGCCGCGCCCAGCTCGACCGCGCGGCGGGCGTCCCGACCATCGAGCATGCCCTTCACCACCACCGGCACGCCGGCCCAGGCCACGAGATCGGCGAGGTCGTCCCAGACGATCCGCGCACTCATCAGCGGTTCGTCGTCGTGGTGGGCGTACGCCACGCCGGGCGGCAGCCTCACTGTGCTCCCGAGCGGTGCGAAGCGGCCCGGCGGCGGCATGTCGACCGTCAGGACGACAACGCGCGCCCCGGCCGCGATCGCCCGGCCGACGATCCGCCGGTTCGCATCCGGTTCGGCGAACGGGTAGAGCTGGAACCACAGGTCGAGGCCGGCCACGGCGCCGACGTCCTCGACCGGCACCGTGCTGCTCAGCGACAGGATCATCGGCACGCCCACCCGCGCCGCGGCCCGCGCCATGCCCAACTCGCCGTCGGGGTGCACCATGCGCTGGCCCGCCATCGGGGCGATCGCCAACGGCAGGGCGCAGTCGCGGCCGAACAGCGACCGCGTCGTCGCGACCGCCGACACGTCGACGAACGAGCGCGGCACGATCCGCCAGCGATCGAGCGCCCGACGGTTCTCGGCCCGTGTCTCACCCAGCGCCGCCCCGTCGGTGACGTAGGCGACCACGTCGGCCGGCAGGTCGGTGGTCACGGGAGTCGCCCGGCGTGGCGCAGCAGTCCGATCGCCGCGGCCGCGACCCCGGCGCGCAGGTCGTCGATCGCGGAGGCGGACGACGCGGCGACGTGCGGCGTGAGGATCAGGTTGGGCGTGTCGGCCAACGGGTCGTCGGCCGGGTCGGGCGGCTCGTTCACCCGCACGTCGAGCGCCGCCGCCCCCACCCGCCCGCTGCGCAGCGCCTCGGCCAGCGCCCGCTCGTCGACCAGCGCGCCCCGCGCCACGTTCACGATCACCGGCTGCGGACGACCGAGCGCGGCGAACGCCGCGGCGTCGAGCACCGGCGGCCGCCGGCCTTCGACGACGCACACACGACGATCGCGTCCGAACGGGCGAGCAGCGCGTCCTTGGAGACGAGTGGCAGTTCGGCGTCGCTCCCCTTGATGAACGGATCGAAGGCGATCGTCGTCGCGCCGAACGCGCGGAGCCGCCCGGCGACGGCGCGACCGATCCGGCCGGCGCCGATGATGCCGGCGGTGAGCCCCGCGGTACGCCGGATCGTCCGCTGGTCCTCGGGTTGCAACCAGCCGCCCCGCGCGGTCGTGTCGAGCCAGTGCGGCAGCCGCCGGATCGAGGCCAGCACCAGCAGCGCGGCGTGGTCGGCGACCTCGGCCGTGCAGTAGTCGGGGACGTTGCGCACGGCGATCCCGGCGGCGGCCGCCACGTCGAGGTCGACGCCGTCGAGACCGACCGAGTAGGTGACGAGGCCGACGCAGCGGGTCATCCGGGCGATGAGCATCGGCGTCGAATCGCCGCTCACCGCGCAGCACGACGTCGGCGTCGGCGAGCGCCCGTTCGTTCTCCTCGAACCCGCTCGGCACGACGAGCTCGGCCCCGGCGTCGGCGAGCAGACGCCGCTCCAGTGAGTAGTCCCAACGCCCCGACCACAGCGGAGCGTCGGCGAGCACGACCGGGGCGGGCATCGCCGGCGGATGATAGTGTTTGTCTGACAATTCTACAATTCACGAACCGGTCGGGTTCGTCGACGGGAGGTCGGGTGCCCAGCATCAGCGATCAGCGCACAGCGCGGGACGGTGGACGATCGCGAGAGCGCGTTCCCCCAGGCCACCGAGCTGCTCGACGGGACGATGGTGTGCTCGTACAGCAACGCCGGCGGCCAGTTCTCCACCGGCGGCACCGACTGGGCCCGCTTCCACGACGCCACGGCGACCTGGACGGTGGAAGGCACGCTGCTCCCCGTCAGCCTCGACCCGCCGAGCAGCAACTTCCTCAAGCTGTCGCGCTCGGTGGACGGGGCGGTCGTCTACGCCTACGGCGCACGGTCGCGACAGCTCGACGACGTGCGCTTCGGCGAGCGCTACTCCGAGGCGATCATGTGCACGTCCACCGACGGGGCCCGCACCTGGTCGGCGCCGACCGTGGTGGCGATGCCGACGAGCGGGCTCGAGATCTCCCACGGCATCTGCGCCTTGGCGTCAGGACGTCTGCTCGCCCCGGCGGCGACGATCGACGATGGTCGGCTCGGCGAGCGGGTGATCGCCGCCGTCTCCGACGACGGCGGCGCCACCTGGCCGCGCACGGTCGTGGTGATGGAGGACCCGGCCGGCGGGCGGGGGTACCTCGAGCAGAAGCTGGCGCTCCTCGACGACGGGCGCGTGTTGGCGACGGCGTGGACGGTGACGCTCGACGGGCTCGTCGACCAACCCAACTCCTTCGCCCTCTCCGACGACGAGGGCGAGACGTGGTCGCCGCCGGTGTCGATGGGCATCCAGGGCCAGACGCTCTCGACGGTGCACCTCGGCGGTGATCGGTTCCTCGTGCTCTACAACCGCCGCTACGGCCATCAGGGCATCGTCGCCGCGCTCGCCCGGCTCGCCGGCGACGACTGGATCGTGGACGAGGAGGTCCTGGTGCACGACACCCAGCGCAACGCGCGACGGCCGTGTTCGCGACGGTGGCGTGGACGAGATGCTCGACTTCGAGTTCGGCTTCCCGACGGCGACGGCACGGCGCGACGGCAGCTACCTCGTCACCTACTGGGCCGTGATCGACGGGCGGTGCGGGGCCCGTTGGGCGTCGCTGCGCATCGATCCGTGATCCGCCGATACAGCCGGTCAGGCCGGCAGCGGCACGCCGGCGGCGGCGAGGTGCTCCGCCAACTCGTACAGCGATTCGTCGGTGTCGGCGACACCGGGCGCTGCGCACACCAGGCGGTCGAGGCCGAGCTCGTTCCAGGCGGCGATCTCGGCCACCCGGCTCTCGGCGTCGGCGACGCTCATGTTCATGATCGACGGCACGTCGTGCTGCTCCATCATCCGCTGCTTGCCCGTCACCGTCACGTCTCGGTACGGCCAGCACGGGTTGATGCCGGCCGCCACGGTGATCGTCGCCGGATCGCGCCCGATCTCGCGGCAGCGCTCGTGCAACACGTCGCGGTGCTCGACGAGCTCGTGGGGCATCACGTCGATGTTGACCTCGTCGGCGTAGCGGGCGGCCAGCCGGAACGTCACCTCCTTGCCGTGACCCCCGATCAGCAGCGGGATGTGATCGCGCCCGCCGGTGCGCGGTGCGTTGGTGGCGTTGGTGACGTGGGTGAACTGCCCGGCCCACGTGAGCGGTGGCTCGTTACGGCGGGTCAGCCGCGAGATGACCTCGAGGTGCTCGCCCAGCAGGCGCAGACGCTGACCGACGGGCGGAAAGTCGATCCCGACCCATTCGGCTTCACTGGGTTTGAAGCCGGCGCCGAGGCCGAGCACCAGTCGGCCGTCGCTGACCGTGTCGAGGGTGCTCGCCATCTTCGCCGTCATCGCCGGGTGCCGCAACGACGAGTTGACCACGACGAAGCCGAGCTCCACCCGCGGCACGATCGACGCCAGGGCCGTCATCGCGGTCACGCCGTCGAACGCCACACCCTCGGGATCCCACTTCGCCACGACGTGCTCGCCCATCCAGATCGACTCGAAACCGAGCCGCTCGCCGAGCTGGGCGATCTCGACGATGCGCTCCCATGCCGGTCGCGGCTCCCAGCCGTCGAAATCGTTGAAGTAACCCTGCGGGATCAGCAGTCCCAGTTTCATCGACATCGCTCCTTGTACAATCGTCTGACAATCCGTTGCGAGAACTGGACCGAGTCCACCGTTGCTCGCTGCCGACGCCCCCGCGAGGCACCCGCTGGAGTTCCCCGTGCCTGCATCCAATGACCCAGTCTCCGCCCCGGTCGTCGGGTACGTGACCCTGGAGCGGCCCTCGACGAGCGACGCCGTGGCACGTGAGCTGACACGTCAGATCCTCGACGGTTCGATCCCGGCCGGCACACGACTTCGCGAGGTCGAGCTGGCCGAGGGGTTCCACGTCAGCCGCCAATCGCTGCGCGCCGGACTGGCCCAGCTGGTGCACGAAGGACTGCTGCGCCGCTCGCCCCATCGCGGCGTGTGGGTCCCCAACCTCACGGCCGAGGACGTCGACGACGTGTACCGCGTGCGCGCCGTGCTCGAGATCGAAGCCGCCCGCTTCGTGACCGAGCACCCCGACCGCCTCGGACCGCTCGACGAGGCGCTCGGGCGGATGCGGGCCGTGCCGAGCGACGCCGGCTGGGGCACGACGATGGAAGCCCACCTCGGCTTCCACCTGGCGCTGGTCGACGCGGCCGGCAGCCCGCGCCTGTCGCGGGCCTACCGGCAGATCTGGTCCGAGGCGTGGCTCGGACTGGTCGCATCGCGAGAGCACGCCGAGTTGGCGACGCCGCGGGGCCAGGCCCGCCAGCACTCCGAGCTGCTCAGCGTCTTTCGCGACGGCGACCCGGACCGCTCGGCGCGGGCCGTCCGCGAGCACATGCAGCCCGGGCTCGATGCCGCGCTCGAGGAAGAGCGCAACGTCCACGGGCCGGCGGACCGTCAGCGCCGCGCCGGATCGGCGGGCCGGGCGACGAGCGGTCCGATCGCGTCGGCGTAGGCGAACAACGCCGGCAGCCCGCCGGTGTGCCAGAACACCACGGTGTCGCCAGGGTCGAGCACCCCGGAACGGACGTCGGCGATGAGCGCCGCCGCCGCCTTGGCGCTGTACACCGGGTCGAGCACGATCGCCTCGGTGCGAGCGAACAGCCCCAGCGCTTCGACGCCGTCGGTGGTCAGCACGCCGTAGCGCTCGCCGACGTGGCTCGTCGAGGTCTCGACGTCGAGCGCGCTCGACGCGCACCGGGAGGTCGAGCAGCTGGGCCGCCCCCTCGACCAGCCGCGACACCTCCTGCTCGATCGTGCGATCGGGGAAGATCGCCCGCTCGTTGGGCGAGATCGCCCGCACGACGAGGTCGGAGCCGCTCGCCCGCAGCCCCAGCAGCAGTCCGGCATGGGTGGTGTCGAGCGACGAGACGTAGAGGTGCGACAGGCTGACGCCGGCCGCGGCCGCCTGGTCGAGCAGCTCCACGGCACCGCTCACGTACGCCGCCGCATGCAGCACCTTGTCGTCCTCGCTCGCTTGCGGCGCCGAGTACACCACCTCGCCGGCCGCGGCCAGCTCGTCGGCCAACTCGGCGAGACGCCGGGTCTGCGCCGCCCGATCGTCGCCGACCAGTTGGACGGTCGCGCCGTAGAGGTAGTCGAGCAGCAGCGAGCCCTGCGGGTGCTCGTCGCCTTCGCGGATCACGCGCAGCACGAGGTGGCAGTCGGAGTCCGAGCCGGGCGCACCCGGCGGCGAGCTGGCGCGAGTAGTTGGACTGGGCGGCCGATCCGCCGACCACGGCGGTGGCGCCGGCGGCGACCGCCTTGGCGAGCACGAACTCGAGCATGCGCGTCTTGTTGCCACCGAGCGGTCCGCCGGCCAGATCGTCACGCTTGACGTAGAGGCGCGGCCCGCCGAGCGCCGCCGTCAGCCGGGGCAGCGGCTCGAACGGCGTCTCGCGCACGCCGAGGTCGACGCGAGGAAGTCGGGCGAGGGCGGCCCTGACGACGTCGCGGACGCGGCCGTCGTCGCGTCGGTGGTGCTCATCGGCGCTCCCGCTGCACGAGCGCGATCAGGGCGACGACGACGACCGAGAACGCGGTGAGCAGCACCGAGACGACGGCGATCACCGGGCTCGCTTCGGAGCGCACGAAGTCCCACAGCAGGCGGGGAAGCGTCACGGCGCGCGTGCCGCTGACGAACAGGGCGATCAGCAACTCGTCGAACGACGTGAGGAATGCGAAGAGCGCGCCGGCGAGGATCCCGGGCCGCACGAGGGGGATCGTGATCGTCCACAGGGTCCGGACCCGATTGGCCCCGAGGCTCATCGCCGCCCATTCGAGCCGCTCGTCGAAGTTCTTCAGGGTGGCGGCGACGATCACCGTCACGTACGGGATCGCCAGCACCGTGTGCCCGAGCACGATGCCGAGGGACGAACCGAGCATGTGCAACGGCACGTAGAAGAGGAACAATCCGACCGCGAGGACGATGACCGGCAGCACGAGCGGGAGCAGCAGGATCGTCTGGATCAGGTACTTCCCACGGAACTGCACGCGAGCGATCGGGATCGCCGCCAGCCCGCCGAGCACGGTCGACAGCACGCTGGTGGCGAGGGCGATGCGGATGCTCAACCACGTGGCGCCCACCCAACGGCTGTTGCGGTTCTCCTCACCGATGCCGAGGAAGTCGCGGTACCACACCACCGAGTAGCCGCTCGGTGGGAACTCGATGCGGCGCACCGGGTTGAACGAGATCGGGATCGTCACCAGCAGCGGGAACACGAGGTAGAACACGACGAGGGCGGAGCCGAGGGCGAGCGCGGGGTGACGCCACTGCACGGCCCGCCAGTCGCGCCGATGACGCGCCGGTGAGCTCGACGGCACCCGCCGCAGTCACTGGCGCACCCTCGGTTGCGTGCGAGCGACGAGGCGCCAGCCGAGGAGCGGCCAGGAGCGGCCTGCGTGGCCGGGGAACGCCGTGACGGTCATCGCCCACCGCCGAAGAGACGGTCGAGGCCGTAGCGCCGCTGGTACACGTACACGATCACGCCGGTGACGCCGAGCAGCATCACCGACAGCGCGCCGCCGAGACCCCAGTCGAGCGTGCGCTGCATCTGCAGCTGGATCAGCCCGGCGATCGTGAACTCGCTGGTGCCGCCCAGCACCACGGGCGTGACGAAGAAGCCCGAGGGCGAGGATGAACGTGAGGATCGTGGCGGTCGGCCAAGCCCGGCTTGCTGAGCGGGAAGTACACGTGGCGGAACGCCTTCCACGGCGTGGCCCCGAGGCTCTTCGCGGCGTTCGGGAGGCTGCGGTCGATCCCGCGCATCACGGCGAGGCACGGCAGGATCACGAACGGCAGCAGGGCGTGCACCATGCCCGACACCGCGGTGAACGTGTTGAACATCAGCGGCAACGGATGGTCGATCACGCCGAGCCGCATCAGCAGCTTGTTGACGAAGCCCTCGGCCCGTACAGCACCTGGAACGAGTAGGTGCGCGCCAGCAGGCTGGTCCACAGCGGCACGAGCACCCCGAGCAGCGCGATCGCGGCGACGACCGGGCGGGCGCGGGAGATGAAGTAGGCGACCGGGTACCCGAGCGCCACCGCGATCACCGTCACGATCACGGCGAGGCGCACCGTCTGCAGCAACACCTTGCGGTAGACGTGGTTGGTGATGATCTCGCCGTAGTGACGGCCGGTGAAGTCGGGGTCGAACAGGCTCTCCTTGGCGACCATGAAGAGCGGAACGAAGAAGAAGGCGATCTGGAACAGCAGCGCCGGCAGGATCAGCAGGCGAGAGTCGCGTCGATAGGCGGGCACCGGCTTGCGCTCGGGCAGGGCTGCCGTCACGGCGGGTCGCGGTGTCCTGGCCGGCGGGAAAGACGCGCAGGTCCTCGGCGGCCCACGTGAGCGCGAGGCGCTGCCCGAAGGCGAAGGGCACGCTGCCCGGCCGGTTCTGGATGCGCAGCACGAAGCGTCGTCCTCGATCGGTGGCGACGACGTAGCGGCTCATCTGCCCGATGAACGTCACCTCCTCGCACGTGACCGGGAGGGCGTTGGCACCGTCACCGGGCACGCCGTCGGCATCGACGGCGACGATCTTCTCGGGCCGGATCATCGCCACCACCGGTGCTCCCGCATCGAGATGGTCCACCGACCGGCCGTCGAGCCGGTGGCCCTCGTCGCTGTCCATCGCCACCACGCCGTCGTGGCTCGCCGTCACGCGGCCGCCGATCGCGTTGGACTCCCCGACGAACGTCGCCACGAACGCCGTCGCCGGGCGGTTGTAGAGCTCGTCGGGTGTGGCGAACTGCTCGACCCGGCCGCGGTTCATCACGGCGATGCGGTCCGACATCACCAGCGCCTCCTCCTGGTCGTGGGTGACGTAGATGACCGTGATGCCGAGCGTGTTCTGCAGCCGCTTGATCTCGAACTGCATCTGCTCGCGCAGCTGGCGGTCGAGCGCGCCGAGCGGCTCGTCCATCAACGCCAGGCCGGGCTCGAAGACGACCGCCCGGGCCAGGGCGACGCGCTGCTGCTGACCGCCGCTCAGCTGGCGGGGGTAGCGGTCGCCGTACGACTCGAGCTGCACCAGCCGCATCGCCTCCTCGACGCGTCGCCGCGACTCGGCCTTCGACACGTCACGCATCCGCAGCGGGAAGCCGATGTTCTCGGCGACGCGGATGTGCGGGAACAGGGCGTAGTGCTGGAACACCACGCCGATGTCGCGCTGGTGCGGTGGCAGCCGCGAGATCTCACGGTCGCCGACCGTGATCGCCCCCGCCGTGACGTCCTGGAAGCCGGCGACCATCATCAAGCGTCGTCGTCTTGCCCGAACCGCTCGGCCCGAGCAGCGACACGAACTCGCCGGCGGCGATGTCGAGGCTGATGTCGTCGACGGCGACGACGTCGTCGTAGCGCTTGGTCAGCCGCTCGAGCCGCACCGGCGCACCGCGTGACCGGCCCCGCTGATCGGGGCCGGTTCCGACTCCCGACGGCGCCGGCGTCATCGCGCCGTCCGGGAGCAGGGGCCGGGGTGTCGTGGTCAGAGTGTCGCAGGCGCGTGCTCAAGCTCGGCTGGCTCAGCGATGGTCGGGCGCGGCCCGGCTCAACCGAGGATCCACTCGGCGAAGCGCTGCTCGGCCTCGGGCTGGTTCTCGGCCCACCAGTCGTTGCCGGCCGGTGCCAGCTTGACGTAGTTCTCCGGCGCCGTGGTCAGCAACGGACGAATGGCCGGGTCGACCATCTCCATGCCGAGCACGTTGGTGAACCCGATGTTGGTCGCCTCGGCCAGCACCTTGTGGAACTCCGGCGTGTTCATCGCGAGGGCGACGGCGTGCTGCGCCTGGAGCGTGTTCGGCCCGCCCTTGATGATCACGTAGTCGGCTTCCTCGGCGGTGCCTTGCTCGAAGCGGAAGTCGATCGGCTCACCGTCGGACTGCAAGGTCACGCAGCGACTCGTGTAGAAGTTGAACAGATCGGCCTCGCCGGCGAGTGCGAGGTCCTGCATCGGTTGACCACCGTCGACCCACTTGACCACGGAGTCGCGAACGCCGTCGAGCGTCTGGAACGCCGCGTCGAGGTCGAGCGGGTAGAGGTCCTCCGGTGCGATGCCCGAGCCGAGGGCGGCGCCGGGGAGCGTCTGCAGGGCACCGCTGCGCAAGGCGCGACGGCCGGGGAACTTCTCGACGTCGTGGAAGTCGACCCACGACGTCGGTCCTTCGCCCTCGCCGTAGGCCTGGGTGGTGTTCCACGCGATGTGGTGGGCGCCGACGCCGGCGAGCACGAAGAACTCCTGGGCCGCCCCGTCGAGCAACTGCGACGGGTCGAGGATGCTGTAGTCGATCGGTTCGAGCCAGCCCTCCTTGGCGGCTCGGGCGGCGAAGAACGCGTCGGCGTCGATGACGTCCCAGTCGATCTGGTTGGTGCGGATCTGCGCCTCGATGAGGGCGTAGTCGAGCGTGCCGACGACGGTGATGTTCTCGACCCCGTAGTCCTCCTGGAGGACGTCGAAGATGTACTTGATGCGCGCCTCGTGCACCGGACCCTCGGGGTCGCCGCACACGAAGGTCAGGTTGCCGCCGATCTGGACCGGGGCGGGTCCGCCGTAGCGGCCGGGTCCGGGCCCCACCGGCGTGCTCGGCGGCACGCTGAACGGCCGGGCGGCCCGTGCCAGCCCGCCCCGACCGGCGAGGATCGCCCCGCCGGCGGCGGCCGCGCCGTAGCCCAAGAATCGACGCCGGTTGACGTGCTGTTCGTTCGCCATGTGTCTTCTCCCCACTCGCGCCACGCCCGATCGGGCGGTTGTCGCACCCTAGGGTGACCCGTCTCATGATGTCAACATGTCAGACAATCCTGCAATCGAGCGTTCACCCGGTCCCCGGTTCGGCGGGCTGGGCCAACACCTGGGCCATCCAGATCGAGTCGTCCGCCGTGAACCCCAGACGGGCGTAGAGGCGGCGGGCGGCGTCGTTCACCGCCTCCGTCTCGAGGAAGATGCGACGCATGCCGTGGGCGCGGCACGATGCCTCGGCGGCCGCGACGAGGCGGGCGCCGGTGCCGCGGCCGCGATCGCGCACGTAGACCTCGTCGAGCACGGCCTCGGGGCCGCCGATCTCGACCGACCACGAGCACGCGACGACGACGTAGCCGGCGTCCGGCTCGGCCAGCCACACCGATCCGAGCGTGTCGTCGGTCAGCAACGGGGTGACGCCGCGGTGGGTGTCGAACGGCGTGCCCTCAGCCGGGCCCGTCGGGTCGGGTCGCGTCGCTGATGCTGCCGGGCACCGCCGCATCGTCGCGCGCACCGGTGCTGGCGCCGGCCACGGACGCTCGCGAGAATCACCCTCGTGGGGAGTCGTCGGTTCCACGATCGCGCCGAGGCGGGGCGCGCCTCGCCGAGGAGCTCACGCGTCGAGGCGAGTCGGCGCCGGGCGGCGTGGTCGTCGGCCTGCCGCGCGGCGGCGTGGTGGTGGCGGCGGCCGTGGCGGACTGCCTCGGGTTGCCGCTCGACGTCGTCGTGGTTCGCAAGGTCGGTGCGCCCCGGCAGCCCGAGCTCGGCATCGGCGCCGTCGCCGAGGGCGGCGTGGAGGTGGTGGCGCGGCAACGGGCACGCGACTGCGGTGTCGACGGCGAGCGCTTCAGCCAGCTCGCCGCCGCCGAGCGGGCCCGTGTCGAGGAGCGGGTGGCGCGCTACCGGGACGGCCGGCCGCGGATCGAGCTGGCCGGCCGCGACGTGATCGTGGTCGACGACGGGTTCGCCACCGGCGTCACCGCCCAGGCTGCGCTCGAGGCCGTCCGACGCGAACGGCCGGCGCGGATCGTGCTCGCCGTGCCCGTCGCGCCAGCCGACGTCGCCGACATCGTCGGCCCCGCCGCCGATGCGGTCGTCGCCGTGCTCACCCCCTCCACCTTCCGGGCGGTCGGCGAGTTCTACGACCGCTTCGACCAGACCACCGACGCCGAGGTCATCGAGCTACTCCGCGGCACCCGATCCGCCCGTTCTGAAGACGCCGATGCACCGAAACGGTGCATCTGGCTGTCATGAGAACGATCGCCGGCGCATCACGGGGTTGGCAGCCGCCGCCTGCGACGTACCATGTGATCTCCACTTCGACGCGGGGTGGAGCAGTCCGGTAGCTCGTCGGGCTCATAACCCGAAGGTCGCAGGTTCAAATCCTGCCCCCGCCACCAAGTGAAAACCAGGTCAGAGGCCCTTTCCGAGAGAATCGGAGAGGGCCTCTCCAGTTCCCGCAACCGCCCCGAGAACACGGTCAGCCTCGACGAGCTGCACGGCTCGACGATCACGATCACGAGCCTCGGCGCGCTCGGCGGAATCGTCACGACGCCGGTCATCAACCATCCGGAGGTCGCGATTATCGGCGTCAACAAGATCGTCACCCGCCCGGTGTGGGGAGACGGGGCGTGGGTGCCGCGCGCGATGCTGAACCTGTCGTCGTCGTTCGACCATCGTGTGGTCGACGGGTGGGACGCGGCGCGGTTCATTCAGGGGATCAACACGATGTTGGAGAGCCCGGCGCTGCTGTTCGTGCGGTAGTCGACCGTGATCAGCGACGGTGTCGAACACGAGAACGTGCGGGACCGCATTCGCCGGGACCGGCGCGCGATAGTGTCCAAAACCGAAATCCAGTGCTCGGAGCAAAGGGGGCCGGCGTGCGTGTCAAGGGTTCAGCAGCCGTCTTCACCGTCCTCGCCTTCTCGTTGGGCGCCGGCGTCGCCGCCGCCAGCTCTCCCGGGCCGAGCGAACCGCCCGGCAGCGCACCAGCCGCGGCCGGCAGCACACCGGCGGCGCCCGGCAGCGCAGCAAGCGATTGTGTCATCGACAACGTGCCGATCGGTGTGGTGTTCAGCCTCACCGGTGGCGCAGCCGCGTACGGCGAGAGCCAACAGCGCGGCATCGAGCTGGCTCGCGACCAGCTGAACGAACGGGGCGGTGTCACGTACGACCTGCGCATCGAGGACGACGCCACCGAGCCGACCCAGGGCATCACGCTGTTCGAGAGCTTCATCTCCGACGGTGTCGCGGCGATCGTCGGGCCGACACTGTCCAACGGCGCGATGCAGTCCGACCCGGTGGCCCAGGAGGCCTCGGTCCCGGTGCTCGGCGTGTCCAACACGGCCGCCGGCGTCACCGACATCGGCGACTACGTCTTCCGTGATTCACTCACCGAAGGCGCTGTGATCCCCCAGACCATCGCCGCGGCGGTCGACAAGTACGGCATCGAGAAGGTCGTGGTGATGTACGCCAACGACGATGCGTTCACGCAGTCCGGGTACGACGCGTTCTCGGCCGCGCTCGACGACCAGGGCGTCGAGGTCCTCGACACGCTCACGTTCTCGAAGGACGACACCGACTTCCACACGCTGCTGACCCAGGCCCAGGGGGCATCGCCCGACGCGCTCGTGGTGTCGGCGCTGATCGAGGCCGCGATCCCGCTCGTCACCCAGGCCCGCGAGATCGGAATCGACGTGCCGATCATCGGCGGCAACGGCTTCAACTCGCCCCAGCTGATGGCCGATGCTGGAGACGCCGCCGAAGGCGTGGTGGTCGGCGCGGCCTGGAACTCGTCGAGCGACACCCCCGAGAACCAGGCGTTCCTCGAGGCCTACCGAGCCGCCTACGACTCCGAACCGGACCAGTTCGCGGCCCAGGCGTACACCGGGCTGTACCTGCTCGACGCCGCCATCCGTGCCGGCTGCTCGATCGACCACGCGGCCATCCGCGACAACCTGGCCCAGCTCACCGACGTTCCGACGCCGCTCGGATCGTTCAGCTTCGACGAGAACCGCGACGCCGTCCACCCGGCCGTCGTCCAGGTGGTCGACAACGGCGTGTTCACCGTGCTCAGCTAGGGGGCGGTCCGACCAGTCGGACCACTCATGCAGCAGATCGTCAACGGCATCTCGACCGGTTCGATCTACGCGCTGTTCGCGCTGGGGTTCACGCTGGTGTTCGGCGTGCTCGACCGCCTCAACCTCGCCCACGCGGCGGTCTTCACTGCCGGCGCGTACATCGGCATCGAGCTCGTCGCCGACGCCGGGTTGTGGATCTGGTTGGCGGTGCCGTTGGTCTTCCTGGCCGGCGCCGTGCTCGGTGTCGTCATCGACCGGGCCGCCTTCGCGCCGCTGAAGGACCGGCCCGACGCCCACTTCGGCGGGATGATCGCGTCCATCGCTGTCGGAGCGATGATCGTCGCCCTGCTCCAGCAGCGCTACGGGCCCGAGACGCGGCGCTTCCCGCCCGGAACGTTCCCGTTCCACCGCTACGAGATCAGCGGCGTCGGGATCACGCTGCTGCAGCTCGTGATCATCGGCTGCAGTCTCGGCCTGACCGTGGCGCTCGGGTTGCTCGTGCGCCGCACCGGGTTGGGTCGGGCGATGCGGGCCGTCGCCGAGAACCCCCACGCGGCCAGGATCCTCGGCGTCAACACGAACGTGGTGACCGCGACCACGTTCGCGCTCTCGAGCGGCCTCGGCGCGGTCGCCGGCGTGCTGTTCGCGCTCAACGTGAGCAGCGCCCAACTCGGCATGGGCAGCAACATCGAGCTGACCGGCCTTGCCGTCATCATCGTCGGCGGGATGGGCTCGATCACCGGCGCGCTCATCGGCGGCATGGTGATCGGCCTGACCGAGTCGTTCACCATCGTCCACATCGGCTCGAGCTGGCGCGACGTGATCACGTTCGCGCTGCTGCTCGCGATCCTGCTGCTCCGTCCGCAGGGGTTGTTCGGCACCCGCTCCGTGCGGAAGGTGTAGCGGTGTTCGAGGAGTCGACGCTCATCCTCATCGCGATCAACGGGGTGCTCGCCTATTCGTTCTACGCCGTACTCGTCGCCGGGCAGCTGAGTCTCGCCCAGATCGGTTGCGCGGCCATCGCCGCGTTCACGGCCGACGCGAGCCACTCCCGACGGCACCGTGCTGGGGTTCGTCCCGCCGCTGGTGGTGAGCATCGCGGTCGGGATGTCCGCCGCGGCGGTGGCCGCGGCCCTGATCGGGCTGCCGGTGATGCGGTTGCGTGGCGTCTACCTCGCGATCGCAACACTCGGCTTCGCCGAGATGGTCAGGATCACGTTGAACAACATGTCGTGGACCGGCGGCGCGCTCGGCATCCGCGTGAGCAAGCTCGTGACCGTGCCGATCGCACTCGTCGCCGTCGCGTTGGTCGCCTATTGGTTCGCACGCCAGCGCCATTCCCGACTCGGACGGGCGCTCGCCGCCATCCGCGAGGACGAACTGGCGGCAGCTTCGATGGGCATCGACGTACACGCCTACCGGATGGCGAGCTACGTCACCGCGGGCGCCGTCGCCGGGCTGTACGGCGTGCTGTACGCCCACTTCACCCGCTTCATCGAGCCCAACAACTTCGACTTCTCCGCCGCCGTGGACGGGCTGGTGATGTCCGTCGTCGGTGGCGTCGCCTCGTTCATCGGCCCGATCCTGGGGTCGGGCTTCCTGGAACTGATCCCGGACATCCAGCGCGCCGTCGGCCTCCAGGCCGGTTGGATCCGTCCCTTCGTCGCCGGCGCCATGCTGCTGGCGGTGATCCTGTTCCTGCCGGGTGGGCTGGCCAGCCTCATCCCGTCGCTTCGCCGGGCCGTCCCCAGCCGTCCCGAGCGATCACCAGCACCGATGCCGCTCGTGGCCACGCCCGGAGGTGACGGTGAGCCGATGCTGCGGCTCACCGGCTGGTCGAAGCGCTACGGGGGTGTGAACGCCGTGTGTGACGTCGACCTCGAGCTGCATCGCGGCGAGGTGCTCGGACTGATCGGGCCGAATGGTGCCGGCAAGACCACGCTCGTCAACATGATCAGCGGGCTGGTACCGCCCACCGCCGGCACCGGAACCGTGCTCGGTGTGACGCTCGACGACCACACCCGTCCCAATCGCGTCGCGCGGGCCGGGCTCAGTCGCACGTTCCAGCACTCGAAGCTGTTCTCGCGCTTGAGCGCGTTCGAGAACGTGCTCGTCGGCGCCCACCGGGTGAGCCGCCCGACGTTCCTGCGCCGCCTGCTCTGGCTGCCCTCGGCCGCGCGCGACGAGCGCCGGGCCAACGATCAGGCATGGGCGCAGCTGGAGCGTGTCGGGCTCACCGAACGGGCGGCGGCACGGGCATCGGAGCTAGCCTACGGCGATCAGCGCCGGCTGGAGATCGCTCGTGCGCTTGCCAGCGACCCCGAGTTGCTGATCCTCGACGAACCGGCGGCGGGTATGAACCACGTCGAAGCCGCGGCGCTCGGGGCCTTGATCCGCTCCTTGGCCGACGATGGGATCACCGTGCTGCTCATCGAGCACAACGTGCGGATGGTGCTCAACACGTGCAGTCGCATCGTCGTGTTGAACTTCGGTGAAATCATCGCGAGCGGCGACCCGTCGACCATCGCCAGCGATCCCGTCGTCATCGAGGCCTACCTGGGCACGGAGGCGGACGACCGTGGCGAGCCAACGATGAGCACGGGAACGAACAGGCGCGATGACCGCTGACGCGGTGTTGAGCGTCGAGGGCCTGTTCGTCTCGTACGGCAAGGTCGCGGCCGTCCGCGACGTCACGTTCCGAGCCGAGCCGGGGTCGTTGGTGACGCTCGTCGGGGCGAACGGGGCCGGCAAGACGTCGGTGCTCAACGCCGTGGCCGGACTGCTCAAGCCGCGCGCGGGACGGATCACGTTCGAGGGTCACGACATCACCCGCACGCCCGCCCACCACCTGGTCGGGTCCGGCCTGGTGCTCGTCCCGGAGGGTCGTGAGATCCTGGGCACACTGACGATCCACGAGAACCTCCAACTGGGCGGGTGGCGCCGCCGGCGCGGCCTGGCCGCACGCATCGACGAGATGTACGAGCTGTTCGCGGTGCTGGCCGAGCGTCGCAACGAAGCGGCCGGATCGCTGTCGGGCGGTGAGCAGCAGATGCTCGCCATCGCCAGGGCGCTCGTCGCCGATCCAGCCGTGCTGATGATGGACGAGCCGTCGATGGGTTTGGCGCCGCGCATCGTCGACGAGGTGTTTGGCATCATCGGACAGATCCGCGCCGGCGGCACCACCGTCGTGCTCGTCGAGCAGAACGCTCGGAGGGCGCTGCGGATCGCCGATTACGGCTACGTGATGGAGACCGGCGAGATCGTCCACGCCGGCCGCGGTGAGGCCCTGCTCGCCGACGAGCGGGTCGTGCAGGCCTATCTCGGCATCGATTGACGGCGGCGCGTCACCTCGAGTGGTCTGATGGGCCAAGGCGACGGAGTTGAGATGTCGACGGATACGGGACGGCGCCGGCCCAAGCGGCTCGAGATGCGCACGACACGCGGGAACGGGCGGGTAATCGACCGTTCGGCGGCAGCGTCTGGCGCGGAACCGACCCTCGGAGTCAACATCGAGCGTCATACGCGCCAAAGTCCACCGTCGACGACAAGCGACTGACCAGTCATGAACTCGCTGTCGTCCGACGCCAGGAACGACACGACACCAGCCACGTCGCGAGGTTCACCGGAACGATGAATCGCCTGCAGGGTTGCTGCAAGGTCGAGTTCCTCCTCGGACGACATTCCGCCAGGGCCGACACGGTTCGGATCGAGAACGAACGGCGACCTCGTGAGCGCAGGGCACACGGCGTTGACAGTCACACCATCCGCGGCCAGCTCGGTCGCCAGCGCACGCGTGAAGCCCACGACCCCGGCTTTACTCGCGGTGTAGTGCACGTAACCGGGGATGACCAGACCGATCGCATTGGTCGTGATGTTCACGACCCTGCCTCTGCCCGAGGGACACAACTGGGCGCGCAGTGCTCACGTCACGAGGAACGGACCGTCGGAATCACGCGGGGCCGCGACACCGAACAACGGGCCTGCCCGCCCCATAGCCAGCGTCGGTGTCCGAGACGTGCGTACGAGACCGCGCCCTGTGGGCGGTAGGACGACGTCCTCCAAGCGCCGTATCGGACGCTCTCGCGTCCATGTGCGGTGAGCGGGTACCCCGATGTCCGGCGGAAGCCGTCGACTGGCAATACCTGACAGCGCCTGTCCGCGGGAGTCGGGCGGATCAGCGCTAGGTGAACTCGTGGTCGTGATGTCTGCCGGCGGTCGTATTGCGCATCGGTGGTTGGTTGACGATCTCGTGCACGGTGATTTCCCAGTGCGGGTCGTGGCGTGCCCAGTCGTTGAGGTCGGTGCCATTGGCGGGTTCGATCAGAACAGGTTGTTGGCTGTGCGGTTGAAGGAGTTGGTGGAGCCGCTGACCCCAGGCGTGTCCGGCTGTGTCCGTGTCGGTGATGGTGAGCATCACTTCCGCTTGACGCGACCTAATGCCCGATCGGGAGCGCCGTCATCGACGACGAACCGAGCTCGGCCCCCGAGCAGAACGACGGACTCGTCGTGGGACCCGATCGACGGCGCGGGCGTCCCGGACCGCGCCTTGAAACCGCCCACAGGAGCCCTTGGGCGCACCCAACGTCGGCCCTACCAGTATCCACTAACGACACGGAATATTCCGACCCGTCGCGGACGCTACCGCCGGCTCGATGGCGCTTGTTGAAGTCCGACCGCGTGCGGGAACTTCCGTCGGTCGACAGCGGGACCGCTGCCGGAATGTTCGTGTGCTGTGTATGGCTGGCCGCGTGTCGCCCGCACGCGGCATCCTCGACCCGTCGACCGGCCCGATTGCGGCGAGCGGTTCGGTGCCACGCTGTTGGTGATCATGATCGCCGGGCTGGCGCCAATGTCGGCGGCTGCGGGTCAGCGGCCGCCGATCTCACCGCGGGACTACATGACTGAGGTGTCGAATACGGGCGATCACGTCAACTCGGCCGGCGTGCGAACGCTCGATGGCCGGACCATGTCAGGTGCTCACAAAGGCCGCTCGTGCCCGATCGCAGAACGTCTCGACTTCGATGAGTGGTGGCTGGCCGGCGTCAGGGCCGTTACTGCGGCCTGCAGCGCCTCGTTCCGCGGTCCAGCATGTCGGGTCATGACGGCCGTCAGGTCGGTGAGCCGAAGCATGAGATGAAGGTGCTTGAGCGTCTCGGCGCCGTGCGACCAGACACCGACGTAGACCTGATGCGGATGGCATAGCCGCTCAAGGATCGCCGCAGTGCGCTGAAGCAGGGTCCAACTTCCACCACTTCGGACCGGTCGGGGTTCGCCACGGCGCCAACATGGGGCGACGCTGCGCCGAGCACCACGGCGCCGGGGACCGAGTACTCCTTGATGGAGGGCTATGAGCCGACCGCAGACCCTCCCCGCGCCCGGACCGGCTCGGCGGGTTGTGGCTCCTGCCTCGGTTCATGTGCCACGACGCTCCGGCAGCGTCAAGGGCGCTCCGCGTCCCTTTTCGGGACGACCTGCGGCCGCCCTTGACCCTGCCTCCCGGTCCGCGGCGGCAGTGCCTCCATGAGCGCCGACAGGAGCCGCCGCCCCCACCGAGCACCAGACCTTGGAGGGGCTCGAAGGAAGCTCGGCCTCGTGGTCGCTCTTGGCCACCTCGGCGTCCCATTGGCAAGCTCGACGCCCGGCAGCGTCGAACGGGTTCCTCAGCGAGCACGATCGATTGGGTCCGCCTCGAAGCCGGCGCGACAGCGACGACCACCTCATCAACGCCGGGGACGCACCGGATCGTCACGATCAACCACTCAGTCGGTCACCCCCAGTCGCCTTGTGTGTGTCCTCGGATTGTCCACGAACGCGACGAAACGGTCCGGCACAGAGCCGTGTGCGCCGGACTTCCCTTCCGCGAAACCCCTGCCTGATCGGCATGGGCTGGCATCCGACGGCACCCGCCGAACCGACTGGGTGACCCTTGTAATCGTTGATCATCGGTAGGCGTTCTGTCGCCGCCGAGTGTGAGCACGGTGTGGTGTGCGGGTTGGCGTCGCCGCGTTCGATGGTGACGGGTGAGGCGGCGGTCGGGTTTGCCGCCGAGAGCGCGTTGAGGGCAGCGTGATCACGACTTGAACGCGCAAGAGCCCCCTCGCTCAATCGTTCGACAGATCGCGAAGGGGCTCTTCCTGACGAAGCCGAGGCTGCGCTGTGCTCATCGTAGGGATCGACGCGGCCGCCGTCGAGATGGACCTGATCGGTGGCCGTCTCGGCTGTCCGGCGTGCGGATCGGTGCTTGGGCCGTGGGGCCACGGCATCGAACGTGAGGTGCGCCTGTTCGGCGGGAGTGTGCGGCGCCGTTTCCGCCGGTCGATCTGTCGGGCCTGCGGCGTGACGCACGTGCTGGTCCCGGAGGACATGTTGGTGCGACGACGCGATGGCGTCGAGGTGGTCGGCGTGGCGCTGACGGCGAAGGCCGGGGGCGCCGGCCACCGGCGCATCGCCGGCGATCTCGGCCGGCCGGCCTCGACGGTGCGGGGGTGGTTGCGCCGGTTCGCGTCGATGGCGGTCGCACTGCGCGAGCACTTCACCCGGTGGGCGTACGCACTCGATCCCGGCCATGACCGCCGCTCGCCGGGCGGCTCGGAGTTGTTCGACGCGGTGGAGGCCGTTGGGGTGCTCGGGGTCGTGGCGGTCCGCCGCTTCGGGCCCCGCCGGCCGTGGTCGCTGGCGTCGGTCGTCACTGGTGGGGGCCTGTTGGGCAACACGAGCTGCCTCTGGGCGCAGCCGGTGTGAGCGGCAAGGGTCGCCTCTTCGCCCACAACGAGGAGGTTCTGATCGATGAACGAGAAGCAACGAGACGTCGCGCTGTTTCGCTATTCGATGATCCGCGAGGCGGCCGATGAGTCGTTGACGGTCCGCCAGCGCGGCCGGCTGGTGCGCGAGCTGGCCGGCGCGCGACCACGCCGGCCCGAACGATCGGCGTGTCCGGGTGGCCCGCGGGACGATCGACCGTTGGATCCGTGCCTATCGCGCCGGCGGGTTCGAAGCGCTCGCGCCGGTGTCACGCACTGGTGAGCCGGTGACCGAGAAGCGGCTGTTGGACCTGGCCGAGGCGCTGAAGCGCGAGGTCCCCCGGCGCACCGCCGCGCAGGTCGCCCAGATCATCCGCACCGTCGAGGGCTCCGGGCCCTCGGCGCGCACCCTCCAGCGGCACTTCGCCCGCCTCGGGCTGAACACCCGCCCCGACGGGTCGCCGCCTGAGGCGTTCGGCCGCTTCGAGGCCGCCGCCGCCGGCGATCTGTGGACCGGCGACGCCTTGCACGGCCCGACAATCGCCGGGCGCAAGACCTATCTGTTCGCGTTCATCGACGACCATTCCCGCGCCCTCGTCGGGTATCGGTGGGGACTGTCGGAAGACACAGTCCGTCTCGAGGCGGCGTTCCGTGTTGCGCTCGCGTCGCTGTGGTGTGCCCCGCGCGCGTGCTACGTCGACAACGGCTCGGCGTACACTCCAAACAACTTCTCCGGGCATGCGCCAGCCTCGGCGTGCGCCTGGTGCACATCGCCCAGGACGGCCCGAAGGCCGAGGGAAAATCGAGACGAGTCTTCGAGACGGTGCGCATCCAGTTCCTCGTCGAGGTGGAGGCCCGACCGCCGGCGCGACCTGGCCGGACTCAACCGGTTGTTCAGCGCCTGGGTGGAGACCGTCTACCACCGCCGCGTCCACACCGAGACCGGCGAGGCGCCGATCGATCGGCTGCTCACCGCCGGACCGCCGACGCTTCCGACCCCTGCGGCGCTGCACGAAGCGTTCCTGTGGTCCGAGACCCGCACCGTGACCAAGACCGCGACGATCTCGCTTGCACGGCAACACCTTCGAGGTCGACGCCGCGCTGGTCGGGTCACGCATCGAAGTCGTCTTCGACCCCTTCGACATGGCGACCGTCGAGATTCGATACCAGGGCCGCCCGATGGGTGCAGGCGTCCCCGTCTCGATCGGCCGCCATTCCCACCCCCAGGCCCGCCCCGACGCGGCGCCGCCACCGCGCCGACCGGCATCGACTACCTCGGCCTGCTCGCCCAGCGCCGCGACGCCGAACTCGCCGAATCGATCATCAACTACACCCAGCTTTCGCTCATCGACGAGCCACCCGCACACGACGACGACGACGACGAGGAGATCCAGCTGTGACGATCGACCGCCTCCGCGCCCACTGGGGTCTCACCCGCATGCCCTTCGCCAAAGACCTCGCCCCCTCCATGCTCCACACCCACCGCAGCCACGCCGAAGCCGCAGCACGCATCTCATGGTGCGTGGAAGAACGGGCCATCGGCCTCATCACCGGCGAAGTCGGTGCCGGCAAGACCGTTGCCGTGCGCGCCGCGCTGGCCGGGCTCGACACCAGCCGCAACACCGTCATCTACCTCGGCAACCCTCGGTCGGAACCCGCGGCCTCTACGCCACCATCGTCACCGCCCTCGGCGGCACACCACGCTTCCACCGGGCCTCACTCATCCCCCAAGCCGCCGAAGCGCTCGCCACCGAGGAGGACGAGCGGGGCCGGCGGGTCGTTCTCGTCCTGGACGAGGCCCATCTGCTCGACGCCGAACAACTCGAAGGCCTGCGGCTCCTCACCAACGTCGACATCGACAGCCGCTCACCGTTCGCCTGCCTACTCGTCGGTCAACCGACACTGCGCCGACGGATCCGCCTCGGCGCCTTCGCCGCCCTCGACCAGCGCGTAGCGCTGCGCTACTCGATGACAGGCATGGACCAGTCCGAGACCGCAAGCTACGTCGCCCACCACCTGAAGATCGCCGGCCGCTCCGACACCTTGTTCTCCGACGACGCCTTGACACTCGTGCACCAGGTGTCACGCGGCCTACCCCGGGCAGTCAACAACCTCGCCGTTCAGTCGCTCGTCGCCGCCTTCGCCGACAACAAAGCAATCGTCGACGAGTCCTCAGCCCGAGCAGCAGTCACCGAAGTGACGACCGAATGATCGTCCCCACGCTGACCACCACGCCACCACCGATGAACATGACGACGACAACACGCCCACCAACAGATGATCACCGACCATGTCGCCATCGTGCCCATCAAACGCGGCGGCCGGAGAACGCCCCCGCACCCAAAACCCAACGCGCCAGCACAACTCAACGATTCACATCTCAGAGGATGGTTCGCCTCGGGATTATTCCCTGGGGTTCTCGGATGCGGGATTGATGCGCTCGTAGGCTCGTGCCGTGTTTGCGACTGGTGAGGTCGACGGCGTTCTGACCTGCTGTGTCTACGGCACCCGGGCAGTCGTCGCTCGCCGCCGAGATCGCCGAGAACGTGGTGAACGCCACGAAGTGTCATACGGTGCACTGGACCTCGGCCTACCTGCGTCCAATCAACACGACACAGCAGGCACAGCGTCGGTGTCGGCGGGCGGCCTCACAGAGCCGCTTCCCCCGTTGGCCTCCCCATCCAGCGCGAAGTTCGTGCTCCACGTGGAGCACTGCGTGATGGGGCAACGGGGTACGAGAACGCGGTGACGTGGAGACGCTCGTGTCGATGCCGATGGCGACGGTGCATTGCGCCGACTCTCTTCGAGGCGAACCTGCCCGACGTGGACGTTCGTGCTCGCTGAACTCGACAAAGGAGGCGGCGGGGCTGGTGCACGACGGCCCTCCGTGGGTGGAGCGGACGCGACCGTGGCGCTGGAGCACGCCGACATCCGCTGGCACGAGGCCCGCGACTGGATCGACGGGTTGCGAGGGATGATGGGGTGAATCGGTCGCCGCCCAATTCACCGACGCCGCCAGCGGCGCCCGGCCGGGCTCGCCAGGTCGCCCGACAGATGGCCGACTTGACGCGGGTACGCGGCCCGGTGGAGGTCGTGGCAATGGTCGGCTCGTTGTACTACCGAGCGATCGACGCGGTGCTGGGCCGCGACGATCGTCCGGTGACTGCATCACAGGCGAAGAAGCTTCTCAAGGGCGGGGCGACTGACCAGCGTGAGATCGCCGACCAGATCCAGAAAGATCGCGATGGTCGCGACGCCTGTCATCCGGCGGCTGGCGATCGTCCGCAAGATCCCCGGCGTGAAGCGGGTGCCGCTCGTGTTGACGGCTACGACCACAGCGGCCGTGGCGGCGCGGCTGCGGGCCGGCGTGCGCGAGGTCCAGGTCATCGGGGTCCGACCTCGCGGTCGCGGATCGAAGCGGCGACCGGACGCCCCGCCGACCCGGCGTTGGTCAAGCGGGCGGCGGTCGAGTTGTACATCAAGCCTAAGCGCCCTTGCCGATGCTCGACGCCCGGCGGATCCCGCTGACCCGCCTCGCTCGCATGTGGCTCGTGCGCGGCTTCCTCGGACGCGTACTTGATGAAGAAGGCGATCAAGGCGATCGACGCCATCGACCGGCTCGACGTGCACGGACTCCTCCACGACTGGTCCATGCGCCACGCTGCCATCGACGTCG
>CAVRBV010000007.1:0-125917 GCA_963719295.1 Ilumatobacteraceae bacterium
GGCGCGGCTGAGAACCTGCTCCCGGAGTTCCACGAAGAGGAACTCGAGCAAGGCGTATTCTTTCGGCGTCAGGTCGATCGGTTGCTTGCTTCGGGTCACCTCGCGGGTCGCCGGATCGAGGCGCAGGTCGGCAATAGTGAGTACGACCGGCAAGGCTGCAGCCCCGCGCCGCAGCAGCGCGCGCACGCGCGCCAGCAATTCTTCGAACGCAAACGGCTTCGTCGAGGATGACTCATCCGCCCCTAGATCCAGCCCCATCACCCGGTCCGCCACAGTTACCCGAGCTGTCGGCCAAAAGGACCGGGACGTGGGAGTACCCGCCGTTGGCGGATTTCTTTCATCAAGCTGAGCCCGTCGACCCTCGGCATCGTCCGTGGCGGATAATCAAGTCGTAGTCGCTTTTTCAGGAGCCGGCTGAGCCCCGCCTCACCGTCGTACTCCCACCGTCCACTGAATAGTTAGCCGCTTCAAGGCCCCGCTTGATGAAGCTTGCGACTTTCTTTTCATCTTCGACTAAAAGGATATGCATGGTTGAAACGCCCGTATCATAACATACCGCCGCAAACCAAAATGCCAAGTAGAAAGATGAGGATCGGCGCATCGGTCAGCTATGGTGATTTTACCAAATTCCTCTCCTTTGACTGAAGTGAAAGGCTACGCAAGTTGTGCTAGAAAGAATTATCGATAACAACAAATCGCGCTTTAGGAGGAATTGATCATGAACTTTAAGACTGTTGCACTCCTGCATCCGGGTAATATGGGCGCTACCATTGGCGCGTCCGCTGCTACGAGGGTGCTCGGGTGATCTGGGTGTCGCATCAACGCAGTCAAGCCACGCAAGATCGGGCTAACCGAGCGGGTCTCGTCGATGTCAAGAATCTCGCCGATGCCGTCCGGGAGAGCGAAGTCATTCTTTCGGTGTGTCCGCCGGATGCTGCTCTCGATCTCGCCCGGAACGTGGCGGAGCACAATTTTAAAGGTCTCTACGTCGACGCCAATGCCGTCTCTCGAGCCACGGCAGAAGAAATCGGCCAGACAGTAACCAAAGCGGGAGCGAGTTTTGTGGATGGCGGAATTATCGGCTCTCCCGTCAAACAAGCTGGAACGACCCGGCTTTATCTCTCGGGGAGCCGGGCACCGGAAGTAGCGGAGCTTTTTTCCGCAAGCATGCTCCACGCCAGGGCCATCGGCCCAAACCCAGGCGCCGCCTCCGCACTCAAGGTCGTCTACGCCGCCTGGACTAAATGCACCGATGGGTTGGTGCTGGCGATCCGCGCGCTGGCAGCCATCGAAGGGGTTGATCAGGCCCTCAGCGAGGAATGGAGCATCTCCGACCGGATCTCGCGCGAAAGAGCACGCGGGCCGCCGCCGTGGCAGCGCCCAAAGCGTGGCGCTACGTGGGTGAAATGAAAGAGATCGCTGAAAGCTTCGCCGCCGCCGGATTGACGCCGGGCTTTCACGACGCCGCTGCCGATATCTGGCAGCGACTCGCACCCTTCAAAGATCGCACGGACCCGCCCCCGACGCTGGAGGAGGTCATCGACGCTCTTTGTCAGTCGGTGACAAACTGCGCTGAGTCTTCTTCGCTTCGCATATGGCTAATAGCCTATGGCCTATAGTTAGAACATCTGAACATCCCAATCATATGCTATAAGCTATACGCCATCGGCTCTAGGCCGGCGGGTTAGTCGCGGGCCCGGCCCACCAGCGGGCGAATGCCGACGACGCTGAAGAACAGCTCGTGGATGGCAACCTCGTGCGCCGGCCTCACCTCGTGAAAAGAGCGCGAGAGCAATACATAGAAGAAAAGCCGGCAGAAACAAGAAAGAGCGAAGAGGCTGAGCAGACTATAGCCAAAAAGTAGCGGCAACCGTGCGGCGAGAAAGCCGCCCAAGGAAGAGCCGAGAAAAAGTGCCACGCCGTTGATCACGTTAAAATACGCGATGCAGCGAACTCGTTTTTGCGGCGTGACGGCGTCATAGATAAAGTTTGCCGCGCTGAGCGTCACCCCGCTCCAGGAAAACCCTCCCCAGATCTGAACCAGCATCAGGTAAGCCGGATCGCGCGAGAAAAGCCAAAACGCCGGGACTAGCGCTGCAAAAAAGGAGCTTAGCCGAAGGACTCTGACGTTGCCAACCAGGTCCGCGTGTTTGCCCCAGAGCGGCAGAGCAACCAGCGAAGCGAATGAAGAGCAAACCTGGAGCGCCATATAGGTAAGATAGCTCAACTGCAGGTCACGCAGCATGAAGACGGCGAAAAAAGGCGCCGACAGGTAGGTAGCAAAAGTCAGACAAGCACAAAAAACCACGAACTTGAAAAAGTTACTCTCTCTAAAACGGGCGACGAACATGAGGAAAGTAAATCGCTGGCGGGATCTCTTCGGTGCGGCGGCTCGTCCATCTGCTTGATGAAATAAGCCGACGCGTAGCGCGCCAGAGCTGCTAAAGAAAAAATAATCAAAAATCCGGCGCCGTACGAAACTTCCCGAAACGGATTGAGTATCAATCCCGACGTGATCACGCTACCCAAGGCCACCGCACCTATGGTCCGGTTGCGCCATCCAAAATATCGCCCCCGCTTGCTGGACGGGATGTAGTCGCTCATCAAGCTGCCCCACGCCGGTCCTGCCAGCCCGCCGCACACAGCGGCAAGAATTAACAGAAACGCCAACAGCTCCACGCCGTTGGGCACTTCGAGCCAAGGGAGGATGGCGATGCAAAGAATCAGCGAAGCTTAAGAAAAAACCAAACGGACCAGCAATTTAAGCCGGCCGCCGACCCAATAGATGACTCGCACCGCGAAAAACTGCGAAAGAGACGACAGGAGATTTGGAAGAGCGGTGATCAACCCAACCTGTTGCACGGTGGCGCCCAGGAAGAGCGCCAGCGGCGTCGCATAATGATCGGTAACGCCGCCCATGAAGGAGGCAAAGATGCCGTCTTTGAACGAGGACCGGAGGCTCTCGAACGTTGACTTTCCTTCGCCGCATGACTGTGTCGAAGACCGCAAATTGTGCGGCATTTTTGGCAGTTACCAGCCAAAAGGCTAAATGTGTGCGGAGTGAATGAAGCGTGAGGAAACGCTCAGATCCACTCCGGATGATGACGTGGAGCGTCTTTTCGCTAGACTCAAGTCTGTATCTCGACGAGCCGGCTTGAACAACAGGTCCACCGTGATCTATGGCACGCAGAGCAATGGTCGAGCCCACTCGCAACGTTTTACGGCGTCAGCCCCTAGGGTTTCAACGCACTCGATCCGGTGCCTTTGTCCTCTTTTCCTTGCCGTAAACTTTGTGCGATAAAACCGTCCTGCTCGATCTCGCGCACGATACTGTCGTCGATCAGGTTGTCCACCGTGATCTTGGCGCCCGGGCTTTGCTCAACGCATCATGACGTTCCAATTTCATTCCCTCTCGCGTGGTATAAGGCACTCTCTCCAAGATCTTAACGGTCGACGCGTACGATGTATGCCAAATAGGCTTTGTTCGCGCCCCGCAGATATTTTGCCACAATCTTTTGTGTGGCCTCTTTGTTGTTTTTAAAGAAGTGCGCGGTCTCAATAAGCGCCATGACCGTATTTTTACAGTTGCTCGATTCTTGGCCAGAAAACTTTTCGTGGTCACAGCGCGGATACCAACCGGCAACGGGTAGGGTTTGGGCAGGTCCGCCATGTCGGCTAAAACCCGGTGCGGTAGCCCGCCGGGGATGAGATTTACGTTTCCCGGCGGGGAGGGGAAAGCCGGCAATCACCCCGCGGCTAAAGCCCACCGCACGCTCGGACGCACCCCCAACCTGGAGAATCTTCACGTCTTCCATCGGTCTCAGGCCCAGACCCTTTAACAACTCACGCGCCGCCACATCCGACACGCTGCCAAAGCGGCTGATGCCGAGATGGACTTTCCTTTCAGGTCTTCGGCACTTTTAACGCTCTCGAGCACAACTAGCTCGTAGGCAAGAACGTTGATGAAACAGGCAACACATACGGTGTCCGCGCCGCGTACGGCCGCGTTGGCGACGCCGCTCCCTGCAGCATTGCCGACTTGAACGTCCTGGGAGACAATCGCGGCAATGCCGATCGTCGTGCTGCCTATGTAGATAACTTCCGCTTAAAACCGTGCTTTTTGTAAAAACCCGCGTCGTCGGCGACAGTCCAGAGCGAGTTGAGGGTGTCTGTCGAGCTGTAGGCAATGCGGATTTGTTCCTGGGCCTCCGCTGCCACCCACGAAATCACAACCCAAGAAAACCACCACACCCAAACCCGACGATAATATCTCCAAGTCCCGCACATAAAAACCCCCTTTCACTGGACCATCTAACTAAACTTTTACTCTACTTACCGGTCTAAACTAACATTCACTCATGAAGCGCCTCGATAAAAACTTGACATAATCTTTCGGCGGCATAACAATCGATGCAGTCGTCAAATTACAGAACCTTAACAACTCAAGTCGTTGGGAGAAACAGTATGCAAAGTATCGTAACCGAGATCGCCCCGGAGATTTATCGCATCTCCACGTTCCACCCCGAGTTCGGCATCCAGTTCAACCAATTTCTCGTGAAAGATGACGAGCCATTTCTAATGCACACCGGGATGAAGAAAATGTTTTCAGCAACTTTGGAGGCGGTATCCAAGGTTATCAACCCCGCGATGGTACGCTGGATCGGGTTTAGCCACTTTGAGTCCGATGAGTGCGGCGCGCTGAACGAGTGGTTGAAGATTGCCCCCCGAGGCGCAGGCGGTATGCAGCTTTGTCGGCGCCGTGGTGATGGTCAACGATTTCGCCGATCGTCCGGCCCGTCCGCTTGCCGACGGTGAGGTCCTTCAGACCGGGCGCCACCACCTCCAATTTCTTTCCACACCTGCGCCGCGTGCCTCATTGCTGGGACGCGGGGTTATTCTTCGACGAAGTCAATCGGACGCTTCTCTGCTCCGATCTCTTTTTCCATCCGGGAGAACCGGAGCCGGTGACGGAGCTGGACATCGTCAACCGCGCACAGAGGAATGGATTCTGCAAAGCCTCTCCGGGCCGATGGCTAAGGACATGCCCTATACACCTGACACCGACGCTACCCTCCGCCGGCTCGCCGCTTTGAAGCCACGAACTCTCGCCCTGATGCACGGCTCCACCTTCAGGGGCAATGGCGGCAAGGCGATAACCGATCTCGCCGGAGTAATCAAAGAGACACTGGGAAAGCCTGGTCCAGCCTCCTAACTTTTTTCAGGATAAGGGTCTTGAAAAACAACATACCCCAAGATCCTTTCCGCAAGTTTAAGCGACCTAAAAACATTATCGGAGACCGTCGAGTTGGTTAGCATTTCCAACTCTGTCCTGAAGGGAAACTCATGCAAGGAATTCCTTGACAACCCGAACGTCCTTCCAAAATGGAGCGATGGATCCTTTGGCATGTGTCTTGCGGCAAAAATAATTCTTTTTAGAAGCATGCGGAATCTTTCCGGGCAAATTTCGGAGACATCATACCAGGGCAGCTATACCTTTCTGTGACAGGAGGAGCCATGTACGATGCCATCGTTGTCGGTGCCCATTGCGCGGCTCACCGACCGCCATGCTGCTCGCCCGCAAGGGCTATCGAGTGCTGCTCGTGGATCAGCGAGTACCAAGCGACACCATTTCCACGCATATCGTCTGGCCGACGGGCGTCGCGCGGCTGAATCGACACCTGCGTCACGGCAGGCGTCGCGGAAGCCCTCGTGACGGGCGACGAAGTTGCCGATGTCCATCGGGCCGCGGAGCTCGGCGAGGCGGGTGTGGCCGAGGTCGATCAGGTGTCGCGCCGCCATCGCCCCGCCCGCCCGGTCGTCGTGCAGGACGTGCGGCAGCGGGCTGCCGGGCAGGCCGCGCACGGCGACGACCACCGGGGTGAACCGCGTCGCCGCCTCGAGGACCGGCGCGGTCACCGAAGCGGGCACCGGCGACGATGATGGCGTCGACGCGGCGGCTGAGCAGGTGGTCCACGCCCCACGTCAGTCGCTCGGCGTCGTCCTGGGTCTCGAAGATCAGCGGCAGCATCTGCTCCGCGGCGAGGGCCTTGGCGATGCCGTGGATCACCGGGGCGATGAACGGGTTGGCCAGATCGGCGACGATCACCCCGATGGTCGCTGTCGCCCGGCGGCGCAGCGACCCGGCGACGTGGTCACCGCGGTAGCCAAGGTGCTTGGCGGCCTCGCGCACGCGGGCGAGCGTCGCCGCGTTGACGAGGTGCGCCTTGGCCGGATCGAGGGCGCGTGACACCGTCGACGCGTTCACGCCGATGCTCTCGGCGATGTCCTTGAGGGTCACGTCGGCGATGTCGGAACCTACGGGGTCTCGCGGAGATAGGTGGCCATCTGACCCATGTCCGCCGCTCCGAGCCCGGCGGCCGACGCGGCGCGCATCGCGGCGAGGTTGGTCTCGGCCTGCGGCAGCGGCTGCCCCGACATCGGAGCCGAGCGCGATGACGAGATCGAGGTCCTTGATCGCGAGGTCGATCGGGAAGGTCACGGCGGCCGTCTCCGGGTGCTCGAAAACCGCCCGCCGGTAGTGCACGACCGGAGCGGCGGCCGCCGACGAGGCGAACACGTCGTACGCGACCGACCGGGCGATGCCGGCCCGCTCGGCGAGCACCAACGACTCGGCGACGGCCTGGTTGATGGCGAACAGCACGGCGTTGACGGCGAGCTTCATCGCCGCCCCGGCTCCTGGCCCGCCGACTTCGATCACCTGGTCGGCGATACCGCGCAGCACGGGTATGGCCGCGCGCGAGCGGTTGCTCCTCTCCGGCCGCCATGATCAGCAACTTGCGCGACTCCGCCGCGGCGACGCTTCCCGACACCGGCGCCTCGACGAGGTGGGCGCCGACGCCGGCCAACTGGCGACGTGCCGCGATGGTGTGCTCGACACCAGACGTGCCCATGTCGATGACGATGTCTCCCGGCCGCCAGGCCAGCGACCAGCCCGTCGTCACCGCCGAGCAGGCCGAGCAGCGCCGGGCCGTCCGACAGCATCGTGACGACCACGGAGCAACGCTCGCCCAACGAGCGTGACGAGGCGACGGCTGCAGCCCCGGTCTCGGCGGCGAACGCATCGGCGACCGCGGCGGTCCGGTTGTAGACGGTGACCGGGAACCCGGCGTCGATCAGTTGGCGGGCGATCGGCCGGCCCATGCGTCCGAGCCCGGCGAACCCGACGTCCGTGGTATTGCAATCTCACTTAGCTGCGGTGTTCACGAGTCCACCATCGCACGGAGCGGGCGACGAACGTCGATGTGCGGGTCGAGGAGCAGTTTGATCGGCGTCTCGCCGCCCTCGATCATCGGTCGCAACCCGGCGCTGACGACCTCCTCCAAGGGGACGACGACCGGAGCGACCTGGCCCCAGAGTGCGCCACGCCCGTCTTCGAGCAGGTCGACGGCGAGCCCGAGATCGGCACCGATGACGTGGGCGAGCGTGCCGATGAGCTCCTTCTCGTCGAGCGACACCGAGAGCAGGTCGACCGGGACGGGATGCTTGTGCAGCCCGACGACGACGACCCGCCCTCCCCGTTCGACCACGCCGACGGCGGCCTGAGCGGCCGCCGGGTGACCGCGTGCACTCGTAGACGACCGTCGGGCGGGAATCGAGGACCGCGAGTTGCTCCTCGAGGGGCGCCGCGCTCGTCGTCTGCAGCGTCCTCGCCGCCCCGAGCTCGGTGGCCACCGCCAAGCGGTCGCCGTCGAGATCGACGGCGGTCACGTCGGTGCCGTGGCGCGCCAACGCGTACACGAGGAAGGCCCCGATGCCCCCGGCACCGATCACGACGGCGTGTTCGTCGGCCGCCGGCCGGCCGCGGCGCATCGCGTGCACGGCGATCGACATCGGCTGCGCCATCGCCGCCACGTCGCCGGTCAGATGGCGCTCGGCGAGGCCGACACAGGCGCGCGCCGGAACGGCGGCGAGCTCGGCGAGTGCGCCGTCGCGGTTGAGGCCGATCGTGAAGTAGCGGTCACACAGGTTGGTGCGCCCGGCTCGGCAGTTGCGGCACACGCCGCACGACACGCCGGCACCCGAGGTCACGAGGTCGCCCTCGGCGAACCCGCTGACGTCGCGTCCGGTGGCGACGACGGTGCCGGAGAACTCGTGGCCGGGAACCATCGGTCCGCGATGTCCGGTGACGGGGTGGGCGTGATCGATCGGGAACATCGTCGGGCCATGGGCGAACTCGGCGGCGTCGGTGCCGCAGATCCCGACGGCGGCGACCTCGAGCAACAACTCGTCGTCCGCCGGCACCGGCACGGGCACGTCCTCGATGCGGATGTCGAGCCGGCCGTGATATCGCGCCGCCTTCATGCTGGGCCCCCTCTTGTCGACGGCTGCAATCGATTGTAATCTGTTCGCCACCGCGAGCAAGAGGGGGAGTCGTGAAGGCACTCGTTTTCGCCGGACCGCAGCGGGCCGAGGTCGCCGAGCTCGCCGAGCCAGAAGTCGGTGGCAACGAGCGTGCTCGTTGCCACGCGCCAGGTGGGCATCTGCCATTCCGACTTCGACCTCCTCGCCGACCGCTACATCATCCCCGTCCAGTTCCCGATCATCCCAGGTCACGAGTGGTCCGGCGAGGTCGTCGCGGTCGGACCGGAGGTCCGCAACGTCCGGCCTGGCGACCGCATCGTCGGGGAGTGCACGGTCAACGGCGGCGCCGACCACTTCGGCTTCTCGATCAGCGGCGCCGCCGCCGAGCGCTTCAAGATCCGGGCCGACTGGGCCCATCGCCTGCCCGACGAGCTGTCCTGGCAGCAGGGCGCCACCGTCGAGCCGTTCAGCTGCGCCTTCCACGCGATCCGACGCCTCGGCGGGATCCAGCCCGGCGACGACGTGGCGGTCATCGGCGGCGGTCCGATCGGCCTCAGCGCCGTCGCCGCCTCGGTGGCGCTCGGCGGGCGAACGCTGCTCGTCGAGCCGCTGGAGCATCGACGCCGGCTCGGCGCGCAACTCGGGGCCACGGACGTCATCGACCCGGCCGTCGGCCCGGCGGGCGATCTCGTCCGCCAGCTGACCGATGGCCGCGGCGCCGGCGTCGTGGTCGAGGCGTCGGGAAACCCCAGCGCAATGGCATCAGCGCTGGATGTGGTCGCTTTCCGGGGTCGGCTCGGATTCATCGGCATCAACGTCGGTGGCACGGCGCCGGCGGCGCTCGGGATGATCCAGTCGAAGGAGCTGACGATCACCGGGACGATCGGCTCGCCCGACGTGTGGCCGCAGACGATCCGCTTCATGTCGGCGGCTGGCATCGACCTCTCCCCGATGGTGTCGACCACGTTCGACCTGGCGGACGCCGTCGACGCCCTCGCCGCCGCCGAGGATCGCGACCACCACGTCAAGGTGCACATCACCTCGGCAGGCGTGATCTTGCATTCGATTGCAGAGCCTGCTTCAATGCCCACAGGCCGACGGTTGCGACCGTGGCCGGGGGGACAATGACTCGCGACAACCGGTTCGGCCCGACGCTTCGGCCGTCCAGAGGTCTCACGACCATCACGCTGGCGTGTGGCTTGCTGTTCGCGGCGAGCGCCATCTTCGCCTCCAGCAGCGTGAGCAAGGGGGCACTTCTCGGCATGCTCCCGTTCGCCGCGGTGCTCGGGATCGTCGCCCTCGGCCAGACGCTGGTCATCCAGCAGGCCGGCATCGACCTCTCCGTGGTCGGTGCGGTCTTCGGTCGTCGTCGTCATCACGACGCACAACGCCGAGGGACAGGACTCCAAGCTCCTCGGGGCGGTGCTCTTCGCCCTCGGGGTCGTCGTGGCCGCCGGGATCGTCAACGGCCTGCTCGTCGCCATGCTCGGGTTGAGCCCGATCGTCGCCACGCTCGGCATCAACACGTTGCTGATGTCCGTCGTGTTCGCCGTCTCCGGCGGCATCCCACGGTCGACCACCGATCGCATGGCGGAGATCGCCGACGGGCGCACCCTCGGCATCCCCAACGTCGGTGTACTTCGCCGTCGGCATCACCATCGTCACCACGACGCTCGTCAAGACGACGGTCTTCGGCCGCCACTTCGAGGCGGTCGGCGCCAACCCGCTGGCGATGTGGACCACTGGACTACGTACCGGGCCGCACCGCGCCGGCGCGCTACGTCTGGGCCCAGCTGCACTACTGGCTCGGCGGCGTCCTGCTCGCCGGCATCGTCACGCAGCCGACGGCGTTCCAGGGACGCGCCTACCTCCTGCCATCGGTGGCGGCGGTCGTGCTCGGCGGCACGTCGCTGGCCGGCGGGCGGGGGAACCTGGTCGCCACGGTGATCGCCGCGCCTCTTCCTGACCCAGCTGCAGCAGTTCGTCCTCGCCCTCGGCATCGGGTACGCCTACCGCACCCTCATCGAGGCGGCCGCGCTCGCGGTCGGTATCGCCCTCTACAGCGTCAACTGGGGCGCCCTGCTCGCCAACCGAAAGGGACGAACCCGGAGTGAGCCGCTCGCCGGACCCGTGCAACCGAGCGTCCCGTGATCGAACCCGATCCAGATCCACCGCACAGGAGGAAGCACAATCACATGACTACCCAACGTTCACGGTCGACCCGCTCGACTGCCATCGTCGCCGCCGGCCTGCTCGGCGCCACCGCGCTCGGCGGCGCCATCAGCACATCGGTGTCGGCGGGCACCACGATCCCGGGCGGCGACAGCACCGCCGACAGCGGGGCGGCGGTGGCGTCCCGTCGTGGTGTGGCCCCGACCAGATCCACCTCGGCTTCACCGACGGGTTCGGCGGCAACAGCTGGCGTCTCGTCACGACGGCGGCAGCACGCGACGAGGCCTCGAAGTGTCCGAGCGTCGTCGACCTCCAGTACGCCGACGGCCAGGGCGACACGCAGAAGGCGATCAGCGACATCCAGTCGATGGTCGCCTCGGGCGTCGACGCCATCGTCGTCTTCCCTGACGCCGGCGAGGCGATCTTGCCGGCGTTGCGCAGCGCCTACGAGCAAGGCGTCGTCACGGTTCCCTACCGGGTGGACCCCGGCGGGACAGCGGGTGAGGACTACGACATCTTCATCGGCAGCGACTTCGAGCAAGCGGGCGTGCTGTGGGGCAACTGGATCGTCGACAACCTGCCCGACGGCGGCAACGTCCTCATGCTCAGCGGGCCTCCGGGCAACAGCCAGGGCGAGGACGAGGCCGTGGGCCTGGCGTCGGTGCTCGACCCGACCGGCAAGTACACGATGATCGGCGAGCAGCCGTTCGCGCCGACCAACTGGGATCCCGCCGAGACCCAACAGGTGCTCACCGCGGCCATCGCCGACAACCCGCAGATCGATGTCATCGTTTCCGACTTCGGACCGTCGCTCGTCGGGGCACTGCCGGCGTTCGAGGACAGCGGCCGGTCGATCCCGGCGATTGCCACATCCGACGGCAACCTGTTGGCCTGCTTCTACGAGGACCACAAGGCCGACAACCCGGACTTTGACCTGTTCACCATCTCCACCCAGAACGACCACGCCCGCTTGGCGATCCAATGGGCCGTCGCCCTGGCGACCGGTGGCCAGACGCCGGCGGATGAGGTCTACCCGTCGAGTGCCTTCGAGAACTCGATCACTGGCGACCCCAATCCGGTGACTTGCGAGCCTGATCTGCCCGGCGACATCTACCTCTCCGCCGAGATGTCCGGCGAGGAGCAGGCCGCCCTGGTCGACTAGCCCACTGGTCGGTCCCCCTTGGCGCGCCATGATCGCCACCAGGGGGGACCGACCGTCATCCCGAGGCAACCCCACCACGCCGATCCCAGCATGAACGAACTAGAGCTTGCCGTCGCCGCGCAGGAGCCGGTACCCACTCGGCAACCGCGGATCGTCCTGTCGCAGATCTCCAAGCGCTACGGCCCCGTGCGCGCCCTCACCGACGTCACGCTCGAGGTGGCCGCCGGGGAGGTCCACGCGCTCCTCGGCGAGAACGGTGCCGGCAAGTCGACGCTGATGAACGTCGCCTCGGGCACGGTCGTCCCCGACAGCGGCACGATCGAGGTCGACGGCGCGCTGGTCGAGCGCCTCACACCGGTGACGGCGGCCCAGCTCGGCATCGCCATCGTCCACCAGCATCCGGCGCTGCTGCCCGACCTGACCGTCGCCGAGAACGTCCGCGTCGCCCTGCCCAACATCGTCGCCCCGGCCGGCCGCCAGAGCCGGACGGCAATCCGCCGAATCCTCGACGACGTCGGCTTCAAACCGCACCTCGAAGATCGCGTCGACGCCCTGTCGGTCGTCGACAAGCACCTCCTCGAGCTCGCCAAGGCGCTCGCCGTCGATCCCGGCGTGCTCATTCTCGACGAGCCGACGGCGCCGCTCGACCAGGAAGCGGTGGAGATGCTGTTCGGGCACGTCCGCCGCGTGGCCGCCGCCGGGTCGGCGGTCATCTACATCACCCATCGCCTCGCCGAGGTGCGCGTCATCGCCGACCGGGTGACGATCCTTCGCGACGGGGAGGTGCGCGGCGTCAGCCGCGTCGACGCCGTCACCGACGACGAGGTGCTCCGGCTGATCATCGGTCGCCGACTCGAATCGGCCTTCCCACCGAAAGCGGACGTGCCGGCGACCGCTGGTTCGATCCTGGAGATCGACGACCTCGAGGGCAACGCCTTCACCGGCATCTCGCTGGCGGCGCGCGCCGGCGAGATCGTCGGCGTCGCCGGCATCGTCGGCAACGGTCAGAGCGAGCTGCTCCGCGCCCTCGCCGGCCTCGAGCGCTTCACCGGGACGGTTTCGGTGGCCGGCACCCGCTACAGCCCCGCCGACCTGCGCGCGAAGTCCGCCTACATGCCGCCCGATCGGAACACCGAGGCGCTGATGATGAGCCTGACGGTGCGCGAGAACGCAGCCGTCTCGGCGCTGCGACGGTTCACCGCGCGGTCCGTTCGTCAGCCGGCAACGGGAGGTCGAGCACGTCACCGCTGAGCTGAGTTCGTTGAATACGCGGGTGCCGGGGATCGGGGCGCCGGTGTCGGCGCTGTCCGGTGGCAACCAGCAGAAGGTCGTGATGGCCCGCACGCTGCTGTCCGAGCCGGCGATCCTCGTCGCTGACGAGCCGACGCAGGGCGTCGACGTCGGGGCGCGGGCGGAGATCTACCGCATCCTTCGGTCGGTCTCGGCGCGCGGCGTCCCCGTGGTCGTCGCGTCGGCCGACGCCCTCGAGCTGCAAGGGCTGTGCGACCGTGTGATCGTCGTCTCGCGCGGCCACAGCGTGGCCGAGCTCGCCGGCGACGACGTCACCGAGGAAGCGATCGTCAACGCGGCGATGCGCGCCGAGCGACGGCAACGGGCCACTGGGGCCGGAGTCGTGCGCCGGACTTCGTCGGCGCTCACCCGCTTCATACGTGGCGACTACGCGCCGGTGGTCGTCCTCGCCCTGCTGATGATCGCCCTCGGTGCCTACATCTACTCTCGAAACGACCGCTACCTGTCGGCGTTCAACACCACGTCGGTGATGCTGCTGTGCAGCGCTCTCGGATTCATCGCCATCGGCCAGACGATCGCCATGCTGCTCGGAGGAATCGACCTCTCCGTCGGTCCGCTGTCGGGACTGCTCGTGGTCGTGGGCTCGTTCTTCATCAACGACGGCCGCTCCGGCGTGGTGATGATCCTCGGCCTGGCGTTGATGGCGCTCGTCGCCGCCGCCGTCGGCCTCATCAACGGGTCGCTGGTGCAATTCCTCAAGTTCACCCCGGTGGCCGCCACGCTGGCGATGTTCATCGCCCTCCAGGGTTTCGCCTTCGTTCTGCGCGACGTACCCGGCGGCCTGATCAACCGCGACGTCACCGACATCATCTTCTCCACGATCGGACGCGTCCCCGTCGCCTTCATCATCTTCGTCGTGGCGACGGTCGCCATGGAGGCTGCTTCTGCGCTACCGCCGGTGGGGGCTCGACCTGCGGGCGACGGGTTCCGACGAGGACTCGGCGCGCAAGGTCGGCGTGGGCGTGAGCCGGACCGTCGTGCTCGGCTACGTCGCCGTCTCCCTCTTCGTCTTCGGCGGGGCGATCATCCTCCTCGCCCAGCTCGGCATCGGCGACCCGGCGCAGGGCGAGGGGTACACCCTCAACTCGATCACCGCCGTCGTGCTCGGCGGCACGATGCTCCGCGGCGGGCGCGGTACGTTCATCGGGACGCTGCTCGGCACCGGCCTCATCGTCCAGATCATCAACGGGGCGACGTTCCTCGGGTACACCCAAGCCAGCGAGCTGCTCTACCAGGGCCTGCTGATCGTCGCGGCCGCCGTCATCTACAGCCAGATCCGCCGGCGCCGACTGTTCGGCTGACCACCCAAGAAGGACCAATGACCATTCGCTGCGTTCCCCGGCCACGCAGGCCGAGGTTGACCACTCGTTCGCTGGCGCTCACTCGCTCGCATCGGTTCCGGGAGGACCAATGACAATCCAGGCAATCCACCACTGCGGCCTGGTCGTGCGCGACCTCGACCGTTCGATCTACTTCTACCACGACCTGCTTGGTCTGCCGTTCGCCAACGAGCCGACCGGTTGGATGTCCGGCCCGGCGTTGGAGGCTGGAGTCGGGGTGCCCGGGGCGACGCTGCGCCAGGTCGCCCTGTGGGCGGGCGAGCACAGCATGATGGAGCTGATCGAGTACGGCAACCGACCGGCGTCGAGCACCAGCTCGGTCCCGAACAACTACCTCGGAGCCGCCCACGTGTGCTTCCGCGTCGAGGACGTGCGGGCGCGCAAGGCCGAGCTGGAGGCCAAGGGCGTGCAGTTCTACACCGAGGTCAACGTCGTCGACGAGGGACCGCTGGCCGGGTGGCGGTGGGTGTACTTCAGCGATCCCGACGGCCTCGCCCTCGAGCTCGTCGAGATCGCCTACTACCTCGAGGAGGAGCGGCAGGCCGCGTCGGCCGCGTACCTGCGCGAACGTCCCTCGCTCGAGTCCATCGAAGCGAACCTGGTCTGAGGACGACGCCGTGGCCATCCGCACCTTCGGACCGAACAGCGTCGACTGGGAAGTCCGCATCGACATGGACCGGCTCCGCACGGAGCGGCTCGCTCGGCTGCAGCAGACCCTCGAGGCGTCGTCGCTCGGCGCCTTGCTGTGCTTCGACTTCGCCAACATCCGCTACGCGACCGCGACCCACATCGGGACGTGGGCGATCGACAAGCTGATCCGCTTCGCCCTCATCCCACGCGGCGGCGATCCGATCGTCTGGGACTTCGGTTCGGCGGCGCGCCACCACCAGCTGTACAACCCGTGGCTCGACCACGGCCACGCCCACGCCGGCTCGCCCGGCGAGACGTGCGCCGCCCACGGCTCGCGGGCGGGTCTGTCGACGTTGCGCGGCGCCATCCCGCCGGCCGCCGGGCTCGCCGACGACGTCGCCACCAAGGTCTACGACGTCCTCGCCGAGCACGGTCTGGCGAACGAGCCACTCGGCATCGACGTGGTCGAGATGCCCGTCCTCGCCGCGCTCACGGCGCGCGGCCTCAGCGTCGTCGACGGCCAGCAGGTGTTCCTCGAGGCGCGCCGGATCAAGACCGCCGACGAGATCCTCCTGCTCACCCACGCCTGCTCGATGGTCGACGCCGCCTACGAGGAGCTGTACCGGGCGCTGCGCCCCGGGGTGCGCGAGAACGAGTGCGTCGGCCTCGTCGCCAAGACCTTGCTCGACCTCGGGTCGGAGTACGTCGAAGGGGTCAACGCCATCTCCGGCGAGCGCTGCTCGCCGCATCCGCACGTCTACTCCGACCGCATCATCCGCCCCGGCGACCCGGCGTTCTTCGACATCCTGCACAGCCACAACGGCTACCGGACGTGCTACTACCGCACGTTCCAGGTGGGCAGCGCCTCGCCGGCGCAGCGCGACGCCTACAAGATCTGCCGCGAGTACATCGACCGGGCGATCGCACTGGTCAAGCCGGGCGCCACGACCGCGGACATCTGCGCCGTCTGGCCGGCGGCCACCGAGTTCGGCTTCGCCGACGAGATGGCCGCCTTCGCCCTGCAGTACGGCCACGGCGTCGGCCTGTCGATCTGGGAGCGGCCGATCTTCAGCCGGATGATCTCGTTCGACCACCCCGAGGTGCTCGAGGAGGGGATGGTCTTCGCCCTGGAGACCTACTGGCCCGCCGCCGACGGCTGGTCGGCGTCGCGCATCGAGGAGGAGGTGGTCGTCACCGCTGACGGGTGCGAGGTGATCACCCGCTTCCCGGCCGAGGAGCTGCTCGTCTGCGGCACGCGCTACTGGACGATCGACAAGCCGCTGCCGACGCTGCGCGAGTCGCAGTCGCACCTCAACACCGAAGCCGGGCGAGAGCCGCAATGACGACGACGACGACCGCCCGCGACGCGGCCGTCCACGCATCCTCCCCGAGCCGTTCGACCCGGCGCTCGACGAGGCCGACATCGACCTCGACACGCGGTTGGCGCTGTACCGCTGCCAGCAGGAGATCCGCCAGCTCGAGCGCCGTCTCCACGACCTCTTCCTGCAGAACCTCGTCAAGGGCACGAGCCACCTCGCCACCGGCATGGAAGCGGCGGCCGCCGCGTTCGGCGTGGCCCTGCGTCCCGACGACTACACGTTCGCCACCTACCGTGGTCACGGCCACACCGTCGCCCGCGGCGTGGCGCCCGGACCGATCATCGCCGAGATGCTCGGGCGGGGCACCGGCCTGCTCGGGGGCAAGGGCGGCTCGATGCACCTGACCAGCGTCGAGCACGGGATGATGGGCAGCTACGCCATCGTCGGCGCCCACCTGTGCATCGCCAACGGGGCGGCGTGGTCGGCCCGGCTGCGCGGCACCGATCAGGTCGCCGTGGCCTTCTTCGGCGACGGCGCCACCAACATCGGCGCCTTCCACGAGGCGCTGAACTTCGCCGCCGTGTACCAGCTGCCGGTGATCTTCGTGTGCGAGAACAACCTCTACATGGAGTACACGGCGATCGGCGAGGTGACGGCGGTGCGCAACCCCGCTGCCGACCGGGCGGTGGCCTACGGCCTGGAACCGATCGTGGTCGACGGCAACGACGCCGATGCCGTCTACCTCGTGGCGCAGGCGGCGATCGGGCGGGCTCGGGCGGGAGGCGGGCCGTCGCTGATCGAGTCCAAGACGTACCGCCACGGCGGGCACAGCCGCGCCGATCCCGGCACCTACCGGCCCGACGACGAGATCGAGGCGTGGATGGCCCACGACCCGATCCCGATGTACCACCAGCGCCTGCTCCGCCTCGGCGTCGCCGAGGAACGCCTGGCCGACATCGTCACGAGCGTCGCGGCGGCGATCGACGCGGCGACCGAGGACGCCAAGGCGGCGGCGCCCCCGGACCCGGCCGAGCTGTGGACCAACGTCTGGGCCGACGGGGGGTGGCAGTGGCGCAGCTGACGTACCGCGAGGCGGTGGCCCGCGGCATCGCCCAGGAGATGCGGCGCGACCCGGCGGTGGTGTTCCTCGGCGAGGACGTCGGCGGCGCCGGCGGGGTGTTCAAGACCACCGCCGGGCTGCTCGCCGAGTTCGGACCGGTGCGCGTCGTCGACACGCCGATCTCCGAGCAGGCGATCCTCGGGGCGGCGATGGGCGCGGCGATGACCGGCATGCGCCCGATCGCCGAGATCATGTTCTCCGACTTCTTCGCCGTCTGCTGGGACATGGTGGTCAACGAGATCGCCAAGGCGCGCTACATGACCAACGGGCAGGTGAGCTGTCCGCTGGTGATCAGGTCCGGCAACGGCGGCTCGGTGCGCTTCGGGGCCCAGCACAGCCAGAGCGTGGAGAACTGGGCGATGTCCGTACCGGGGATCAAGGTCGTCGCCCCCTCGACCGCCACCGACGTCATCGGCCTGATGGCGGCCGCGGTGCGGGATCCCGATCCGGTGCTGTTCTTCGAGCACAAGGGCCTCTACGCGTCCAAGGACGACGTGCCCGACGGCGAGGTCGTCGACCGCCTGGGCACGGCGAAGGTGCTCCGCGAGGGCAGCGCCTGCACGGTCGTGGCGCTCGGTCTGATGGTGCCGCGGGCCATGGCGGCGGCCGAGCTGCTCGCCGCCGAGGGCGTCGAGGCCACGGTGATCGACCTGCGCAGCCTCGTGCCCCTCGACATGGCCACCGTGCTGGCGTCGGTGGCGGCCACCGGCCGGCTGTTCACGGTCGAGGAGAACCCGCAGGCCTGCGGGTGGGGCGCCGAGGTCGCCTCGATCGTCGCCGACGAGGCGTTCTGGAACCTCGACGGCCCGATCGTGCGGATCACCACGCCGCACCTGCCGTTGCCCGCGGCCGGGGAGCTGGAGGACCTGGCGATCCCGATCGGTCGAGCGCGTCGCCAGGACGATCCGCGAGTCGCTGGGCTGACGGGGGAGGGTGCAGGATGGTGAGTGCAGCCGCGTATCGCCCGGCGGTCGGGCGTGGGGGAGCCGGCGTGGAACGGAGGGGAGCGCCGTGGCAGCACATGTCGTGAAGAAGGCGTCCGCCATGGACTACCGGACGCCAGCCGAGTTCGTCGGTCGCAGCACCGGCTACAGCGGCGACGATGTCGTCGACGAGGCCGCCGGGGCGGTCCAGATGGGGTTTCGTGTCGCCCGCCTCGAGCCCGGCGGTTCGGTCGACAGCCACGTGCACTCCTGGGAGGAGTCGGTCTACGTGACATCGGGGTCGCTCACCGTCGACACGCCCGAGGGCAGCGTCGAGCTGGTCACCGGCGACTACGGGCTCCTCCCGGTCGGATCGACCCATGCGTTCAGGAACACCTCCGCCGAGGCGGTGACGTTCTCGGAGATGAAGGCGCCGCTCCCGCGGGAACGCTTCGGCTACGACACCCGATTCCCGCCGCCGCTCGCGGCCGGGACGGCGCGGGCGATCGACGTCCGTGACCCGCGCAACCGCTACTTCGGGCACATCGACCCCGAGTCGATGGACCCCGCCAACCAGACGCAGGATCGGCTGCAGGTGAGCGCGAGCATGCGCACCGCCCTGCTCGTGTACAGCGGGATCTCGGTCAAGATGATGGTCGACTCCGACCTCGGCGCCACGCTCTCGACGATGTTCATGGTGCAGTACGAGCAGGGCGGGTTCGCCGGCGCCCACGACCACCCCCTCGAGGAGATGTACCAGATCCTCGACGGAGAGGTGGAGGCGTTCTTCGACGGATCGGCCTACCAGCTCGCCGCCGGCGACGTGGCCTGGGCCGGTGTCGGCTGCGTCCACGAGTTCCGCAACATCGGCTCGGGACACGTGCGTTGGCTGGAGACGCAGGCCCCGCAACCTCCGCCCCGCCACTCCTACCGCTTCGCCCGGGACTGGCGATACCTCGACGACGCCCTGACCGCTGAGACGAACGACTAGGTCAGGGCACCACCGTGGACGACAGGACAGGCTGATGGCCGACCGGGTGCTGATCAAGGGGGGCACGGTCCTGTCGCTCGATCGCGCCGTCGGCAACATGGTCGAGGCGGACGTGCTGATCGAGGACGGGAACATCGGCGAGGTGGGGCGGTCGTTGCGCGCTCGCGGTGCCGAGGTCGTCGACGCCGCCGACACGATCGTCATGCCCGGATTCGTCGACGCCCACCGCCGCCTGTGGCAGTCGCTCGCTGGCGACGACGCCGCGTCCGGCCCCGACGGGTCGGACGGACTACACGCCCGACGACGTCTACGCCGCCACGCTCACCGGATTGCTCCGCGCCCTCGAGGCCGGCATCACCACCGTCGTCGACTGGTGCGACATCTCGGGTGACGCCGCTCATCTCGAGGCCGCGCTGCGGGCCCACGCCGACTCCGGGGTGCGAACGGTCTTCGTCCCGTCCGGATCGTGGGCCACCCCGGAAGCCGGCATCACGGTCGCGTGCGGCTCCTCCGACGTCGTCGAGGGCGAGCTGGACGCGCTGGCGCTGCAGTGGGCACAGGCCCGTGAGGGGGGTCGGCGGATCCATGCCCGGGCGGGCACGGCGGCAGCGGCGGGCGGCGAGGTGGCCGAGCTGGGCCGCCGCGGACTGCTGGGTCCCGATGTCACGTTGTGCCACTGCACCCGCCTGAGCGCCGCCGACTTCGACGCCATCGCGGCGTCGTCCACCGAAGTGGCGCTGACCCCCGCGAGCGACATGGCGCGCGGCGACGGACCGCCTCCGATGCAGCAGCTCATCGATCGCGGCATCCGGCCCGGCTTGGGCGTCGGCGACCAGCAGCTCGCCCCCGGCGACGTCTTCGCCCAGATGCGCGCCGTCATCTCCGTGCAGCACGCCACGATGTTCGACCTCAAGCTGGCCGGCAAGGGGGCGCTGCCCAACCTGCTCGGGACCCGCGACGTGATCCGCTACGCCACCGTCGATGGCGCGAGGGTCGCCGGGCTCTCCGGGATCACCGGCTCGCTCAGCCCGGGCAAGCGCGCCGACGTCATCGTGTTGCGCGCCGACCGCCCCAACATCGCCCCCGTCAACGACCCGATCGGCGCGGTCGTGTGGGGAATGGACACGTCGAACATCGACTGGGTCTTCGTCGGCGGCGCGTCACTGGTCGCCCACGGCGAGCTCACCGCCGACGTGGCGAGGGCGCGAACGCTGGCGCTGGCGGCCCAGCGTCAGATCGAGGCCGCCGCGGGCGTGCCCGCCGGCGCCGGAGCGGGGCGGACGTGACGGTCACTGGTGCATCATCTGGTGCGTGCGAGCGACGAGGCGCCAGCCGAGGAGCGGCCAGCAGCTGCGCAGGCAGTTCATGGCGTGGCCGGGGAACGCCATGACGGCAATGCCCTCGGCGGCGGTCACGAGGTTCGTCGTCGCGTCGCGCTACATGCCGGCCTACCTGGCCCTCGGCCTGCTGGTCGTCGTGGCCGCGATCTGGGTCCCGGAGACGCTCAGCCCCGTCGCGCTGTCGGCGATCGCCCCGTTCGCCGCCCTGCTCGCGATCACCGCGCTCGGCCAGATGTTGGTGATCATGACCGGGGGCATCGACCTCAGCACCCCGGGCACGCTGACGCTCGCGGCGATGATCGTCGCCGGGGTGGGCCAGCAGTCCGACAGCCGTATCTGGCTCGCGATCCTCACGGCGGTGGCCGCCGGTGCCGTCATCGGATTGGTGAACGGGATCCTCATCGGCGGATTCAAGCTCAACGCGCTGATCGTCACCCTCGCCACGGGCCAGATCGTGATCGGGATCGTCAGCCGCTACGTGACCACGTTCCCGATCCAGAGCGCCGTGCCGGTCGGCTTGTCCGACTGGGCGTCCAGCCGGTTCCTGGGGGTCAGCCCGATCTTCTGGATCGGGGTGGCCGTCACGCTGGCGCTGATCGTGGGGCTTCGGTACACGTCGGTCGGGCGCCGCTTCCAGGTGGTGGGCGCCAACCCGGTGTCGTCGCTCGTGATGGGCGTGCGGGTGACGCTGACCCAGACCCTCGTCTACGTGGTGGCCGCCGTCCTCTACGCGATCGCCGGGGTGGCGCTGGCCGCGCTGCTGCGAAATCCCGGGGTCAACATCGGCTCGCCGTACCTCCTCGGCCCGATCGCCGCAGTGGTCATCGGTGGCGCCTCGCTCTCCGGAGGCCTGGCCAGTCCGCTGGCGACGTTCGTCGCGGCGTTCTTCCTCACCGGGTTGAACCAGATGATGCGCTCGCTCGGCCTGGCGACCTCGCTGCAGTTCCTCGTGTTCGGCCTCGTCATCATCGGCGGGATGCTGATCTCGGGTGACCGCATCATCAAGGGCGTCGAAGCGCTGGTGCGCGATCGGGGACGACCGGATGACGGGATCGACAACAGCGTCCGGCTCAGATCGGAACCGGGATGACACCGGTGGCCGACCTCGGGTGGCGGACACCGCACGTCGAGACGAAACAACACCATCAAGACCAATCGGCCGAACACCGGCCATGGGGGAGGAAAGCATGTACGTGAAAAGTGCTATCGGGATCGCCGCGTTGTTGGCGTTGACCGTGACGGGAACGGTGGCCGCCAGCTCGGCACCCGGGACGGCTGGCGGATCGGAGGGGTCGGGCGCCGCCGGCGGCGCACTGGCCGACTACGGCGAGGACCCGGGCGCGGCAGATCCGGCGCTCGTCGCCAAGGCCCTCGGCCCGGTCGAGCCCTCGGCCGACGACAGCTGGAACATCATCCTCGCCGCCATCGCCCGGGCCAACCAGGACCTCGACCAGGCCACGATCGACAAGGCGATGGAGTGCTGGAGCGCAAAGTCGTGCGACACCGGATCGGGTGGCGACCTCGTCATGGGCTACGCCGACGGCGGCGGTGACACGGTGAACGTCTGGCGTTCGGTGAGCCACATGGAGGCGATCCTGCAGGCGCTCTCGTACCCCGAGATCGGCAAGATCGTCTCGACCGCCGCCGACTTCAACCCGGATCCGGAAGTGCCGGCCAACGACATCCGGTTCCTGGTCCAGAGCGGCGCCGACTTCATCGTCGGGTACCCCGACGCCGGGATCGCCCTCGCCGGCGCGGTGTCCGAAGCGGAGGCCGCCGGGGTCCCGTACCTGTCCTTCTCGGCGGGCTACGTCGGACTGCCGGGCCAGGAGGGTGCCCTCGTGCCCGGTGAGGACTACACCTCGGTGATCGGCGAGGACCTGTGCGCGCTCGGCAAGAGCTTCGCCGATGTGCTCAACACGGGCGTCGGCAGCGGCGAGGTCGCCATGCTCGGCGGGACGCCGGGCAACGCCCTCACCCTCGGCTGGCAGCAGTGCGCCATCGGCGCGCTCGCCGACGGCGTCGACCTCGTCAACCCGCCGGCCGACGCGAACTCGACCACCGGCGACACGTACTGGGTGAACACGATGGCGCTGGACGCGGTGCGCGGGCTGCTCACGACGAACCCGGACATCAAGGGATGGGCGTACGAGTACTCCGACGGGCTGTACACGGCTCTCCAGGCGTACGACGAGCTCGGCATCCCGGTGAAGAACCTGACCGTTGCCTTGCGCACGGACGAGCAGACGCTGTTCTGCGACTGGGTCGACCGCGCCGAGCCCACGTACAACATCTGGTACTCGGCCGGCGGCAACTTCCAGTCCCGCGTGGCGGTCACCGCAGCGATGCTCGCCCTCCAGGGCGCCGACGTGCCGGGCCAGGTCGTGGTCCCGCACGTGATGCGCCAGGTCACCGACGCCGACTGCAACCCGGATCGGGTCAACCCGGTCGTGTCCGGCACCTCCCTGGTGCCCGACAGCGTGCTCGCCGAGATGTTCGCCGGTTGAACGTTGCGCGAGCGGCCAGCACCCTCTGCGTGGCCAGGCAACGCAGCGGGTGACGGTCGGCTGCCACCGTGGGCGTGCGAGCGACCGAGCGCCAGCGAGGGCAGCGGCAAGCGCACGGCCTGCGTGGCCGGGGAACGCAATGAACGAGTCGACTGGTCACGAGCTGGTACTCGAGCTGTCGGGCGTGTCCCGGCAGTTCGGTGCCGTCCGCGCGCTGACGTCCGTCAGCTTCGACTGCCGCGCTGGAGAAGTCCACGCGCTGGTCGGCGAGAACGGCTCGGGCAAGTCGACTCTCCTCGGGATCGCCTCGGGGTTCGTCGACCCCGATCGGGGCACGGTGCGGATCGGGGGCCGGCCGTTGCCTCGCGACTCGCCGGCGCTGTCGCGCAAGCTCGGCTTGGCCATGGCCTACCAGGACGGCTCGTCGATCCAGGCCGAGCCGGTGAAGAACAACCTCTATTGCGCGGCGGGCGAGGGGCGCCCGCCGTACCGGCAGCGCAAGAAGTGGGCGCGGCGGGTGCTCGCCGACTTCGACCTCGACCTCGAGCTGTTCCCGGACGCGCCGGTCGGCGCGCTCACCTTGGCGGAACGTCAGCTGTTCGAGGTGGCCAAGGCGCTCGTGACCGAACCCAAGGTGTTGCTGCTCGACGAGCCCACGACCGCGCTCGGTCCCGAGGAGGTCGAGGCCCTCCACCGAACGGTCCTGGCGTGCAAGCGGCGGGGCGTCGGCGTGGTGTACGTCAGCCATCGCCTGCCCGAGGTGCTCGAGATCGCCGACCGGATCACGGTGCTGCGCGACGGGCGGCATCAAGGGACGTTCGACGCGGCCACCACGACGGAACCGGAGCTGGTCGAGCGGATCGTCGGTCGCCCGTTCGACGCGGCGTTCCCGGCGTCGGCTCCGTCGTCGGTCGAGACGCCGCCGACGTGCTCGTCGTCGATGCCCTGCAGGGTCAGACCTTCGGCCCGGTGAGCTTCACCCTGCGCACCGGCGAGGTCGTCGGGATCGCCGGCGCCGAGGGCAACGGCCAGCCGCAGCTCTTCGACTGCTTGGCGGGGCGGATCCCGCCGCGGGCCGGCCGGGTGGTCTGCGCGGGCAAGGAGCTGTCCTTGATCTCGACCCGCGAGGCGGTGGGTGCCGGGATCATGCTGCTCCCCGGCGATCGCAAGCGCGAGGCGTTGATGGGCGTCCTCGGCGTGCGGGTCAACGCCACCGTGCAGTCGCTGCGGCGCTTCAGCCGCATCGGGTGGCTGCGCCGTCGGGCCGAGCGCGTCGCGGTGGAACAGCTCGTCGAGCAGCTCGAGATCCGCACCCCGTCGCTCGATCAGCCGGTCGAGTTCCTGTCCGGGGGCAACCAGCAGAAGGTGTCGGTCGCCCGGTCGTTCCTGAGGCAGCCGTCGGTGATCCTGGCCTATGAGCCCACCCAAGGTGTCGACGTGGGCTCCCGGATCGACATCTACAGCGCCCTCCGTGCGCGCGCCGCCGCCGGCGCCGCCCTGCTGGTCAAGTCGAGCGACCCCATCGAGCTGTCGGGTCTCTGCGACCGGGTGCTCGTGATGTCGCGGGGCACCATCGTCGAGGAGATCCCCGGCGACGAGCTCGACGAGGTGCGCATCGTCGAGGCGATCGTGCGCGGACCCGGGATGTCGAAGGCGGCGCGATCGCCGCTCGGCGTGGCGATGCCCAAGTCCCCGACCAAGCAGCGTCCCTGACCCGTAGCGTTCCCCGCCCTCGCTGGCGTCGGTCGCCGCATCCTCGATGGCCTCGTCGCTCGCATCGTATGGGGTGAACCAGTGACCGCGTGATCCAGACCACCCGGGTGGATCGGGCGCGACAGCTCGCCCGCAAGGTCGCCCGCAACGCCCGCGACAAGAACGAGTGGCGCAAGGTCATCAAGGTGCGACTGTGGATGCCGGTCGTGCTGCAGGTGCTGCTGATCGTCGTCCTGCTCTGGTACATCGAGATCCGGTTCGACGGGTTCCTCAACCAGGCGAACATCACGACGATCCTGCTGCTGGCGATGCCGCTGGCGCTGGCGTCCATCGCCCAGACCCACGCGATCCTGGTCGGGTACCTCGACCTGTCGGTCGGGGCGATGATCAGCTTCGGTGTCGTCGTCGGCTCGTTCCTGATCGGCGGCGACGCCTCGGTGGTCGCGATCCTGCTCGGTGTCGCGGTGATCCTCGCCTGTGGCCTCGGCGTCGGGTCGGTCAACGCCGTGCTGATCAGGGGCTTCAAGATCCCGTCGCTGATCGCCACCCTGGCGACGCTCAGCATCCTCGACGGGATCTCGCTGACGCTGCGACCCACGGCGCAGGGGATCATCAGCGACGACCTGGTGTCGTTCCTGCGGACGAGCATCGGGCCGATCCCCATCGCCTTCATCGTCATCGTCGCCGGCGCCGGCCTGCTCGATCTGTGGCTGCACGCCTCGGGGTCGGGTCTCGACGTGCGGGCGGTCGGCTTCGACGAGCGCTCGGCCAAGCGCGGCGGCATCAGGACCAACTGGATCCGGGTGCGGGCCCTCCTGCTTCGGGGCTCCTGGCGGCGACCGCCGCGCTGTTCGTGATGGCCCGTTCGCCGATCGGCAACGCCCAGATCGGCAGCTCGTTCGCCCTCAACAGCATCACCGCCGCCGTGTTGGGCGGGGCGGCGCTGGCCGGGGGTCGCGCCACGTTCATCGGCAGCACGGTGGCCTCGGTGCTGCTGGCCATCATCATCACCGCGCTCCCGTTCCTCGGACTGTCGCCCACCGACGGCTCGATGATCATCGGCCTGCTGGTGCTGGTGGGGATCGTCCTGTTCCAGGTGGGCGATCTCAAGGAGTTGGGCAAGCGCAACTTCCGCCGGGCGCGGCGCCTCGTTCAGGGCAGCCGGGTCGCCGAGAGCGCCGCCCTCCCCGACGTTCTACCCCGAGGGTGTCGACTTCTCGGTGGTTCCGACCGCCCGCACGTTGATCCGCAACGGGATCGTGCTCAGCCTCGATCCCCAGGTCGGCGATTTCAGCGTCGGCGACGTGCTGATCGATCGACGATCGGATCGTCGCCGTCGGCTGCGGGCTCGAGGCCGACGAGGCCGAGGTCATCGACGCCGCCGGCATGATCGTCATGCCCGGGTTCGTCGACAGCCACCGCCACATCTGGGAGGGCGTGCTGCGCAACATCGGCACCGACGTCCCGCTCGAGGGCCGCTCGAGCTACATCTCGCACGTCCTGCACAAGCTGGCGCCGGCGTTCCGGCCCGAGGACGCCTACATGGGCAACCTGCTCTCGGCGCTCGGTGCCATCGACGCCGGGATCACCACCCTGCTCGACTGGTCGCACATCCAGGGCTCACCGGAGCACACCGACGCGGTCATCCAGGCGTTGGAGGACTCCGGGATGCGGGCCGTGTTCGGCTATGGGTTCCCGTGGTGGGGCAAGTGGGAGGAGCGCCAGCCGAGCTGGTTCGTCCGCGCCGCCACCGAGCACTTCTCGAGCCAGGACCAGATGCTCACCCTCGCCCTCGCCGCGCCCGGGCCCCGAGTTCACCGACTTCGAGGTGACCCGTGACCACTGGAAGCTGGCCCGCGAGGCCGGGGCGCGGATCACCACCCACGTCGGCGTCGGCTCGTACGGCCTCGACGCCAAGTTCGAGCAGTTCGGGCGGTCCGGGGTGCTCGGCCCCGACACCACCTACATCCACTGCACGACGCTCAACGACACCGAGATCCAGATGATCGTCGACACCGGTGGCACCGTCTCGCTGGCCGCGCCGGTGGAGATGATGATGGGCCACGGCATGCCGCCGATCCAGAAGTTCCTCGACCGCGGCCTCAATCCCAGCCTCAGCGTCGACGTGGAGACCAACGTCCCGAGCGACATGTTCAACCAGATGCGGTCGGTGCTCGCACTGCAGCGGGCGTTCGCGTCCGGTCAGGGCAAGGCGCCGGTCTCGGCTCGCGACGTCCTCGGGTACGCCACCATCGAGGGGGCGAGGGCCAACGGCCTCGATGCCAAGGTCGGGTCGCTGACGCCGGGCAAGAAGGCCGACATCATCATGCTGCGCACCGACCGGATGAACGTCACGCCGCTCGGTGACCCGGCGACGGCGGTGGTGACCAGCATGGACACCGGCAACGTCGACACGGTGCTGATCGGCGGCCGGGTCATGAAGCGCAGCGGCCGGCTGCTCCACGTCGATTGGCCCGCCGTCCACCGGCCGCGCCGCCGAATCCCGCGACTTCGTGATCGCCAAGTCCGGCTTCAAGCCGCCGAAGATCTGACGTTTCGACGCTCGTTCGTTCGCTCGAAGACTCGCTCTCTCCACTCGGTCGAGCTCGAGGAGCGGCTGCGACGCACCCAGCTGCTGGCGGCGGCCGGCGAAGCCGGCCTGGGCCGCCGCACCAGGCGGCTACCGCCCCCCGGACCCCCCGACGGAGACGTACCGAGGCACGGCGGGCCTACCGCATTGACATGCCGCGAGAGGGTCAGAGCAGCATCCAGCCGCCGTCGACGGCGAGGTTGACGCCGTTGACCCCGCGGTTCTCCAGCAGGAAGACGGTGGCGTCGACGACGTCGGCCATCGTGACGAGGCGACCGGTCGGCGTTCGTTGGAGGACCGCGTCGAGCGGCTTGTTCTCCCAGAACGGGCTGTCGCCGACGATCCCGGGATGGATGGCGTTGAAGCGCACCGGCGCCAGCTCGACGGCCAGCGTGCGGATGAGGCTGTTGACGCCGCCGTTGACGGTCGTCACCGTGGTGGAGCCCGGGTACGGGCGGTCCTTCGCCCGACCACCGAACAGCACCACCGAGCTGTCGTCGGCGAGGCGGTCGATCAGCGTGTGGACGGTCGTGGTGTAGCCGACGAGCTTCATCGTCGCCAGGTAGACCGCGTCGGCGATCGTGTAGTTGCGGATCGGGTTGTTGTCGCGGGCGATCGACGACAGGACGAGCCGCGACACCGCACCGACCCCGCTGAGGGCCTCGCCGATCGTGTCCGGTTCGGCGAGGTCGAAGGCCAGGGCGCCCACGTCGGCACCGATCTCCGACGCGACCGCGTTCGCCCGTTCGAGGTCGCGACCGGTGATGATCACGTCCCCGCCCCGCTCGTGGTAGTGACGGGCGACCTCGCGCCCGATCCCACCGGTGCCGCCGACCACCAGGACCGATCCGTTCCCGCCCATGTGACCCCCTCCAGTCGTGGTGACGAGCCTAGACAAGCGGGCCGCTGATCTGGGCGGCCAGCTGGTCGAGCAGGTCGAGGCGACGCTGGGCGTGGGCCCGCATCCGCTCGACGTCATCCGCGGAGATCGCATGGTGGGCCGAGCCGGTCAGCTTGTCGGTGATGTCGGCGCGCTTGATCCGCAGGGCCAGCGGATCGGCGGCACAACGCGCCAGGTAGTCCTCGAGCAACTCGCTGTCGCGTTCGGTCAGCGCGTCGATGACCGCCAACAGTCGCTCGTCGACGCCCGCCGATCGCAGGTCGTGCCAGTCCAATGAGCCCTTCTCGACGGTGTCGTGCAGCAACGCGGCGGGCACGGCATACGGGTCCGGATCCTCGCCCACCTTGCTGGCGACCCGGCGCACGTGCTCGATGAAGGACCCGCCCCAGCGGGTGCGGTCGCTGCCGTGGGCGGCGACGGCCAGGGCATCGGCCTCGGCGGGGCTGATCATCAGAGGGCCTCCTCGACGCGCTCGACGACGAGCCATACGGTAGGACGAGCCGATGGTCGCCGCCAACGATCGCGGCCGAGCACACTGGGCGTCTCACGGGTCGAGATCGGAGCACGGGCATGGGTGAGCGGCTGGACGGCACGGTGGCGCTGGTGACAGGGGCCAGCAGCGGGATCGGCGCCGCCACGGCGCGGGTGCTCGCCGGCGAGGGGGCGAGCGTCGTGGTCGGCGCCCGGCGCAAGGACCGGCTCGACGCCCTGGTCGGCGACATCGAGGCCGGCGGTGGGACGGCGCTGGCGATCGAGTGCGACGTCACCGATCGGGATCAGGCGACGGCGCTGGTGCGGGCCGCGGTCGACCGCTTCGGTCGTCTCGACACCCTGATCAACAACGCCGGCGTGATGCTGCTCGGCCCGATCGTCGACGCGCCGGTCGAGGAGTGGGACCGGATGGTCGCGCTGAACGTGAACGGCCTGCTGTACTGCGCCCACGCCGCGCTCCCGCACCTCCTCGCCGCCGCCGAGTCGGGGCCAAGGCTGGTGGCCGATCTGGTCAACATCAGCTCGGTCGCCGGTCGCGTCGCCCGCCTGGGTTCGGGCGTGTACACCCTGACCAAGCACGGCGTCGGGGCGTTCAGCGAGTCGCTGCGCCAGGAGGTCACGAAGCGCCACGTGCGCGTGTCGTTGATCGAGCCGGGCGCGACGGTGACCGAGCTGGCCCTCGCACGTCCGCGAGGAGGTGCGCGCCGACATGCTGCAACGCTTCGCCGGCGTCGAGCGGATGGAAGCCGACGACATCGCCGACGCCATCGCCTACGTCGTGACCCGTCCGCGCCGGGTGGCGATCAACGAGATGTTGATCCGCCCGACCGACCAGGACGGCTGAACGCCGCTACTCGCCCAGGTCGAGGACCACCTTGCCCGCCGGGTCGGCGCGGAAATCGCCGCCACCGCGGGTGTCGCGCAGCTCGTCGGTGCCGGACACGATCGTCAACGTCGCCGTCGCCGCCCCGTCGGCGAACTGGCCGACGTGCTGCACGACGAGGCTGCCGCGCTTGCCGCCGACCGTGCCGCGGATGCGCTCGAGGCCGACGAACGTCGCCGACTTGTCCGGTTCGTACGCCATCAGCCACTCGGTGGTCGACGTCCCGGTGATGTCGCCGGCGTACTCCTTGGCGACGACGGCGCGGGTCAACTTCGACACCCCGACCCCGTCGTCGAAGGGCTCCTCGTCCCACGACGTGACCTCGAAGGTTGCTTCGATCGGCATGCTCGTGCCTCCTCGGTAGGAAATGTGATCGCGTCATAGATCTACCCGCAATGGCATGACGCTCCATACACTTCGCCCGTGACGGTCCGCGACGAGCGTTTGGCCAACCTGGTCGCGGCGCTGGCGCAGGAGCTCGACGGCCGGGTGCGTGAGCGGTCCACCGCGGCCGCCGGCCTCTCCGGCGCCGCACCGGCCGCGCTCGTCGCCCTGCACGAGTACCTCGACGGGTCGACGCTGCGTCGTGTGCACGACTCGCTCGGGCTGACCCACTCGGGGGCGGTGCGGCTCGTCGACCGACTGGCCGAAGCCGGGTACGTCGAACGGCGGGCCGGTCCCGACGCCCGTACGGTCACGGTGTGGCTCACCGCCCGCGGCCGCCGAGCGGCTCGACGGATCGGCGGCGAACGGGCGCTGGCGGTCCGTGAGCTGCTCGACGTCCTCACGGCGGCGCAACGGGACGCGCTCACCCCGCTCGTCGAGTCCTTGATCGGCGCCGCCGTCGACGATCGACTCGCCCGGCGGGCGGCGCACGACGTGCATCCACCGTGGTTCTGTCGAATGTGCGATTTCGGGGCCTGCGGTCGTCCCGTCGGGACGTGTCCCGCCGCCAACGCGGCGGCCGGGCGCGGCCGGAGCGGGTGATGGGCAATCGATCGGGGAGCGCGACATGGCCGAGTTGACCGTGATGTCGTGGAACGTTCAGAACCTGCTGCCGGTCGGCGCCGTCGGCGGGCCGGCATCGCCGGAGGCCTATCGGGCAAAGGTCGCCGCGGTGGCCACGGTGATCGACGGCGTGCACCCCGACGTGCTGGCGCTGCAGGAGGTGGGCGGCGACGACGTGCTCGCCGACCTCGACGAGGCATGCGCCGCGGCGTTCCCGCACCGCGTCGCCGGCGTGCCCGACGATCGCGGCATCCGTGTCGCCCTGCTCTCGTCGCGGCCGCTGCGCGGTCGACGCGACACGACCGACTTCCCGCCCGGCGTGCTCCCCGTGCAGTGGCGTGACACCTCGTTCGACCCGCCGACCACGTCGACGTGCCGACGCGGCATCCTCGCCGCCACGGTCGACGCCGGCGACACCTCCGTCACCGTCGTCACGTGCCACCTCAAGTCCAAGCTGATCAGCTACCAACGCGCCGCCGGGGCGCCGGACGCGGCGGCGTTCACCCCGCGTGACGAGGGCGAGCGGCTCCGCTACGCCGGCTACGCGATCGGCCAGCGGGCGGCCGAGGCGATGACGGTCCGCCAGGTGCTCGACGAACTGCTCACCGCGCCCGGGCGCGACGCCGGCGAGGGCGACGGAACCGGCCGCGACATCGCGGTCGTGGCGTGCGGTGACTTCAACGACGAACCGCATGCCGCGACGACCCAGATCGTGCAGGGGCCGGGCGGCTCGGAGATCGACCTCGCGGCCGGCTCGGGCTTCCGCACGCCCGACCGCGGCGACGGATGGCGGATGTGGAACCTCGCTCCACTCCTCGCCGCTCCCGCCTTCAGCCGCGTCTACCGCGGACGTGGCGAGCTCATCGACCACATCTTCGCTTCGCATCGCCTCGTCGACCCGGCGAACCTGCCACGGGTCGCCGTGGTCGGAGCGGTGACGCTGCCGTCGATGGCCGACACGCCGACGCCGGTGGTGCCCTCCGACCACGCGGCGATCACCGCGACGTTCACCGTCTGACGCCCGGCGCCCCGCCCCGCCGCGCCGGCCGGACCCGTGCCCCCGCCGGGTGCACTACGTTCTGCCAATGGTCGAGGGCGCGGGGCGCTGACGTCCCGGGATCGGAGCGTGGATGCATGGCGATGGATCTGGTCATCGAGGTGCGGAACGAGCCGGGGGCACTGGCCCGGGTGGCGCAAGCGATCAGCGACGCCGGCGTGAACATCGCCGCCGCGACGTGCCTCGGCGCCAACGAGCGTGCCGAGCTGCACATCCTCGTGCCCAACGCCGAGCCGGTGCGCCACGCTCTCGCCCTGTCCAGCCTCGCCGTCACCAGCGAACGCGAGGTGGTGGTGGTGGAGACCGACGACCGGCCCGGTGCCCTCGCCGAGCTGGCCACGAAGGTCGCCGCGGGTGACGTCAACATCGACCTGGTGTACGTCGCCACGCGCAACCGCGTCGTGTTCGGCGCCGCCGACCTCGAAGCGTTGCGTCGCGCCCTCGCCTCCTGAGCGACGCCGACCGGATCTGGTCACCCACGTTCTCGATATCGAGGACGCCGGCGTCATCGCCGGGCGCACGCCGACCACCGCGAGCTCGCCGCAATCGATCGCCGACCGGCTGCTCGCCACGGCGACCACCGCGCCGAGCGCTCCCGCCGACGCCACCGAACGGGGTCGCTCGCTCGGTCGCGCCTGGGCGAGCGACATCGCCGGGCTGGCCGAGCTCGACGACGTCGCCGCCCTCGCCGACGGCGGCGACTGGACCGGCCTGGCCCTCGACGGCGACGGCTCGCTGGTCGCGTTCCTCACCGAGCGCGGCGTGCTCGATCCGGGCCGCGCCGACGCCGGGCTGAGCTCGACCGCGACGACCTCGTCGCCGGGCTGGTGGCCGGCGCCGCCGAGGTGCACGCCGCGGTGACGCCGCTGCTCGCAGCGCGACCAGCGGTCGCGGCACGCGTGCCCCCGGCCACGTGACGCGTCGGGACCGCCGGGCATGGGACCGGTTTCCTCCTCGGGCGCCGCCGCCTGCGTCCGGGAGAGCGCCGAAGGCGACGATACGGTCATGTGTCGTGCCCACATGCGACATCGTCGGTCGGCGGTCCCGCCCACATGACGCGCACGACCGGAGGCGGCCGCGGTGCGGGTGATCTGCGTCGGCGCCGCCCGGCCGAACTTCATGAAGGTCAAGCCGGTCGTCGACGCGCTCGACGCCGCCGGCGCCGAGACGGTCCTGGTGCACACCGGCCAGCACTACGACGCGGCGATGAGCGACGTGTTCTTCGACGAGCTCGGGCTGCGCGCGCCCGACCATCACCTCGGCGTCGGGTCGGGCACGCATGCCGACGCAGACCGGCGCGGGTGATGGTCGCGCTTCGAGCGGCTCGTCGACGAGATCGGCGGCCGACGCGGTCGTCGTCGTCGGCGACGTCAACTCGACGCTCGCGCTGCTCGCTCGTCGGCGCCAAGGCGGGGCTCCGCGTCGCCCACGTCGAGGCGGGCCTGCGCAGCCGCGACTGGGCGATGCCCGAGGAGGTCAACCGCGTCGTCACCGACCGCGTCAGCGACCTGCTGCTGTCGCCCGTCGCGCCGACGCGGTCGACAACCTGCGCGCCGAGGGCTACCGCGACGATCAGATCCGCCTCGTCGGCAACGTGATGATCGACACGCCTGGTCGGCAACCTCGATCGCGCCGCGCGCCGACCGAGATCGCCGAGCGCCTCGGTGTCGCCGGCGGGCGCGTACGGCGTCGTGACCCTGCACCGCCCGGCCAACGTCGACGACCCGAGCCATGCTCGGCCAGTTGCTCGACGCGCTGAACGACGATCGCGCCGAGCTGCCGCTCGTCTTCCCGGCCCATCCGCGCACGCGCGCGCAGCTCGCGCGGCGGGCTCGGCTCTCCGACGGCGCATCCTGGTCACCGAGCCGCTCGGCTACCTCGACTTCCTCGGCGCTGATGGCCGGCGCCGCGCGCTCGTGCTCACCGACTCGGGCGGCATCCAGGAGGAGACGACGGTGCTCGGGCGTGCCGTGCCTCACCCTGCGCGAGAACACCGAGCGGCCGATCACCGTCACCGAGGGCACGAACCAGCTCGTCGGACGCGCACCCGACGTCATCGTGCGCGGGCGCGCGACGCGCCCTCGACGGCGAGATCGCGCCGCGCTGCCCGGCGCTGTGGGACGGCCACGCCGGCGAGCGCATCGCGGCGGCGATCGTCGAGGATCTCGGAAACCCGATGCGCCCCACCGACCGATGACCCAACGCCGGCCCGGTCGCAGGCCTTCCTCGGGCCCGCCCGGAGCTGAGCTCGCCGCCGCCGCGGTGAGCGACCGAACGCTAGAGGGTCTCGGCGTCGGTGTCGGGCAGGCGGTTGCGCGTGTCGAGCACCTTGTGGGCAACCTTGGTGACGGCGAGCCAGTCGAACCCGTCGTGGTCAGTGAGCACCAGCACCAGGTCGGCCGCATCGAGCGATGCCGCATCGAGATCGACGAGCGTCACGCCGTCGGGCACGTGGCGCTCGACGATCAACGGGTCGACCGCCGAGACCTTGGCACCGGCGGCGACGAGGCGCTTCGCCACGGCCATCGCCGGGGACTCGCGGGCGTCGCCGGTGTTCTTCTTGTAGGCGAGCCCGAGCAGCGAGCACGCTGGCCCCGTTCACCGCCTTGCGCTCGCGTTGAGCTTGCGCGCGACGCGGGTGACGACGTAGTCGGGCATGTGCTCGTTGACGTCGTTGGCCAGCTCGACGAAGCGGAACGTCCGCCCGAGCGCTCGGCGGACCTGCCACGAGAGGTAGGACGGGTCGATCGGCAGGCAGTGGCCGCCGACCCCGGGCCGGGGGTGAAGCGCATGAACCCGAAGGGCTTCGTGGTGGCGGCGTCGATCGCCTCCCACACGTCGATGCCGAGCTCGTGGGTGAACATCGCCAGCTCGTTGACCAGGGCGATGTTGACGTGACGGAACGTGTTCTCCAGCAGCTTCGTCAGCTCGGCCTCCCGCGCGCCGCGCGACGCGGACGGTGGTGTCGACCAGCGCGGTCGTAGAACGCGTCGCACGGCCTCGAGCGACGCGTCGTCGACGCCGGACACGACCTTCGGTGTGTTCCGGAAGTTCCACGTCGCGTTGCCGGGTCGATGCGCTCCGGGCTGTAGCCGAGGGGAAGTCGGCGCCGGCGCGCAGCCCGGAGCCGCGCTCGAGGCAGCGGGATGAACAGCTTCTCGGTCGTGCCGGGGTAGGTGGTCGACTCGAGGATCACCGTAGCTGCCGGCCGGACGTAGCGGCGCGAGCAGCTCGGCGGCGTCCTCGATGTAGCCCAGGTCGGGTGCTCCGTCGCGCAGCGGTGTCGGCACCGACGACGACGGCGACGTCGAATCCGGCGAGGTCGGTCGAGTCGGCGGTCGGGTGGAACCGCCCGGACGCGAGCATGGCGGCGAGCTCGCGTCGTCCACGTCGTCGATGAACGACTCGCCGCGGGCCAGGGCCGCCACGCGGCCGGCGTCGAGGTCGAACCCCACGACGTCGAAGCCCACGGACACGGCACGCGCCGACACGGGCAAACCGACGTAGCCCTGGCCGAGGATCGCGACACGGCCGGTCGCGGGGGAGTGCGTGGTCATGGGCGGCGGTCCTCGGGGTTTGCGTCAGCGGCGGCCGGCGAGCGGATCACGCTATCGAGGTCCGAGCCGGTGATCGCCACGACCGCTCGCCGCGGCGTCGTTGACGGTCGGTGGCATGAAGCCGCCGTTTGTGTTGCCACCCGTGGCCCGCGCCGGTCACCAGAAGCCGGGTGGTGCGCTGGTGCGCAGCCCGCCGGCGTACATCGCCAGACGGGCGAGGTCGGACACCGAGCCGGTGACCACCACGTCGTGGACGATCGTCGGCCCGGCGGCGCGGACCGCGGCGGCTGCCTCGGCGTGCACCGAACGGGTGGTGACCACCAGCACCGGAACATCGGGATGCCGCCCGCGCAGCGCGGCCGCCCGGCCGATCACCCGCCACACGGTGTCGGAGCGGTCGAGCCCCCCGCCCACCGAAGCGTCCGACCCGCCGAGCAGCACGTGCCACGGCTCGCCGGCGGCGTCGGTCACCAACAGGTCGACCACCACGCCGGTGCGCGGCGAGCGGTGCTTGTGGGCGGCGACGGTGAAGCCCGCCGCCCGCAGCGCGGACTCGGCCTGGGCACCGGCGCTGGCGCGGTTGCTGGCATCGAGCGGGTGCGCCTGCGCCGCCTCGTCGACGGCGGCCGCCACCCGGCCCCGCGCCATCGCCACGTAGGCCGGGTCGAGGTCGTAGCCGACGTAGCGTCGTCCCAGCGTCGCCGCGGCGACCAGGCTCGATCCACTCCCCATGAACGGGTCGAGCACGAGGTCGTCGACGTACGTGAACAGCTCGATCAGGCGCGCCGGCAACGCCACCGGGAACGGCGCCGGGTGCCCCACCCGACGGGCGCTCTCGGGGGAGATCGACCACACGTCGAGCGTCGACATCACGAAGTCGTCGGTGCCGATCGAGTTGCGATGGGGCAGCCCGTCGGCGGCGCGCTGGGCGGCCGTTCGGGCCCGGTCGAAACGGCCCTTGCTCGCCACGACGACCCGTTCGGTCAGGTCGCGCAACACCGGGTTGGCGGCACTGCGGAACGAGCCCCACGCCACCGAGCCCGACGCTCCCTCCGCCTTGCGCCACACGATCTCGCCGCGCAGCAACAGCCCGAGGTCCTCGAAGATGCGGCTGACGTCGGCCGACAGGCTGCGGTACGGCTTGCGTCCGAGGTTGGCGACGTTGACCGCGATGCGCCCGCCGGGCTCGAGCGCGCGACACAGTCGGCGAACACCGCGGCGAGCATGTCGAGGTACTCCAGGTACGACGACGGGACGCCGTCGCGCTCCAGCTCCTCCTCGTACTGCTTGCCGGCGAAGTACGGCGGCGACGTGACGACGAGGGCCACCGAGGCATCGGCGACGGTTGTCATCGCCCGGGCGTCGCCGCACACGAAGGGCTCGGCGACCGGCAGCGAGGGCGCCACGCGGTCGTCGCTCGACAGCGCCGGCGGGCGGAAGCGGTCGTAGAAGGCGGTGGCGTCGTGGCTCTCGCGGGCCCCGGCACCGAAGTTCGACGTCGCCGTCCGCCGGCGCACCCGGGGGGGCCGGCGCGACTCGTCGGGGCGGTTCGACTCGATCGCCGGATCGTACAAGCGAAGGTCGGTCCGGGGACCGCCTAACATCGGGCGATTCTCCATCGAAAGGGGTTCCCTGTGAGCAGTCTCCGCACCGGCACGGCGCGCCGTTGCGCCCGCCGCCGCCTCGTCACACTCGGCATCGCAGCCGCAGCCGTCGTCGCCATCAGCGGCGCGGCGAGCGGCGTCGGCTCGGCGAGCGCGCCGCCGACGAGCGACGTCGCCGCAACGGCGTCCGCTGGTTCGGCGTCGGGTGAGCCGCTCCTGGTCTACGGCGTCTACGCCACCGCCCTCGAAGAGCCGTGGGACGGCGCCATCCACACGCGCGCTGCAGAGCGTCGCCGACAGCGGGGCGATCACCTACAAGTACGTCGACGGCCTGGCCACCGCCGACGCCATGGAGAGCGGCCTGCGCGACATCATCGACAGCGAGCACCCCGACCTCATCGTCGGCGACGCCTTCGCCGCCGAGGACGCCGTGCGCCGCGTGGCGGCCGACAACCCCGACACGGCGTTCGCCTTCGGGTCGGGTGGCGGGGAGCAGGATCCCAACTTCAGCGTGTTCGACAACTGGCTGCAGGATCCGGCCTATCTCGCCGGCATGCTCGCCGGCGGGCTCACCACGAGCGACGTCATCGGCGTGGTCGCGGCGATGCCGATCCCCGAGGTCAACCGCATCGTCAACGCCTTCGTCGACGGGGTGGCCGACACCAACTCCGACGCCACCGTGAAGGTGTCGTTCATCAACTCGTTCTTCGACCCGGCCACGGCCCGCCAGGCGGCGGAGGCCCAGGTGTCCCAGGGCGCCGACGTGCTGTTCGCCGAACGGGCCGGCGTGATCGAGGCCGCCGAGGAGGCGGGCATCCCGGCGATCGGGATGATGGTCGACCAGCACGACCTGGCGCCGCAGAACGTCGTCACCTCGCTGATCTGGAACATGCAGCCGACGATCGAGACCCTGGTGCAGCAGGTGGCCGACGGCAGCTACACCGCCCAGAACCTCGCCGAGTACTCGTTCATGGTGAACGGCGGCAGCTCGATCGCGCCGATCAACACCGACCTCGTGGTCGACGTGCCCGCCGACCTGGTGACCAAGGTCGAGGCCAAGCAGGCCGACATCCTCGCCGGCACCTTCACCACCCCGATCAACGAGGAAGAGCCCGAGGGCTCGATCGACGTCACCCAGCAGTAGTGGCCGACGCCGGCGGGCGGGTCGGCCCCGCGACGCACGGACCACCGGTGCACATCGCCCCGCCGGGCGAGCCGGCACCGCTGATCGAGGCGGTGGGCATCACCAAGCGCTTCGGCGCGCTCGTCGCCAACGACGACATCGGTCTGTCGGTGCTGCCCGGGGAGGTGCACGCCCTGCTCGGCGAGAACGGCGCCGGCAAGAGCACGCTCACGAAGATCCTCTACGGGTTGAGCCAACCCGACGCCGGCGAGCTGCGCGTCGACGGGCGGGCGGTGTACCTGCGCTCGCCGAAGGACGCGATGCGCGCCGGGGTCGGGATGGTGACCCAGGAGTTCTCGCTGGTCGGGCCGATGACGGTCACCGAGAACGTGATGCTCACCCGCGTCGGGTACGGCCCGGTCGACCGGCGCACGGCTCGCGACGCGGTGGCGTCGGCGGCCGCCCGGCTCGGCGTCGACGTGCGGCCCGACGCCGTCGTCGAGCAACTGTCGGTCGGCGAGCGGCAGCGGGTCGAGATCGTCAAGGCGCTGTTCAACGAATGTCGCGTGCTCATCCTCGACGAACCGACGGCCGTGCTCGTGCCCCAGGACGTCGCCCGCCTGTTCGCGTCGATCCGCCTCCTCACCGCGACGGGCATGGGCGTGCTGTTCATCTCGCACAAGCTGCACGAGGTGATGGAGATCGCCGACCGGGTGACGGTGCTGCGGCGCGGTCGCCTCGTCGTCACCCGGCCGGCGGCCGGTCTCGATCCCGACGCCATCGCCGCATTGATGATGGGCGCGGCCGCCGACACCGCTGCGGCGGCGGTGATCACCGGCGAGGTCGGCAACGAGTCGCCGAACGACGCCAGCGCCGGCGAGGCCGACGCCGAGGCGCCCGGGATCCCCGCGGCGACGGCGATCGCGGCGCTCTCGATCCGCGACCTCACGTTGGCGGGCGAGGGCGCGCCGCGCCTCGACGGCGTGTCGATCGAGGTGCCCGCCGGCGAGATCGTCGGGGTGGCCGGCGTGAGCGGCAACGGCCAGACCGAGCTCGTCGACGTCCTGTGTGCCAGCGTGCGCCCGACGCGAGGCACGATCGCCATCGCCGGCCACGACGTCACCGCGCTCGACGCGGTGGGCCGGCTGCGCGCCGGCCTCGGTCGGATCACGGAAGACCGCCGCGGCAGCGTCGTGCCAAGCCTGTCGGTCGAGCAGAACCTCGTGCTCGAGGACCTCGACCGCTTCTCGCGGTGGGGGCTGACCCGCCGCCGCACGGTGCGTGAGCACACGCGTCGTCTGATCGAGCAGTTCGACATCCGCGCCGCACCGCACGACGCGATGCGCACCCTCTCCGGGGGCAACACGCAGAAGGTGCTGCTCGCCCGGGCCCTCTCCCGACGACCGGTGGCGCTCGTCGTGGCCCAGCCGACCCGCGGTCTCGACGTCGGCGCCTGCAACTACGTGTACGACCAGCTGCGGGCGGTGCGCGACCGCGGTGGCGGGCGTGCTGCTGGTCTCGGAGGACATCGACGAGCTGCTCCTGCTCGCCGATCGCATCGTCGTGCTCTTTTCGGGACGGGTCGTCGGCGCCCTCGCCGCCTCCGCCGCCACTCCCGAGCGGCTCGGGGCGATGATGACCGGCCATCGCGGAGACGACGCGCCGTGAGGCTGGTCGAACGCGGTGGGGCGTCGCGTTGGCGGACGCCGGTGGCGGTGGCGGTGGCGGTCCTGCTCACGTTCGTCATCTGCGCGGTGCCGATCCGGCTGGCCGGCGCCGACCCACTGGAGGCCTATCGCCGGTACCTGTTCGTTCCGCTGACGTCGATGCACGGGGTGCAGGAGGTGTTGCTCGCCTCCACGCCGTTGCTGTTCACCGGGCTGGCGGTGGCGGTGGCGTTCCGCGCCGGGTACTTCAACATCGGCGCCGAGGGACAGTTCCTCGCCGGGGCGATGGGCGCCGCCGTTCCCGGGCTCTACCTCGACGGGCTGCCCGCCGGCGTCGCCTTGCCCCTCGCCCTGCTCTGCGGCGCCGCCGCCGGCACGCTGTGGGCGCTGCTGCCGGCGTTGCTGCGGCGCTTCGCCGCCATCGACGAGGTGGTCACGACGCTGCTGCTCAACCCGGTGGCGCTGCTGCTGCTGCAAGGCCTGCTCAACGGCGCGTGGCGCAACCCGGAGAGCGGCTTTCCCGACTCCGCCAACTTCGGAGCGGGGTACACGATGCCGATGCTGCTCGGTGGTGACCGCGTCCACGCCGGCCTGCTCCTCGCCGATCGTCGCCATCGCCCTCACCGGTGCCGTGATGACGTTCACCCCGCTCGGCCTGCGCATCAAGGCCGCCGGCCAAGCGCCCGACGCGGCGCGCTTCTCGGGCATCGCCGTCGACCGCATCAAGCTGTCATCGGCCCTCGCCTCGGGCGCCATCGCCGGCCTCGCCGGCGCCGTGCAGGTGCTCGGCGTGCAGCACCAGGTGACGTCGTCGATCGCCAACGGCTACGGCTACACCGGCATCGTCGTCGCGACGCTCGGCGGGCTCAGCGCCTTCGGTGTGCTGGCGGTCGGCCTGCTGCTCGGCGACATCAGCGTCGGCGCCCAGAACGCGTCGTTCACCCTGCAGCTCCCCACCCAGATGGGCCAGCTGGTCACGGCGCTGCTGCTGCTGACCGTCGTGTCGTGCGTGCGGCTCAGCCACTACCGGCTGGTGCGCCGGGCGTCCGGCCCCGTCCTCGCGGTGAACACGTCATGAGCGAGCGGGCACGAACGGCGTCTCAAACGGCGATCTGGTCACCGTGGTTCTCGATATTGAGCTGTGTTCACGTTCCCGTGGGTCGACCTACGGGTTCGATGACCGTGAGATCACGTCGGCAGGCTCTGAAAGCAACGTGCGATCGGGCCGTTGAGACGGGTTCGATCGCCGCCGCGGCGGGATCTGGGTGGGCATCGTCTCGTTTCCGGATCTGGGCGGCCACCGCCTCGAACCTGGGGCCCAGACCGCCCAGATCCCGTGCACGGTCGACGCGGGCACGCTTTCGCACCGGTCGATGCCGGAGGAGTCAATCTGTCACCCACGTTCTCGATATCGAGAAGGAGAGTGACCAGATCCCCCTTGAGATACCGCAGAGTGACCAGATTGCGACGGTCGTCGGTCGCACCCGGCGCGACGGGTCGATCACCGACCACTTCGGGGCCAACAGCCGTGACGTCGCCACGCCAGGACCCGTCGAGGACCTGCGCAAACGCCACAGACCGATACCGAAAGGAGAGTGACCAGATTGGCCTGTGAGACACCATGAGCATCTCGTGGCTGGCGGTGCTCGGCGGCATGCTCACGATCGCCACGCCGCTCGTGTACGGGGCGCTCGGCGCGATCCTCGGCGAGCGCGCCGGCGTGCTCAACCTCGGGATCGAGGGGACGATGTACGCCGGGGCCTTCGTCGGGTTCCTCGTCGCCGACAAGAGCGGGCACGTCTGGGTCGGCCTCGCCGCGGCGATCGCCGCCGGCGCCGCCGCCGGGGCGTTGATGGCGCTGCTCGCCGTGACGATCGGTGTCAACCAGCACGTCGCCGGCATCGGCATCACCCTCGCCCTCGTGGCCGCGTGCGACTTCACCAACCGCGTGCTCTACAGCACCGGGAGCCAGACGCGATCGCCGAAGTTCACCCGCTGGTTCGCCGGCCTCGACGTGCTCGGGCAGTATCCGCTCACCTACGTCGCCCTCTTCGTGCTGGCGCCGCTGCTGTGGTGGGTGCTCGGCTCGACCGGCACCGGCATGAGGATCCGCGCCGTCGGTGAGAACCCGGAGGCGGCCGACGTGGCCGGGATCTCGGTGTCGGCCACGCGGTACCTGGCCCTCGTGGCCGGCGGGGCGCTGATGGCGGTCGGGGGCTCGTTCCTCACCCTGTCGCTGCTCGGCAGCTTCACGATCGACATCGTCAGCGGCCGCGGGTGGGTGTGCATCGCGCTGGTGATCTTCGGACGGTGGAAGGTGTGGCCGACCGTGGCCGGTGCGCTCCTGTTCGGCGTCGCCGACGCCCTCCAGCTGCAGCTCGCCATCACCCCCGAGTTCGGAGGGGTGCCCCGTGAGCTGCTGATCGCCGCGCCGTACCTGGTGGTGATCGTCGCCCTGGTGGTGTGGGGCCGCGGCATCCGCTACCCCGGGGCGTACATGCGCCCGTACCGCCGGGCGTGACGCTCCCCCCCCTCTCGCTGGAGCTCACTCGCTCGCAGCTGAGACATGACTGACATGAACGATCAGGAGATGATGCGGCTCGCCGTCGCCGAGGCCCGCGCCGGACTGCGCGAGGGCGGGATCCCCATCGGCGCGGCGCTGGTGGTCGACGGCGAGGTGCGCGCCGTCGGCCACAACCGCCGGGTGCAGCAGGGCAGCGCCATCCGCCACGGCGAGACCGACTGCCTGGAGAACGCCGGGCGGCTGCCGGCGTCGGTGTACGCCCGGGCGACGATGGTCACGACGCTGTCGCCGTGCGACATGTGCACCGGGGCGATCCTGCTCTACAAGATCCCGCGCGTCGTGATCGGCGAGAACCGCACGTTCTACGGCGGTGAGGACTACCTGCGGTCACGCGGTGTCGAGGTGGTGGTGCTCGACGACGCCGAGTGCGTCGCGCTGATGACCGACTTCATCGCCACCAACCCGACGCTGTGGAACGAGGACATCGGCGTCGAGGACTGAGGCGGGCGGCGGTGGGGATCGTCACACGCCGGGCGGCGGGAGACCGTTGCGCGCCAGCGAGGCGTTGGTCCAGGCCCCCACGCCGGTGACCTCGCGCCCGAACCAGGCCGGCGGCTCGAACGCGTCGGCCGCGGCCACCGAGTCGAACTCGACCTCGACGGTGCACAACCCGTCGAGCGCCCCCTCGTAGAAGTCGACCTCGGCCTTCAGGCCGGGGTGGTCGTCGCCGAGCGGTACCTCGTACCGGCGCTTGGTGACGCGGCGCCCCGCCGTCGACGGCCACAGCCGGTCGGCGACGAACGCGTCGACCGGGACCTCGAGCTCGACGCGGTGCACGCCGTCGCCGGCCTTCACGGTGAGGCGGGCCTGGCTCCCGGCGAACCGCATGCGGACGGTCACGTCGCCCTCCTCGGCGAGGTAGCCCTGGCGCAACGCCACCGGCGGAGCCCAACCGGCGGTCGACGGCGTCGTAGCGGGCACGAACTTGCGCTCGATCTCGGAACCGGCCTGTCCCACCATCACGCCAGTATGTCCGAACCGATACGGTGGAACGTTCATGAGTACGGGCGTGCGGACGGTCACCTACCGCCGCCGGTCGGGCGAAGGCGCCGCCGACCTCGCCGCCGTCCTCGGACGCCTCGGCCTGGAGCCCGGTCCGTCGGTGACCGCCCGCGTGACGGTGCTCGACAGCATCGACGGCCGCATCCACGCCGCCGGCGCACGGCTCGACGCCGTCGAACGCGACGACCCCGACTCCAGCGCCGCCGTGGAGGTCGTGCTCGGAGGCGGCAGCGGACCGGACGTCGTCGTCCCGACGTCCGACGCGCCGCGCCTCGCCGACGACGTGCCGGCGGGGCCGCTGCGCGCTCGCCTCGCCAAGGTGCTCGAGGGACGGGTGCTCCAACCGCGCCTGGTGGTGACGACCACCGTGAGCGAGGCGCGGCGCACGAACCGCGCCGACAAGGCGACCGCGGTCGTGCGCGTCCACACGCACCCCGGCGCCGGGATCGACGCCGGCGAGCAGACCGCACTGCCCTGGGCCGAGCTGATCGAGGTGGTCGAGCTGGTGGGCTACGAGAGCGCCGCCGCCGACGTGCGCGATGCGCTCGACGCCGCCGGGTGGGAGGCCGCGCCCGGCGATGTCGTCGACGTCGCCGCCGGCTGGCTCGAGATCGAGCTCGGCGACCGCACCGTCACGCCGGGGGTGCCCCTCGACCCGGCAATGGCGGCCCTCGACGCCTACCGCGCCGTGCTCGCCAACCTCCGTGACGCGATGGTCTCGACGTGGGACGGCACCGCCGCCGACCTCGATCCCGAGTACCTCCACGACTTCCGGGTGGCTGTGCGGCGCACCCGCTCGGTGCTCGGGGCGGCCAAGGACGTGGTGCCCGAGGATGTGCGCACCGCCGGTGGTGACGGCTTCAAGTGGCTGGGCGACGCGACCACCCCGCCGCGCGACCTCGACGTGGAGGTGATCGAGTGGGCGGACGTGGTCGCCGACTTCGCCCCCGACGTGGTCGCCGCGCTCGACGCGACGCGCCAGCACCTCACCGACGACCGCGCCGAAGCCCACCGCCAGCTCGCCGGGGTCCTCGCCAGTGACCGGGCCAAGACGCTGATGGCGTCCTGGTCGGCGTGGCTCGACGGGCCCGACCCCGAGGGCGGCTATCCCGAGCGCTCGGCCGCCGACCCGATCGGGCCGCTGATGGCCAAGCGCATCCGGCGCGCCCACCGCAGTCTCGTGCACGCCGGCCGGGCGATCACGCCGGACACCCCGGCGGCGGAGGTGCACGAGCTGCGCAAGGACGCCAAGAAGCTGCGCTATCTCCTCGAATGCTTCGGCGGGCTCTACGCGCCGGGTCCGCGCAAGCGCTTCGTGTCCCGCCTCAAGGCGCTGCAGGACCTCCTCGGCACGCACCAGGACGCCGACGTGGCCGTGGCCCGCCTGCGCGACGAGGCCGCCTCGGCGCGGGCCGCGGGGTGGCCGGCACCGTCGCTGCTCGCCATCGGACAGCTCATCGAGCGCCACGACCGGCGCCGTCAGGCGATGCGCCTCGAGCTCGGCGAGCGGTTCGACGACTTCGACAGCGCCCCCACCCGTCGCGCCCTCGACGATCTGCTCGACAGCGAGCGACCGGCGCCGTGAAGGTGCTGGCGCTCTACAGCATCAAGGGTGGTGTCGGAAAGACCACCGCCGCCGTCAACCTCTCCGCCGAAGCGGCCCGCTGCGGTGGGCGGGTGCTGCTGTGGGATCTCGACCCGCAGGGCGCGGCGACCTTCGCCTTCCGGATCCAGCAGGGGTTCAAGGGCGGCGCCGGGCGGCTGGTCACCAAGCGCGGCGAGCTGGCCCGCCACATACGCGAGACCGACGTGCCCGGTGTGCACCTGGTGCCGGCCGATTTCTCGTTGCGCAACCTCGATCTCGACCTCGATGGGGCCAAGCACTCGACCGCCCGCCTGCGCCGGCTGCTCGCCGCCCAGGACGACCGCTACGACGTGGCGATCCTCGACTGCCCACCGGGCATCTCGCTGTCGAGCGAGGCCGTGTTCGTGGCGGCCGACGAGCTGGCCGTGCCGACCATCCCGAGCCCGCTGTCGGTGCGCACGCTGGCCCAGCTCGTCGCCTTCCTCGCTCGCCTCGACGACCCGCCGCGGATGCGACCGTTCGTGTCGATGCTCGACCGGCGCAAGACGATGCACCGGTCGTTCGTCGGCGTCGCTCGACGGCCACGACCCGCCGTTCCTCCCGACGGCGATCCCGAACTCGAGCACGCTCGAACGGATGGGGGCGCAGCGCCTGCCGGTGGCGTCCTACGCCCGCCACTCGGCGGCGGCCATCGCCTTCCGCGCCCTGTGGGCCGACCTCGCCGCCGACCTCTGGTAGCCCAGCAACCGATGGGTGACAGCATGACCGTACGGTCATGCTGTCACCCATCGGTCGGGCGGAGCCGTCAGCTGTCGATGAGCGCCATCGCCGTGGCGACCAGGCCGAAGAAGAACACCAGGCCGACACCGACGATGGTCACCGCGTGCGGGGTGTCCACGAGCGTGGCGACCGTCGCGTAGCCGGCGGCGCCGGGGTTGGTCTGGGCCGGTCCGATCGGCAGGTCGGTCTGCTCGGTGGCCGCGGTCAGCACCAGCCAGCCCGACACGACCGTGCCGCCGATCGCCAACCCGAGCCCGTAGCGGCGCACGAGCAGGAACCCGAAGACGCCGCACATCAGCAGCAGGCCGAGCTGGGCGAGCCGGGCGGCGAAGAAGAGCGTCGGCCAGTCGAGACCGCTCGGGCTGGAGTAGTTCTCGGTGACGTCGGCGCCGCCGACGGGGATCAACGGGCCGACCGCGGCGGCGATCGCCGCCATCGCCCCGAGCGCGGCGACCCAGGGGTCGAGCCCGGCCCGGCCGTCGCTGCCGACGCGGGCGAGCGACACGACGAACGTCACCAGGCCGAGTCCTCCGGCGACGAGCAGGGCCCAGTAGCCGAGCTCGCACGACCACCCGATGCCGGCGCGGTCGGCCTGCGCCAGCGGGAGCTCGGCGAGCCCGATCACGAGGGCCGCCCACCCGGCGATACCGGTGCCGGCGCCTCCGGCCAGCCCCGCACCCCAGCGGTATCCGAAACCCCAGGCCAGCGCGCCGACCAGCATGAACAGGCACGAGGCCAGCGCGGCGACGGTGAGGTTGGTGCCGAAGTCGTTCACCTTCCACGGGCCGCCGAGGTTCTGCTGCAGCCCGGTGACGTTGACGACGTCGGTGAGCACGGCGACACCGACCGCGACGACCGTGAGGATCGTCAGCACCAGCAGCGGCTTGACGCGGAACGTCGGTCGCACGCCGGGCGCGTCGTCCCAGCCCTCGCCGTCCCACGGCTCGATCTCATAGGCCGCGTACCCGCCGGGCACCTGCATCGTCGGCGGGGCGGCGGCGCTCACCGAGCGCTCCACGGCCTGGCGCCGGGTCGGGTAGGTCTCGCCCGGCCACAGCGGGATGTGCTCCTCGGGAACCGTCCAGCCGACACCCGCCGCCGGGGTCGGATCGGGCGGTGCGAACGGCACCGGGGCGAGCGGCATCACGCCGCGTGGCGTCCGGGTCGGTGGCGACCGGTCGCGGGGGTGGCGGCGGCAGGGTCGAGAGCAGCTGACCGGTCACCGGATCGAACATCGGATGCCCGCCGGGGGGCGCCAGCTCGAGCGGGGGCGCCGGGGTCGGGTCGGCCGGTCCACCTTGGTGCAGGCGGGCACCGCAGTCCATGCAGAACCGCTGTTCGGGACCGACCTCGGCCCCGCAGACGTCGCACTGCATGCCCCGAGCCTAAGGGAACACGTCGCGGGCCGGGTGGCACGGTGCGGTGGCGACGGCCGGCGCCGCCAGACTCTGGAGACGGTGGCCGGTCGCTTCGCACCCTCACCGACGGGCGACCTGCACGTCGGCAACCTGCGCACCGCGCTCGTGGCGTGGTTGCTCGCCGCGTCCGGCGGCGGGCGCTTCGTGCTGCGCGTCGAGGACCTCGACCGGGCCACGTCGTCGCTCGACCACGAGCGCTCGCAACTCGCCGACCTCGCCGCGCTCGGCCTCGACTGGGACAACGACGAGCACGGTCCGGTGTGGCGCCAGAGCGATCGCTTCGCCGCCTACGACGAGGCGATCGAGCGGCTCGGCGCGCCGCGGTCTCACCTACGAGTGCTACTGCACCCGTCGCGAGATCCGCACCGCGGTGCGGGCCCCCCACGCCGGCGACCTCGAGGCCGGCTACCCCGGCACGTGCCGAGACCTGACCGAGCGCGAACGCGCCGAGCGGCGTCGGACCCGTCCGCCGGCGCTGCGCCTTCGCTCCGGACCACGTGACGATCGTCGTCGACGACGCCATCGCCGGTCGCCGAGCCAGCCCGGTCGACGACCTCGTGCTGCGACGCAACGACGGGGTGCCCGCCTACAACCTCGCCGTGGTCGTCGACGACGCCGCCCAGGGGGTCGACCAGGTGGTGCGCGGCGACGACCTGCTGGCGGTCACCGGCAGCCAGATCGCCCTGCAACGGGCGCTCGACCTGCCGACCCCGCGGTACGGCCACGTGCCGCTGGTGCTCGGACCGGCGGGCGAACGCCTCGCCAAGCGCGACGGCGCCGTGACGCTCGCCGCACTGGACGAGCACGGCGTGACGGCCGCCGGTGTGGTGCGGGCGCTGGCCACGACGCTCGGCCTCCCGCCGCCCGAGCCGGCCGATGCCGCGACGCTGCTCGGCGGTATCGGCCCGGACTGGCGTCCGCCACCCACACCGGTCGATCACGCCGCGCTGTCAGCGGCGCTCGCCGGCGCGACTGGCCGTTGCGTCAGCAAGAAGTGCCGCGTTCCGCCCGACGTCGACTGGTAGATTCGGGAGGCGATGCCGGCTCCCCACCGACTCGCTCCCGCGGGCATGCGCCTCGGGCCCGGCAGTCGCACTGTCGCCAGCCTCAGCGCCGCGGCAGCGATGCTGCTCCTCGCCGCCTGCTCGGCCACGGTGGCCCAATCGGGCGCGCCCGGCGGCGACACCACGGCGTCGCCCACGACTCACGCGCCGGCCACGACGGCCGCCGTCACGGCGGCGCCGACCACCACCACCACCACCCGCCACCACGACGACCGCCGCCCGCCCCACGACGACGGCCGCCCGCCCCACGACGACCGCCGCGCCCACCACCACGGTCGCGCCGACGACCACCCTGCCGGCCACCACCACCACGATGGTGTCGCCGGCCATCGTCGCCGTCGGCGCGCCGGAAGCCGGCTTCGTCGCCGTCGGCACCCACTCCGGGTCGGACACCGCCCGCATCCAGCAGCGTCTGCTCGACCTCGGCTTCTGGCTGAGCGCCGTCGACGGTGACTACGGCACCACCACGAGCCAGGCGGTGATGGCGTTCCAGAAGTACAGCGGTCTCGACCCGAGCGGCCACGTCAACCAGGAGACCGCCGACGCGCTCACCAACTCCCGGTTCCGCGCCCACGGCCGGGCCGACGCCGGCACGCTGGTGGAGATCGACAAGGATCTCCAGCTGATCTTCGTCGTGCAGGACGGCCACACGGCGTGGGTGTTCAACACGTCCACCGGCGGCGGGTACTCGTACACCTGGACCGACCCGAAGAAGCCCGGCGAGGTGCAGACCGACGTGGCGATCACACGAACGGGCTGCACGAGATCTACCGCCAGCACGAGGAGGGCTGGTGGGAGGGCGACCTGGGCAAGATCTATCGCCCGAAGTACTTCTCCGGCGGCGAGGCGATCCACGGCTTCAACAACGTGCCGAACTACCCGGCGTCACACGGGTGCGTGCCGCGTGTCGCTCCCGGCGATGGACTTCATCTGGGCCTCCAACCTCCTGCCGATCGGCATCCCGGTGTGGGTGCACGGCGCCGACGGCCCGACCTGAACCGCCTGGCCGTCAACCGTCCCGGCGGCGCGCCCGCAGCGAGTGGTTGGCCGCGGTGAGGCACTCACCGGTCTCGAGGTCGAATCGCCATCCGTGCATGGTGCAGGTCAGCTCGCACCCCTCGACCTCGCCGAACACGGCGAGGTCGGCGTTGCGGTGCGGGCACCGTCGCTGCACCACCCACTCGCCGAGCGCGATGTCGGGCTCGGTCTCGGTCGGCGGGTGCAGTTTGCGCAGCGCTTCGGCCTCGGTGCGTCGCATCCGGCCCCGCGACAGTGACTTCAGGAAGTTGTAGACGTACTCGTTGAACTCGCTCTCGCGCCACGCCCGGAAGCGGCACGACAGGAACAGCGAGTTGCTCCAGTCGACGGCGTCCTCGGCGACGACCTTCTCGACGAGCGGGCGGGCGATGTCGAAGCGGAACCCGTAGGGCTCGCCGGCGTAGGCGCGCACCTCGCCGGCGGGGAAGTCGACGAGGATCTCGACGTCGCCGGCGTCGTCGGTGGCGCGCAGCAGCATCGCCGCCCCGATGCCCTCGCGCACGGTCGGGCACATGGCGAGCAGCGGCTCCCAGCGCGCCTTCAGCTCGGCGACGAGGTCGCTGCGCCCGACGCCGTCCCACGTCGCCCGCACGTCGTCGATCCATCCGATCCAGTCGGCCTGGTAGTCGCTCAGGTACTCGCCCTTGCGCTCGAAGATCGCCATCACCTCGTCGTCGGCGGCCGGGTGGGACGTGGTGATCGCCTCCGGGCCGATCTCGATCGCGGTGCCGGGGATCGTCAACAGCCCGACGTGACCGGCCGTCGACAGCCGCTCGAGGAACACGCCTTGGTCGACGAAGATGCTCGGCTCGCCTCCGGTGATCACGTTGAGGTGGAACAACTCCGGATCGAGGAAGCACGGTGGCCCGGCGCTCGGCACGACGGCGCGGGCGCCGACCGACTCGACGTAGCGCATCGCCCGGCTGAGCTGGCTCTCCACCTTGGCGTCGACGAGCGCCCGCATCGACGCCTCGTCGAGCTCGTACACCATCGGGTACCAGATCGCCCCGCTGTACTGCAGCAGGTGCAGGTCGACCGGACCGTGGGCCGCCAACGCCTCGAGGTCGGTGGTCCGGCAGTCGTTCTGGTCGACGAGGCGCGAGGCGCCGTCGCTGACGACGAGCGCCGAGTCGCCGCCCGGACCATCGGTGATCGAGGTCTCGGTGTGGATGGCGACGGTCAGTCCGCCGAGGTCGAGCTCGTCGCCCGACGTCGTGCGCACGAGCTCGGTGAAGCCGAGCGCGCGCAGCCGCTGGTCGAGCTCGCGGGACGGGTAGCCGGGGACGAGGATCGGGATGTCCCGCGGCAGGTGATCGGCCAACCACACCTCGTCGAAGTGGTCGCCGTGGAGATGCGACACGTACAGGTAGTCGGCCCGTTCGATGCGCTCGAGCAGTCTGGCGTCGAGTCGGTCGTTGCGCGGGAACACGAACCACGAAGCGAGGAACGCCGGCACGAACCAGGGATCGCACAGGACGCTGCCGTGGTCGGTCTCGATGAGCAGGCCGGCCTGGCCGAGCGACGTGACGCGCATCGTCCCGGGGCCGTGGTCAGCAGGCGGGGGGCCGACGGCCGGTCAGGCGATCGGCGGGTCGGTGGACTGCTGACCGCCGCGAGACACGTGCTCGGTCCACGCCGTGCCGTCCCAGTAGCGCAGCTCGAAGCGGCCGGCCGGATCGGCGTACCACCCGGCCGGCACCGACGGCGTCGGCGCGGCCGACGGCGGGCTGGTCGGCGTCTGCTGCTGTTGCGAATCGACCCAGCCGCGGGTCGCCGCGCCCGACCCGGAGTCCCACGACGAGGCGCCTGCGGTCGTGGTGTCGCTCGGCGACGACGCGACGCCGCCCGCGCCCCAGCCGGCCGCGCTCGTCGAGGCGGCAGCGTCCGGCGTCGTGGCCGCGGCGCCCGTGGTGTCACCGGGCGACGCCGAGTCGACCGAGCCGTCGGCAGCGGACGTCCCCGCATCGGCGGCGGCGTCGTCGGCATCGGCCGCCGGCTGGTACGCGGCGCAGGTAGGCGACGACGTTGGAGCCGGCGGGGACGATGGCGACCACGTCCCAGCCGTCGGCGGACCGGGCGGAGAGGTGATCGACCAGATCGCCGGCCTCGAACGACGACACGCTGACGGAGTCGAACTCGTACATGCGCCTCATCGTAAGCCGCGAACCCCTCGTGCCATGGCGGTCACCCACAAACGGGCTCAGCGCACGACGAGGAGGTCCGGGTCGGCCTGGTCGGTCGGGCCGTCGAAGATGATCGTGCCGTCGCGCAGGGCGATCACCCGCTCGGCCTCCTTCACCGTCGTCAGCTCGTGGGTCGCCACCACGAGCGTGGCGCCGTCCTCGTGGGCGCGGCGGAACAGCTCGAGCAGCGCCTCCTTGCCCGCCTGGTCGAGCCCGACGAACGGCTCGTCGACCAGCATCAGCTCGAACGGCCGCACGAAGGCGAGCGCGATCGCCGCCTTCTGGCGCAGGCCGCGGCTGAACGTGATGGGGAGCTGATCGGCGCGATCGCTGAGCCCGACCATCTCGAGCAGCTCGACGGCGTGGGTGTCCCAGCCCTCGGTGTCGTGGAGGCGGGCGATGTACTCGAGGTGTTCCCACACGGTCAGGTCGTCGTAGAACACCGGCGTGTCGCCGAGGTAGCTCGTGAATGCCCGGGCATCGAGCGAGCCGACGTCGTTGCCGACCACCGACACCGTTCCCGACGTCGCCTCGAGCATGCCGCCGGCGATGCGCAGCAGCGTGGTCTTGCCGCTGCCGTTGTGACCGATGAGCACCACCCGCTCGCCGGAGCGGACCTCGACGTCGACCGGCCCGAGCGCCGGCGCGTCGCCGTAGGTCTTCGTCAACTGGTGCGCCGACAAGCGCCGCGGTCATCGGCGCAGCCTCTCACTGATGCGAGCGAGCGAGCGCCAGCGAGCGAGCGGCCAGCGACGGCCTGCGTGGCCGGGGAACGCAGTGACGGTCATGGCTTCACGCCGCCTTCTTCTGGGCCGTCTTGCCCTGATCGATGAGGTTGTGCCACATCGCCCGCCACGCCTCGCGCCGCACCACCCATCGCCCGGTCACCCCGACGACGAGCAGGTTGAGCACGGTCATCCGCACCGCCGTGCTCACCGTCGGCGACTGGCGCATGGCCAGCGGCGTGAGCGAGGCGACGATGCTCGCCACCAGCGGGATGAGCATGTTGAGGGTGGACGTGAAGCCGGCGAACTCGGGGGGCACCGCGACCGTCGCCGCCGACGGGCTGACCGGGTCGAACGAGTCGCGCACGACGCTGACCACGGCGCCGCACGCCCCGGCCCACGTCATCGGCACGCACAACGCCAGCGCGCCGAGCGCATGCTCGGGCTCGACCACCGCGACGACCGCCGCACCGATCAGCGCGAACGGCACCAGGGCGACCGCCGGCGCGGCGAAGTGCCGCACGAGCAGCCAGCCACGCTCGTGGGGCACGGAGTCGGCGTGATCGGGGTGGTCGATCTCCTGCGACATCGGCTCGATGGCGTCGAGGCCGAGCAGGTACAGCGCGGCCGCGACGCCGAGCACGAGCGGCGTCGTGCCGCGGTCGACCACCACGGTGGACACGCCGCCGGCGGCGGCGAGGGTCGCCATCCGTACGAGCCGTGAGGCCGGATAGCGGGCGAGCCCGCGCAGGTCGCGCTGCCACACGGCGCGGGTGGCGTTGACCGACGTCGACGGCTTCATCCGCCACCACGGCCGGGTGCGGGGCTGCTCGCCGCGCAGCTGCCGGCGCAGCAGCACCACGGTGCGCAGGTCCTGCATCGTGACGGCGAAGTGCAACTGCGACACGAGGTTGGCGCGCCGCGTGAGCGGCTCGAGGCGCAGGCGGTCGGCGAGCGCCAGTGCGGCCACCGTCATCGCCAGCACCACGGCGACCGACACGAGGTCGACGACGTTCGTGCGCATGCCCCACAGCGCCAAGCTGCCGAGCCCGTTCCCCGGCCCGAACCAGCCCCTGGTCGCCGCCAGGATCTGCACCACCACGACGATCGCGCCGAGCGCCGTGGCGGCCCAGCGGGGCACCCGCAACGCGTGCGTCAGCACGGCGGTCACCACGAACAGCAGGCCGATCAGCGCCCCGGTGGCGGCGCCACTTGCCGCCCACGCCGGTGCCGATCCGGGCAACCGCCGCGATGCGAGCTCACCGGCGATGCCCCCCACGATCAGGGCGGCGAACGCCACGGCGCGGCAGCGCTGCACGACCGGCGTGAGCAGCACGGCGCGGCGCGGCACCGGGGCGGGCATCAGGTGGCGCACGTCGCCGGCCTCGAGCGAGATCGGTCCGCCGTCGCTGCCGCTGCGCAGGCCGAGGGCGAACGCCGCCACCGCGAACAGCCCGATCACGGCCGGACCGCGGTCGAGCACGTCGGCCAGCTGCGCGGCGGTGACGGGCTCGTCGCTCACGAGGCCGCTCAGCCAGGCGATGGCGAGACCGCCGGCGAGGGCGGTGAGGTACACGCGGTAGGCGATCTCGAACCACTCGAGCTGACCGAGCCGTCGCGTGCGGCGGGCTCGTCGGAGCTCGCGCACCGTCGCTGCTGTTGCCATGCGGCGCACCACGCTACTGGCCGGCGCTGCCGGCCGTACCGAGGACGCCCTTGACTTCGCTGCCGGCTCCCCATACGGTGGTCCCTACCAATTGTGCCACCGGGCGCATGGGTCCGTCAGTAGCAGGGGGTTCATCACCACATGTCCACGTCCACCTCGACTCGTTCGCTCACGCGCCGGCGCGGGTTCCTCACGGTCGCCGTCGTCGGCCTCGCCGTCGCGTCGAGCGCCGGCGTCGCCGGCGCCTCGTCGGGCAGCTCCGAACCGGCCGGCACCGATGCGACCGCCGACAGCGGCGGCGCCGCCGCCGCCTCGATCCCCACCCCGTCGTGTGACGCGGGTGCCGACCGGCCGCTGTTCTACGTCCTCTACAAGGAGGGCACCCAGCAGTACTTCATCGAGCAGGCGCAGGGGGCCACCGAGACCGCTGCCGCGCTCTGCGCCGACATCCAGGTGGTCAACGTCGAACAGAGCGGTGACAAGGCGATCACCGAGATGCAGAACGCCATCGCCGCCGGCGCCGACGGCATCGGCATCACCGTGCCCGACCAGCAGATCGGCCCGCAGGTCGCTCAGCTCGCCGCCGACGCCGGCATCCCGGTCATCGCCACCGACGACATCATCTCCGACGCCGACGGCAACCCCGTGCCCTTCGCCGGGTTCAACGGGACCGACATGGGGACCAAGGTCGGCCAGATGGCCGCCCAGTTCCTCAACGACTCCGGTTGGGTCGCCGACGGCGAGAACGTCGGCATGCTGAGCGTCGAGAAGCAGGACCTGTCGGTCTGCGTCGAGCGCACCGACGCCGAGAAGGCGATCGTCGCCTCCGACGGCGGGCTCGCCGACGACCACATCTTCCCGGTCGCCGGCGACGGCACCATCGACGGCGCGCTCACGGCGTCCTCGCCGGTGATCACCGCCCACCCCGACGTCACCCACTGGGTGATCGCCGGCTGCAACGACGAGAGCGTCAAGGGCGCCATCCAGGCGCTGCTCGCCGCCGGCATCCCCGTCGACAACATCATCGGCGTCGGCCTCGGGGCCTACGAGGCGTGCAAGGACTGGCAGGCTGGTGACCCGTCCGGGTTCAAGGGTGCCCTGTACATCAGCGGCTACGAAGTGGGCAAGGCGGCGATCACCGCGTTGTACAACGACGTCGTCAACGACGTGCCGCTGCCCGCCGAGACCATCGCCAACACCGCCCTCGTCGACCCCACCAACTGGCAGGACTCCGGCCTGGTCTGCACGGCCTGACCGAGCGTCGACGCACCAATCACGGCGGCCCGGCCGAGCGGATCCCCCCTCCGCCGGCCGGGCCGCTCGTCGCCATCGAACCGTCCCATGGAACTCCTCGCCGATCCACCCGCCGCACCACGCCCGGTCGTGCTGAGCGTGGAAGGCCTCACCAAGTCGTTCGGTGTGGTGCGCGCCCTCACCGACGTCTCCCTCGACGTGCGCGCCGGCGAGGTGCTCGCGCTGATGGGCGAGAACGGCGCCGGCAAGTCGACGGTCCTCAAGCTGCTGAGCGGTGACGAGCGGCCGGACTCCGGCGTGATCCGCATCGAAGGCGAAGCGCACTCGGCGACGACGCCGAAGGAGACCCGCGACGCCGGCATCCGCGTCGCCTATCAGGAGACCGAGATCATTCCTGGGGTCACGGTCGCCGAGAACCTGTTCCTCGGCGAGCTGCCGACCCGCGGATCGTTCGTCAACTGGCGCCGGCTACGCGCCATGGCCCGCGCCGCCCTGCGTGATGTCGGCGTGGCCGACCTCGTGCCGATCGAGCGCCTCGGCGCCGAGCTGACCCCGGCGCAGCGCCAGCTCGTCGAGATCACCCGCGCCCTCAAGCCCGGGCTGAAGGTGCTCGCCCTCGACGAGCCCACGTCCTCGCTCACCGATGACGAGGTCAACCGACTGTTCACGATCGTGCGCCGGCTGCGCGACCAGGGCGTTGCGATCATCTACGTCTCGCACCGGATGAAGGAGATCTTCCGCATCGCCGACCGGGTGGCGGTGCTGCGCGACGGACGACTGGTGGGGGTGAAGGACGCCGGCGACACCGACGAGAACGAGCTGGTGCGCATGATGGTCGGCCGTCAGCTCGAGGCGATGTACTCCCGCAACCGCAACGCACCCGGCGCGCCGGTGCTGACGGTCGAGCACGTGTCGAGCGCGATCCACGAGGACGTGTCGTTCGAGATCCGCGCCGGCGAGGTGGTCGGCTTCGGCGGCCTGATCGGCGCCGGGCGCACCGAACTGGCGCAGCTGATCTTCGGCAACCTCCGCCCGACCGCCGGCACGGTCACCATCAATGGCACCGTGCTGCACGCGTGGCAACCGCGCGACGCGATCGCGGCCGGCATCGGACTGGCGCCCGAGGACCGCAAGGGCGAGGGGCTGGTGCTCGAGCAGTCGGTGCGCGAGAACGTGTCGGTCGCCGTGCTTCGCCGGCTGTGCCGTCTGCGCTTCGTCAACCGGCGGGCCGAGCGTCGCCTCGTCGAGCGGTACACACGCGAGCTCAACGTCCGCACTCCCTCGATCAACCAGAGCGTGCGGAAGCTCTCGGGCGGCAACCAGCAGAAGGTGGTCCTGGCCAAGTGGCTGGCGACCAGTCCGAGCCTGCTCATCCTCGACGAGCCCACGCGCGGCATCGACGTCGGGGCCAAGGCCGAGATCTACCGCATCATCGACACCCTCGCCGGCGAGGGCGTCGCCATCCTCCTGATCTCGTCGGAGCTCCCCGAGCTGCTCGGGATCGCCGACCGCATCATCGTGATGCAAGACGGCCACATCACCGGCGAGATGGCCGCCGCCGACGCCACCGAGGACCGCCTGCTCGCGCTGGCGATGAAGACCGAACTGACCGCGGAGCCTGCATGAACGAGATCGTCACCGCGCCCGTCGCTCCGCCGCAGCCACCGCCGCCGGCGCCGCCCTCGCGCCGCCACCGCCTGAGCGCCTTCGGCCTGTCGATCGACGGCCAGCTCGTCGCGCTCCTCGGCCTGCTCGTGGCGCTCGTGGTGTGGTTCTACATCGAGAACTCGTTGTTCCTCAGCTGGGCCAACGTGATGAACGTCGGCGACGCCATCGCCGTCATCGGTCTGCTCGCCGCCGGCGAGACCCTCGTCATCCTCGCCGGCGGACTCGACATCTCCGTCGGCGCGACCGCCGCGGTCGCCGGGGTCGTGGCCGCGGTGCTGATGTTGCACGGCTGGCCGGCGGTGCCGGCGATCGTGATGGCGGTGGTCGCCGGGCTGGTGCTCGGTGGGTTCAACGGCATGTGCGTCAACGTGCTGCGCGTCAACCCGGTGATCACCACGCTCGGCACGCTGCAGCTGTTCAAGGGCATCGCCTTCTTCATCGAGCCCGACCAGAAGCCGGTCGGGGTGCGCAACTCGTTCTTCCAGAAGCTGGGGACCGGCCGGGTGTTCCGGACCGACAACTTCCCCGGCATCCCCGTCTCGTTCCTGTTCATGATCGCCATCGGGCTGATCGTGTGGGTGTTCCTCACCTCCACCGACATCGGACGCAACGTCTACGCCGTCGGCGGCAACGAGCGGGCGGCGCGCCTGTCCGGCATCGCCACCCGGCGGGTTTCCTGGATGCTGTACATGCTCTCGGGCGCCCTCGCCGCGATGGGCGGACTGGTCATCGCCGCCCGCACCGGTTCGGCCAACGCCGAGGTGGCCAACCAGGGGTACGAGCTGCGGGCGATCACCGCCGTCTTCCTCGGCGGGGCGTCGACGTCCGGCGGACGCGGAACGATGGGGGGAACGCTGCTCGCGGTGCTGCTCGTCGGGGTGCTGAGCAACGGCATGAACCTCATCGGCATCAACCAGTTCTGGCAGTTCATCGCCCAGGGCACCCTGCTCATCGCGGCGGTGGCGGTCGGCGAGTGGCGCAAGCGTCGGGCCGAGGCCGCCCGGACGTCATGACTGCGTTCCCCGGCCACGCTATGAACTGCCCGCAGTTGTTGGCCGCTCCTCGGCTGCGCCTCGTCGCTCGCACCGCCGAACGGGTTCGACCGTCATGACCAGAACCACGCCGCTGTACACCGCGATCGCCGACGCCATCGAGGGGCGGATCCGGTGCGGCGAGTGGTCGGTCGGCACCCGGCTGCCCGCCGAGCGGACCTTCTGCGAGCAGCTCGACGTCAGCCGCACCACACTGCGCGACGCCCTCGACGACCTCGAGCAGCGCGGCCTGATCAGCCGGCACCAGGGGCGCGGCACGTTCGTCGCCCGTCCGCCGACCCGCGCCGACCTCGGCAGCTACTTCTCGATCGGCGCCGCGCTGGCGTCACAAGGCAAGGTGCTGACGTCGGAGGTGTTGCAGTTCGACGAGCACGAGGCGAGCCGCCAGACGGCGAACGAGCTGGCCCTGCTCCCGGGGGCGCCGGTTGCCCGGCTCAACCGGGTGCGCAGCGTCGACGGCGAACCGCTCTACCTCGAGACGACGTGGCTGTCGCTCGAGCGCTTCCCGGGCCTGCTCGCCCACGACCCGCGCACCCATTCGTTGTACGAGATCCTGCGCACCTCGTACGGGTGCCACGTCGTGGCGGCGGTCGCCGAGATGGTCCCGGTGATCCTCACGCCGGCCGAGTCGGCGCTGCTCGGCGTGCACCGCAACCTGCCGGCGCTCTCGTTGCACCGCATCACGCGCGACAGCGACGACCGCCCGGTCGAGGTGTCCGAGGCGCTGTTCCGCGGCGACCGGGCACGCTTCGTGCAGCACCTGCGGGTCGGCCCGTCGGCCGACACCCGGCCGGTCGAGGCGATGACCTACGCCTTCGGCACGTCATGACCGAAACCGTCATTGCGTTCCCCGGCCACGCAGGCCGCCTGTGGCCGCTCACTCGCTGGCGCTCGCTCGCTCGCATGCAACACATGGTGCACCAGTGACCGAAACCCCCGTTACCGTGCGCCGCCCGCTGCGCAGCGCCTCCTGGTTCGCCGCGCCGGACCGTCAGGGGTTCGTCCACCGCGCCGCGGTCCACCAGCTCGGGCTCCCGGTCGATGTCGTCGACGGAAGCCGCCCGGTGATCGCCATCGCCAACACCTGGTCCGACCTCAACCCGTGCAACAGCGGGTTGCGCGATGTCGCCGAAGCGGTGAAGCGCGGCGTGTGGGAAGCGGGCGGGGTGCCCCTCGAGATGCCGGTGATGAGCCTCGGCGAGCCCTACCTGCGCCCGAGCTCGATGCTCTACCGCAACCAGCTGGCGATGGAGACCGAGGAGCTCCTGCGGGCCAACCCGGTCGATGGCGCGGTGCTGCTCGGCGGGTGCGACAAGACGGTGCCGGGGCTGCTGATGGGCGCGGTCAGCGTCGACCTGCCGGCGGTGATGGTGACCACCGGGCCGATGCTCGACGGTGAGGCGTGTGGTCAACCGCTCGGCTCGGGCACCGACGTCTGGCGACTCACCGAGGACGCCCGTCGGGGCGTGCTGGCAGCGGACGCGCTCGTCGCCGCCGAGGCGGGCATCGCCCGCTCGCCCGGGCACTGCATGACGATGGGCACCGCATCGACGATGGGGTGCCTCACCGAGGCGCTCGGACTGACGCTGCCGGGCGGGGCGTCGATCCCGGCCGTCGACCGGGCCCGCCTCGGCCTCGCCCACCGGGCCGGGCGGCTGGCCGTCGCCATGGTCGTCGCCGACCGCCGCCCGTCGGCGCTGCTCACCGCGGCGTCGTTCCGCAACGCCATCGTCGTCAACGCTGCCATCGGCGGCTCGACCAACGCCGTGCTCCACCTGCTGGCGCTGGCCGGGCGCGCCGGCGTCGGGCTGGGCCTCGACGATGTCGACCGGGTCGGCCGCGACGTCCCCCTGCTCGTCGATCTCAAGCCGTCGGGCCGCTTCCTGATGGGCGCGTTCCACACCGCCGGCGGGCTCGCCGCGGTGATCGCCGCGTTGCTGGTCGGCGGCTGTCTCGACGGTGACGCCGCGGATGGTCACCGGTGGTTCGCTCGCCGACAGCTACGCCGGGGCGCCGACCTGGAACCACGAGGTGATCGGCACGGTGGATGCGCCGATCCGCCCGCCGTCGCGCACGACGGTGCTCCGCGGCAACCTGGTGCCCCAGGGCGCGGTGGTCAAGGTGTCGGCGGCAACACCCGCGCTGCTCACCCACCGCGGCCCGGCCCTCGTGTTCGATTCGATCGACGAGTACCTGGTCGCCGCCGGGGACCCAGGGCTCGACGTCACCGCCGACACGGTCCTCGTCGTCCGCAACCTCGGCCCGATCGGGTATCCCGGCATGCCCGAGCTCGGCAACCTGCCACTGCCGGTGGCGGTTGCCGCCCGCGGCGTCACCGACATGGTGCGCATCTCCGACGCCCGGATGAGCGGCACGGCCTACGGAACCGTGGTGTTGCACGCGGCGCCGGAAGCCGCCGTCGGCGGGCCGATCGCGCTGGTGCGCACCGGCGACGTGATCGAGCTCGATGCCGCGGCCGGGGCGCTGCACGTCGAGCTGAGCGATGACGAGCTCGCCGCGCGGCGCGCCGCCTGGCGTCCGCCGCCGGTGCCGCCCGAGGAGCAACGCGGCTGGGTGCGCCTCTACCGAGATCACGTCATGCAGGCCGACACCGGCTGTGACCTCGACTTCCTCGTCGGCTGCTCCGGCGCCGCCGTCCCCAAGCGGTCGTTCTGATGGGGCCCGACCCGACCACCCGGCCGTGGACCGGCGCGATCGGCGGCGTGTCGCCGGTGCTCGCCGTGCCCTTCCACGCCGACGGCACGCTCGATCCCACCGGGTTCACCGCGGTCGTCGACCACGTGGTCGGCGCCGGCGTGTCGTCGTGCCTGTTGTTCGGTCTGGCCTCGGAGTTCCACAAGCTGTCCGACGCCGAACGCGACACGCTCGTGGCGGTGCTGGTCGAGCGCACCGCCGACCGGGCCGGCTTCAGCGCCATCTGCTCGGTCACCGACCACGCCACCCACCTGGCGGTCGAGCGCGCCCGCCGCTACGTGGCCGCCGGCGCCGGGGCGATCAACGTCCTGCCGCCGCACTTCCTCGGCCCGTCGGTGACCAGCGTCGTCGATCACCTCCACCGCGTGCTCGACGCGGTCGACGTCCCCGCCGTGGTGCAGTACGCCCCCGCCCAGACGGGAACGTCGCTCGGCGCCGACGACTTCGCCGCCCTCGCCGCCGCCCACCCCAACCTGACCGCGGTCAAGGTCGAGTCGATACCGCCGGGACCGATGATCGCCGCACTCGCCGAACGGGGCGTCGGCGCCCTGGTCGGTCAGGCCGGCGTGCACCTGCCGAGCGCCGCGGCCGCCGGCGCGATCGGCGTGCAACCCGGCTGCTCGATGGTGCCGCTGTACCAGGCGATGTGGGCGGCGGTGGAGTCCGGCGACGGCGAGGCGCTCGCCGCCCGCCACGCCGCGTTGCTGCCGGTGATCAGCCACTGGATGACCGGCGTGGAGACGATCGTGCAGGCCGAAAAGACGGTGCTGCGTCGTCTCGGCATCATCGAGAGCGACCACTGCCGGGCGCCCGGCGCGACCCTCGACCCGTACGCCCTCGCCTTGGTCGATGCCGCCGTCGACCAGCTGCGCCAGCTGACGGCGGTGAGCGGATGAGCCGTCATGGCGTTCCCCGGCCACGCAGGCCGCAGTTGGCCGCTCACTCGCTGGCGCTCGCTCGCTCGCACGCGGCAGATGGTGCACCCGTGACGCTCCTCGCCGTGCCCGCCAGCGAGGGGCGCGAGCTCGACGTGTTCACCTTCGGCGAGGTGATGGCGCTGCTGCGCGCCGATGACGGGCTGCCGTTGGCCCACGCCGGCTCGTTCCGCCGCGACGTCGCCGGTGCGGAGGGGAACGTGGCGATCGGGCTCGCCCGCCTCGGCCACCGCGTCCAGCTCGTCCTGCGGCTCGGCACCGACGCCTTCGGGGCCGCGGTCGCCGCGACGTTCCGCTCCGAGGGTGTCGGCCTGACGGTGATCCACGACCCCGACCGGCCCACCGGCCTGCTGCTGCGGGACGTGCTCGACTCGAGACCGATCACCGTCGTGTACCACCGCGCCGGCTCCGCCGCGTCGGCCCTCGCCCCCGCCGACCTCGACCTCGAGCGCGTCGGCCGGGCCCGCGTGCTCCACGTGACCGGCATCACCCCGGTGCTCGGGGCCGAGCGCGGCGGAGGCGACGGTGGCGGCGGTCACCGCGGCCCGTCGGGCCGGCACGCTCGTGACGTTCGATCCCAACCTTCGCCCGTCCCTCGCATCGGTCGAGATCGCGGTGGCGCGTTGGCTGCTGCTGCTCGAGCAGACCGACGTCGTGCTCGCCAGCGCCGACGAGGCCGAGGCGATGGTCGCCAGCCGCGACCCGCACACGGTGGCCGGGTGGTTCCATGCCCGCGGTGTCGGTGTCGTGGTGGTGAAGGACGGGGCCCAGGGGGCGTGGGCCAGCGACGGCGACGAGATCCTGCTCGCGCCGGCGCGCCCGGTGCGCGCCGTCGACCCGGTCGGCGCCGGCGATGCCTTCGCCGCCGGGTTCATCTCGGCGCTGCTCGACGGGGGCGACCTGCGCGCCGCCCTCGACAGCGCGACGGTGGTCGCGGCGTCGGCGGTGCAGTTCGCCGGCGACACCGCCGGTCTGCCCAGCCGCGCCGAGCGCGACGCGCTGCTCCGTGACGACCCCCATGCGGAGGTGCGACGGTGAGCGAGCGAAGCGAGCGAATCAACATTACGGCGCGAAGCGCTCACGAGTGCACCACCGAGACAGCCTCCGTCAGCGCCCCGCGGGAATGTGGTGCACCCGTGAGTGGTCGACGGGTTCGAGCCTGGGAGGCGATGGCCCGCATCGCCGAACGACGGGCGATCACCATCGTCCGGGCGACCGACCGCGCCGCCGGCCTGGACCGGTGCCGCCGCCTGATCGAGGCTGGTGCCGACGTCATCGAGGTCAGCTTCACGACGCCCGACGCGGCGGCGCTGATCGCCGAGCTCGTCGAGGCCGCCGGGTCGACCGCGCTCGTCGGCGCCGGCACGGTGCTCGACGGTGCCACGGCGCGTGCCGCGGTCGACGCCGGCGCCCAGTTCCTGCTCGCCCCCGGGCTGGCGCCGGAGATGGTGCGGGCCGGCCAGCGCGCCGGCGTGGCGGTCATCCCGGCGGCGCAGACGGCGACCGAGGCGATGGTGGCCATGGAGCACGGGGCGTCGGCCGTCAAGCTGTTCCCGGCGTCGACCGTCGGCATCGCCGGCATGCAGGCGATCACCGAGGCGCTTGCCGCAGGTGCCGTTCATCCCCACCGGCGGCATCGAGCTCGACACGGCGCAGGCGTGGCTCGATGCCGGGGCGGTCGCCGTCGGACTCGGCGGCGCCACCGCCCGAGCCGATCCGGCCGAGCTGCGTGAGATCCTCGCCGGGCTCGCCGCCGGCGGGCCGGCACGAGGTTGGTGATGACCGTCACTGCGTTCCCCGGCCACGCAGGCCGACGCTGGCCGCTCACTCGCTGGCGCTCGCTCGCTCGCACGCAACCGATGGTGCTTTCATGACCGCCATTGGGAGCCAGCTGCCGATCCGTTCCGTCGACGCCCTCGTCGTCGGGGCCGGGATGCGCAACTGGATCTTCGTGAAGGTCGTCGCCGGCGACTTCGTCGGCTGGGGTGAGGCGACGCTCGAGTTCTCCACCTCGACGGTCGTCGGCGCGATCGACGATCTGCGCCCGCTGGTCGTCGGGTCGGACGCGATGGCGACGACCCAGCTGTTCCAACGACTGACGCGACACCACTTCTGGCGCCTCGGGATCGAGGGGATGAGCGCCGTCTCGGGCATCGATCAGGCTCTCCACGACGTCAAGGCCCAGGCGCTCGGCGTGCCGATCCACCAGCTGCTCGGCGGTCCGGTGCGCGATCGGATCCGGCTCTACGACCACCTCGGTGGCGGCTCGCCCGACGACGTGTACGGAGCCCTCGATCCGCGGCGCTTCGCCGAGCTCGCCGCGGCGAGCGTCGCCGGCGGGTTCGACGCGGTCAAGGTCCTCGCCGTCCCGGTCGGCGGGGCCCTGGCGTCGGGCTCCGGGCTGCGGTCGGCGGAAGCGGTGATGGCCACCGTGCGCGAGGCGGTCGGCCCCGACGTCGAGGTGATGGTCGACTTCCACGGACGCACGTCGGCGGCCGCCGCCGTCGCCTACGCCGCCGTGCTCGCCCCGTACCGGCCGTGGTTCATCGAGGAGCCGACGCCGCCCGGTGACCTCGACGGTCTCGCCCACGTTGTCGGCCACGTCGACGTGCCCGTCGCCACCGGCGAGCGCCTGATCGGACGGCGGGCGTTCGGCGAGCTGTTCGACCGTCGCCTGGTGCAGGTCGCCCAGCCCGACATCTGCCACTGCGGCGGCTACACCGAGATGAGTCGCCATCGCCGCGTTGACCGAGGCGGCCGGGGCGGCGCTCGCCCCGCACAACCCGCTCGGGCCGATCGCCACGTGGCACAACCTGCACGTCGCCACGGCGACACCGTGTTGGATCATCCAGGAGCAGATGCGCGGCGCGGTGGCGTGGTTCGACGACGTGGTCACCGTGCCGCTCGAGACCGGCGGCGGGTCGGCAGCCGTCCCCACCGCGGCCGGCCTGGGCACCGCCGTCGACGAGGCCGCGTGCGCCGCCCACCCCTACGTCCCCGAGCCGCCGATGGCCGCGGTCTTCCTCCCCGACGGCACCCCGGCCGACTGGTGAGGCTGGCTCCGTACCGCCGCCATCTGGTCACTCTGCGTCTCAAGTGCCGATCTGGTCACCCACGTTCTCGATATCGAGAAGGAGAGTGACCAGATTGGCCGGTCTGGCGTCACGCCGGTGGACCGGCTCGTTCGCCTCTTGCGCCGTCGTCGTCAATAAGTCATACTTATCCGATGAATCAGGACGAGGGCGCACTCTCCGGACTGCGGGTGCTCGACGTCACGCAGATGCTCGCCGGGCCGCTCGCCGGTGCCCGCCTCGGCGACCTCGGCGCCGACGTGATCAAGGTCGAGCCGCCGGGCGGCGAGTTCAACCGCACCCACGGTTTCGAGGACATCACCGTCGGCGGCGACATGTCGACCTTCCTCGCCGTCAACCGCAACAAGCGCTCGCTGTGCGTCGACCTCAAGTCCGAGGGCGGCCGCCGTGCCTTCCAGGACGCGGTGCGCCACAGCGACGTCGTGATCCAGAACTTCCGTCGCTCGACCGCCGAGCGCCTCGGCCTCGATCATCCGACGCTCTCCGCGATCAACCCGCGCATCATCGTCTGTTCCATCTCGGGCTACGGCGACGACGGCCCCTACCGTCTGCGCCCGGGTCAGGACCTCGTGCTCCAGGGTTACAGCGGCTCGATGTTCGCCGTCGGCAAGGAGGGCGACCCGCCGGCGCCGAGCGCCCTGTGGGCCGCCGACGCGATGTCGGGCTACCAGGCCGTCATCGGCATCCTCGCCGCCGTCGAGGCCCGCCACCGCACCGGCCGCGGCCAGCTCGTCGAGATCGACATGCTCACGTGCGTGCTCGACTGCCAACTGCAAGAGCTGGTGACGTACCTCAACACCGGGTGGAAGCCCCGGCGCACCGCCGAGACCTCGGCCCACGGGGCGATCCCGGCGCCGTATGGCGTGTACCGCACCAGCGACGGCTGGCTGACGCTGGCGATGTGCCCCCTGCCGGCGCTCGGCGACGCCCTCGACGACGACTGGTTGCGCTCGCTCGTCGCCTACAACGACGGCCACGAGCACCGCGACGAGATCTACCGGCGGCTCACGCCGGCCTTCGGAGACCGCACGACCGACGAGTGGATCGCCCTGCTCGACCGCCACGGCGTGTGGTGCGGGCCGGTGTACGACTACGACGACCTCGCCGCCGACGTCCACGTCAGGGCCACCGGCACGTTCGTCGAGCAACCCCACCCCGACCTCGGCACGGTGCGCACGGTGCGCCCGCCGATCCGGCTGTCGGACACTCCGACGGCGATCGTGCGCGGCGCCCCCCGGCTCGGCGCCGACACGGCCGCGGTGCTGATCGACGTCGCCGGCTACGACGACGCCGAGGTGGCCGACCTCGTCGAGGTCGGCGCCGTGCGCGTGGCCGACACGGTCGCCGAGTCGGTCTGATCCGAGCCCGCCCGCCCGCACCCACCGAGGAGACCACCGCATGGGCACCATCCGCTACGAGGTCGGCGACGGGATCGCCACGATCACCATCGACCGCCCGGAGAAGCTGAACGCGATGACAGTGGCGATGGACGAGGAGTTCAACGCCGCCTGCCGCGACGCCACGCTCGACGACGCCGTGCGAGCGGTGGTGCTCACCGGCGCGCGCGGCGACCACGGCAAGGCGTTCTGCGCCGGCAGCGACATCGGCGACCTCGACCAGTACGGCACCAACTGGCAGTACCGCAACCGCATGGATGCCGGCAAGGATTACGTGTACGGGCTGTGGCACGTGCGCAAGCCGGTCGTCGCTGCCCTGTTCGGCTACTGCATCGGCGGCGGGCTCGAACTGGCGTGCGCGTCCGACGTGCGCGTCGCGGAGCCCTCCACCCGCTTCGCCGCCGGCGAGATCCGCTGGGGCTGGCACGGCGGGTCCGGTGCGACGCAGTTCCTCACCCGTGCGATCGGCCCCGGCCACGCCGCGCGCATGCTGCTGACCGGCGAGCAGATCGACGCCGACGAGGCCCACCGCATCGGGCTCACCCAGGTGCGCGCCGACACCGGCGCCGGGGTCGACGTCGCCCACGATCTCGCCGCCCGCATCGCCGCCATGGCGCCGATCGCCGCCCAGTCGACGAAGAACCTGATCCGCGTCGCCACGAGCACCTCGGTCGAGGTGGGCATGCGGTACGAGAACGACATGTTCGCCTACTGCATGATGACCGCCGACGCCGCGGAGGGCCGCCGGGCGTTCGCCGAGAAGCGCCCGCCCGTGTTCACCGGGGCGTGAGCGGTGGAGATCGCCGAGGGCATCCACCGCATCGACACCCCGCTCGGGGCTCGCACCAACGCCGTCTACCTGCTGAGCCGGTGATCACGTCGCGCTGTTCGACACCGCGGTCGACGGGGCCATCGCCCCCTACGTCCTGCCCTACCTCGACTCGATCGGGCGGGATCCGGAGGAGGTGCGCTGGGTCGTGGTGTCGCACTGCGACGTCGACCACTTCGGCGGTCTGGCCGACGCCACGGCCGCCTTCCCGAACGCGGTCACCGTGGCCCATCGCGCCGACGCCGACCAGATCGACGACTTCGACGTGTTCCTCGACCAGCGGGCCCGCGGCTTTCGCGCCGAGCACGACGTCGACGAGACCGACGGAGGGACTCGCCTGGCTGCGCAGCGTCACCCGCCCCGCCGCGGTGCGCCAGCGGGTGGTCGGCGGCGAGCAACTGCGGCTCGGGGACGACTGGACCGTCGACATCGTGCACGTGCCCGGCCACAGCCAGGGTCACCTCGCGCTGTGGGACCCGCGCTCGCGCGCCGCGGTCGTCTCCGACGCCGTCCTGTCCGACGCCGTGCGCACCGCCGATGGCGAAGCGGCGTTCCCGCCGACCTACCGCTACGTCGCGCCGTACCGCGCCACGATCGGCGCGCTGGCGCGGCTCGATCCGGCGTGGCTGCTCACCGCCCACTATCCGACGATGGCCGGCGACGAAGGGCGCGACTTCCTCGATTGCAGCGCGCAGTACACCGATCGGCTCGAGGGCGCCGTGCGCACGGCGCTCACCGGGCGGGCGCGCTCGCTGCGCGACATCCTCCCCGAGATCAACCCGCTCGCCGGTGACTGGCCGGCCGTTGGGACCGAGGGGGCGCTCGCCTTCCCGGTGGTCGGGCACCTGGAGGATCTCCACCAGCGCGGCGAGCTGCGCCGTCACGACACCAGCCCGTCGACGTGGGAGCTGGTCGATGCCGGTTGAGCCGCGCGTCGGTGCTCGAGCAGGCCGCGCGGACCCTCGAGCGACTCACGCGCACCACGTGGGCCTTTGGCGACTCGGTCGGCGTCGAAGGGCTGCTCGCCGCCAGCGACGCCCTCGCCGACGACCGCTACGCCGCCTTCGCCCGCGGCCTGGTGCGCGGCTGGGCGACGCGGCGGCACCCGTTCGTGCGCCTCGACTGCACCGCACCGGGCAAGGCGATGGTCGAGCTGGCCCGGCGCTGGGACGACTCGATCATCCTCGAGGCCGCGATCGACCTCGCCACCTACCTCCGCAGCCGCCCCGAGCTCGACGGCGTCTACGCCACGTGGGAGCACTCCCCGCTCCAGCACCCGTGGGGCCCGGCCACGCTCGCCCCGGCCGAGGTGGCGCTGCTCGCCGCCCCGCCCGCCGGGGTGTTCGTCGACTGTCTGCACTTCGACCCGCCGTTCTTCACCGCCCTCGGCCGGCTCACCGGCGACGCCGACCTGATCGCCGACGGCGTGCGCCAGGCCCTCGGCTACGTGCGCCTGCTGCAGGCCGCCGACGGCCTGTTCGAGCACTTCGTGCTCGACGGTGCCGCCACCACCTACGGGCCGGGCTGGGGCCGCGGTCAGGGCTGGGCATTGCTCGGCCGCTCAGTGCTCGACGTGCTCGACGTGATCGACGACGCCGAGCCCGGGCGCGCCGAGCTGGTCGACGCGACCCGCCGGCTGATCGACGCCATGCGCCGCACCCAACGCGCCGACGGCGGCTGGTTCGCCGTCGTCGACGAGCCGGCGTCCGGCGACGAGCACTCGACCGCCGCCTTCATGGCCGACGGGTTCGCCCGCGCCGTGCTCGGCGGCGTCGTCGCCGAGCACGAGCGCCGTGCCGTGCTGTCGGCTGCCCGCGCCGCGCTGGCGTCGGCGCTGGCGGCGACCGACGCCGACGGTCAGCTGACGTCGGTGTCGGCAGCGGTGAACGCGTGCACCGAGCCGTCGCACTACGTGCACGTGCCACGCGGGTTCGTCGTGCCGTGGGGCCAGGGCCCGCTGGCCCTGGCGATCGCCACCCACCTGCGCCTCGCGGAGTAACCGTGACTGTGAGCGCGCCGGCGCCGACCGCGACTCGTCGACCTGACCGGGCGGGTGGCCGTCGTGACCGGTGCTGGCGCCGGCATCGGCGCGGCGACCGCGGCGGTGCTGGCCCGGTGCGGGGCGGCGGTCGTGGCCACCGACATCGACGGCGGGCGGGCCGAGGCGACGTGCCGCAGCGGTCGGCGACGCCGGCGGGGCCGCGATCTCGGTCGTCGCCGACGCGGGGGACGCCGACGCCTGGGCCGCGGTGCGCGACGCGGCCCACGACGCCTTCGGGCCGGTGGCGATCGTCGTCAACAACGCCTACCTCCTGCGCATCGGTGCCGCCACCGACATCGACGACCGACACGTGGAACCGCCAGATCGCGGTGACGCTGACGAGCGTCTTCCACAGCGTCCGCACGTTCGGCGACGACCTCCGCGGCACGGGCGGGGCGATCGTCAACGTGTCGTCCGTGCACGCCCGGCTCGCCTTCCCCGGGCACCCCGCCTACGCCGCGTGCAAGGGAGCGATGATCTCGCTGTCGCAGCAGCTCGCCGTCGATCTCGGCCCCGAGGTGCGGGTCAACGCCGTGCTGCCGGGGCCGATCCTCACCCCGCAGTGGGACGTCCTGTCCGACGAGTACAAGGACCACGCGGCTCGGTCGACCGCGCTCGTGCGCCTCGGCCGCGCCGACGAGGTGGCCAACGCCATCGCCTTCCTCGCCTCGGACGCGGCGTCGTACGTGACGGGATCGGCGCTGCTCGTCGACGGCGGCTACACCGTCCGCAAGGATCCGGCGTGAAGCGACCTCCGGCCGAGTCGGCGAGCGGGTCTCGTCGAGCGGGCGTCGCCGCCGGCGTCGGCCGCGACATCGTCGATGGCAGCTTCCCGCCGGGGGCGATCATCGACCGCGAGCGCGTCGCCGCCCGCTTCGGCGCGTCGCGCGGCGTCGTGCGTGAGGCGTTCAACGTGCTGGCGGCGAAGGGGCTGGTCGAGCCCCGCCCGCACGTCGGCACGTCGGTGCGACCGCGGGCCAGCTGGCGCCTCACCGACCCCGACGTGCTGGCGTGGCGCAGCGGTCCCGGGTTCGACCGTCGGCTGCTCGCCGACATCGACGAGGTGCGCTCGGCGATCGAGCCGCTGGCCGCGCGCCTCGCCGCCCGTCGGGCCGACGAGGCGGAGCGAGCCACCATCCGGGCGGCGATGGAACGGCTGCGCGCCGCCGTCGCCGAACCGGGCAGCGGCGAGTGGGTGGCGGCCGACGTGGCGCTGCACCGCCAGATCCTCCACGCCGCCGGCAACGAGCTGCTGGCCTCGCTCGAATCGCTGCTCGAGCCGGCGCTGCGCGCGCGCGACCTCGCCGTCGGATCGGCGGGCGACCCGACGGCGGCGATCGCCGCCCACGACGCCGTCGTGCGGGCGATCGAGCAGGGCCGTGAGGACGCCGCGGGGCGGGCGATGGCCCGGCTGATCGCCGTCGCCGCCGAGGAGTCGCGAGCGGTCGCCGAGGCGGTCCGATGACGGCGTCGGCGGTGGTCCTGCGCGCCGGCGACGCGCGCGTGGTGATCGAACCCGACCACGGTGCGCGCCTCACGTCGCTCGTGCTCGGCGGGCGGGAATGGCTCCAGCAGCCGGTGGTCGAGCTACGGGCGGCGCAGCCGTTCGACGCCTTCGTGCGCCCCGACATCGCCGGCTGGGACGAGATGGTGCCGACGTGTGTCGCCGTCGAGCACGGCGGCGTGGCGCTGCCCGATCACGGCGAGCTGTGGTCGCGGCCGTGGGACGTCGTGACCGCCGACGAGCACGAGCTGACCACGCGGATCCGCTGCGCCACCGTGGCGCTCACCGTCGAACGACGGGTCACGCTCACCGACGGGGAGCTGGCGTTGCGGTACGTCCTCGAGAACGTCGGTGACGGGCCGGCGGCGGCGTTCTGGATGGCCCACCCGTTGTTCGACGCCACCGACCTCGTCGGCGTGGAGGTGCATCCCGGCGATGCCGCCGTCGTCAGCACGGTCGATTCACGCCTCGCCGGCTCGTCGGGTGACGGAACGTCCGGCCCGCTGTTGGCGGGCGACCTCGAACCGGGCGGGTACCGCAAGTACCGACTCGGCGACGTCGGCGCCGTCGAAGGCGTCACGCTCGCCCGTTCGGACGGGCCCCGCCTGACCGTCGGGTGGCGCGCCGACGTGCCGTTGCACGTGCAGTGGTGGGTCGACAACGCCGGTATCGGGCCGTCGCCGGTCGTCGCCCCCGAGCCCGCCACCGCGGCCGGCGACGATCCCGTCACCGCCGAGGCGCGCCGCAGCCTCCCGATGCTGGCTCCGGGTGCCCGACTCGAGGTGGCGATCTCGGTCGCCGCGACGGCCGCGCCGTGACCAGTCAGCACGCCCACGGTGGCCAAGCGGATCGCGGTGGTCGGCGCCGGGCCGGCAGGGGTCACAGCGGCCCACCACCTGCAGGGCGCCGGGCACCGCGTGACCGTCCTCGAGCGCACCGACGTGGTCGGCGGGCGCACGCACACCGAGCACCTCGGCGACGGGCACTGGCTCGACACCGGAGCGGGGTGGCTCGCCGGCTTCTATCCGGACACGCTGGCGCTGCTCGACGAGCTCGGACTGCGCGACCGCCTGCTGCGCCCGCTCTCGCTGCGCGGCGGGGGCGATCTGCTGCTCGACGGGCGCCTCGTGCCGGCGCCCAACTCGGTGGCGCGGATCCTGCGCTCGCCGCTCGTCGGTGCTCGTGACAAGGCCCGCTTCGTCGCCTACGTCGCCGGGCTCCTCGCCCGCCAGCCCGGCGACCTGCGCGTGCGCCGGCGTGACGACGCGGTGACGGCCCTCGCCGAGCTGGCGCCGATCGGCGCCGCGGCCCGCGACCGCATCGTGCGACCCAACTTCGAGGGCCCGTTCTTCGCCCGTCTCGAGTCGATGTCGGCGGCGCTGGTGCGATCGTGGCTGCGCTGCCTCAGCGTCGGCTCGTTCTTCCAGGTCGACGGGGGCATGGATCGTCCCTGGCGCGAGATCGCCGACCGTCTCGACGTGCGCACCGGGGTCGCTGTCGAGCGCATCGAGCGCCGCGGGCCGTCGGTCGAGCTGAGCACGCCCGACGGCACCGAGACGCTACGACGCCGTGGTGGTCGCGGTGCCGGCGCCGGTGGCGGCGCGGATCGTCGCCGAGAGCGACCGCCCGGCGGCGCTGGCGGAGGTTCGCTACGTCCCGCACGTGCGCGTGTACGCCGCCCGCCATCGCCCCGGCGGGGCGCGCGATCGGATGGCACGTGTTCCCGAACGAGCTCGTCGCCACCATCGAGCAGGGGGACGGGCGCCACGGCAGTTGGGGCCGGGTGCCGGCGGGTTGGGAGTGGGCGCTCGTGTGCGCTGCCGGCGGCGGCGAGCGGGCCGCTGCTCGAGCTGTCCGAGCAGGAGGCGACGCAGCGCCTGTGGACCGAGGCGTCGCGCCTGCACCCCGGCCTGCTCCCGCTCGCCGAGGCCGACATCGTGCACCTCGTGCGCTGGGAGCACGCCGTTCCCGACGTCGGGGTCGGCTACTACGCCCGGTTGGCGGGGCTCGCCCAGGCGCCGCCGATCGTGTTCGCCGGCGACTGGCTGCAGCAGCCGTGCGTCGAGGGCGCGGTCCGCTCCGGGTTGGAGGCCGCCCGCCTGCTCGGCGTGCCCGTGGCCCCGACCCCGACACTCCTCGACCGCTGACCCCCATCCCGGCCCGACGGCCCGCCCCGAGGGCCGAAGATTTCCACAAGCATTTTCGAGCGCGCGCGCTCGATTTCGCGACCAAGAATCGCGAGCACCGCGCTTGCAAAGATTCTGGGGCGCGAAATCGAGCGTCCACGCACGATTTTGCTTGTGGAAATCATCGCTCCGCTGCCCGGCGCGAAGGGGTTGCCGGCGCCATACTCCTCCCCGCATGGACGTCGAACAGGTGCAGGTGCTCACTGCGGTGCTGGCCCTCGCCGCGGCGACCCTCACCTGTGCCGTGGTCGTCGGCCGGCTGCTGCGCGGCCGCGTGCGCTGGCTCGACGAGGTGATGACCGCGATCGACGATGCGGCGCTGTGGTTGGCCTGGCTGGTCGCCGCGGTGGCGACGGCCGGCAGCCTCTACTTCTCCGAGTCGGCCCACTTCACGCCGTGCCGGCTGTGCTGGTTCCAGCGCTGCGCGATGTACCCGCTGGCCGTGATCCTGCTGGTGGCGGCCGTGCGCCGCGACCGGGAGATCCGCTGGTACGCCGTGCCGGTCGCCGCGATCGGCGCCGCCATCTCGATCTACCACTACGTGCTCGAGTGGAACCCCAGCCTCGAGGGCGGAGCGTGCGAGCTGACCGGCCCGGCGTGCTCGTTCGTGTGGTTCCGCGAGTTCGGCTTCGTCACCCTGCCGTTCATGGCGCTCTGCGGCTTCGTGACCGTCATCGTCCTGCTGGTCGCCACGCGGCGCCGCCCCCACCGAGGAGACAACGTGACCTCTCGCAACCGCACCGCCGTCATCGTCGGCACGCTCGTCGCCGTCGTGCTCGTCGCCGCCGTCGTGATCGCCCTCGTGGCGGGCGGCGGGGGCGGCGGTGACGACGCCGCCGACACGGTGGCCTCCGGCACCGGGCCGGGCGGCATCTTCCCCGGTGTCACGATCACCGGCGATTCCTTGCCGGAGTTCACCCAGCAGATCGCCCAGTCCGGCGACGACCCGGCGGTGGGCATGAAGGTCCCCGTGCTGTCGGGGTTCGACTACGACGGCCAATGCGGTCACGATCGATCCGGCCCACGACGGCCCGACGATGGTGGTGTTCCTCGCCCACTGGTGCCCGCACTGCAACCGCGAGGTCCCGCTGCTCGTCGACTGGGAGCGCAGCGGCGACGTCCCCGAGGGACTGAACGTCGTCGGTGTCAGTACCGGCGTGCGCTCCGACGCGCCGAACTACCCGCCCGATCAGTGGCTGCGCGACGAGGCGTGGCCGTGGCCGGTGCTGGCCGACGACGAGAACAGCGATGCCCTCGCCGCCTACGGGGGGACCAGCTTCCCCACCTTGGTGTTCGTCGACGGTGACGGCACGGTGGTGCGGCGGATCTCCGGCGAGTACCCGATCGAGCTGATCCAGCAGTACGCCGACGAGCTGATGGCGACGTCTGCAGGCAGCTGACAGCGACCAGGTGACGTCAGTCGCGGCAGCCGCCGAGCAGGTCGGTGTCGAGCCACAGCCGCCCGAGCGCGATCCACGCCGCACCGAAGTAGGTGCGTGCGCTCGCCCTCGCGGTCACTGGCCCGCTCGAGCAGGTCGTCCGCCGCCGCCCCGTCGCCGGCGGCCTGGGCCGCCGCCGCCGCCGCAACGAGGCCGACCGCGTGCTCGCCGCCGGACAGCGTCGCACCGTCGAGGTCGTAGACCGCGTCCACCGCACCGGCGCTCTCGCCGGACAGGAACGGCCACGCCTGGGCGGCGAGCGCGCGACCGGCGGGATCGCAGTCGACGGCGAGCTGGACGAGCGCCCGCGCGGCGTCGTAGCCGTAGCGCGGCGAGTCGCCGCTCGGCGCATTGGCCGGACGGGCGCGGCCGGCGGGATCGACGCTCGCCCAGTCGGGCGGCAAGTGCGGCGGCTCGGCCGTCAGCTCGCCGAGGACTGCCCGCGACGCAGCGGCCACGGGCGCCCACTGGCGCTCGCCGTCCGCCCACAGGATCGACATCGCCGGCAGCACGAAGTAGCTCGGGTTCACGGTGCCGGTCGGCCCGGCCCACGGTCCGGCGAGGAGCACGGTCCGTCCGCCGACGTCCTCGGTCTCCTCGTCGAAGAGGTGCGCACTCAGCTCGCGAGCGGCGTCGCCCAGGCGGTCGTCGCCGAACGCTTTCCCGGCGAGCACCAACGCGGCCGCCGCGAACAGGTCGGCGTCGGCCGCCGCCATCGGATCGACCACTGCGCCGTCGGCCCAACGCGAGGCGAGCAGCCCATCCGCACCGAGCAGATGGGCGTGCGTCCACGCCCACACCCTCCGGAAGGTCACCTCGTCACCGATCGCCGCGGCGACGGTCATCGTGTAGGCCTGGCCCTCGCTCACCGTGTCACCTCCCTGGTCGTGCCGCACCACGCGGCCGTCGGTGTCGACGTAGTTGTCGAGGAAGTAGTGACCGGCGGCGACGGCGCGTTCGGCATCGTCGGAACCGACCGCACCGACCGCACCGACCGGCGGCGCCGGCGCCGCCATCCCGGCGAGGATTGTCGCTCCCAGCCCCACCGCCCGCCACCAACGCGAAGCCGTCATGACGGTGCTCGCCGCGCCCTCACGCCACCAGCTCCTCGGCATCGGCCCCCGCCCGCTCGGTGGCGTCCGCCGCGGCGAGTGCCGGTACGAGCGCCGGAGCGATGCCGTGGCTCAGCACGGTCACGTGCACGAGCGCGAAGGCGACGTTGTTCAACGTCGCCGCGTCGTCGAGCCGGCCAGGCCCACGACAGCCACCCCGATCAGCACGGCGATGACTGCGAGCGTCGGCAGGACGGGGCGCACCTGTACGCCGCGAGTTCCCTTCTTGGGTGTCACGACGAAGCGCCCGCCGCGACCGGCGATCGTGGCGCAACTGGCGTAGACGTGGATCCAGAACGTCGACGCGGCGAGGCTGTAGGCACGGAACGTGTATCGACCACCACCGACGCTCGCGACCGTGGCCAAGGACAGGGCGAAGTACGGCGCGAACGCCGTGAGGAAGGTGTCGGCCGTGGCGCCGGCGACGGGTTGCGCGCCGGTGAGGATCCGTACGACAGGAAGCGAGAGGTACACCAGCACCGTCCACCCGGTGAGGAAGTACGAGGCCGACAACACGTACTGCGCCTTGAGACGCACCGGCAGCGACGAGCGCAGCACGTCGGCCGATCGCGCCGATGCACCCGCGGGCCCACCGCGTCTGCTGACCGACGTACGACGCCATGTCCTCCGGCCCGAGGCCGCTGGCCAGCACCTCGGGCACGTACGCGCGACGTGTACCCGCGCTCGTGGAGGCCGATCGACAGGAGGAAGTCCTCGGTCACCGAGCCCTCGGGGAACCCGCCGACCGCCAGCAGCGCCTCACGACTGAACACCACGTTCGTGCCGCAGCAGAACATCGCGCCGTGGGCGTCCTTGCCCCGGGCGATCGGCCCGAAGAACAGCTCCTGCTGGCTCCACGCGCCGGCGGCGAGCTGCCCGGCGTCGTGGTTGGCGTAGTACTGCGGCGTCTGCACGTACGCGACCGAGCGGTCGACGAACTCCGGCAGCGTGCGCTCGAGGAATCGCGGATCGGGCACGTGGTCGCAGTCGAGGACGACGACGAAGTCGCCGCGCGTGCGCGCCAGTGCGTGGTTGATGTTGCCGGCCTTGGCACCGCTGTGCACGGTGCGCCGGACGTAGGCCACCTGATGGCGCCGGGCGAGCGCCTCCATCTCGGCCCGGCTGCCGTCGTCGAGCAACGCCACCCGCACCGTCGCGCCACGCAGCCGGGTCGCCGCTGCCACCGTCGCCTCGACCACGTCGACCGGCTCGTTGTAGGTCGGGATGAACACATCGACGGTGACTGCGTCGATCGCGAGGTGGCGCTGCGTGGCGCCGGCCGATCGCCGTCCCGCGAGACACGTCCACCAGAACCCGATCGCCTGCACCGCGTTGAACAGCTCCACCGTCACCAGCACGGCGAAGAGCGCAGGGTTGCCGACTCGGCCCGGCCGGATCAGCCACACGAAGTACGGCGACGAGCGCCACGGTCGCGGCGCAGGCGACCAGCCGACTGCGCCGCATCGCCGCCGCCGGCGGTGGTGCCGCGTCCCACGTCGGGGCGTCGAGGCGCGGGTCCGTCGGCGCGTTCATCGCAGCTCCCAGACGACCACGTTGGGGACGCGGAATTGCTCCACGACGTCGCGCCCCTGCTCGAGGTGGGCGAGCTCGGCGCCGAGGCGGGCGGAGCTGGCCTCAGCGTTGACCACGCGGTCGGTCGACAGCACCCAGACCGTGACGCCGTCGGGCACCGGGGTGCCCACTGAGTGCGCCTCGATGTCGGGCGAGTAGTAGTCGACCACCTCGGCGAGGTACGACGGCTCGTAGAGCACGACGTCGTGCGGCCCGGCTTCGGCGTGGATGCGGGCGAACGCACCCTCGAAGTCGTAGAGCCGCGGGTTGGCGCCGTTGACCTGCTGGTCGACGAGGCCGACCGACATCGCCGCCAGAACACTCCGGCCGTGACGGCGACCGCCGGCGCCCGTCGCGTGGTGGCGGTGACGAAGCGGGCGATCAGCAGCAGTAGCGCCGGGACGGCTCCCGAGAAGTAGCGCAGCTCGAACAGGTCGCGCTTCATCGAGCCGACGGCGAACAGCGCACCGATCGGCACGACGATCAGCCCGAGCAACAGCGACGCTGACCCGTGACCGTCCGCGGCCGAGCAAGGCGAGCGCACCGAGCATCAACAGCGGCCACAGGGCGGCGAGCTGGACCATCGCGCCGTCGGCGTGGTAGCCGAGCGTGGCCCAGATCAGGTTGGCGCCGAGGGCGTAGATCGACACCCCGTCGCCGATCGTCGAGTTGCCGGCGCCGGCCTGACCGGGCACCAGCCCGGCGCCCCGATCGCCGTAGGCGGCGATCTGGTCGCGCAGGAGCGGGAGCATCGGGGCCACGGCCACGAGCACGACCAGCGTCGAGACGAGCCACCCGAGCAGCAGCCGTCGGCGCTCGTGCCCATCGCGCCGGCGCGACCACCACGCCGCTGCGAACGCCAGCTGCTGCACAGCGATCGGCAGGACGGCGAAGTACTGGGTCCACAGCAGCGCCGCAGTGGACAGGCCGTACAGGATCCAGTCCCAGCGGCGGCCGCGCCGGATCGCCTGGACTTGGGCGCCGACTGCCACCGCGGCGAACAGCATGAACTGCGAGTACATCCGCGCTTCCTGCGAGTACCAGACGCAGAACGGGGCGACGGCCGCGAATGCCGCGGCCACCCAGCCGGTGCGCCGGTCGTAGAGCACTCGGCCCACCCACGCCAGCACGGGGACGAGGGCGACCCCGGCGATGAGCGACGGGAGCCGCACGGCGAGCTCGGACGTGCCGAAGACGCGCACGGTGACCCACAGCAGCGCGTGGTGGAACGGCGGGTGCACGTCGGTGTACCGCATGTCGGCGAGCATCTCGCCGAAGGGCAGCTGGGCCTGCTCGACGCTGATGGCCTCGTCGACCCAGAGCCCACGCGAGGTCGCCAGCCGGACACCGCAGGCCAGCGCGCACAGCGTGACCATGGCGACGGCGGCTCGCGGTCGCTGGCGTAGCCACGTCACGCTGGTGGCCACACGCTCGGTGTGCACGACGGTGGGCAGTTCCAGGACGACGGCGAGCGCGCCGGCCGAGAGCAGGGTGGCGGCGACGACGCCGCCGGGGCTGCGGGCGAAGAGGGCGATCCCGGTGCACTGGGCGACCACGGCTCCGGCGACGGCGATGCTCGTCCCCGGCCACGCCCGGCGCGTGGCGAGCGACGCGAGGCGTACCCGGATCACCGCGATCAGCGCCATCGCAAGCAGGTACGGCCCGACGAGCGGGGCGACGTCGCGATAGCGGGGACCGAAGGTGTGGGCGACGAACGGGCCGGCCAGCAACGCGCCGGCGACCGCCACGGCGGCACCGACGACGCCGGCAAGCGCTACTGCCGTGGCGGCCGCCGAGGACGCGTGGCGCCGGCGCAGCTCGGGGATCAGAACCAGCGGCACCGTCGCGGTAGCGAACACGGCCGCCCCGCCGATGGTCGAGAGCACACCGAACTCCGCCGCGCCCGCGCCCCGGAGCACGCGGCTGGCGACGAGGAGGTCGGCGGTCTGGAACACGGCGATGAGGAGGAAGGGGCTGGCGACTGCGAGCAACGCCGGGTGTGCCACCGCTGGATCGGCGGCCAGACGACCGGTCGGGTCGACTGCTGGCAGGCCGGGCGGCGATGGTCGCCGACGCACGCCGTGGCCGCGAGGGGCCGGCAGTTCGAGCACGCCCACCGCGACGTACCCGGCGAGGGCGGTTGCCGCGGCCGCGCCCGAGGCACCGAACAGGGCGACGAGCGCGACGCCGACGGTGACGCGCACCAGCGGCTCGGCCACCAGGCTGGCCGCGACGGACCGGTGGCGCTCGTGGCCGTAGGCGATCCCCCGGCGCAGGCCGAGCAGCGCCGCGGCCGGGCAGCTCACGCCGAGGGCGACGATCACGCCCACGTCGACGTCGAGCCGGGGAGCGAGCGGAACTCCAGCGGCGACGATCACCACGCCGGCGAACAGCGCGCCGCGGACGATGCCCGCTGCATGGGCGGCGAGACGAGCTGGATCGGACGCGCCGGCGGCGCTCAAGGCCGCGCCGGGCACGCCGAGCAGCAGGTACACGCCGAGGAACGCCGCCACCTGGGCATAGTCCGACGGTCCGAGCAGGCGGGCGACGGCGACTGCGAACGCGAGGTTTCCCACCCCGGCGATCCACTGTGCCGCCATCACGCTCAGCTGTGGTCGAGCGAGCGCCCAGCGCGTGGCTACGGGCGCGTAGGCGGCGCTCGGCGAACACCGGCGCGCTCACGAGTGCACCATCGCGCCGTCGTGCGTCACCACGACCCGCTACCCGTCGACAGGGGGAGCGCCCGGAGGTCGGCCGGGTCAGCGAACGCGCCGGGGCTGAGGAGGAGCTCGAGCAGGTCGAACGCCGTTCCCGCCGCCCCCGCTTCGGCGGCGACCGCCGCCGGCGACGGTGGCGGTCGGTGCATCGCGTCGAGAACGGCGGCCGTCAGCACCTCGGCGCGGGCCTGCGGGGGCACGGCGAGCTGACCGAGGCGGCGAGCGACCGCCGCCAGCTTCGGCTCGTGGGCGACGGCGACGAACCGGACTCCCGCGATGGCCGCGGCGACCAGGCTGTGGAAGCGCATGCCGACGACTACGTCGGTGCCCTTGAACGCGGCGGCGGCGTCGGCGACCCCGATCGGCGGATCCTCGATCGTGGCACCCGGGACGGCGCCGAGGATCGACCAGGCCAGCGCCCGGTCGTCGTCCGCGCCGTCGGTCTGCCACGGCTGGAGGCGCACGTCCCACCGCCCGTCGAGGCCGGCGAGGGCGCGGGCGAGATTGCTGATCGTCCGGGTCGGGCTGGTACGGCCGTCTCGACGGCCGCCCGACCGTCGCCCCATGTCGCCGGTGGCGAGGTGGCTGAGGGCGACGGTGACGCGGGGGTGCGCCGGGTCGGTCGCACCGCACGGGCGGGCGCCCGATGGGGGCGCCACGACGCCGTACCAGACCGGATCGGCGCCGATCCAGAACGGCGCCGCTGCTCCGGCCTCGGCGAGCACTGCCGCCGACTCCTCGTCCCGCAGCACCAGCAGGTCGACGTGACGAGCGATCCAACGGCTCAGCGCACCCGCGGCCCGCCCACGCAGGTCGCCCGCACCGACGCCGATCATCGCCACGGGAACACCTGCCGCGTGCGCCCCGGCGACCAGGGCCGCGGTGTTCGCCAACAGGGCGTGACGGCGCCGCCCGCTGACCCGGTGCAGGCGCTTGAACACCGTGCCGCCGCCCACCACCACGGCGTCGGCGCGGCGCACGGCGCGGGCGGTGGCAACGGGCGTCGCCGGGAACGATGCCACGCCGTGACGGGCGGCGGTGTCGACCGGATCGGCCGACGCCACCCGGACGTCGTGACCGGTCAGCGCCGCGAGAACGCCGCACAGAGCGCCTCGTCGCCCGGGTTACGCTGCCCGAAGGCGCCGACCAGCACGATGCTCGCCACGGCGCACCTCCTCGTAGAGCTCGGCGGTTCGCGTCGCCACGTCGTTCCAGCGACGTCCGGTCGCCAGCCGCGCGGTCCAGCGCCGCCGGTCGCGCGACAGCGGCCGGGTCGGCGGCCAGTTGGCGCATGGTTGCACCGAGGCGCTGCGGGTCGAGCGGCCCCTCGAGCACGTTGGGCATCCCCGCGCAGCGGGCCAACGCCGGTGAGACGACGAGCGGGGTGCCGTGGGCGATGGCGAGCGCCAGCACCCCACTGGCGGCGAACGGCCGGGGGTACGCCAGCAGGGCGATGTCGGCGGCGCTGAACCACGCCGCCACGTCGCCGTCGGGCACGTGGCCCGTGAAGCGGGCGTGAGGACTGCGCGCCCGCAACTCCGCCGCGTAGCTCGACCCGCCGCGGGCGAGGCGCGGGTGCTCGCCGCCGGCGACGACGAGCTGGATGCCGGGGCCCGCGACGCGAGCGGCGTCGAGCGCCACCTCGAGGCCTTTGTAGGGCGCGACGAACCCGAAGCACAGCACGACGAACTCGTCGCCGAGGCCGAGGTGGCGGCGGGACCACGCCGGTCCGGCGTCGTCGGCGTCTCCACGCCGTGGGGGATCACCGTCGCCCCGTCGAGCTCACTGGCGAAGGCCTCCTCGTGGACGATCGTGGCCGCCGAGGCGCGGAGCAGGCCCGCCTGGACGGCGGCGATGCCCGCCCGGGCGAAGAGTGGTGGCACCCCGATCCGGTGGAGCGCGGTGTACGAGCGGTCGATCGTCGAGGGGGCGACGACCTGGTGCAGCGTCGTGACGAGGCGCGCCGCGCCGAGCCGGCGCGACCCCGAGACCAGCGCCGGCACGAGCCCGATGAGCGAGGGCGGGCCGCCGTAGAGGAACAGCTCCCATTGCAGGTGCACAACCGGCGATCCGGTCGCCGCTGCCGCACGAAGTGCCGAGGGCAGGGCGCGGCGACCGAGCGGGTAGTCGCGGCGGACGCGGACCGACCCGTCGACGAAGACGTTGGGATCTCCGTCGAGCTCGGGCGCGACGACCGTGACGTCGACGCCGCCGGCGGCCAGCGCGGTCGCCAGGTTGGCGGAGTACGACGCGACCCCACTGTGGCCGCCATGGCGCTGGCCGGCGGGCGGGTACGGCGCGATGATCGTGACGTCAGGCCGCATCGGCGGTCGCAGGCGGTCGCAGGCGGTCGGCGGCTGTCGCCGGGGTGTCGTCAACGGGCGCCGGCCGCGACAGGCCGGCGGGGCGCATCGTGGCGTCGATGGGGAGCGTGTGGTGGTGGACCCACAAGCGCAGCAGGCCGCCGAGCATCCGCTTGGCCTCCCGCCGCAACGACAGCTTCGACCCGGGCTGGTCGATCCAGACCGTCGGGACCTCGACGATGTCGAAGCCGAGGCGTGCGGCCACCACGAGCAGGTCGACGTCGAAGAGGAAGTCCGTGACGACAGCAACGGCACGATCCGCTCGGCGGCCTGGCGGCGGAGCACCTTGGCCCCGCACTGGGTGTCGGCGTAGGGGAGTCGGAAGGCGCGACGCACGCACCAGGCGAACCCGCTCGATGCCGCCGCCCGCCCGGCGTTGCGGCGCCCGGGCGTGAACGAGGCGGCCAGTCGGCGGCTGGCGATGGCGCCGTCTGAGCCGCCGGCAGCCGCAGCGAGCCGGGCGAGCTCGACCGGCGGGGTGGCGCAGTCGGCGTCGACGAAGGCCACGAGGTCGGCGTCGCAGCGCCGGAAGGTCTCCATGAGCACACCGCCTTTGCCGAGCTTCGGGAACTCGTGGAGGCGGACACGATGGTCGTCGCCGGCGTGGGAGCGGACGATGTCGGCGGTGTCGTCACCGCACCCATCGAGGGCGACGTGGAACCGGGCGTCGGAATCGGGGATGCCGGCGCGGTAGGCCCGCAGCGTGCGACCGATGCGGTCGTGTTCGTTGTGGGCGGGGATGACGATGTCGATCGACACTTTGGCCTCCTGCGTCTGGGGGAACGGCGGCGCGCGATGAGAGGCCAGTTGGGAGGTAGGTGGTCAACTCCGTCGGGGGTCGGAGTCGATCGACTGGCACGCTCGAGGCGAGACGCCTTGGGCTTGGTTGTCGAGATCGACTGTAGGGAAGCGGTTCGCCCATTTCAAGCCGACCCGCGTCACATGATTCGCCGCGCAGCCCGCAAATCTCGGCCGTGAGCAGGGCCGACGCGTCGATCTGCATGTGACGAAATCTTTTCGATTTCATGACGACGAAACACGACCGGCACCCGGACACGTCGCAACGGGAGGACTCTCCACACGTTCCTCGCATCGTCTCCAAGCGGCGGTGATCGGGTCGGTCACGCTGGGCGGTCGCCATGAAGGTCCTGTTCTGCGCCCGGCCGTCGTTCGGCCACGTCTACCCCTCATGCCGCTGGCGGCGGCTGCCCGTGACGCCAACCACCAGCTCGTGGCGCTCGGCAACGCTCCCGGCACCGGGCTCGGCCCGCTGCCCCGCAACATGCACGTCGAGGCGTTCGTCGACCAGAGCGCCGTGCTGCGCCACGCCGACCTCGCCGTCCGTCACGGCGGCAGCGGCACGATGCTCGGCCTCACCCTCGCGCCCGACGAGATCACCGCCGGCCGCTGAAGATTTCCACAAGCAAAATCGAGCGTCGGCGCTCGATTTCGCGCCCCAGAATCGCCGATCGCCTCAGCGCAGGCTGGGGTCGGTGCCGCGGCGCAGCAGGTGCACGGCCTCCCAGCAGTAGCGGGCGACCACCGAGCGGTACGGGCGGAAGCGATCGCCGAGCGGGTCGAGCTGCTTCGGCGGTCGGCGCCGGATCGAGGCCCCACGCCGCGCCGTAGCCCTGGCGCACGCCGAGGTCGTCGACCGGCCACACGTCGAGCCGGCGGAGCTCGAACATCAGGTACATCTCCGCCGTCCAGCGACCGATGCCGCGGACCGACGACAGCCGCGTCACGATCTCGTCGTCGTCGAGCCGCGACGTGCCCGTCGAACACCACGGTGCCGTCGAGCACCTTCGCCGACAGGTCGCGCAGCGACGCCAGCTTGTTCGCCGACAGCCCGGCGGCGCGCAGCTCGGCGTCGCCGACGCGCCGCCAGCGCCTCGGCGGTCAGCTCGCCCGGCACGGTCGCCCGCATCCGCCGGTGGATGGCGTTCGCGGCCGCGCCGGCGAGCTGCTGGAACACGATCGCCCGCACGAGGGCGCCGAAGTGGCCGTCGGGATCGCGCGGACGCCACGTCAGCGGGCCGGCGAGCTCGGCGAGGTGGGCGAGGACGGGATCGCGCGACGACGCGTCGGCGACGGCGGTGGCGAGCGATACCCGGGTCACGACGTTCCGTCTCCCTCGACGAAGCGCTCCTCGGCGAGGCGCAGCACCTCGCGCAGCGGACGCCCGAGCGCCTCGGCGGCCGCCACCGCGTCGTCGTGCTCCACCTTGACCCGTCCGGCGGCGACCTTCACGCCGATGCGATGGCCGCCGACCTCCACCACGCCGGCGGTCCGCGCCTGCGGCCAACGCGGCCAGGCTCGTCGCACGCACCCCGAGGCTGCCGGTCTCGGCGAGCATGGTTGCGGCCACCGGCTCGGCCAGCGCCCGGTCGCACACCGCCGACAGCAGGAACGCCGGGCGACCCTTCTTCATCACGATCGGCGTCGCCCAGGCGTCGTGGGCGCCGACGGAGAGGAGGCGGGCGATCGCGTGGGCGATCACCTCACCGGTGACGTCGTCGACGTTGGTCTCGACGAGCACGGCCGGTCGGCCCGGTCCGTCGAGCACCGGATCGGGGTCGGCGGCGCGCCCGACGATCAGCTGCACGACGTTCGGCCGCCCGCGGGGATCGGCCCGCCCGGCGCCGTATCCGACCGACTCCACGGTCATCGCCGGCATCGCACCGAAGCGGTCGCAGCACGCCGTCAGCACGGCGACGCCGGTCGGCGTCGACAGCTCCATGTCGGTGTCGATGCCGACGGTCGGCACCGACCGCTGCGCCAGCAGGTAGGCGACCGCCGGTGGCGGGTTGGGCAGCTGGCCGTGGGCCGCCTCGATCGTCCCGCGGCCGACGGCGACCGGCCCGGCGACCAGTTCGGTGATCCCCAGGGCGTGGAGCGCGGCGGAGACGCCGACCACGTCGACGATCGCGTCCAGCGCACCGACCTCGTGGAGCTCGACGTCGTCGGGGTCGATCCCGTGCACCGCACCCTCGGCCACCGCCAGGGCGTCGAACACCGATCGCGCCGTGTCGCGGACGGCCGGCTCGAGGGCGCTGGCGTCGAGCAGCTCGCGGATCGCCCGCACCGGCCGGTGCTCGTGCTCGCGCCGCTCGACGGCGACGTCGGCGAGCGTGGCCGCGATGCCGCCCCGCTGCACGCGCTCGAACGTCAGCGTGTAGCCGTCGACGCCGAGGGCGGCCAGCGACCGATCGCACGGCGTCGGTGCCGGCACCGGCGTCGACGAGGGCGGCGAGCAGCATGTCGCCGGCCACGCCGGCGGCGCACTGGACGTAGGCGACACGCCCGGCGCCGCCCGGCCCATCGCTCATCGCTTCTCGGGGGCTGCGCCCCCGGACCCCGTCGCCGCCGCGCTCGCTGGCGCTCGCGGCGTCGGCCTGAGCTCGCTGCGCTCGCTCATCGCAGCATGCGGGCGACCGCGCAGGCGGCGCCGAACCCGTTGTCGATGCCGACGACGGTGATGCCGCTCGCGCACGAGGCCAACATCGCCAGCACCGTGGTGGCGCCGGCGAACGAGGCGCCATAGCCGGTGCTCGTCGGCACGGCGATCACCGGCGCCGCGCACAATCCACCGACCACGCTCGCCAGGGCGCCTTCCATCCCGGCGATCACCACGACCGCGTCGGCCGCCGTCACCCGATCGAGGTGGGCGAGCAGCCGGTGCAGTCCGGCGACGCCGACATCGTCGAGACGACGCGGCGAGAAGCCGTAGGCCTCCAGCGTCAGCACGCACTCGTCGGCGACCGCGCTGTCCGAGGTGCCGGCGGTCACCACGAGCACGTCGCCGGCCCGGGTCGGCCCGGGCGCCCGGTACAGCAGGCATGCCGGCGCGGTCGCAGGCCCGGCCCGGCGACCGCCTCCACCGCCTTCACCTGCTCGGGCGTCACCCGCGTCACGAGCACCGGTCCGGTGCCGTGGGCGAGCAGCTCACCGACGATGCTTGCGCACTGCTCGGGCGTCTTGCCCGGCCCGTACACCGCCTCGGGCATGCCCTGACGCAGGGCGCGGTGGTGGTCGACCAGGGCGCCGTCGACCTCGGCGAAGGGCAGCCGCGACAGTCGCGCCACCACCTCGTCGGCGCTGGTGCGCCCGGCGACGAGGTCGTCGAGCAGCTGGCGCAGCGTCGAATCGTCCACGGGCGCCATCGTGCCAGACCAATAGCCTGTTCGGATGGTCGAGACAACCGCTCCGCTCCGCCGGCAGCGCGCCTTCGGGAGGGTCGGGTTCTTCGGGCCGTTCGGCACGTTCACCGAGCAGGCGGTGCGCAGCCAGCCGCACCTCGCCGGCGCCGAGCTCGTCGACTATCCCACCGTGCCCGACGTGCTCGACGCGGTGCAGGCCGGAGACGTCGACTGCGGCGTGGTGCCGATCGAGAACTCGATCGAGGGGGTGGTCAACTTCGCCCAGGACGCGCTCGCCTTCGACTACGACCTGCTGATCGTCGGCGAGATCGTCCTCGACATCGAGCACTGCCTCGTCGGCGCCCGCGGCCTGACGGTCGACGCGGTGAAGGCGGTGCTGTCGATCCCGGTCGCGACCGCCCAGTGCCACCGTTTCCTGCGCGAGCGACTGCGTGCCGTCGAGGTGCGCCCGGCGAGCTCGACCGCCGGTGCCGCTCGCATCGTCGCCGAGGGTGACGGCACCTCCGGACCCGAACCGGGCGTCGCGGCGATCGCCCCGCGCGTGGCGGCCGAGCGCTACGGGCTCGAGGTGCTGGCGGCCGACATCGCCGACCATCCCGGCAACCAGACCCGGTTCGTCGTCGTCGCCCGCGAGGGCGTGCCGGCGCGCACCGGTCACGACCGCACCGGGCTGCTGGTCTTCCAGCGCGCCGACGTGCCGGGCAGCCTGGTGTCGATCCTCCAGGAGTTCGCCGCCCGGCGGATCAACCTGTCCAACCTGCTGTCCCGGCCCACCAAGGACGGTGGTCTCGGCGACTACTGCTTCGTGATCTACGCCGACGCCCACATCGCCGACGAACTGCTCGCCGACGCCGTGCGAGCGCTGCACCTCAAGCACGGTCGGGTCAAGTTCCTCGGCTCGTACCCGATCGCCGGCGAGGCGCCCGGCGACCACGAGGCGCACGTCGACGCCCGATGGCAGGCGGCACGCGACTGGGTGGCCGGGCTGCAGGCGATGGTCGAGGGCTAGGGCGCGTCGATCACCGACCGCAGCACGCGGCCGAAGGTGCGGTCGTACTCGCGGTACACCCGGCGCAGGTCGTCGACGGGCCACCCGTCGGGGGTCAGGCGCGGCTGGCAGCAGGGGTTCCTCGCGCAGGAAGCGCACCACCGCCGCCGACACGAGCATCGCGTCCGGCAGCGCCGTCGCGGTCTCCGGCGGCTCGCCGAGGCGGGCGAGCAGCCAGCGGCAGCGGGCGGCGATCGCGTCGAGGTCCCACACCCGACGGGCCATCGTCGCCGGGTCGAGTCCGCTGAGCGCACCGCGGACCGCCACCACGCCGTCGAGGTCGCTCAGTCCCACCGGGTCGTCGATGTTGCTCGGCCGCAGCCAGCACTCCGGGCGCAGTTCGCCCATCCGGGCGTTGATCATGTGGGTGCGGAACTCACGGCGCGCGCCCACGTCGCGGTTGGCGACGGTGACCAGCACCACCCACCACGACCCGTCCCACGTCGCCCGCGGTGAGCGTCGCCCGGCGTCCTGGGCCAGCTTGCGTTCGAGCAGGCGCCCGGTCAGCTCGTAGTCGTGGTCGTCGACGATCACGTCTCCGCTGGCGACCAGGCGCGACAGCGCGGTGCGCATCGTGCCCGGGGCGATGCCGAAGAGGTCGGCGAGGCGGAACGCGGCGGGCCGGCCGAGCCGCGGGTCGGGCAGCCCCAGACAGCACCGACAGCACGAGCGAACGGGCGCTGAACGGGCGGACGCCCAGCCCGTCGGTCGACGCGTTCACGCCGGCGATCCTAGGTGCCGCCGTCGACGTCCCGTTACATCTTCTGATCGACTCGATCAGAAGGTTGTGTTATGATCGAGATCGTGACCGCGACCGTCACACCGATCCCGGCCCGCACGATGGTGCCGCCGCCGACCGCACTTCCCGACGTGCTGCCCACCGACCGGATCAACGCCAAGGGCGTGATGCGCCGACCCTGGCGCGACGACCTCCGTCGGATCCCGACGGCCCGCAATGTCGTCACGGTCGCCGGCTGCGTGCTGCAGACCTACGGCGTGGTGGTAGCCGCAGCGGTCCTCGATCGCTGGTGGGCGTGGCTGCTCGCGTTCGCGCTGATGGGGCGCGGCCACGCCCTGCTCAACATCCTCGCCCACGAGGCCGCCCACCGGCTGCTGTTCCCGAACCGCGTCGCCAACGACTTCGTCGGTCGCTGGATCCTCGGCTACCCGACGTTGCAGCCGTTCACCAGCTACCGACGGGCGCACTTCGCCCACCACCGCGACGAGATGGGCCCGGCCGAGCCCGACCTCGCCCTGTACCGCGGCTACCCGGTCCGGCGGGACTCCTGGCACCGCAAGCTCCGTCGTGACCTCACCGGAGAGAGCGCCTTCAAGAACATCCGCAGCCTGGTCGGGGCGATCCGCAAGGGCTACCCCGAGGGCCTCGACGTGGCCGGCGTGCAGCTCGTGCTGCTCGGCTCGTCGATCGCCGTGCACCGCCCGCTGATGTACGTGGTGTGGATCGGCTCGTGGGCGACGCTGTGGAAGTTCTCCAACCGGTTGCGGGCGATCGCCGAGCACGGGGGGATGGAGCGCTCGGCCGATCGCCGGCGCACGACCCACGTGATCCGCCAGAGCCGCCTGGCCCGCTTCCTGATGGTGCCGTACCACACCGGGTGGCACCTCGCCCACCACGCCGACATGGGCGTGCCGTGGCGCAACCTGCCGCGCTTCCACACCGAGCTGGTGGCGTCGGGTTGGCTCACCCCCGACATCGAGTACCCGTCGTACCGGGCGTTCTGGAAGGCGTGTTCGGCCGGCTGACTCGGTGACACCCCCTCACTACCCTGCGCGGTGCCGACATTCCCCAGCTCGTTCGTCGCTCGACGCGTACACCTCGCCGGGCGCGACTCTCGATGGAACGACTTGGAGGTGAGCGATGGCGACGCCAGCGCTCGACGCCACGAACGTGGTGCTGTTGGAGGGGGTGGTCGCGGGTGAGCCGCGGCGGCGCCAGTTGCCCTCGGGCGACACGGTGATGGAGCTCGACGTCACCACGCGCGGAGCGGCCGGTACCTGCTCGGTGCCCGTGGCGTGGTTCGATCCGCCGCCGGCCGGCGCGGCGCTCGAGGCCGGGCGCGAGATCGTCGTGGTCGGCTTCGCCCGGCGCCGCTTCTTCCGCGCCGGCGGCGTCACCCAGAGCCGCACCGAGGTGGTCGCCTCGCGCGTCGCGCGACGCGACCGCCCTCGCGACGTGGTCCGCTTACGCGCCGGGCTCGTCGAACTGCTCGGAGCCGGCGGCGATGATCAGCGCACCTGAAATCGCCCCGCCGCGGCCGGGGTGCCGGCCGCGGCGCCGAGGGCGAGCGGCGTCACGTCCACCCCCGTCACCTCGGCGGAGGGTGGTCCCTGCCGGCACCACGACACCGCCTGGGCGACGGCGTCGAGCGGGCCTTCGAACTCGGCGTGCACCGTGCCGTCGAAGCGGTTGGTCACCCAGCCGTCGAGACCGAGGCGGTCGGCGACCCGTCGGCACGACTCGCGGAACCACACGCCCTGTACCTTCCCGTGCACCACCACGCGGTAGCGCACGCGACCGCCGGGCGGGTCCTGGTCAGCCAGTCGTCACCTCGAACGGGTCGACCACCCCGTTGCCGTTGTTGTCCTGGCCCGGGGCGTCGGGCACGAGGTGCGTCCAGGTCTCCCGGCCCACCAGCCCGTCGACCGTCAGGCCGAACTGTTCCTGGTAGGCGCGCACGGCGGCGTCGGTCGCCGGGTCGAAGTTGCCGCTGGTCGGTACGTCGAAGCCCTGGGCCGCCAGCGCCTGCTGCACGAGCAGTACGTCGTAGCCGGTGTCGCACAGCTTCAGCGGGTACTGGGCGTTGGTCGTGTACAGGTCGCACTCGCCGGCCGTGGTGGGCGGCGCGCTCGCTCCGCTGGCCGAGCCGCCCGGCCCGGACCCGCCGGTCGCGCTGGCGCTGAGCGCTGCGCCGGTCGCGACGGTCGTGGTCGTGCGGGCAGTCCCGCCGGTGGCGTTCCCGGTCCCGGTGGTCGTGGAGGTGGCGCCGCTCCCGGTCGTCGTGGTCGGACGCGCCGCCGTCGTCGCCGTCGCCCCGCCGGCGCGAGCAGCGGTCGTCGTGGTGTGCCCGGTCGAACCGGGCGCGGTGGTGGTGGCTCCCGCTGCCGAGGTCGGCGTGGTGGCCTCGGCCGTGGAGGCCACGGCGATCGTCGCCGGGGTGGTGTCGCTCGACGTGTCGTCGTCGTCGCCGCACGACGCCAGGCCGACGGTCACCGTCAGCGCGCCGAGCGCGGTGAGCGCCAGCAGCCGTCGGCGCGGGTGGTCGGTTCGCATGCTCGCTCGATCTCCCTCGTGTGGTCGCGGTGCCGTCGCCGGGCGGCAGGTTGGCGCCTGCGATCGAGGGTAATACGACACCCTGGTCCGACCGGGGCACCCTCGTGCCATCCGAGCGGGCGGGTCGACGACGCGGACGCGATGATGGGCGTCGTGCAGTACTGGTTGCTCAAGTCCGAACCCGACGTGTTCGGCTACGACGATCTCGTGCGCGTCCGGCGTGAACGTTGGGACGGCGTGCGCAGCTTCCAGGCGCGCAACTACCTGCGGGAGATGCGTCGCGGCGACCAGGCGGTCTTCTACCACTCCAACGCCAACCCGCCCGGAGCCGCCGGGATCTGCCGGGTCGTCGCCGAGGCCGAGCCCGACGTGACGCAGTTCGACCCGACGGCGAAGTACTACGACCCGACGTCGCCGCCGGACGACCCACGATGGGACGTGGTGACCGTCGCCCCGGTGCGCAAGCTTCGCTTCTTGCCCCTCGACGAGTTGCGGGCGATGCCCGAGCTCGCCGGCTCGCGCCTGGTGGCGCGCGGCAACCGTCTCTCCGTGCTCCCGCTCACCGCCGCCGAGTTCGAGGCGATCAGCACCCGCGGGGCCACCCGCTCCCGGCGCCGCTGAGACCGGTACCGTTGCGGCGATGCCGTCCGCCGCCCTCCCGCTGCGGTTCGTGCAGTCGGCGTCCGACGTCGGCCAGCTTCCGGATGCCGAGCGTGAGGTCGCCATCGTCGGGCGCAGCAACGTCGGCAAGTCGTCGCTGCTGAACGCCCTGGCCGGGTCGACGAGCCTGGCCCGCACGTCGAAGACGCCGGGGGCGACACGGCTGATCAACGTCTTCGAGCTGTCGGGCAGCCCTGGTCGGTGGCTGGTCGACCTCCCCGGCTACGGCTACGCCAAGGTGTCCCAGGCCGAGCGGCGGCGTTGGGCGACGATGATCGAGCGCTACCTGCACGGCCGCGAGACGCTCGACACCGTGCTGCTGTTGGTCGACGGCGAGGTCGGCCCCACGAAGCTCGACCTCCAGACGTGGGACTACCTGGTCGACGTCGGCCGGCCGATCCGAGTCGTGGCGACGAAGGCCGACAAGGTGCCGTCGACGCGCCGCCCGAAGCGTCGCCGTGAGCTGGCGGGCGCGCTCGGCCTCGAGGACGGCGACGTGCGGTGGGTGAGCGTCTCCAAGCACCTGGGGATCGACGAGCTGCGCGGCGACGTCACCACGCTGCTGGACCGCTGAGCCGCGGGATCAGCCCGGCGCGGCCTCGCCGAGTGGCTGGTCGCGCGGACCGAAGATGAACCAGGCGTCGAGATACGCCGTCGGGTCGGCCGACCAGGCGTAGCCGGCCACCTCGGCTCCGGTGCGCCGGCCGAGCCGACTGCGGAACACCTCGAACTGCGGCGCGTCGACCGTGACCGGTGGGAGCGACCGCGCCTCGACCGCCTTGGCGAACCCGCCGAGCATGCTCGGCGCCGCCCAGTCGAGGAACCCCGGGTCGGGCTGGGGGGCGAGCCCGAGGGCGTGGCGCAGGTCGCACTCGTGGCAGTTGACGTCCATCACCACCGCCGAGGCCCGCGATCCGTGCGGCGAGGCGAGCAGCTGCTCGATGTTGGCGCCATGCTCCTCCCACGCGGCGAGCAGATCAGCGACCGTCTCCCCGCGGCCCCGTTCGACGTGCGCCGCCGTCCACGGTGGGCTGCCGGCGCCGTCGAGGTTGCCCGTCGTCACGTCGGACGCACCGAAGACGAGGTGGGCGACCACGTCGTGCACGGTCCACATCTCGCTCGCCGGCACCGGCACGTCGGCCACGTCGTCGGTCGACGAGCTCGCCGATGCGGAGCCGGCTGGCGCGGTACATCTCGGCGAGGTCGACGTCACCCACCGGCGCGACGCTACTGCGCTTGCGCCCGACGGCCCCTCAGGCGGACTGGTCGGCTCCGGGCGCCGCTCCCTAACGTCGCGCCGGTGCTGATCCGACCCGCCGTCGCCGACGACCGCGACGCGCTGTACGACATCTGCCTACGAACCGGTGACGCCGGCGCCGACGCGACGGCGCTGTACCGCGATCCCGAGCTGATCGGGGCGATCTGGGCCGGGCCGTACCTGGCGCTCGAACCGGATCTCTCCTTCGTCGCCGTCGGCGACGAAGGGGTGATCGGCTACGTGCTCGGTGCCGCCGACACCGCGGCGTTCGAGGCCGCGTGCGAGCGGCGGTGGTGGCCCGCCCTGCGGGTTCGCTGGCCCGAGCTGGTGACCGATGATGCGACGTCGGCCGACGGGAGGCTGATCGACAGGATCCACCACCCGCCGGCCACGCCGGACGACCGTGCTCGTCGAGTTTCCCGCCCACCTGCACATCAACCTGCTGCCGAGTGGGCAGGGCCGCGGTGCGGGTGGGCGGTTGGTGGCGACGCTGTTCGACGCGCTGGCGGCCCGCGGCGTCGAAGGCGTTCACCTCGGCGTCGGGCGCCGCAACGAACGGGCGATCGGCTTCTACGAGCACCTCGGGTTCCGACCGATCGCCGACGCCATCGATGCGTCCGACGCCTTGGTGATGGGGATCAGGCTGGGCTGAGCTCGGCGATGTCGACGAGGACGTCGTCGTTCGGGCGGTAGAAGATCGACTGCCCGCCGACGTTCGCCGTGACCTGGAACGTCAGCTCGAGCTCGACCGACTCACCGTTGGCGAGGTCGGCGTCGGAGGTGAGGTCCTCGTCGGACGACGCCTGCTCGGCGCTGGGCACGGTGTCGGCCTCGTCGACGAACCCATGGTTGTCCTGCAGGATGAAGTTGTCGGTCGACACCGAGAAGGTGCCTTCGGGCTGCTCGCTCTGCACGGTCACCACGGCGCGGACGTATGCTTGGCCGGCATCGGGCGCGTGGTCGTCGTCGTAGTCGGCCCAGTCGGGGTCGATCGACGAGACCGTCACCGTGGCGACCCGTTGCCGTCGTCGCTGTAGATCGACGCCGGCGCCATCGCCGTGGCGGTCGCTTCCGTCCCCGTGGGGGCGGACGCCGCGGTCACCGTGGTGTCGGACGGCGCCATGGTGGTGTCGGCGCCGACGGCGGCGGTGTCCGACGAGGTCGCCTCCGACGTCGGCGGCGTCACCGGCTCGGTGTCGGGCGGGGCGCTGGCCAGCACGGCGCCGGCGGGACCGAGCGCTACGAGCAGGGCGGAGGTGAACACGAGTCGGCGCACGGAGTGGCTCCTTTGTTGGGGTGTGGTGGGACGAACCCTCGTCGCCCCATCGACCGCTGCTGTACCCCAAGCCGGCCGCGCTCAGTCTCCTTTCGAGCGATCAGGACGAGGCGACGACCTTCTCGGCCAGCACCTCGGCCGGCATGATCTCCGGCGCGGCGCCGAGCAGGCGGTCGGCGTTGGCCATCAAGGCGGCGGCGATCGGTCCGTCGATGTGCGCCTGGCGCTCGGTCTCGCCGGGGAAGGCGTCGACGATCCAGAACGTCGTGGGATCGGTCCGCAGGGCGAACCACACCGTCGTGCCCGCTTCCTGGTTGGCGAGGTCGACGGCGCCGGCGAGGAACGCGGCCACCTCATCCTTGGTCTCGGGCTTGGCGGTCAGCTTGGCGACGAATGCGACGGTGTTCATCTCCTCACCGTAGACAGGCGGCGGTCGCGGTCAACACCAGACGAGGCGCTCGTCGGCGCCGTCGGGTGGCGACGCGGTCTCGCCGTCCACCGGTCGGTCGCAGGTGCGGCACCACGGCCGGGTCTCGACGGCGGTTCCGCATTCGACGTGCATCATCGCCGGCGCATCGCCCTCTCGCGTGGCGCCCCACTGTTCGAGGGCGCGGATCGAGCCGGCGAGGCGCCGTCCCGGATCGGTCAGCGCGTAGCGCATGCGCACCGGCCGGGTGGCGTAGGGGATCGCCGTCACGAGGGCCATGCGCTGCAGCGCGCGCAGACGAGCCGTCAGCACGGTCGGAGCGATCCCGTCCACCGCCGCCGCCAACTCGCCGAACGTCCGCTCGTCGTCGAGCAGCGCCCCGACGAGACGCAGGCTCCAGCGGTCGCCGACGCTGCGGGCGGCGGCGTCGAGGGCGGTGGGGTTGATCGTGGTCACGGATCGAGCGTAACCTCTCCAGTCACTAGCAATTCGATAGTGAGTAGCGAGGAGCGTGGCGATGGAGATCATCGACGAACTGGGTCGACTGGTGCGCGAGGCGGGGGCGGCGACCGCACAGTCGGTCGTGGCCATCGGCCGCAACGGGCGAGGCAGTGGCTTCGTGGTCGCTCCGGGACGGGTGCTCACCAACGCCCACAACCTGCGCGACGAGACCACCGCGGTGCGCTTCGAGGACGGCCGTACCGTGCAGGGCTCGGTCGTGGGCAGCGACGTCGACGGTGACCTCGTCGTGCTCGCCGTCGACACCGGCGCGGCGACGCCGCTCGCCTGGTCCGACCAAGCGGTCGCCAACGGCGACGTCGTCGTCACCGTGGCGGCCGGCCGCCACCGCCGCCGCGCCACCTGGGGTCAGGTGACGGCCACCGCGGCCGGATTTCGCGGCCCGCACGGCCGCCCTATCGGGGGGGCGATCGAACACACCGCCCCCGCCGGCGCCGGCTCGTCGGGAGCCCCCGTGGTGGATCGAGAGGGGCGGGTCGTCGGGGTCAACACCCACCGACTCGAGCACGGGTTCTACCTCGCCCGCGCCGCCGACGACGCGTTGCGCGAGGCGGTGCGGGCGATGGTCGAGGGACGCCGGTTGGAACGGCCGCGCCTCGGCGTGGCGCTCGCCCCGAGCGACCTCGCCGCCCGGCTGCGCCGATCGGTCGGTCTCGACGAGCGCCCGGGACTGCTCGTGCGTCACGTGAGCGCCGACTCGCCGGCGGCCGGGGCGGGCATCCGCCAGGGCGACCTGCTGGTGCGCGCCGGCGATCGCGACCTCGCCAGCCCCGACGACCTGTTCGCCGCCCTCGGGGAGGTCGGTGCGGGCGGCGAGCTGGTCATCGTCGTCGTCCGTGGGGTCGAGGAGCTCACGGTCACCGCCGCGTTCCCCGCCCAACCGACTGCGGCCGAGGCGGGCGGAGTCGCCTAGGGTCACGTCGGTGGAGCGGTGCGAGGTGTGCGGGTTCGCGTGGGAGGACGTCGCCGTCGACGACATCGACGGCCGTCTGCGGGCCGGGACACAGCGCATCGCCGACCTGCTCGCCGGTGCGCCGGACCGGGCGACCGTCCAGCCGACCCCGGGCCGCTGGTCGGCGCTCGAGTACGCCGGCCACGTGCGCGACGTGCTGTTGATGCTGCGCGACCGCCTGGTCGTCAGCATGGTCGAGGACGAGCCCGAGTTCAAGCCGATGTACCGCGACCAGCGCGTCGACCAGGGTCTGTACGCCGCCGACACCGTCGCAGCGATGACGTCGGAGCTCGCCGTGGCCACGGCGCTGTTCACGCGATTGTTCGGGGCCGTCGCCCCGGACGACCTCCAGCGACCGGTGCGCTACGGCTTCCCCGACCCGGAGCGTCGGACGCTGCTGTGGATGGGCCAGCAGGCGGTGCACGAGGTCGAGCACCACGGGACCGACATCGCCGAGAACCTCGGCGTGACCGGGTGATGGCTCGCCGTCCGGCCGATCTGGAGCCCGCCGATCTCGCCTTCCTCGCCGAGCGCCACCTCGCCACGCTGACAACGCTGCGCCCCGATGGCTCGCCGCACGTCGTCGCCGTCGGGTTCAGCTACGACCCCGCCGACGAGGTTGCCCGCGTGATCACGTTCGCCGACAGCCGCAAGGCGCGCCACGCCACGACCGGTGGGCGGGCCGCGGTCTGCCAGGTCGACGGTCGTCGATGGCTGACCCTGGAGGGTGCGGTGCGGCTGGTGACCGATGCGGACGGCGTCGCCGTGGCGGTCGCCGGCTATGCCGCGCGGTACCGCCAGCCGAAGGAGCGGACCGATCGCGTCGCGGTCGAGATCGCCGTCGACCGGGTGCTCGGTCACGGCTGACGCCGACGAGCGCGCGTCAGCTCAGGCCGGGCGCAGGGCGTCGACGCGCACGCCGGTGGCGAACGAGCGCGAGTCGACCACAGTCCAGTCGATGCGCCGGCGCGAGTCCGGGAACACGCGCACCCCGCCGCCGATGCTCACGGGGAACACCATCAGGCGGAGCTCGTCGACCAGCCCGGCGTCGAGCAGCGTGTGGACCAGGGTGGCGCTGCCGGCGACGAGGATCGGACCGCTCGACCGCTCCTTCAGCGTCTGCACGCCGTCGACGACCGGTCCAGCGAGCACCGTGGCGTTGTTCCACGCCGGGTCGGTGAGCGTGGCGGACACGACGACCTGGGCATCGAGTTCATGCGGTCGGCCAACGGGCCCTCGTACGTCGGCCAGGCCCCGGCGAAGCTCTCGTAGGTGACGCGCCCGATCAGGTGCATCTCGGCGTCGAGCACCTCCTGGAACTTGTACTCGAGCAGCTCGGGTCCGTGGTACGGGATCGTCCAGCCGGTGTGCGGATGCGTGGGCTCGCCGCCGGGCGCCTCCATCACGCCATCGAGGGACACGAACTCGGTGACGATCAGATCGCTCACTGGTGCACCATCACGTCATTCGACACGTGTCCTCCACTGGCGGTGCACCAGTGAGCAGAAGACCGTGCCTGATGATTCGTTCGCTCGAAGACTCGCTCGCTCATGGGGGGATCGACCGTTCGCCGCGCCCGAACTCATCGCGGTACCCACCTGACTACGCCGGGCCCTGACCGCTCGGTGGGCCGCCGGGGCCGCCGCCGCCGGTGATCGTGCCGCCGCCCGCCGCCGTGGTGGTGTCGACGCCGACCGACAGGGCGATCGTGTACCCGGAGGCGACGTCGCCGGTGATGGTGGCGAGTTGGGTCGCGGCGGAGTCGTCGCCGAAGACGCCGTCGGTCGCCAGGCTGACGTTGGCCAGGTTCGACACGGACGCCTCGTAGCCGTCCTCGGCGTACACGACGTTGCAGACGTCCTCGGTGAGGGCGACCTGCGAGGTGGCGATGACGTTGGCGGCGTCGCTGATGCTGGCTTCGTCCGGGTAGACCTCGAAGTGGATGTGCGGCCAGCGTCCGTCGTAGCAGGCGGGGAAGATGCTGGTGAAGGTGACCGTGCCGTCGGCATCGGCGACCTGCACGCCGCGCAGGAAGTTCTCGTCTTCGACGCCTGCGGAGTACATCGAGTAACCGCCCTCACGGGTGCAGTGCCAGACGTAGACGGCGACGCCTTCGAACGGGACGCCACCGTTGGCGAGGTCGTAGACCGTCAGCTCGACGGTGGTGGGTACGCCGCCGGCCACGCCGGTGGCGTCGCCGAAGCTCTTGGTGATGTCTCGACGGACGATCCCGCTCTGGGCGAGGGCGTCGGGTCCGTTGGATCCGTCGCCGGGGAAGGGGCCGGCAGTCTCCTCGGGGATCTCCGTCGACGGCGGTCCCGAGGATGCGTCGGGGGTGGTCGAGGCGAACGCCCCGCCGCTGCGGGCGAGCAGCCCGACGCTGGCGACGCCGGCGCCGGCGCCGATCATGGTCAGCACCCGGCGGCGGCTGACGACCGTGCCGAGGTCGAAGACCAGACCCTGGTCGTAGACCGCTTCGTCGGGATGCGGCAGCGGCCGCCCCTCGTACTCGGCGGCCTGGGCCCGCCTCGACTTCCAACTCATGACGCTCTCCTTGGTGATCGGCTTGCTTGCCGATCGAAGCTAGGAACCGACCCTGAGCCCCGTCGCAGCGGTCGCTGAGAGGTTGCTGAGTGTCGTCGCACCGATGTGGGCGACCGCGCTGGGCCCGGCGGCCAGCGAAGGCGCTTCATCCTGATGCAGTCCGACGCTGGGCGCCTCGCCGACGCCCTCCATCCGGCAGGCTGTTCAGGTGAGCGACTCCGAGGTCTCGGCTGGACGGATCCAACGGCTCGGCCACGAGCTCCGCGACGAGCAGATCTGGGTACCGGAGGATCCCGCCCTCGCCGACCTGCTGTTCGCCGAGCTCGACTACGCCCGGCATCCTCACGCCCACGAGGGCACCGCTCCCCGCTACGGGGCGCTGATCGCCACCCGTCAACAGCCCACCAGCATCGTCGAGCCGGTCAGCTTCATCGACGTCGGCACCGTCCCGCTGGACGTTCTGCGTCGCCTGGCCGACGGGCGGTCGTCGTTCGTCGTGCGCGCGGTCGGTTCCGGCGATCGGCTGATGTGCTTCGACCGCACCCGCGAGTTCGAGTCGTCCGCGGTCCACCTGGCGATCGCGACCGGCGCCTTCGTGGTGCAGCGCCTCGGGCAGGGCTGGGTGCGACTCACCACACTCGACGGGATCGCCACGTGGGACGGGATCCGGTGGGCCAAGAAGCCGCTCAGCGTCCGCATCGCCGAGTGGATCGCGCCGACGCTGCCGGGCGCCGACCCCGCCGTGCTGGCCAACCTCGTCGAGTTCTCCACGCACTGGCTCGGCGCCGGCCGGGTCGGCGCCGCGATCGTGTGGCGCCTCGACGGCGACGCCCGCGAGCTCGGCGGTCTCGGCTTCGGATCGGCCGTGGAGATCCCGCCGCTCGACCTCACCGATCGAACCCACTTCGCGCCGCTGCTCAACGCCCTCTCGCAGTACGACCGCGCCGCGCTGGTCGACGCCAACGGGTGCGTCGTGGTGGTCGGGGTACACCTGCAGAGTTCGGAACGATCGCGCCGCGACATCGAGCCGTTCCGCGGGACCCGCCACACGTCGGCCCTGCGGTTCTCCGCCGACGTGCCGAACGCCGTGGTGTTCGTGGTGTCCTCGGGCGGCGCACTGACGGTCGCATGGAACGGTCGACGCCTCGACATCGGCTGAGGCCAGCGGTTGGTGTCAGCGGGGGCTTGCTCCTGACGCGCACACGCTGACACAGAACGGCGTCAGGGCGAGACGGTGAACGACTCGCGCGTGAGGATCGACTCGTAGCCGAGCCGCGGCGACCGGCCGTCGAGCAGGTCGAGGGTGACGACGACGACTGGGCCGTCGACCGCGATGTGGTCGATCGCAACGAGCTCGGACCACGGCTGCTGGGTGCGATCCGACAGGCCACGCGCGAACAACCGCCGCAGTTCCTTGGCGTTGTGTTCGGCGGCGTGCTCGTCGCCGCAGTGGTACGCGAGCACCAGCTGGGCGGCATCGTCGCCTGCTGCGGCGCCGACGGCGAACGCGTCGAACGGTTCCAGGCCGGCCGCACCCGTGGGCAGCGGTGGCGGGGCGCGAGCGCGCCCCGGCTGACGCATCGCCGGTTCGCATGACGACCGCCGAGTACACGTCCTCGTCGTCGAGCGCGGCGGCGACCGCGGTCAGGCTGGCGTCGTCGGCGAGGCTGCCCGCACCCTGCATCCACGCCTCGATCGTCGGCGTGCTCGCCGACTCGCCGAGCCGGCCATCTCGTAGCGCAGTGCGCAGCGCACCGCCGAGCGGGCGGGCCGCGCTCACCTCGTCGATGTCGACGGAGTAGTCGTCGCCGCCGAGCGACCACACACCGTTCGTCGGCACGCCCTGCGCGGCGTCGATGCCCGCCGCATCGAACGTCCCGGTCATCGCCCCGAAGTGCTCCGGCGGGGAGTCCACTCCGGAGTAGGTGGCGACGTCGAGCACCGACCAACCGAGCTCGGCGCGGATCTCGTCGATCTGGCCGATGCGGTCGAGGCGCAGCACGCCGACGGGGAACACGGCCACATCGCCCGGCTGTTCCTCCACGGGCTGTCCGCTGATCGCCAGCGCCCACGGGACCGCCTCCGCCGCGCCGGCGTCGTGACCGGGGCGTTGCACGCCAGCGAGTTCCGACGCCTCGTCGAGATCGCCGCTGACCGCCATGACCGGACCACCCAGGAGGGCGGCCTCCGGGATCTCTGCCAACGACGCGACGACCGAGTAGCCCCCCGTCGCCGAGGCCGCCTCGTCGCCGCCCGCCGACGTGGCGAGGAGCGCGCCGGGCAACGCCGAGCGCGGCGACCGTCGATCGACACACTCTCGAACTGCGCATCCGCTTCATCATGCACGCTCGGTCGATCGGCGCCGTTCCGGGTGCATCGGGCGCGGCCCTGCCGGTCGAGCTCGACAGCGTCGCCGCCATCCCCGGGTCCGCCGAATGACCGTGGTCCGCCAGCAATGCTGGTCGGGACGTACGCACCTTGATCGGCGTGGTTGATCCACGTCGATCGAACCTTGGAAGGAAGCCATGACACACACGACGACAGCACCGACGCAGCTCCGCTCGGGGAACCCGGCATTGAGTGAGTCGTTCGTCGAGAACAACCTGTCGTCGAGAGCGACCCGTTCGATGACCGTCGGCGGCGTCAGCGTGAAGACGATCGTCCTGCTGATCGTCCTCGTCGCCGGTGGCGCCTGGGGATGGGCCTCGGCCACCAAACCGGTCGGGGTCGATCTCGGCACCGGCTACGCCAACACCACCGTCACGATCCCCGGTGGCTTCTGGCTGGCCAGCTTCGGCGCTTTCCTCCTCGGCATCATGATCGCCGTCCAGCCACGGCGGGCCGCGCTGCTCGGTGTGCTCTACGCGGTGTGCGAGGGCTTCTGCCTCGGGGCGATCTCGGCGATGTTCGACGCCCAGACCGAGGGCATCGTCGGCGCGGCGATCCTGTCGACGATGTGCGTGTTCGTCGTCGCCCTGCTGCTGTACGTCACACGGCTCATCAAGCCGACCCGGAAGCTGGCGTTCGCCGTCGCCGCCGGACTCGGCGGCCTCGTCCTGCTCTACTTCTTCGTGTTCATCCTGTCGATCTTCAACTGGGGCTGGCTCTACAGCGACAACTTCCGCACCATCGGCGTTGTCGTCACGCTGATCGCGATCGTGCTCGCCGCCCTCAGCCTGGTGCTCGACTTCGGCACGATCGAGGCCGGGGTGTCCGTGGGCGCGCCGAAGGACCTGGAGTGGTACCTGGCCTTCGGGCTGATGGTCACCCTGGTCTGGCTGTACATCTCGATCCTCAAGCTGCTGGCGCTGCTCTCGCGCAACCGCTGAGCACACAGCTCGACGCCGGCGGGGCGTCACTCGTCAACGGACCAACGCGAACAGGTGCCACGGGTTCGGGACGCCCTTCAGGTCGAATTCGCCGCGGTCGACAAAGCTCAAGCCCGAGCCGACGGTGAGATCTCGGACCGTGCTCGTGACAAGTACTTCATCGGCGGCGGCCTGGGCGGCGACGCGGGCGCCGACATGCACCGCAAGGCCGGCCACGTCGTCCGCGTCTCGGCGCTCGACTTCGCCGGTGTGGGCGCCGGCGCGGATCTGATGACCGAGCTCGTGGACGGCTTCCGCCACCGCGCTCGCGTAGCGCACCGCTCGAGTGGGACCATCGAAAAGTGCGAGCGCGCCGTCACCGGCGGTGTCGACGATGCGGCCGCTATGGCGCGTCGCGACCCGGTGCAGCAACGCATGGTGGGTAGCGAGGGTGTCTCGCCACGGCGCATCACCGAGCCGATCCGCGAGGACCGTCGAGTCCACGATGTCCGTGAAGACGACCGTCGCGAGAAACCGGTCGTTCCTCGAAGTCGTTCGGGTGCCGGTGACGAACTCCTCGACTTCGACGAGCACCGAGTCTTGGTCGCCGAGGTAGGGAGCCAGGCAGTCGCCCGGCAACTCTCGGTACTGAGCTCCGGCGACCTGGTCCGAGAAGTATCGCGCCGCGCCGGGCATGAGCAACTGGGAGTCGCGCCGGTGCAGTACCAGCGTCGAAGCCTGTACGGATGCAAGGAAGGGGCGCACGTCGACGTGCTCGATGACCTGAAGCATGGTCGCCGCAGCATTCGGTGTCGAGGACACACGCTCGTACCGGCGCCACCACGCGGCAATCCGCTCCGATTCGAGGGCCGACGGATCGACGAAAGAGAGCATCCTGCCCTGGCCCCACAGCTCCGGATGCGTTGCGTCAGCGGTCGTGGCCAGGATCTCGGGTCGGTAACCCCAAGGATTTCGTCCGTCGGGCGACAGCTTGACCGTTGGCTCTCCGACGACGAGCCCTTCAACCCGCTCGGGATGAGTGCCAGCAAAGAGCGCGAGCATCGTGCCTGCGTCGGCCCATCCGAACAAGAAGGCACGCTCGAAGTCCGCAGCGTCCATCACTGCTCGGATGTCGTCCATACGCTCCTCGAGCGTCGCTGCGTCATTCATCCGGTCGGACATCCCGGTTCCGCGTTTGTCGAAGACCGCGACGCGGCTGAACTGTCCGAGCCGTTCGAGGAAGCGAGCGAACTCTGGGAGGTCCCACATGGCTTCGACATGTGAGATCCATCCTGGTACCCAGACCAGACGCGCATCACCCGAACCGAACGTCTGGTACGCGATGTCGACGTCACCCGCGCGGACGAAGTGAGTCTCTGGGACCGTAGGCATGCCTCAATGTCACCAGGTGGGGCTCACCGGCCAGCTACCGGGGTGCCGGTCCTCGCCGACTGCACGACATCGCCAATCGTCGTTGGGTCGCGAGGACGAGATCAGCGGATCAGGCGCTGTCGTTGCCGCTGGCCAGCAACGCCGCGATCTGAAGGGTGACGACGTCGGGCCGATCGACCTCGATGTGATGCCCCGTGTTGTCCACCGACAGGAGTTGCGCCTCCGAGGACAGCGACACCCAGTGGTTCTGGCCGGCGATCCACTCCTCGTCGAGGCGATCGTTCTCGCTCGAGGACAGGCCCCACGGGTGCTCGGCGGCGGTGTCGACGATCATCGGAAGGTCACCCAACGAGGTGACTTCGGCGACCTCGGCGAAGGCGCGTGGGGCGTCGAGCTGTTCGGGGTTGTCGGCCGGGTCGGACAATGACGCACAGAGCTCTGCGTAGCTGGCAGCGCCGTCGGAGCCATCGTCGGGCACGCCGCACAACGCCGTGATCCAGGTGACCGGGCTGGCGTCGAGCAGCAAGACGCCGGTGACATCAGCAGGGAACATCGAGGCAAACGTGACCGCCTCTGCTCCGCCGAACGAGTGGCCCACGAGTAGGTACGGGCTGTGCTCACCAGCGGCCCGCAACAACGCGTGGAGGTTGTTCGCCCGTGTCGAGAAGGTCTGCGGTCCCGGTGGAGGGTCGCTCGTGCCAGCGCCGAAATGGGCATACGAGCACACCCGCGCCGACTTCGCCACGGCGGGCTCGATGGCCCCCCAATTGACGCCCCCATCACCCAACCCGGCGATCAACACCACCGTCGTGTCGCCTGCGCCCGAACAGTGAATGTGCAGGCGAGCGCCACCAACCTCGACGAGCTCATCGACCACACCCGAGGACCCTGTTCCCGAAACCGGCGGCACCGACGAAGCCGCCATGGCGGTCAGCGAGGGAATGCCGCCGCCGACGACGGAGACAGCGGCCATTGCCGCCGCCAGGACGACCCAACGAGCCGGGCTACGCATGTCGCGGGTCGCCTTCATCGTCTGCACGACGGCGGTCGCGGACGCCGGATCCGACGGTCGGTCATGTGTGGTTGTCATGAAGGCTCCTCGCCGTCAAGAACCGCTTGCAGGTCGTCCGGAATCGGCATCGGCTTCAGCGCGCTGACGTTGGCTCCGCCGGTATTGCCAACGGGATAGCGCCCCGTCCAGCTCCCCGGCGCGGCAACGACCAGACGCCCGATCTGACCGATGATCTCCCGCTGATCTCGACGCCGAAGGCCGTATCCAAGCATCGCGACGTGCGTGCGCAGATGCTGACCTGCCATCGGCTGGCTGAGCACATGCGCCCGCTCCAGATGTCGCCACTCGTCCTCGACATCGCCCCGCCGTTTCGCCGCACGCGCCTCGCTGCGCTCCTTGGCCCAGTAGTCCGTCAGCTCGGCGTGCTTCGATCTCGCCATGTCCTCGACCTCCTCACGACGGGCTCGTGATCCGACTGGATCCCCGTGGGGGAGGAGGAAGGAGGAGGAGAGGTGACCGTCTGGACGAAGGGTACTCACCGAAACGCTGTGGCCGAACCGTTCCGGCGCGAGCGGCTGTCCTCGCGTGGTGTCAAGCGGTTCCTTGGCGCGGTTCGAGGACGATCACCGGCGTCTCGGTCGACCGCCGACCGGCATAGCCGTCGAGCTTCGGTTCGACCGCGACCCAGCGCTGCCACAATCGATCACGCTCCTCCCCAGCGACCGAATGAGCGCGCACCGGGCGCGCATGCTGGCCGCGCCTGGCGAACGACGGCATCCGGGTGCGCCTCGAGGTTGAGCCACCACGAGGGATGGCCCTCGTCCCAGCCGTTCATCGCCAGCACGACGAGATTCGGGCCGTCCTCGACGTAGCCGATGATGACGCTGCGTTCTTGCCCGGACTTCCGCCCGACGGTCGTAAGGCGCAGCGCGCCCCAGCCCGCGCTTGTTCGACGTGGTCCACAGAAAGCGGCCGCCACTGAGCCTGGAGAGCGCTCGATGAACGCGCCAAGCGACGTGAACGAACCACGGCGGCGGGTGTTTCGGCGGTCGGGTTGTCGCGGTGCCGATGGTCTCACCCCTCCTGATCGGTCATTCCAACGTGCAACCGAACGGTGACGATGGCCAGAGGCTTACGTCCCGACCGCCTCTGCCGAACGGGATGCGTCGACCGACGGAAGGCACCGCTGCCGAGGTCAGCGGTCGTGGCCGCGTGAGACTGGGCGTATGCACCTCGACCCGCTGTACCGGATGGTGTTCGACTACCCGCACGGGTGGAGTGTCGCCCTCGCTGGCGAGGGCTCCGAGAGCGAGCACCTGTTCTTCGCCGAAGGACGCTGCGATGGACGCATCAACGGCCCGATGCGCGGAGCCAACCATCCCCGCCGGCGCGGAGACGGCACCTTCTGTCCCGACTTCCACGGCGTGATCTCCACCGACGACGGTGCCACGGTCCTGTTCGAGTGCGGTGGCTACGGTCGCAATCATCCACCTGGCGCCCGACAGATCGTGTGCTGGTTGACCCACGTCAGCGATGACAGTCGCTACCGCTGGCTCAACGACGTCGTGTGCGTCGGCTCCGGCGAGGTGCGCCCCGAACGATTGCTCATCGACGTCTGCGAACTCATCTGGGAGCCGCCGGTCGACAACGATCCTCTGGACGGCTGAGTCGCGTCGTGCCCGTGGGCTTCGGGGCGCCGTTGCGTCTCGGAGCCACCTTCGGCTCTGGAAGCTGCCGTCGCCGGTGGACGAACCGGCGTTGTATCGCTCAATCAGCGACCGAGGCGGCGTGGTCGGGCACGTATGTCTGGGTGTCCTTCGGTGGCCGCTCGTAGCCCTTCGACGCGGGCCGCTTCGGCAACTTCAGCGGCATCCGCGTGACGTCGTGATAGTCGAGCGGTACTCAGAAGGTGAGCGATCATGTTGATCCGCGCCCGTCGCTTGTCGTCACTCTCGACGATGTACCAGGGCGCCTCGGGAATGTCCGTGTGCACCATCATCTGGTCCTTCGCCTGCGAGTAGTCCTCCCACCGGGCGATCGATTCGAGGTCCATCGGCGACAGCTTCCAGCGTCTCATCGGGTCGCCCAGCCGAGACCGAAAGCGCGCCTCCTGCTCGTTGTCGCTCACCGAGAACCAGTACTTCCGAAGCAGCACGCCGTCCTCCACGAGCATCCGCTCGAAGATCGGGCACTGGTGGAGGAACCGGTGGTACTCGTCTGCGCTGCAGAAGCCCATCACTCGCTCGACGCCGGCCCGGTTGTACCACGAGCGATCGAACAGGACGATCTCGCCCGCCGCCGGCAACTGCGAGATGTAGCGCTGGAAGTACCACTGCGTGCGCTCGCGCTCGGTGGGTGCGGGCAAAGCGACGATGCGTGCAACACGCGGGTTGAGGTACTGCGTGACCCGCTGGATCGTGCTGCCCTTGCCGGCCGCATCGCGCCCCTCGAACACGACGATCAGGCGCCGACCCTCCGCCCGCACCCACTCTTGCAACTTCACCAACTCGGCCTGCAGCCGGAACAACTCCCGTTCGTAGCGCTTCTTCGGCAGCGGCTCGGTTCCGGTGGCCTGCACCGCATCGTGACCCTTGGTCATGTCGCGAGCGTACGGCGACGAGCCTCGACGTCGTTCGGGCCGCTGGCTCCGAGACATGTCGCAGCACCAATCCCGGCGAGCGCGGAATCGGCGTTCGGGACTCGTCAGCCGGCCGACTTCTCCTTGATGAGGTCTTCGACTGCCTTGGGGATGGTGGTTTCGAAGTCGAGGAGCTTGGCCCAGGTCGGGGTGATCGTGATGACGACCATCTCGTCGTAGAGGCCTCGCACGCCGGCCACCCACCCCGGGTACTGCTCGTCGGTCATCACCTTCCGACCGGCGGTCAGGTAGCCGTCCGGGATCCCCTCGACCAGTTCGACCTCGGCCGTGCCGCGGATCAGCAGCACCTTCGGCGGGAAGGCGCCCTGGTCGATGGTGAGCGCAACCTTCGGGTTCTTGCGTAGCGCGGCGACCTTGGCCGACTTCGGCACGGTGGCCATCACGACCCGCTCGCCCTCGGTCCAGAAACCGATCGGAATGACCCGGGGGTCGCCGTCGAGGCCGTCGTACGCCATCCGGGCCGGCTCGGGGCCGTTGAGCAGCTGCTGCGCGTACGGCTTGGCCAGAACCTCGGCGATCTCTTCCTTGGTCATGCTGGTGATCCCTTCATCCAGGAGGTGCTTCTCATCAGGGGGACGAAGCCGCCAGCCGTTCCTCGACATCGATGGTTGACGAATCGTGGAGACTCAGCGATCTCGGGCTCACGTCCGAACAGTTTCCAGGGCAAGCGTCCGCGACGAGGAACCGTTGCGTGGCAGCGCATCGTGGGAGTTCCTGTGCGGCAGGCGCGGTCGAGGATCTCGTTGGCCTTGATGACGCCCAAGGTCCATTCGTCCCCGAGTTCGGCGGCGACACCGGCGAACAGCGTGACCGATGAGACGAGCTTCTGGTCGTCGGGTCGGCCGAACAGCATCTGGATCGTTGCGCCATGCTGGATGACCTGTTGCCAGACCGCGTCGAGGAGCTTCTGGTAGCCCGGCCCGAGGCTGGGGTCTCGTAGGAAGGCCTCGGCCTCGGCTCGGCTGTGGATTGCGTAGTGCGCGGCCATCGGACTGGCGCCCAGTCCGGCGATCTGCGGGAAGATGAACCACATCCAGTGCGACCGCTTGCGGCCGTGCTCGATTTCACCGAGCGCCCGGCCGAGATCACGGCGGTAGCCGTCGCGGAAGCGCTCGAGGTCGACGTCGCACATCGCCGCTCAGCCTAGGAACGAGACGCCGCCCGCCCGGGATGATGGCCGGCGCAGCGCCGCGGACCCGCATCACGAACGATCAGGCGCGTCGTGGCTCGGTAGATGACGAGGGCGACCGCGAGGGCCACGACGGCCGCGGCGGTCGCCTTGAGCGCCGCTTCGAGCGGAGCGATCAGCGATGTGGTGGTCAGCCGTTGTTGGCGGCCGTCGTCGTACGTGACGACGCCGTCGATCGCCGTGCACATGTCGGCGCAGCGTGCGGGCGGGTGTGCTGAGCGAGCGTTGGGCGGCCGACAAGCCATAGGCCGCGAGGGCTGCTGCGAGTGCGGGCAGTCGCAGCGTCTCGGCTTGGGCGTAGTAGCCGGTGAGTACCGGGAAGGCGCCCCACGCCGCAGCGAACGTCACGTCGTTGTGCAGGCGGCCGCCGAAAAGCTCGAGGTTGTATCCGCCCATGAGGACGACCCCGGCGACGATGAACACGATGAGCCCGGGCCCGATGCGGGCAATCCCGACGACGCCGAGGGCGACGGCACCCGCCAGGCTCGCGACAGCGGTGGCGATGAGGAGCCACGCCGGGATCTGTGTGCGCAGCGGGCGGTCATGCAGCTCGTCGAGGTTGTGGGCGCACACACCGACAGCGAGGAAGAACGCGATCAGGGTGGCGACCAGCCGGCCACCGTCGAAGCGGGGGGCGAGGGTCGCCCCGATCGCGACGTACGAGAGGTGCCACAACGTGTAGGGCGGGTGGAGCAGCACCCACCAGTCCGCCCACGCCGACCTCGCCGGTGTCGCCGACGTCGCGTAGAAGGCCGGGGCGAGGGGGCGGGTCGGTTCGTTCACGGCTCGCTCGAACCGGCGTCGATGTCGTGGGGTGCTCGTCGGCCCCACATCACGAGGCCGCCGCCGAGGCTCATGCGGCGCAGCCCGAGGTCGCAAAGGCCGGCGTCCTCCCACGCGGCGATGTGGGCGGCGATCGGGAAGCGCTCGTAGTGCGCGGTGATGTTGGGACCGAGGAAGCGGCCGACGTCGAACCACGCCCGCCCGCCGAGCAGACCGCCGGCCACGGGGAGCACCGCCCGCGTGTAGAGCCACCACCAGGCCCGCCAGAAGCGGTTGGGTGGTACGGCAAACTCGAGGCTGGCCATGGCTCCGCCCGGGCGCAGCACGCGGGCCAGCTCGCCGATGGTGGCCGCAGGGTCGGCGACGTAGCGCAGGAGGTAGGTGAACGTCACGGCATCGAAGGTCGAGTCCGGGAACGGCAGTCGCTCGGCTTGACCGAGCACGAGCGCGATACGGCTCGAGTAGCCGGCGGCGACGACGTTGCGTCGGCCTCGGACCAGCATGTCCTCACTGACGTCGAGGCCGGTGATCCGGGCGTCGGTGCGGGCGGCCAGATCGAGGGCGACGCCGGCCGGACCGGTGGCAACATCGAGCACACTGGTCGGGTTCGTCGACACGGCGTGATCGATCATCGTACGTCGCCAGCGGCGGTCCTGGCCGAGTGACAGGACGGCGGCGAGGCGGTCGTAGCGGGCGGGAAGCCCGGCGAACAAGGCTCGGACGAACGGCGAGGTTCGACTGTCCGCAGCGCGCATTCGACGTCGTGACGTGAGTGACACTGTACGTATCCCCGCCGCACGGAGGTGCCGTGACCGAACCGATCGCCGACGTCGACGTGGTGGTGGTCGGCGCCGGACCCGCCGGCAGCACGACGGCCCTCGTTCTCGCTCGGGGCGGCGCCAGCGTGGCGCTGGTCGACAAGGCGACCTTCGGGCGCGACAAGGCCTGCGGTGACCTCGTCGGTCCACGGGCGCTGGCCACGCTCGCCTCGTTCGGCCTGAGCCCGCCCGCCGGGCGGAAGGTCGGCGAGATGGTCGTCGTCGGGCCAACCGGGCGGCCGGTACTGCTGCCGGCGCGAGCGGGACGCACCTATCCCGACCACGGCGTCGCAGTCACCCGCCTGCTGTTCGACGCTGGCTGCGTGACGCGGCGATCGCCGCCGGCGTGCGGGCGGTGACCGGACGCGTCGCCGGCATCCGACACGATGGCGTCGAACTCGACGACGGCCGCCGCATCTGCGCCGACATCATCGTCGGCGCCGACGGAGCGACCAGCAGCATCGCAGCCGCTGCCGGCCTCATCGATCCCGGTGCGGTGCTGTGGGGCTTCGCCCAGCGGGCCTACGTCGCGCGAAGACGTCGACCGGCCGATCATCGCGTTGTGGGACGATCCACCCGGGTGCGGCTTCCCCGGCTACGGCTGGCTGTTTCCCGGTGACGCCGGCACCGCCAACGTTGGGCTCGGGCTCGGCCTGCGCGCCGATCGAGCCACGGCATCCCGGGCGGTCACGCGATTCGATGCGTTCTGCGATCACCTGCGACGACTCGGCTTGCTGACCGCCACCGTCGACGGCCGTCGCCTCGGCGGCTGGCTGAAGATGGGCATCGTCGGCACCGTGCCCGCCCGCGGGCGAGTCCTTCTCGTCGGCGACGCCGCCGGCCTCGTCAACCCCCTTCAGGGCGAGGGCATCGCACCCGCAATGACCAGCGCGGCGGCCGCCGCCACCGCCATCCTTGCCGGACCCGCAACGGCCGCCGACCGCTACTGCAAGTATCTCTCCGGTGGACCCGGACGGTACGCAGCGGTCGCCGCACCACTCCACGCCGCGGCCATCAGCGGGTCACCCCGACGCGTCGCCCTCCTCGGACGCGCCCTCACCTTGCCCGGTGTCGGCACCGCCATCGCCGCCCCGTGGGCACTCACATGGAACGACCTGCTCGACGGCGCACCCCCCGGCCCCACGACGCTCGCCTGCTCGTCTCGCCCTCGGCATCGGCCGCGCCGCCACCGCACGCTCCGCCGTCCGTCGCCGCCTCGACCACGACCTCGACGACCATTGAGCGCTGCCGCCAAGCGAAACGGGGCTGCTCATCACTACCGTGGGCCAAGAGTACGAGGTGCGCTCACGGCCGGCGGTAATCACCTCCCGCCGCGATCGTGCCGGCCGGTCTCGGCGATCCGCCGCAGCTGGAGCGCGAGCTGGACCTGGAGGGCTTCGTCGGGTTCACGCCAGCTCGGCCCGAGGAGCTGGCCGATGCGGTCGAGCCGCTGGCGCAGCGTGTTGACGTGGATGAACAACCGCTCGCTGGCGCGGGCGAGCTGGCCGCGTTCGGCGAGGTAGACGTCGAGCGTGTGGAGCAGCTCGGAGCCGCGGGCGGCGTCGTAGTCGAGCACCGGTCCGAGCGTGGTGCGCACGAGCGCGTCGAGGCGCTCCGGCCCGGCGGTGCCGACGAGCATCGCGTACACCCCGATGCGCTGGGGCGTCGCCCACTCGCCGGCGCGGCCGAGGGCGACGAGCACCGACTGGCACCGCGCCGCCTCGCGATGGGCGTCGGCGATGCCGGAAGCGCCACGCGCCGGTCCGGCGGCGCCGACGGTGACGGTGCCGATCGCGTGCGCGCCGAGCGGATCGCGACAGCGATGCTGCGGTGGCCTCCGGGTCGACCCCTGGCAGCACGGCGACCACGGTGCCCTCGTAGGTGCCGGCGAGGCCGCCAGCCTCAGCGGCCAGCCGGCCCGCCGCGCTGTGCAGCGCCGAGCGGTCGGCGCCGTCGGCGGCGACGCTCGCCACGACATGCTCGGCGCCGAGGTCGACGCCGAGCAGCCGGGCGCGGCGCTCGAGCGTCGCCGGGTCTCCGAGGTGGTCCCCGATCAACTCGTCGAGCAGGTCGCCGCGAACGCGCTGCTCGGCCTCGGCCACGGCGCGCTCGCCCAGAAGCATCAGCGCGGTGACCTGAGCGGTGCGCTCGAGCATGCGCCGATCCGCCTCACCGAGCGCGGCGGCGCGGGTGAGCACGACGAACCCGAGCACGTCACCGCCCCCCGCACGGCGACGACGAGGCGGTGCCCACCCAAGAGCTGGACCTCGACCGACCGGGCCGAGGTGAGGGCGCGGTCGAACGCGTCGCTCAGCCCGCCGGCGGTCGGCCCGTCGTCGGGGCCCGGCGGTCCCGGTTCGGTCCCTTCGGTCGAGCCCCTCACGCCGGCGACGGCGACGACGCGGCGGTGGGCATCGAACACGACGAGGCGCCCGTCGAGCGCGTCCGCGGCTGCGCCGGCCACGTCGGCGAGCGCGCCTCGGTCGAGGACGACATTGGCCAGCCGCTCGTGTAGCGCCGCCGCCCGTTCGAGGCCCTCGTTCTGCCGGCGGATGACGTCGTTCGCGACCTGCAGCTCGTGCAGCGCTCGCTGCGCGTCCTCGAACAGCCGGGCGTTCTCGAGCGCGATCGCGGCGTGGTTGGCGAGCGACTGGGCGAGGGCCACGTCATCGGGTGGCCAACCCGCGCGTTTCGCGATTGGCGGCGAACAGGACCCCGATCGCCCGCTGACCGAGCACGATCGGCACGCCGACGATGGCGACGATGCCTTCCTCTCCCACCGCGTCGTCGATCGGGTTGATGTGCGAGAACTGCGGATCGGTGAGGTAGCTCGTCGACCACTGCGGTCGCAGCGATTCGGCCACCCGCCCGCCGAGACCGGTCCCGATCGGGAGGCGGAGGCTCTTGAAGTCGTCGCTGCGGATGCCGGCGGTGACGCGAATGTAGGTGTCGCCGCGTTCGTCGTCGAACAGCGCGAGGTACGCGCAGTCGCTGGCCAGCAGGTCGCGGGCGAGGCCGACGATCGCCTGGAGCACGTCGTCCATGTCGCGCAGCGACGAGAGGTCGCCGGCGGTCTCGAACAGCGCGAGCAGCTCCCGCTCGCGCCGCGTGCGCTCGGCCAGCGTCAGTCGCAGGGCCTGCGCGGCGGCGGCGAGCGCCGACACGATCGCCGCGTCGCCGCCGTCGGACGCGAGCGTCGCAGCCGCGGCGTCGAACTGCTCAGGCGTCGTGTGGCCGCTCAGCATGGCGATGACGTCCGGGACGCTCATCGAGCCGCGAATCTACGAGCCGTCTCATCGTCATACCAGAGGGTGGGCGTCGTGGTCCGGCTGGAGCGCGGGGTCGACGTCGGCAGACCCGTCGGCGAGGTCGAGGTCGGCGATCGGGTCGTCGAGCCGACGGCCGAGGCCCGGCAGGCCGAGTCGGGTCAGCGTGCCGGCCAGCCCACCGGGGAGGAACAGCACGACGAGGATGAACGCCACGCCGAGGATGAACAGCGGCTGGCTGAGCGGCACGCGCAGCACCGACGGCAGCCCGTCGACGGCGTCCGACGAGGCGAGCACGCCGAGGCGTTGATCAGCGAGCGTGTAGATCACGGCGCCGGCGATCGCGCCCCAGCGGGCGCCGACGCCGCCGAGGACCACCATGACGAGGATCGTCAGCGTGAAGTCGGCCGACGTCGCGTTGGGCGTGACGCCCGACTGGAGGAGGAGATGGCCCATCCCCACGATCGCCGCGAGCACGGCGGCGAGCACGAACACGAGGAACTGGGCGTGTTTGGGCTGCTCGCCGATCACGCGGACGCGCAGCTCGTTCTCGCGGGTCGCGGCGGCGACGTGCCCGGCCCGGCTGTGCTCCACCCAGGCCACCACGACATAGATCACGACGACGATGGCGAGCGCGAGCCAGAAGAGGTAGCGCGTGTTGACGACCCCGACGAACTGGCGCGGCAGGCGATCGGTCTCCAGCCGTAGGCCCTCCTCGCCACCGGTCAGGTTGTGCGGGTTGCGGCGCACGAGCACGTTGCCGGCCTGGGCGAACGCCAGCGTGACCATCGCAAACGCGATCCCCGACACGCGCAGGCTCACCGCGCCCACCACTGCCGCGATCACGGCGACGGCACCGAACGTCACGACGACCGCCGGTGCGAGCGGCCATGCCGGGCGGTCGAGCAACAGGCCGAGCCCGTAGGCGCCGGCGGCGAAGTAGAGCGCGTGTCCAAAGCTGAGCAGCCCGGCGAGGCCGAACAGCAGGTGGTAGCTGAGCGCGAGCGCGGCGAGCAGGAGGCACAGGCCCATCAACTGGAGCGATCCCGGCGTGTCGGTGTCGCCGGGCAGGAGCCATGGCACCGGGATCGACAGCCAGGGGAGTAGTGCCAACAATGCGACCAGCGCCACGCCGACCACCATCGTCAGCGGTCGCAGTGGGCGGCTCACGTGCGGCTCCCGAGCAGGCCGCGCGGTCGTACCAGTAGTACCCCGGCGAGGACGAGCACCACGATCAGGTCGCCGTAGCCCCAGTAGTAGTTGGCGAACTGCTGCGCGATCGCGACCAGCAGGGCGGCGATCGCCGCGCCGGTCAGCGACCCCAGTCCGCCGATCACGGTGACGATGAACGCGAAGATCAGCATCGACGCGCCGAGCTGGGGCGAGACGTACCCGAAGTACTGCGACGTGAGCACGCCACCGAGGCCGGCCGCGGCGCCGCCGATCGAGAAGACCAGCGTGAACGCCCGCCGCACGTCGATGCCGAGCGCGGTCACCATCGCCCGGTTCTCGACCCCGGCCCGCACGATCAACCCGTAGCGGGTGCGCTTCAGGAACAGCACCAGCGCGGCGAGCACGGCGGCCGCCGCGCCAATCGCGACGAAGCGATCGTTGGGGACGCGAGCGCCGAGAACCGAGGTGGTCTCGTCGAGCCACCCGGGCCCGCTGATGAAGATCGCGTCCGGTTTCCAGATGCCCTCGGCGAGGGCGACCGTCGCCAGCGCCAACCCGACCGTCACCAGCACCTGCTCGATGTGGCGCTCGTAGAGCGGGCGGATGAGGATCAGCTCGGTGAGCGCGGCGATCGCCGCGCCGACGGCGGCACCGAGCGCCAGGCTGAGCGCGAACGAGCCCCAGCTCGCGGCCCCGAGGTGGCGCCCGAGCTCGTAGCCGGCGTAGGCGCCGAACGTCAGGAACGATCCGTGGGCGAAGTTGAGCACGCCCATCAACCCGTAGATCAGCGACAGGCCCGACGCGACGAGGAAGTACAGCGCCCCGAGCCCGATCCCGGTCAGCGTCAGCAGCACGATCGTGCTCACGGTGACGCGTCCCCCGGTTCGTCGCGGTGCACGCCGAGCAGGCGCTGGACCATGGCGCGGTCACCGAGCAGTTCGTCGGCGCGGCCCCGGTGCACGACGCGCCCAGCATCGACGACCACGATGTCGTCGGCGAGGCGTTCGACGACGGCGAGGTTCTGCTCAACCAGCAGGATCGGCGTCTCGGCCGCGGCAGCCGCCAACGCGTCGGCTACCTGGGCGACGAGCAGCGGAGCGAGGCCCTTGGTCGGCTCGTCGATCAGCAGCAGCCGGTTGTCGTTGATCATCGCCCTGGCGAGCGACACCATCTGCTGCTGCCCGCCCGAGAGGCTCCCGGCCCGCTGGTCAGCACGCGCGACCAGGTCGGGGAACAGCGCGTCGACGCGCTCGCGGTGCGGCTCGACATCACGCGGCGGCGAGCCGCAGGTTCTCCGCGACCGTCAGTCCGGCGAACACCTCGCGGTCCTCGGGGACGTAGCCGATCCCACGCTGCACGACGCGGTAGGTGGGGAGCTCGTCGATGCGCTGGCCGAGGAACGTCACGGCCCCTCGGCGCGAGATCAGGCCGAGGATCGCCTTGATCGTCGAGGTCTTGCCCACCCCGTTGCGCCCCAGCAGCGCCGTGACACCGTGGGCGGCGACGGTGAAGGAGACGTCCTCGACGACCTGTTGCGCGCCGACGTGGCCCTGGAGGTGCTCGACGACGAGGATCGGCGCCGCGACGTCGATGATCGGAACGGGGGGCGCCGGTTGCCGTTCCGGTGCGCTGGCTGCCACCTCCGACCTCGTCGCGTCCCGGTCAGGCGACGTCGCCGAGGTAGGCGCGCTGCACGTTCGGGTCGGCCATGACGGCCGTCGGCGTGTCGCAGGCGAGCAACGCTCCGTGATGCATGACCGCGACCCGGTCGACGAGGCCGAGCACGACGTCGATGTGATGCTCGACCATGAGCACGGTGCAGCCGAGCTCGCCGTGCATTCTGCGTATCACGTCCACCAGCGAGGGCACGTCGGCGGTCGCGACGCCGGCCATCGGCTCGTCCAGGAGCACGACCCGTGGCCGCATCGCGAGCAGCACAGCGATCTCCAGCTTGCGCTTGTCGCCGTGCGACAGATCGCCAGCCGCGACGGCGAGGCGGTGCCCGAGGCCGACCTCGTCGAGGTCGTGGCGGGCATCGTCGCTGGCGTCGTCGCCGCGGCGCGGGAAGCGCACGACCGACAGCGACCCGCGGCGGCGGGCCTGGGCGGCCAGCCGCACGTTCTCGAGGACGCTGAGCCGGGGGAACAGGTTGGACGTCTGGAACGTACGGCCGAGCCCGGCCCGCGCCCGATGGTGGATCGAGGTGCCGGTGACGTCGGCGCCGTCGAGCAGCACGCGGCCGACCGTCGGCCGGTAGACGCCCGAGATGATGTTGAACAGCGTGGTCTTGCCCGCCCCGTTGGGCCCGATCACGCCGAGCATCTCGCCGCGCCCGGCGGCCAGAGTCACGCCGTCCAGGATGCGGGCGCCGCCGATGCGCAGGCCGAGCTCGCGGACTGCGACCGCCGGCGCGGCCGGTGCGGCGGGGGTCACTCGGCGACGGGCGGAGCCACTGCGTCGGCTGGAACCTCGGCGACCAGCTCGGGCGCCCACGAGCCGTCGGTCTCGACGAGTCGCGCCTGGTACATCGGTTGCAGCATGGCGTGGTCCTCGGCGCGGACGGTGATCGAGCCCTTCGGCCCGTCGAACGTCCACCCCTCCAGCGCGGCGATCATCGAGTCGACGTCGTCGGGGTTTCCGTCGGTCACCGCGTGCACGATCATCTGCGCCCCGACGAAGCCGTCGGGGGAGAAGATGTCGGGCGTGCCGCCGGCAGCGGTGATCGCTTCGATCATCGTCGCGTTGACGTCGTTGTCGGGGGCGCCGGGGAAGTAGTAGGAGAGGAAGTCCACCTTCCCGGCGGCGTCGCCGTAGGCGCCGTACGTCGAGGCGTCGCCGAGGCCGGTGACGACGGTGGTCGACTCGAGCACGCCTTGCTGGTCGAGCGCCTCCCACATCGCACCGGACGACGCGCCGGCCCACGCCACGAACACCAGGTCGGGCGCGGCGTCGGTGAGCTGCGCCGCGAACGGAGTGAACTCGGTCGCGTCCTCGGGGACGAGCACGCTCTCGACGTCGGCACCCTGGGCGCCGAGGATCGCCTCGACCGCCGCCACGTTGCCCTGGCCGAACGCGGTGTCCTGCGCGAACACGACCACGCTGGCGCCTTCGGCGTCGATGAACGACGCCGCGGTCGCGACGTCCTGCAGCGACTGGCGACCGGAGCGGAACGTGTAGTCGTTGATGCCGGTGATGGCATCGGCGGCGGCCGGACCGGACACGAACAACACCTGGTTCTGGTCGGCCTGCTCGGCGACGGCGAGCGCCACCCCCGAGGACGTGCTGCCGCCGATGATCGTGACGCCCTTGCCGATCAGGTCCTTGGCCGCCGAAACGGCGGTGTCGGGATCGCCGGCGTCGTCGACGAAGGTCACCACGAGCGGCCGGCCGTCGACCGCGCCGGTGCCGTCGGTGGCGTAGTCGAGCCCGGCGTTGAACCCGTCGAGGTACTGCTGTCCGTAGGTGGCGAGCGGCCCGGTCTGGGAGTAGATGATGCCGACCTGGATCGGCTCGCCGGACGGCGCGGGCGGCGCGGTCGTGGCCGAGGCGACCCCGAGGGGCAGGGCCGCGGCCACCGTCGCGACGCCGAGCATGGTGCGGACGCGGGCGCGTCGGCGGTTGATCCCCATCGGTGTACCTCCCTTGTTCCCCACCGGCCGATCGTGCCGGCCCGTTCACCGTAGGCCGCACATGGAGCACACCTCTACACCGAAGTTCCCCACATCACACCCTCACCCTATGGAGAGATCCTCCACCCTGCCGGGATTCTCAGTCGTCATCCGTCGAGCGGCCGACCTCCGTCAGGAGCGGGCCGGCTCGGGCGGCGGAGCTTCGACTCGTGCTCCCGGCGTGACTGTGAGAGCGGCGAACGCCTCGGTGTTCCACCAGGCGGTCGCGCGCCCGTGCTTTGAGGCCGGCCGAGCGGTAGGCCTCGTCGTCGAGGTCGACCCACACGCCGAGCAAGGTCGCGGGGGTCACGGACCCGCGGCCTGGTCGAGCGCCGCGATTGTCTCGACCTCGTCGACCGCGCGCCGAGCTCGATCGGGAGCGCCGCGATCTCCTCGTCGGTGCCTGCTCGTCAGCTCTTGGCCGAGTCGTCCGCCGTCGCCTGGGCCGTCTTGGCCTCGGCCTTGATCTCCTCGGCGGCAGCCTTGTCGACGGCCTTTTGGACGATGTGGTCGGCCTTGGCCAGCGCCTGCTGCAGCTCGACGGCGGCGGGGTCGGACACGAGCAGCACGAGCCCGGAGTGGCCCGGGTCGATGGCGTCGGTGAGCTCCTCGGCGAGCTCCTTGCGATGATGGCGCTTCTGGAGACCCCCGATGCCCGCCCCGGCGGCGCCGAGCACCGCGGCGCTGCCGATGATCGACGGCGGGAACAGCACGCCGAGCACCACGCCCCCCACGACACCCCACGTCAGGCCCCGGCGCGCGCTGTGGTCGGTGAGCTTCTGCACCTCGACGGTGCCGTCGCCGCCCTTCTTGAGGACCAGCACGCCCTCGATCTTCAGGCTGGCCGCGTCGACAGCCCGGTCGAGCTCGTCGTACGCCTCCCACGCCGCGTCGATGTCCGAGAAATCGGCGACCACGAGCGCGTAGGCGCCGTCGGTGACGACCGCAGCGGCGACGTCGGACGTGTCGTCAGCGGGTTCGTCGGCGCTCGTCGTGGACTCGGTCTCTTCAGCCATGGCAGGTCTCCTCGTGGCACGGTGGCGCTTCGGTGCAGGTCACCCCGGCGGGCAGCCTAGAGGAGCGGGCGGCCGGCGCGTCAGCCCGCCGGCGGCTTCGCCACGGGAGGTCCCGGCGCGTCAGCCCGCCGGCGGCTCCGCCACGGGAGGTCGGGGTGGTGGCCACCCGCGCCCGTCGGCATCGAGCCCGAACGACCGCTCGGCCGCCTTCCCGCCGAGACGGTCGGCTTGGTCGACTCCTTGCTGCGAGCGCCCGAATGCCCAGTGAGAATGGGCGCTGTCGAGTTGTGAGTATCCGCGCTGGTGGCCGGTGCCGCTGGCAGTGTTGCTGGTGAAGGTTCGGGGACGCGTCCACGTCCCGTTCTGGAGGGGGACTCGAGGTGCTGCGCCAACAGTGCCTCGGTCGCACGGTCTCCTTCCCGGGACGTGGTTGCCACCCCTCAACATAGGAAAGGGATGACATGACCATCGTAAGTTCGACGCGTCCGGTGACGGGCGGAGTCGACACACATCTGGACGTTCATGTGGCCGCGGTCGTCGACGCCAACGGCGGTGTGCTCGCCGTCGAGTCGTTCGCGACGACACCAGCCGGGCATCTCGCGTTGTACGTGTGGCTGGGGTCGTTCGGTGTTGTCGAGCGTGTCGGTGTCGAGGGCACGGGCGCGTATGGGGCCGGTCTCGCTCGCCATCTTGCCGATCAGGGGTTGGTGGTGATCGAGGTTGATCGCCCCAACCGCCAGGAGCGCCGGCGTAACGGCAAGAGCGACGAGTTGGACGCGATCGAGGCTGCCCGCGGGGCGCTGTCGGGCCGTGTCGCCGGGCTCGCCAAGACCGGCACCGGCAACGTTGAAGCGTTGCGGGTGTCGCTGGTGGCGAAACGCTCGGCACGCTCGATGCGGATCAGCGCCATCGTCCGCTTGCGGCATCTGATGTTCACCGCCCCCGACGAGCTCCGCCAACGCCTGGCCGGATTGTCGGTGAACGCCCTGGTCAACGAGGCCGCCCGGTTGCGTCCTCGCGCTGACGGCGACGCCGTGCTGCGGGCCACCAAGACCGCTGCGGTCAGCCTTCCCGCCGCGCCCAGGCCCTCGACGCCGAACTCGAGCTGCTCGACACACAGATCGAACCGTTGGTGAAAGCCACCGCCCCGGCGTTGTTGAACGTCTACGGTGTCGGCTTCGACACCGCCGCCGTCTTGCTCACCGCGGCCGGCGACAACGCCACCCGGATCCGCTCCGAGGCAGCCTGGGCCAAGCTCTGCGGGGTCGCTCCGATCCCCGCCATGTCCGGCAAGAGCAACGGCCGCTACCGGCTCAACCCGGGCGGCAACCGTCACGCCAACAACGCCTTGTGGCGGATCGTGCTGACCCGCCTCGGTCAACACGAACCACGAACCGTCGCCTACATGAACCGGCGCCTCGTCGAGGGCAAAACCAAACCCGAGATCATGCGTTGCCTCAAGCGTTACGTCGCCCGCGAGGTCTACCGCGCGCTGCCGCGCTGACCCACGTTCTCGGTGACGGGACTGGCCCACGAATGCCCTGACAACCACCGCGTTGTCCTGCTAGCGATCTGCCGTCCCGTCACCGAACACCACCGCCGGCTGCTTGGCCGAATACGAGCCTGCCCTCACCCGAGCGGCCAATCACTGGGCTGCCAGCAACACCGGCAAATCGACCCTTGACAACACATAGGACCTGCTTTCCGCACTTCGGGTGTCGGGTTTCGGTCCCCGTTCATGGGGTGGTGGGGCCGGTGTAGACGGTCGGCTGGATGTCGAGCAGGTCGAGGATCAACAGTTGTAGTGGGGTGAGGGTGGGCTCGAAGATCTGCACGGTGTGGCCGGTGTTGTCGGTGAGGTGGTGGCGGGCGACGCCGTTGAAGATCTCGAGGATGCGTGGGGCGCTGGGAGCGGCGCAGCTGCGGTCTTCGGGGTAGAGGGGGATGACCGGGGCGCCGGCGGTGGTCATGGCGGCGCGGATCTGGCGTTCGATGAGGGCTTGGGTGAGTAGGGCGATGAAGTGGCAGCACAGCAGTCCCTCGATGCGGGCGGGGTCCTTCAGGAACATGGGGGCGACGTGCTGGGTGCCTTTGAGTTGGGCGTGTCGGCGTTCGAGGTTCGGCTGGTATTTGTAGGCGGCGAGCACGTCGGTGTCGGTGAGGTTGGTGTCGTTGGTGATGAGCGGGAAGCAGCCGTCGCTGGCGGCGTCGTAGGCGACGAGGTCGGTGTCGATGCTCCAGGTGAGCTCGAAGCGGGTGCGGGTGGTCTTGCGGTAGCGGGTGGCGTCGCCGGGTCGTCCGCGTCGTTCTTGGCGGAAGGTCTCCTCGACTCGTTCGGTCACGTCGATGCGGACCCAGCGCTTGGCGGCGGTGGTGTCGAGGGCGGTGGTGGCTGCTGTCTCGACGGCGGTGCGGGTGTGCCAGCGTGATCGTGGTCCGGCGACACGGGCGGCGAGGTCGTCGAGGGCACCAGCGGCCCGTTGGATGCGGGCTTGGCGGGACTCGGCGTCGCGGGTGGCTTCGATGTTGGAGTGGACCCACACGATCCGGTAGCCCTCCGCCGAGGGGACCGGCGAGGGGGTGGTGCGCCAGATGTTGTCGGGTTCGCCGGGGTGACGTGACGGCCGGCGGAGCGCTTGTGTCCAGTGCGGGGTGTGGGTCTGGACCCAGTCCCGGAAGAAGCTGTCTTCTTTGCGGGTGCGGGGCAGCACGGTCACGAACCGTCCGCCTCGGGCGTTGATGTGGTCCATGGCGTCGCGGCTGGCGAGCTTGGTGTCGGCGACGTAGAGGAAGTCGGTGCGGCCCACCAGGGCGGCCAGGCCGTCCCAGGTGGCGATGTGGGTGGTGTCGTCGGAGGTGTTGCCCGGCTCGACCCGGTATGCGATCGGGACGGCGCCGTCGGCGGTGACAGTCAGGATCCACACCAGCTGCTTGAGGTCGGCGCGGTGGTCCTTGTTGTGACCGAACGTGATCGCCGGGGTCGTCTTGCCGCCTCGGCGGGCGCCGGTGGCGTTGCGGTAGGCGCCGGAGAAGGTGACCGAGGTCGAGTCGTTGTGCAGCTGGGAGCAGTCGATCCCGAACCGGTCGATCGCCCCCAGGACCACTTCGGTGAGCAGACTGGCGCGGTCGGCGTCGAACAGGCGCAGCAGTGCCCGTCCGACCCGGTCGTCGTTCAGTGCTGCGGCGTCGCCGGCGGCGAGGCCCAACAGCGCGGGATCGAAGGGTGCGGCCCACTCGCCGAGCGCGTAGACCGGTTCGTGATGGGTCACCAGGTTGCGGACCACGACCCCGATGGCGGTCGCCGGGGCGAGTCGCAGCCGTCGGTCGTCCAGGGGGACGTGGCGCTCCAGCAGCTGGGACACCCTGAGGCGGTCCAGGAAGTGGTTGATGATCGGCAGCGCCCCGAGGATCTCGGTGCGCAGCTCGAACTCGCCGGTGGCGCCTGTCCTTGCGCTGATCATGCTTGAAGCATATATACTTCAAGATGTGAGGAGGTGGATGCGATGACGACGGCCAGACAGCGAGCACGAGCACAACGCCGGCGCGACACGCTCACCGCCGAGATCGCCGACCTCGGCTGGATGCTGCCCGGAAGCCTCACCGAACGCTTCACCCGATGCGGCAACCCCACCTGCCGATGCCGGGCCGAACCCCCCCAGCTCCACGGCCCCTACCCGACCTGGACTCGCAAGGTCGACAACAAGACCGTCACCCGCACCCTCACCGCCGAACAGGCCGAGCGCTACCGACCCTGGTTCGACAACGCCCGCCGGCTACGTGAACTCCTCACCGAACTCGAGACCCTCTCCCTTCAAGTCGCCGACATCACCCAGAGCCGGGGAGAGAAATGACGGTCGAAATGTGCGGAAAGCGAGATAGGAGCATCGATAGGCATCGACGCTCACGTCGGTCGGGATTCGCGACGGAATTGGTGCTCGGCTGACGACGCCTTGGCACCGCCGCGCATGGCGAGCACCGAACGACGCGACCAAACGACGACCTTGCGATCAGTCGCGACGAGCACCTAACCCTGATCGTTCACGTGGGGCCCGTGACTGAGCATGGGCCATCCGCGGAAGTGCCCGCCTGAGCTGGGATTCTGGTGCTGCTTACACGCCAGGAACCGAGATCGGGAGGGCACTCGCGAGGTGAACAGTAACAGCACCGTTCCGGTCGTTGTGGAGATGGGCGGCACACAGGTCGTCGCCCACGTTGGGCTGCATCTGCTTGGTTCGTTTGCCGATCGCCTCGGGCTCGGCCATTCACTGTCGACGGCGATCGCGCTGCGTGGTGAGCGGCTGCCGGTGCACGACCGTGGCAAGGTGTTGACGCAGGCGATGTTGATGCTCGCCGGTGGTGGCGAGGCGTGCGCGGACATCGAACACCTCCGGGCTCAGCCGGCACTGTTCGGTGCGGTGCCGTCGGACTCGACGCTGTATCGCACGTTCCGCGATATCGACGCGGACACGCTCACTGCGGTGCGCGACACGTTCGGCGAGGTGCGCATGAACGCGTGGCGGCGGATGGGATCGACGACCGGGACCGCGCCGGTGGTGCTCGATATCGACGCTTCGTTGCATGAGGTGCACTCGGAGAACAAGGCCGAGACGGCGCCGCATTACAAGGGCGGGTTCGGGTTCCATCCGATCTACTGCTTCGCCGATGCCACCGGCGAGTGTCTCGCCGAGCTGTTGCGCCCGGGCAATGCGGGGGCGAACACGATCGGCGATCACGTCACCGTGTTGGATCGGGCGATCGCTCAGCTACCCGCCGAGATCGCTGCCGGTCACCGTGCCGGTGACGACCCGAAACTGGTGCACCGCCCGATCCAGGTGCGCACCGATTCGGCCGGGTGCACCGATTTCGTGTGGCGCTGCCGGGAACGCAACGTCGGCTTCGCCGTCATCGCCCGCAAACAAGCCCAGGTACATGCCGCAATCTCACGGGCCATCGGCGACGAGGCCCGCTGGCAGCAGGCGCTCACCCAAGATGGCGACGAGCGCCGCGGCGCCGCCGTGGCCGAACTCACCGATCTCGTCGACTTGTCCGACTGGCCCGCAGGGACACGGTTGATCGTGCGACGTGAACCGTTGCACCCGGGCGCCCAAGGCTCGCTGTTCCCGTCACTGCAGTTCCGCTACTGGGGCCACTACACCGACGCCGCCGACGGTGACGCCGTCGAACTGGACGTGCACATGCGCGCCCACGCCCACGTCGAAGACAACATCAAACGACTCAAGGACTCCGGCGCCGACCGGTTCCCGTTCGCCGACATCGACGCCAACCGGGCCTGGCTCGCTGTCGCCTGCATGGCCGACAGCCTCGTGCGCTGGTTCCAACAGCTCTGCTGCCACGGCGTCCTCACAGTCGCCGAACCCAAGACCCTGCGCTGGACGCTATGGCACACCCCCGCCCGACTCGTGCGCCGCTCCCGCCGACACGTCATCCGGATCCTCGACGGCTGGCCCACCGCCAGCGACATCATCGACGCCTACCAGACCGTCGCGCTCATCACCTGACCGCCCGACGAACCGCCCCCAACAAACCAGCGGGCACGCTCACCTCGCGCGCCCCGACCCACACGACCACGACCCGACCACCACAAAATGAACACCGACCTGGCTGACACGCCCACACACAATGGCCGACCCGTCACCGATAGCGACCACGAAGACGCGCCGACCCGCCCACCGGATTCTCGTGAACGATCAGGGCTAACGGCATCTTGGCGCTGATGGCACGAGTAGCTGAGTGACCGAATTGTTACGTCCGCGAGTGCGCCTCGTTGTACTGACGCTCGACATCAGTCGGGATGCGGCCCCGTGCCGGAATCTCGATCCCGTTCTCGATGGCCCACGCACGAATCACCTTCGGGTCACGCGTGACGCGTGTCGATCGAGTAGGCGACTTCCGGCGGCTTGCACCCGTCGACCGGCGCTCCCCGGTAGCCGCACGGCCGGCGTTCCAATACTTGTCGAACACCCTGGACAATGCGGCCAGATTTCGCCTCGACAGGTCCAGCTCTCGCCACTCGCCGTCCCAGCCCAGTCGCACGGTCTCCACGGCCTCGGATCCATCAAGATCGTCGACCAGAACTTCTACGGTTGTCTTCGCCATCACTGCCTTTCACGAGTCGCGGCCGACGCTATCGGCAGGAGCGACACGACTAAACAGGTCCTGCAAATGCTCGCGGACTGTGCGTCGATTGGATCGGTGCCACACCAACCACCGAGTCGCGTGTCACGGGCTACGCCTCGACGACCGTCGGGCTGGAACGGTCATTTGGATGCGAGTTCGACGCGCCAGCGCTTCGCCGGACGATGCCGAGCCGGGAACTGAACAACGCGACGGAACGTCGTCGTCGAGCGCCGCTGCGTGGAGGCCGAACGGCATCGCGATCGCGGGTGCGGTGGTCGGTTGTTCCGGTTGCGTGGGTTGGCGTGAGAGGCGGCGCTGTCGGTCTCTGGTTGCGCTGCTGCCTGCCGGGCTCTCGCGGACGCGTGCAGTCGCCGCCTGGGCGCAGTTCGGCGTAGGGTCGACGATCTCGTCGCTCGTACGCTTCGTCTCGTGGCGACGGTCGATCAGATCATTCGGCACGACGACGCTGATCCCGACGATGACAATTGGGTCGGCGCCCCGCCGCCGGTGACTCCGATCGACATCGTTGATGCCGATGCCTCCTGGCCAGCGCACTACGACCAACTGGGCAACCGCATCCGGCGTGCACTCGGCGATCGCGTTCTCGCGCTGGAGCACGTCGGATCGACGAGCGTGCCGGACCTCGCCGCGAAGCCGATCATCGACATCGACCTGACCGTCGCCGATTCCAGTGACGAATCGGCGTACGTGCCGCCCCTCGAAGCAGCCGGGTTCGTGTTGACGATTCGCGAGCCGCTCTGGCACCAGCACCGCCTCATGGTCGCGACATCGCCGCGGGCCAATCTCCACGTATGGAGTCCCGACAGCCCCGAGGCGATCCGCCACGTGATGTTCCGCGATTGGTTGCGCGATCACCCCGACGATCGCCGACGATATGCCGACGCCAAACGGGCGGCGGCCGAAGCGTCGAACGAGGATGGTGAGACCGTCATGGACTACAACCTGCGCAAGCAACCCGTCGTGCGGGACATCCTGGATCACATCTTCCGAGTCCACGGGATGTTGTGAGTCACAGTGGCAGCGTGGACAAATCGACATCGGCTTCGCGGGTGCCCGAGCTGAGAGTTCGCTGTACCCCCTGAGCCGGGTAACCCACCCCCAGCCTCAACACGCCCGAACGTCAGCACCGAATATCGACAGCACTGCGCTCGCGGTCGCGCCCTAACGGCATTTACGCAGCTGCCGACGCCAGACGTCCAAAGCATGGGTCGAGCGGTTCGGGGGCAGTGTGAGGGCCACCCGCGCAGTGGTCAACGGACCTGTCATCGTCGTTCGCAATCGTCGTGGGCAGCGGGGCAATCGACGACTGCGGCCGCGCAGTATGGTGGCGTCCCCGCGTTGGTGCGGGTGACCGGAGGGGCGGTTGATCATGGGAGCGTTCTCGGACCTCGGTGGCGGTACCCACATCGTCGTGCTGACACCTCGATCGAACAGGACGACGGCCGAAGTGCAGGCTGCAGTGGAGCGCGAGTTGCTCGGCCGTGTGGGCGCTGGGCCGTTTCGAGCGGGCAACGTGGAGCGTGTCGAGGTGTTTCAAGACGCCACGAATGATGAACGGCTTGTGTTGCTATTCAGCGTGGACATCGGCACGTCGCCCAGCCTTCGCGAGGCCCTGGCGGCCATCGCGAAGGTTGCGCGGACTCGGATCGTTGCCAGCGCTGGACGTGCCGTGTTGACGGCGGGTT